>NZ_JBFTJI010000001.1:0-893269 GCF_056395345.1 Allobosea sp. 10L422
CAACGGGACGCCCCTGCGACAACAACACGTCAACCTGTCGCAGCTTCGCGACGATCTCTTCGGGCTTGTGCTTCTTCTGCGCCATAGCGGCTTCCTCCAAAGGCTCAAAAGCCTACTTCACGGAGGACCACTTTTCAGGGGGCAGGCCAAGGACTCTCCCTCAGACCGGAGGAGAAAAGGGTCTCAGGTCAATCCGGCCGCCGTGGTAGTGCCGGAATGCCCGGACGAATTTCTCCTCCGCGAAGCAAACGCGCACCTGCCCTATAGCGCCGAGCGACGATCCGATGCGGTACGGGATTTCCCATTCCTGCAACCATGTCTCGATTGCGCGGAGCATCATGTCGAACCCAGCCCGGGGAACTTCGATTTCGATCTGATGAGGCCAGCGATCGGCCTGAGCGATCATCGCCACATGCCCCGCATCTTGGCTCGCACGTCGACCTTGGGGCCAGCGTTCGGCGTCCGGCCGGGGTCTGTCCCTGAGACGATCGGCCAGGCGATCCGCTCGAAATGACCGAGCAAGCCGTTCGGGATGAAGCGCGTTCGGTTGGCGTAGACATGACGGTCGCCGGTTCCGGATTGGCCGGACGTGAAGAAGCGCTGCGGCACGATCAGGTGAAGGTCGTCCTTCGCCCGCGTCATCGCGACATAGAGCAGACGGCGTTCCTCCTCGATCTCGTCCCTCGTTCCCGTCCCTAGGTCGATGGGAAGGCAGCCATCGACCGTGTTCATGACGAAGACCGATTTCCATTCCTGGCCCTTGGCCGAATGGATTGTCGACAGGATCAAGTAGTCCTCATCGAGGTGCGGTACCCCGGCCTGGTCGCTTGTCGCATCGGGGGGATCGAGCGTGAGTTCGGTCAGGAATCGCTCCCGGGAAGGGTAGCCGCTGGCGATCTGCTCGAGCTGCACCAGATCGGCCTGCCGTGTGGAAGCGTCCTCATAGATCCGTTCGAGATGCGGCTCGTACCAGCGACGGGCGCGCTCGATTTCACTGGGCCAGCCAGCGCCGCCGGAGCGGATCTCGGTGACCGCGGCGAGGAACCCGGGCCAATCTTCGCCGGCGCGCTGTGGGGCAGGGGCGTTCTCCAGCGCTTCGATCGGGGAGGCCGCCTGTGCGATGTGATCGAGGACACGCTGCGCCGATGTCGGTCCGACGCCAGGTAGAAGTTGCAACACGCGGAAGCCGGCGACCTTGTCCCGTGGGTTCTCCACGAACCGGAGTATCGCCAGAAGGTCCTTGATATGCGCGCTATCGAGGAACTTCAGCCCGCCGAACTTCACGAACGGAATGTTGCGACGGGTCAGTTCGATCTCGAGGGGGCCGCTGTGATGCGACGCCCGAAACAGGACCGCCTGCTGCTTCAGCGCCGAACCGCTCTCACGGTTCTCCAGCACCTTCTCGGCGATGAAGCGTGCCTGGTCGGCCTCGTCGCGAACATGCACGAGCTGCGGAGGGGACCCGGTGGCGCGGTCCGTCCAAAGGTTCTTGGTGAAACGTTCAGTGGCCAGATCGATCACTGCGTTGGCGGCCGAGAGGATGGCTTCGGTCGAGCGGTAGTTCTGGTCGAGGGTGACGACCTCCGCAGGGGGCGAGAACGCGGCGGGGAAGTCGAGGATGTTGCGGACCGTCGCGGCGCGGAACGAATAGATCGACTGGGCATCGTCGCCGACCACGGTGAGACCGCGACCATCCGGCTTGAGCGCGAGCAGGATCGAGGACTGGAGGCGGTTGGTGTCCTGGTACTCGTCGACCATCACATGATCGAAGCGCGCGCCGATATCCGCAGCGATGTCCGGGTCGGTCATCGCCTGCGCCCAGTAGAGCAGGAGGTCGTCGTAATCGAGGACGTTCTGGCTCTGCTTGGCTTCGACGTAGGCGGCGAAGAGGCCTTTGAGCTCCGCCGCCCAGGCGACGCACCAGGGGTAGGACCGGCCGAGGACTTCCTCGATGGACGCTTCCGCGTTTACGCAGCGCGAATAGATCGCCAGGCAGGTCCCCTTGGTCGGGAAGCGCGCTTCGGTCTTCGAGAAGCCGAGCTCATGCCGGACGAGGTTCATCTGATCGGCGGAATCCTCGCGGTCATGGATGGTAAAGGCCGGGTCGAGGCCGAGCTGATCGGCGCAATCCCGCAGGAGCCGGGCTCCAATGCCGTGGAAGGTGCCTGCCCAGGTGAGGGCATCGCTCAGCACCCCGGCACCGTCGCCGAGAACCTTCCGCGCGATGCGCTCGACGCGCTTCGCCATCTCCGATGCCGCGCGGCGCGAGAAGGTCATCAGCAGAATGCGCCGCGGGTCGGCGCCGCTGACCAGCAGGTGCGCGACCCGATGCGCCAACGTGTTGGTCTTGCCCGATCCGGCGCCCGCAATGACCAGGAGCGGAGACGACACTATTGCGCCCACGCCATGAACGACGGCGCGCCGCTGCGCCGAATTGAGCGTGTCGAGATAGCTGATCGGGGCGACGGCGTTCATGAGGATCTGCTGGATGATGATTCGCCCGAACCTACCATGTCGAATGATAAGCGCGCGTCAGGATCGGCTGCGCTTGGCATCGCGGGCGGCTGCACGCCCCCGATACCAGGTTCCCCAATAGGCTCCGCGGCCGCGATCTCGGGGATCGAAATCGAGCCCGCCCATAATCTCCCTGAAGCGCGCGGCCTGATCGGGATCGGAGAAGCAAAACACGCGATATCGCTTGCCGTCATAAGCGACCTCATGGCCCCGTGGCGCGAGCGATGATAGGGGTCCTGTCGATGGGACAATGCCGAGCCCATGGCCAGGCGGGATTTCGACTGCGATCTGGTGAGGCCAGCGACGGTCAACCTCCGAGGGCGACAGCTCACCCTTCCGTCTCATGTTTCGTCGACGGCGGGAGGACGGCGCCGCCCCTCCGAAAAGCGACCGCGCAAGAAACCGCGCGACGAAGCTGCATCGGCGTCGGCTGCCATGACGGCCAGGTCCCGGAGGACCATCCGGATCGCCTCCCGGGAATCTCCGCTGGCTTCCTCCAGGACCGCATCGATCTCCTCATCGGAAACGGCAAAAGGGTCTGGTTCAGGCGGGCGCTGAGGCACGGCTGCTGTCATGGTTCTCACTCGGGATGCGAGAACATAAAGAGAACATATGGATTTAGGAGTCAAGCCGGAAAGACCAACGCCAGAGGCCCGGTGACTTCGGGGCCGCCACCTGGCGCTGCCCCGGCATATGAAGAAAACGCCCCGCGGTTTGGTCGCTACGGATCCCAAAAATCTGGCGGAACAGAAACGGCGCCCAGCTCGTTCGAAATGCATTCAGTGGACCATTCCACGAGTTTCGAGGAGCTTAAACATGAAGAAGCTTTTGCTCGCGTTTCTCATCGCGGCAACGACCTCCTTTGGTGCGCTCGCTCAGACCGCGACGACTTCACCCGTACCATCGCCCAAGGGCGAAGCGGACAAGAATGCTCCGCTTCCAGGCGCGAATAGCTTCACCGAAGGACAGGCGAAGAGCCGTCTCGAGGCCAACGGCTATTCGCAGGTTGGTCCGCTGACGAAGGACGCCAATGGCGTCTGGAAGGGCAGCGCCACGCATGGCGGCGCCAAAGTGAACGTCACCGTCGACTATCGCGGCAACATCACCCGCCAGTAATCGGAGACTCCCATGACTCAGACACTGACGCGTTCCTATGAAAACTACGAGACCGCCCGGTCGGTGGTCGAAGCCCTCGAAGCCGAGGGCGTCAGCGCCGCTGACATCAGTGTGGTCGGTCGGCACGCCAAGGCCGATGACAGCAATGCCGGTGAAGGCGCCGGAATCGGCGCGGCACTCGGCGGAGCAGCCGGTCTGCTCGCAGGTGTCGGACTGCTCGCCATTCCCGGGATCGGCCCGGTGGTGGCCGCAGGTTGGCTCGCGTCGACGGCAGCGGGCGCCGCGGCCGGCGGCGTCGCCGGCGGGATCGTCGGAGCGCTGACCAGCGCCGGCCACAGTGAAGAGGATGCCAACTACTACGTCGAAACGGTTCGGCGCGGCGGTACCGTTGTTTCGGTTCGCGTTGCCGATGAGCAGGTTCCGGCGGTCGAGGCCATCCTCGATGGAGCATCTCCCATCGACCGGGATGCCCGTCTCGCGGAATACCGTGCAGCAGGGTGGAACCGGTTCGACGAGACGGCGGAACCCTATCGCTCCACGGTGATCTGAACAAAGCCGTCCGGCTTTCGGAAGAGGGCGGACCAGCCCTCAGGAACGACCAAGCGCTGGGGGGATTTTCCTGCCAAAATGGAGAGCGGCATGGGTTGGTTTTCTAAAGACATCGCCACGATGGACGACCTCTTCGTCCATACGCTTCAGGACATTTATTACGCCGAGAACCAGATCAAGAAGGCGCTTCCGGACATGGTCGAAAAGGCCACCAGCCCGGATCTCAAGCGAGGCTTCGAAACGCATCTGCGCGAGACCGAGGGCCAGATCACGCGCCTGAAGGAGGTCTTCCGCCTGCATGGCGTTGAGGAAAAGGGCGTCACCTGCCCTGCGATCGACGGCATCCTCGAAGAGGCCAATGACGTCGCCGGCGAAGTCGAAGACAAGCAGGTGCTCGACGCAGCGCTGATTGCCGCGGCCCAGGCGGTGGAGCACTACGAGATCACGCGTTACGGCACGTTGGTCGCTTGGGCGAAGCAGCTCGGTCGCAATGACTGCGCGTCGCTCTTAAAGCAGAACCTCGACGAGGAAGCCGCGACCGACGAGAAACTCACCAAGCTCGCGCTGGACGGTATCAATCGCAAGGCTGCTTGAGCGCGCGGCCCCGCCGGACATCCGGCGGGGTCTTTTTCTCTTCGGAGTGTACAGGAGTCCCTGATGCTTTCGTCCGAACCGTTTACTTCCGGCCGGGATCTCGCGCTGCGGATGAATGCAGCTTACCCGCACCGCGATTGGGTGGCGCTTCTGGCGGAGAGTGCCGGGAAGAGCCGGGACTTCGTGGAATGGCATCTTCAGGAAGATATGGCGCCGCCGGAGGCTTTGTCGCGAGCCGCCTCCGAACTCCTCGACGAGATTGCTGCAAGCAACCAATCCGAATTGGACTCCAGCCATGACTTTCAAAAATCATGAGGAATATGAGGCTGCCGTACAGCGCGCCGCCGCGCTGAGCGACGCGCCCGCAGGTTCTCCGCAGGCAGCCGAGTTTCTACGGCTTACAGACAAGATCCGGCACTGGAATGAGGCGCACAGGGGCGAAAAGAGCCATGGTCCTGAACCGTCCGACAGCTTGCTCAAGCCGGACGATCTTCCTTTCTCGGGCCTGCCCGGCAATCTCGGGAAGCTCAACAAAGATTGACCCGCTTCACAGGATCGGATGACCGCCAGTTACCGCGATGGTGGCGCCCGAGACGTAGCTCGAGAGTGGATCGGCGAGCATCACATAGGCCGTCGCGAGCTCCGCCGGTTGTCCCGGCCGCTTCATTGGGACCTGCTTGCCGAACTGCGTGACGCTCTCGCCCGTCATCGTCGAGGGGATCAGCGGTGTCCAGATCGGCCCGGGCGCTACGGCATTGGCCCGGATCCCTTTCTCCGCCAGCAACTGCGCCAGCCCGCCGGTGAAGTTCTGGATGGCTCCCTTGGTCGTGGCATAGGCGACTAGGGTCGGATTGGGCTTGTCGGCGTTCACCGAGGCTGTGTTGATGATGCAGGAACCAGGCTTCATGTGCGGGACGGCAGCCTTGGTCAGGAAGAACATCGCGTGGATGTTCACCGCGAAGGTCAGTTGCCATTCTTCGTCCGAAATGTCGCCGATATTCTTGAAACTGGCCTGATGGGCAGCGTTGTTGACGAGGATGTCGACGCCGCCGAATTCGGCCACGGCCCGGTCGACGATCTGGCGGCAATGGGCCGCTTCCTGGATGTCGCCGGATACAAGCATGGCTTTCCGTCCGGCCTTCTCGACCCAACCGCGGGTTTCCCCGGCATCCTCATCCTCGTTCAGATAGGAGATCAGGACGTCCGCGCCCTCCCGCGCGAAAGCGATGGCAACAGCCCGCCCGATGCCGCTGTCGCCACCGGTGATGATGGCGCGCTTGCCCTCGAGACGACCCGAGCCGACATAGCTGTCCTCGCCATGGTCCGGTCGGGGCGTCATGGCATCGGTGCGCCCCGGCATCGGTTGCTGCTGCTCAGGGAAGGGCGGTTCGAAGTGTGATGTCATCGTTTTTTCCTCGAAACGCGAATCAGTGCTTGCTCTTGTGCTCGGGTTTTCCCTTGCGCTTGGTCGAAGCCATCTTCTCGAGTTCGCTCTCGCTCATCGACTTTTCCATCGACTTCGAGGCGCCCTTGAGCTTGCTTTCCTTGATGTCTCCGCGCTTTGCGGCGAGCGCGGCGCCCGCGGCCTTCTGTTGAGCGGCTGATTTTGCAGGCATGTCGTCCTCCTTCACTTGGATGAACGGGTGACGGCCTCGATCTTGTTGCCGTCGGGGTCGAAGACGAAGGCGCCATAGTAGTGAGCGTCGTAATTCGGGCGTACACCCGGGGCGCCAGCGTCGGTGCCACCGTTGGCGAGCGCGGAATGGTAAAAGGCGTTCACGATCTCTCGGCTACCCGCAGCAAAAGCGATGTGGGTCCCGTTGCCGCTGGAAGCCCTATTGCCGTCAACGGGCGTCTCGATGCTGAAGAGAATGCTGCTCACGCCATAGTCGGCCGATCGATTGCTGCTGCTGAGAAGCCGGATCCCGAGTTCCGCAAGGACCGCGTCGTAGAACGTGCGCGCATTCGCGAGATCATTGGTGCCGACGGAAATATGGTCGATCATTGCGCCCACTCCGTCCGCTGGGCGAGAACGTCTTGGTATTCAGGATGCCGCCTCGCCCAGTCCGCGATGAATGAGCAGGCGGGGACGATACGCTCTCCGCGGCCGCGTGCGCGCTCGAACAGGGCTTCCGCAAGCTGCGAGCCGAGACCTCGACCGCGCAAACTCGACGGCACCTCGGTGTGCGAAACAATAAGGTAGTCATCAAGTCGCCGATACGTTGCGAAGGCCTCCCCGCCCGGAACCGCCATCACGAACCTGTTGTGTTCAGGGTCGTCTCGGATGCTTGGCGGTTTCGTCGGCATGGGGCGCTCCTGAAAGAGGCGGTGTCCGGGTTGAACCCCGGCAGCCGATCGGAGTTCCCTCTCGCAGCGATGCTTCTCGAAGCCCTGCGGGACTGGGAACGGTGAATGAAACACTCGATCTGGACCCGATTCAGATTTGCCTGGGTGACCGGCGGCTTCTTCCTGATCAGCCTGGTCGGCCACTGGGTCTTCGGCTGGTTCGCCTCTGCCAACGACCAAGCGAGCCATGGTCAGGCCGCCAGCTTCGAGGGGCTCGATACCATCCTGCGCAAGGTCGATCGCGACGACGGCGACCGCCTCATCGAGGAGATCGACCGCGACTACGCAGGCCGCCACACGGATCACCGCTATGTCAGAGAACGCCAGTCATAAGGTATTCGACGGTTCGGCGCTTCCCGGGCTCCATGTCCTGGCGGAGCGCTTGATCGCGACGGCATGCAGCCTGCGGATCCGGCTTGTGACCGTCGAATCCTGCACGGCCGGCGCGATGGCGCATGCGCTGTCCCGTCCGTTCGGCGCAGCCCTGGCTCTTGCAGGGGGTTTTGTCACCTATACGAAGGCAGCCAAGGAGAAGCTGGTGGGCGTACCTAGGCCGCTTCTCGCGGAATGCACCGCCGTGCATGCGGAGGTGGCGAAGGCAATGACTCTCGGCGCCCTCGAACGTAGTGGAGCGGACTGCGCGATTGCCATCACCGGCGTGACCGGCGCAGAACCCGATGAGGACGGAAACCCGATCGGGCGGGTTTTCGTCGGTTTCGCTCGGGCCGGTGAAACACGCACATTGCACTGTGAGTTCGGTCCGCTCGCTCCAGATGCGCTTGCTCACCTGGCAATCCAAGCGGCTATCGCCTTTGGCCTGTCGCAACTCGGCGATGAAGCGGCCCATACTGCTCTGAATAAGGCCCTTGCCTGTTAAACCGGCTACGTAACCCGAGCAGATACCTGTCAAAACTTATGCCATCTGGAAGGTCGCCAATGTCTGGGGTTCCGATGATCAAGCGGCGGTATTCTCGGCCGACTGTCGATAGCGCTCGACTGCGCGCCTCTTCAGATCATCTTCGTCTTCTGCAATGGCGACCAGAAAGGCCACGATATAGGCTAATCTGGTCCGCTCCTTCTCATCTCGCGCATCGGGAATGGTCGATCTGATTTCATCCCACGCGGCATCCAAAGCAGCCTGCGCTCGAGCGAGATCGACCGGATCATTCAACGATGAGAATGGCATGGTTCCTTCCCCGTAGCTGGGTGATAGGATTTCTGAGAAATTAGCGCGCCGCGGCGCTCTGCCAAGATGCCAAAGCTAAAAATTTGAGACAGACTTTGCCCGACCGATCTTCGGAAGCGCCGCAGCATCGTGTTTCCTGAGCGCGTCCCACGGATCTCGCCTCGCGCCGGGTGACACGCAATTCCTCAAGGGTGTGCGGCCACTATCCGCAGAGGAGGGCGCCCGGCAGGGTCGGCCGTCGCGCGTGTCAGCCCTGACCAGTTCCTCATGTGTGGGATCCTTCGGCGCGAGGATCTGGAGACCCGCTGTGAGCGGTCAAAATACCGGATGTGATCGGTGCATCTCTCCAAAACTGCACCCAAATCCGACAATTGGGTACAGTTTTTGGTTGAACCGCCTCTCGATCGCCAAGGAGAGCGAAGGCTTAGGCGCCTTCACACCGACATCGTCGGCCTAGCTGTTCAGTCGATCCATCCGGAGATCGAGCGAAAGCGACAGACCTTCGGGATCCCATTTCCGCACGATTGTCGCGCCGAGCCCACTCAGCGTCGCCTTTTCCAGCTTGCTGCCGAAGCCCGCCTGCGCGGGAGTTCCCGCAATCGTTGGGCCGCCGCGCTCCCTCCAGTGGAGTTTCACCGTCTCGCCTTCGTGCACGAGCTTGACGTTGAGCCGACCTTGCGGAGAGGAGAGAGCACCATACTTCGCCGCGTTTGTCGCAAGCTCGTGCAGCACCAGGGCGAGGGCGGTCAAAGCGGACCCGCCGACCGAAACCTCGGGCCCGGCAATCTCCAGCGCCTCTCGATGCTCCGCCTCGTAGGGTGACAAGATCGCACGCACAAGGCCAAGGAGATCGGTGGAGGCGCGATTGCCTTCGGCGTCGCCCGAGATCGTGAGGTCATGAGCGCGAGCCAACGCCGTAAGCCGTTCGCGAAGTTTCTTGGTCAGCTCTTCGACGGAGGTGGCCGATCGCGCGCTCAGCGAAATCAGCCCACCGGTCAGGGCGAAGAGATTCTTGATCCGGTGGTTCATCTCGCGCATCAGGAGGGCTTGCTGCTCCTGCGCCTGGATACGCTCGCCGATATCGCGCGCGATTTTAGACGCGCCGACGATCACGCCATCCTCGCCGCGGATCGGTGAAACGGTCAGCGACACATGAATGAGCGATCCGTCTTTGCGCCGCCGCTGGGTTTCGAAATGGTCGGTCCGACGTCCTTCGCGGACTCCGCCGATGATCATGTCTTCTTCATGCAGACGATCATCGGGGATCAGCATGGTGATCGGGCGCCCTATCGCTTCCTCTGCGGTGTAGCCGAACAGGCGCTCGGCGCTGGCGTTCCAGCTCGTGATCGTGCCGTCCAGCGACTTGCTCACGATCGCATCGTCTGAATGGGCCACGATCGCCGCGAGCTTCGCGCTGGCCTCATGGGCGACCCGCCGGGCCTCGGATTCCCGACGCGCCTCACCAAGAAGCGCGGCGTTGTCGATGGCAATGGCAGCGTGAGCGGCGATTGCCTTGACGATTTCCTCCGCCTCTTCGTCGAATTGCCCAGGCTCATCGTGAGCAATGAAAATGCCGCCATGAACGCTGCCCGTTCGCGAGATGACCGGAACCGCGAGGTAGCTCACGACGGGCAAGTGGCCGGGAGGCATGCCGAAATGCGGAGCGCTCAATCCGTATCGGGTATCCTTGCGAATATCGTCCGAGCGAACGACGCCGGTGCCATCAAACGTTGGCGCGAACACCGCTGTTTTACGCGGCATCTCGAAGTCGGCGAAGGCCGATCTCGACACCCCCGACAGCGCGTAGAGGCTGTAGATTTCGCCCTTTTCGTCGACTTGATTGTAGAAGAAGGCGCCGAACTTTCCTCCGGACCACTTGGTCGCTGCATCCGTGACGAGGCCGACCAGTTCCGCGAGGTCGAATTCCACGGCGACAGCGCGGGCAATGCGACTGAACATCCGCATGCGCTCGATCTCGGTGGAACGCGCATCCGCGCCTCGCACTTGCCCCCTGTTCAAGCGTCTTCCCCCGCGCAATCAATCCGAGCGCACCTGAAGATGCCATGTCAAATCGAGCAGCAACACATCATTTGCCAAGTCGTCCTGTCAATGCAGCGCTTACAATCTGGAGGAAGCCCCACTGGGTGGATCACCCATTTCTTCCGATCGGGATAATGACGTCCACTCGTCAATTCTCCCTATGGCGGGAACTGATGCGATCCAGTCTCGTTTCAACGAATTGGGGCTCGGTTCCAGCGTTTGCCGTCGCAACGACTGTGGTCCAATCGTCGAGGCCGGGATGGTCCATGAGAGCCCCCACGTGAGACCGACTATCCTGATCGTCGAAGACGAGCCGCTTCTGCTGATGGATGCGATCGACATGGTGGAGGAGGCGGGGTTCGAGGCCGTGGAGGCATTCAATGCCGACCGGGCAATAGAGATTCTGGCATCGCGATCCGACATCCGCATCGTGCTCACCGATATCGAGATGCCGGGCTCTATGGATGGTGTGAAGCTCGCCCAATATGTTCGCGACCGTTGGCCTCCGATCGAGATCATCATAGTCTCTGGTCATCGCACCGTGGCCGCCGAGGACATGCTGGACCGCGGCCTGTTCTTTTCCAAGCCCTATAATCGCCACGCCCTCGCTTCGGCCATGAGAAGATTGGCGTCATAGCAGCGATCGTCGGCCATCGAACGGACCATCGAACCGTAGGCCACCACATGTTTCGAGCTGCGGCAGGCCTCTTTCCTCAACCTAGCGTGAAGTATATTCCACTCGCACTGGAAGCGTCCCGGGCCAGTCGCGGGGAAAGGTCCCCCCTGGTTCGGCGGTGAAGCGCTTTCCGGGCCAAGGTTGGGCGTGGAGGTACATGATTCGCGATTCATGCAGCGGCGCTCGCATGCGAATCACCGTGGTTTCGAGCCCAGGGAAGGGGCTCATCCAGCCGCAGCGATCGGCGCTGACCCTCTGAAAAGTGACCGCGCAGGAACCCACGCGACGAAGCAGCATCGTCGTCCGCTATGACGACGAGATTGCGCAGCACCATCCGGATCGCCTACCGGGAATCTCTCCTGGCTTCCTCCAGAACCGCATCAACCTCCTCATCGAGACGGCACAAAGGTCCGGTTCAAGCGTGAAGCACTGCTCGCTCGGCGCGTTTCTCGAGCGCGCTCCAACGAGCTCGCCGCTCGCCGGGCCGTGCGCAATTGCTCGAGCGTAGGTTGCCACCATCCTCGGAGGAGGGCGCTCACCGCGGTGGGATGTCGGGCAGGCCAGGTTTTCACAAGTTCGTCGTGCGTCGGGCGACGCCACAATGCCCAGACCAGATCGTCGCGTTGTCCGGAACTCCAAGGGTAATGCCGGGCGGCGGTCTCCGCGGGAACGACCTCGCCGGTAACCTCAAGGACCACGAGCGGTCCTTGATGGGACATGACCACTCTGTCGAGCGGCGGCTGCTCGCTCGCCGGGACAGGATAGCGCCGGCGGCGCCGCTCAGTCATCGCTGCTTTGGCGTCTTCGTATTCGGGCGAGGATTTCGCCGCTTCGCGCCGTTGCCTTCGAACTTCCGGCTCGCTGCGTTCGGCGGCGGCCTCGATCGCCGGCCATCTCCTGCGAAGTTCATCGATCGAGCGGAATGGTACGTGCCAAGCCTTGTCTTCTCCGTTCCACCACGCCCACGGAACCGCGCGTAATTCGTCGACGACGGTTCGTGAATAAGGGGTGCGCACGACGAGCTCATCGGCGACCTCCAGATAAGGGCTGACGATCGGCTCGAACGAAAAGGAATCGCGGCCGCGCTGGTCGGCGAGGCTGAAGGCGCTCGACAGCTCACGATCGAGCCATCGCGCCGCGCGAAGCATCGCCGTCGTGCCCGGGATCCGCCAAGCAGCCAGGTCGTTGTTCCAGCGCGCTCTCGGAAAAGCGTCCCGAAAGCGTTCGACGGTAGTGGCGTCGAACGGGAAGGAAACGATGGCACCCGACCCTTCTTCATCATCGCGAATTTCAATATCGTTGCGTTCGCGCCTAGCCATCGGCCTACAATCCCACAGTCGCGAGGGACGGCGCCTGTCCCGTCGCCGATTGAAGCGAGTAGCCGCGGTGGTGCTGCCTACTGCGTGAAGCGGACCGTCGTGCCGGGCCTGACAAGCTGGGCTAGCTCCTCGGCATCCCAATTCGTAAGCCGCACACAGCCATGCGATGACGCCTTGCTGATCTTCGAAGGCTCCGGCGTACCATGAATGCCGAAGGTCGGCTTGGACAGCTCGATCCAGACCGTGCCGACCGGGTTGTTGGGACCCCTTGGGAGCACCAGTCTGCGCTTGTTCTTCCCCTGCTGGAAATTCTTGACCGGGTCGTAGTGATAGGTCGGGTTCTTCACGACCCTCACCACCTGATATTCGCCCTCGGGCGACGGGGTGTCCTCGCTGCCGATGGTGGCCGGATACATCGCGATCACCTTTCCCGTCGCATCGAGCGCGCGAACCATGCCGTTCGTCTTGTCGGCCTCCACTGTCCGTGCCTCATCGGGAGGAAAGGTTCGTCCGACCGAGACGACGTGCAGCGTTTCCTCCCGCTTCCGATAATGCGTTCGCGGGTTGAGAACCCCGAGAAGGCCCTCGCTCATATGAAAGCGTTCGGCGAACATCTCCTTCGCGTTCCTGTAGCCGAGCCGCTTCATCCGGGCCTGGCGAGCGTAATCGTGAGGGATGCGCCGGACGAACCGGGTTTTGATATCGTCCTTTGTCACGACGTAGTCCGAGACGATGTCCGAGCTGACGTCCCCTTTGAGCGCCTGCCATGTCGGTGCGTCGATGATCTCGCCGGTTCCGAGATTTTCGCGGCGACGGAACTGGTCGATGGCCTTGCGATAGTTATCGCCGTCTAGTCCGTCGATCTCCCCGGGAGACACCCCCTGACGCGCCAGCAAGACCTGGGCCTTGATGATCGACGCGCTGGGCCGCGTCACCTTGGTCTTCGTGATAGCGGGACGGCCTGCTCGATTCACCTCATCGCGGGTGAGAGCTCCGGCGGCCGCCGGAGCCAGCAAGACGCACCCGCACACCAAGGCTGCTTGGAATTTCTTCAGCAGCGCGAAAACGGATCTTGGCACGGAAATCACCATCGCTGGTCCCACGCACGGCCAACGCGATGTTTCATCCCGGGGTTCCGCGACGGCGTTGCCGAGGTCGCGCGAATACTGGCCGATCAACGAGGGCTGTCGCTAGACCTCGATCCGTCCAGCCGTGCTTAGGCCGAAGCCGATTGACGATATTGGAGCAGGACGCTCTGAGTTAGCTCGTCCTCGTCGAGCGCCATCGGCACGGAGGCCGTCACCAGATAGGCAATTCGGGTTCGCTCCTTCTCGATGTCCGCTTCGGGAATTGTATCCCTCACCTCGTTCCAAACGGCCTCCAAAGCTGCATACGCAAAGCTCCGGCGCGCGGAACAGCGACCGGTCGACAACGATTAACTGGCTGCGGTGGCCAAGGAAAAGGATTCAGCGGAGCGCCTCTATTTCGCTTGGGCCATGCTGATCGGTTGCCCTGGATCGGTGAAAATCGGTGAAGCGAGGAGCAAATGCCGCATCGGGCAAGCCTCGATTGGCTGAACTTCCTGTTGGCGGATCTGCGCGGCGGGCTGGGTCCTTACGTGAATGTCTTCCTGCTCACGGAGGTCGGCTGGGACCAGGCGAAGATTGGTGCCTTGCTCACCGCCAGCGGTCTCATCGGCATTGCCTTTCACGCGCCGATCGGCGCCTTGATCGACGCCACGCGCGCCAAGCGCGGTCTCATGATCGGTGGGGCCTGGCTCCTCGCGCTTCTGGGCGCAGGCATTGCGACTTATCCGACGATATCCGTCGTGTTCGTCGCGGACGTCAGCATGGCGCTCTTGGGGGCCGTCTTCGCGCCCACGATCGCGGCGATCACGCTTGGGCTTTACGGCGCGCGCGACGCTGCTGCGCAGCTCGGGCGCAACGCCGCGTTCGACCGGCTCGGTAACCTGTTCATTGCCGCCTTGGCCGCGGTAGTCGGCACGCATTTCGGGCAACGCGGCGTCTTCTATATGCTTCCGCTGTTCGCCGTGCTGTCGATGATCGCTGTTCTTTCAATTCCGGCCGGCGCCATCGATCATCGGCGAGCTCGCGGCCTCGATGACGTCATCCGCGAGGATGGTCGGCCGTATCCGTGGCGGCAGTTGTTCGCCGAACGCCCCTTTGCCGTGCTGGCGATCGGCACGGCGCTGTTCCATTTCGCCAATGCTCCGATGCTGGCCCTCGCCAGCCAGAAGCTGGCGCTCGAAGCAAAGGGCTTCGAGTCCGCCGTGACGTCGGCGGCGATCATCGTCGCCCAGCTCGCGACTATCCCGATGGCGTTCCTCGTGATGCGCGCCAACCGGATCGGCGGCAAGACGCTGCTTTTCCTGGCGTTCGCGGCCCTGCCGCTACGCGGCATCCTGTTCGCCACGGTCGACAACCCCTACTGGATGATCACCTTTCAAGTCCTCGACGGAGTTGGGGCCGGGCTGTTCGATGTGCTCCTGCCGCTCATTCTGTACGGCGCGGTGCTGGGCAGCGGGCGCTACAACATGGCGCGCGGAATGCTCGGTACCATTCAAGGGATTGGAGGAGCGTCGAGCTATGCATTCGCTGGCGGCCTGGTCGTTTGGGGCGGATACGGCGTGGCCTTTGCCGTGCTCGCTGGGGTGGGCGTGATCGCTCTCCTCCTCATTCTGATGGCCATGCCGGAGACCGTCTCGCGGATCCGGACGGAAACCCGTATCGAAGAGCTCGGACCCCGAACTTTCGGCCCGGACCGGCGTTGAAAACTCGCCCGCGTTCGTGGGTTGCATTGGCCGGAGAGCAAGGGGATGCGGATCGCGCAAGTTGCGCCGCTGGCGGAGTCGGTTCCTCCGCGACTGTATGGCGGCACGGAACGGGTAGCGTCGTGGCTTACCGAGGAACTCGTACGGCAGGGACATCGGGTCACCTTGTTCGCCTCCGGCGATTCCGAGACCTCGGCCGAACTGGTCGCCTGCGCACCGCAGGGCTTGCGGCTGGCAGGCATTCGAGATCACACGGCCAGCCACCTCGCCATGCTCGCGAAGGTCCGCGAACGGCAGGAGTCATTCGATGTCATCCATTTCCACCTCGATCTGCTCCAGCACGCAATGTTCTCGAACCTGACCCACAAATGCGTGACGACCTTGCACGGGCGTCTGGATCTGCCTGATTTTCTGCCGGTATATCAGGCCTTCCCGCGGATGCCGCTCATCTCGATCTCCGAGGGGCAGCGAAAGCCGATGCCAGCCACCGCAAACTGGCTGGCGACCGTCCACCACGGCCTGGGACCGGGCCTATGTCCGTTCGATGCCCGGGGAGGGGATTACCTCGCCTTCCTGGGACGGATCACGCCCGAGAAGCGACCTGACCGCGCGATCGAGATCGCCAAGCGTGCCGGAATGCGCCTGCGGATCGCGGCGAAGGTCGACCCGGTCGACGAGGAATATTTCCGAAATCAAATCGCACCGCTCCTCGATCATCCCTTGATCGAGTTCATCGGAGAAATCGACGAAGCGCAGAAGGCCGGGTTTCTCGGCGGTGCTCGGGCACTCCTGTTTCCGATCGACTGGCCGGAGCCGTTCGGCCTCGTCATGATCGAGGCGATGTCGGCGGGAACGCCCGTGATTGCTTGGCGCAACGGCTCCGTGCCGGAGATCGTCAGCGACGGAGTGTCCGGGATCATCGTCGACTCGATCGCCGAGGCCGTTTCAGCTTGCGGGCGCAGCGCCGCCATGGATCGCTCAAAGGTGCGGGCCCATTTCGAGCAGCATTTCACCGCCGAGCGAATGGCCTGCGATTATCTCGCGGCGTTCGACCGACTGCTGGCCTCGTCACAGGATCGCGCCAGGGCCGCAGAATAGACGCAGAGACGTGAGCCAATCGGCGGAACGAACCGCCTGGCCTCCGACGAGGAGGAGCTTCGAATGCATGAGCAGAACGTTGCCTCAAGGCAGCCGGAAATAGCCGGACGATCTGAGCCTTCGTCCGATCACGCCCTTGATGCGCATCCCTCGCTCGTCGAGCGTCCGCTTCAGACCTTGAAATCCGGCGATGCCTTCGCGGTTCTCGACAGTCATGGCGACATCGGCATCACGCCCGACACCTCCGAGGGGCTGTTTTGCAACGACACCAGGCATCTCTCGCGGCTGGAGCTGTTCTTCGAGGACAAGCGCCCCTTGCTTCTCGGTTCGGTAATTCAGGACGATAACACGGCCTTGACGGTGGATCTCGCCAATCCGGAGATTACCCGGGGAGACGGGTCGACCATCATCCCGCGCGACGCGATCGCGATGGAGCGGACGAAGTTCCTCTGGAACGCGGTCTGTTACGAGCGGGTGGGACTGCGCAACTTCGACCGGGTCCCGCACGAATTCACGCTGTCGTTGTCTTTCGATGCGGATTTTCGGGATCTCTTCGAAGTCCGCGGAATGAAGCGCGCCCGGCGCGGCGAGACGGAGACGCAGATCGCTTCAGGGACGGCCCGCTTCGCTTATCGCGGCCTCGACGACAGGGTCAGAAGAACGGTCCTGCGCTTCAAGCCCGAGCCGTGCCAGTTGAGGAACGGCTCGGGCTCGTTCCGCTTCCGCCTCGAACCCGGCGAACGGACCTCGCTTCTTCTGACCGTCGCCTGTGATCTGGTCGATGCTTCGAGGGGCGATGTCCGGCCCATCGGCACCGCGCCCGGCGTGCCGCCGCTGGATTTTGCCAAGGCCTATAAGGACGCCCGTCGGGGCCTTCGCGCGCTGACGGCCAACATATCCAAGGTCAGGTCGTCGAATGCCCTCTTCACCGACCTGATGAGCCGATCGACTTCGGATCTCTACACACTCATGACCCGCGGGGCTGACGGGCTCTACCCCTATGCCGGCATTCCATGGTTCTCGACCATGTTCGGACGGGACGGGATCATCACGGCGATGATGTTGCTATGGGCCGATCCGGCGGTGGCGCGCGGGGTCCTGCTGCATCTGGCGCGCGCGCAGGCCGTAACCAGCGATCCCGTAGCCGATGCGCAGCCCGGCAAAATCCTGCACGAACGACGAAGTGGGGAGATGGCCAACCTGGGGGAAGTGCCCTTTGGATTCTACTACGGTTCGGTCGACGCCACGCCGCTCTTCGTCATGCTGGCAGGCCAGTATTTCGACCGTACCGGTGATCTGGCGACGATCCAGCAGCTCTGGGAGAACATCGAGGCTGCGCTCCTGTGGTGCGACACATATGGAGATCGCGACGGAGACGGCTTCGTTGAATATTTCCGGGAGACCGAAAACGGGCTCGCCAACCAGGGCTGGAAGGACAGCCACGATTCGATTTCCCACGCGGATGGATCGCTGGCCAGCGGCCCGATCGCGCTCGTCGAGGTCCAGGCCTATGTCTATGCCGCCAAACGGGCGGCTGCCGCTATGGCCCGGGCCCAAGGCTTGGACGTGCGCGCCGGCGAGCTGATGCAGCAGGCATCGGTGTTGCGGGAGCGCTTCGACCAGGCCTTTTGGTGTGAGGAAATCGGCTCCTATGCGCTGGCGCTCGATGGCGACAAGCGTCCCTGCCGAGTTCGTTCCTCGAATGCGGGACATGCCCTGTTCGGAGGCGTCGCCTATCCGGAGCGCGCCGAGCGGGTTGTTCGAACCCTCATGAGCGAAGGCAGCTTCAGCGGCTGGGGCATCCGAACCTTGAATGCCGGGGAAGTCCGCTACAATCCGATGTCCTATCACAATGGCTCGGTTTGGCCGCACGACAATGCTTTGATCGCCATAGGCTTCGGCGCCTATGGCTTCAAAATCGAGGCAGCGCGTCTGTTCGAAGCCATCTTCAACGTCGCGACCCATCAGGAACAGCAACGTTTGCCAGAGCTGTTTTGCGGTTTTCTACGAAAGGCCCGCCGCGGGCCGACGGCCTATCCCGTGGCTTGCTCGCCTCAGGCCTGGGCCGCGGCAGCTCCCTTCGCGATGCTCTCCGCTTGCCTTGGCCTAGAGCTTCCTGCGGCGGCAAACGAGGTCAAGCTGGTCGACCCTGTCCTGCCGTCTTTCCTCGACGATGTGATCATTCACGAGCTGACCCTGGGCGGTTCTCAATTCGACCTACGCGTGCACCGCCACCAAAGCGACGTCACGCTCAACGTGCTGAAGCGCTGGGACGAAAGCAACGCACGGGTCACGATGATCAAGACGAGATAGACGCGACCTGGTTTCGAGGCGTCTTGGCAGGTTCACTCAATCAGTAGGAGATCTTCGGTGGCGCTTCCGGCACCGTCCAGTGACCTGCATCGAGAACGCTCGACGCTGCGGTTCTCTGAAACGATGCCTAGCGCGATAGATGGGCCTCCATTTAATCAGAGATCCCGGTGTGTCGGGGCAGGATACCGCGCGGAGGAACCGGTCGGGCGGCAGCCTCGTTGATCGTGTTGCCAGGGCATATTCCGTCCAAATGCGGAGCCAACCTTTGCCTGGCGGGAGCTGCCGTCGGGAGCATTATTCTTGGTTGCCGATTCCTCCTCTCGATCCGCTCCCGGGTCCGCGCGAGATCCGGTCGTCGAACCCAGCAAGCCCCGGTTGCTGAAGCTGTTGGGACCGGGCTTGGTCACGGGGGCGTCAGATGACGATCCCAGCGGGATCGCGACGTATTCCCAGGCGGGTGCCCAGTTTGGCCATGCCGCAAGTTGGACGCTCGTCCTGACCTATCCCTTGATGGTAGCGATCCAGATCATCAGTGCCCGCGTCGGACGGACGACCGGCCACGGAATCGCCGGGAACATCGCCCGCTGCTATCCTAGCTGGGTCGCCTACGCCGTGACCGTTCCGCTGCTCGTCGCCAACGTGATCAATATCGGCGCCGATCTCGGCGCGATGGGCGATGCCCTGAGGATGCTGGTCGGCGGCCCCGCCCACATCTACGTCGTCGTCTTCGGCGCGATCTGCATCGGCTTGCAGGTTCTGCTCGAGTACAAGCGTTACGTCGCGGTGTTGAAGTGGCTCTCGCTGGTCCTGCTCACCTATGTCGCGACATTGTTCGTCGTAAAGGTCGACTGGCTGGCAGTTGCCACCAGCATCGTGCTTCCCAGACTTTCCTTCAGTGCCGACTACTTGTCGATCGTCGTCGCGATCTTCGGGACCACCATCAGCCCCTACCTGTTTTTCTGGCAGGCTTCGCAAGAGGCGGAGGACCTCAAGGAGAAGCCGAGGGAAGAGCCTCTCGTCGACCATCCCGAACAGGCGGAACCCGCGCGCGAAAGAATTCAGCTCGACACCGTGATCGGCATGGCGATTTCCAATCTGATTGCGCTCGCGATCGTGACGACGACAGCCTCGACCTTGAACCCGGCGGGATTGACGGACATCCAGAGTTCGGTCGATGCCGCCAAGGCGCTGGAGCCGATCGCGGGCTCTTTCGCGAAGGTGATCTTCGCGCTCGGTATCCTCGGGACCGGAATCCTTGCCGTTCCGGTACTGGCCGGATCGGCAGCCTATGCGATCGGAGAGGCGGCCAAATGGCCGGTGGGGCTTTCCCGGGAGCCGCGTGAGGCGAAGGCTTTCTACCTTGCCGTCTCGATAGCGACGGCTATAGGCGTGGTCCTGAACTTCACGTCGGTCGACCCGATCAAGGCCTTGGTCTGGAGCGCCATCATCAACGGCGTCGTCGCCGTGCCGATCATGGTGATCCTGATGCTACTGGCATCGGATCCGAAGATCATGAAGCAGTTCGTCATCGGGCACGCGCTGAAGGTACTCGGCTGGCTTGCCACTGCGGCAATGGCCGCGGCCGTCGTCGGCATGGCGATTACCGCGATTTGAGGGAGAGCCTGCCGGGCCGGACCTTTCGAAACCACCAAGGGGTCTCGGCCATCTCGCAGGAGCTCACGGGCTTCTTAATCTACGGCTGATCGACGCCACCAAGGCCATATGTGCCAGAGCCCAAGGAGCAGGACGGCGACAGTGATTGCGCTTGAGGCTGCCATCCAAGCGTGGTGGATGATCTTCGAAACCACGACATAGGCATCGGTCGCAAGCCCCAGGGCAAGGAACACGGTAGCGAGGAGCAGGAGCCGGCTCGCCAGGCGATGGAATTCGGGTTCGTTCCGGCCAGCGTAGACGAGGCGATGGTAAGCCGCTGGGGCGATCAGGAGCGCGGTCGCGAGCGCGATCAATCCCAAGGCGAGGCCATGGATCACCTTCAGGCTGGGCGATAACTGCTCGAAGCTATTGGTCAGCACGATGGCAAGCTGGAACCCGAGCAGGGCCTGAGCTCCCGGGAGAACGACACGCGCCTCGGTCAGCACATAGTCGATCTTGGCGTCGAGAGGGGTTTTCTTATCGGAGGTCGGCATCGTCTCGTCCTCGCTCGGATGATGAAAGAGTAATGGCCCGAACCAGATCGCCAGCGGCAGCGCTGCGCCCAGCACGGCGCCAGCAATCCCCGCAATGAGACCGGCGATCCGCGTTCCGGCAAGCCCGAGATCAAGGCCGATCGCGACCGCGAAGGCAGGCAGGGTGGCCGCCGATATTCGGGTTAGAAACTCGATGAAGCGGGAACTGGCCTCGCCGTCCTGCGCGATCCGATGATGGGCGCTCGGGGTTATCAGCAACCCGACGACGACGATGATCAAGCCCAGGACGCCGAGCTCGACCGCCTTCTCATTGCTCGATACCTTCGAGAACCCGTCCTGGAACGGCGCCTGGAATTGAAAGCCCAAAAGGATTTGGGCACCCAGCATCATCATGCGGGATTCATCCAGGGCAGTCTTGGTTCGGTCGGCGAGAGCCATTTGCGCACTTCAAGCCTTCGGGTTCCGATCGACAGCGTGCACCAGGCTCTCGGTCACGACGCCCAAGGCCTCTCCGGCCAGGACATCGCTGAGCCAGTGCGCCAGCAATCCCACGCGAGTCAGCGCGAGGAACGAGGCGACGCTCCAGATGAGCATGCGATGAGAGGGAACCATCCTCGATAGAGCGGCAGCGAGCGCTCCCATGTGAACGGCATGCCCTGAGGGAAATGCATCGAAGGCTTTCCCGGAGCGGGGCACGCCATGGCGATCGCCATGGATTTCCAGTCGATCCGGCCTTTCCTGGGCAATGACCTTCTTGAGAAGATGCGGCAGCACCGTCGTCGTGGCCACCGTCAGGAGTAGATGGTTCGCGGTACGGCGACGGGAGGGCTGCCCCCCGCGCGATGCAAGCCAGTAAAGCGAGACCGCCGGAAGCAGAAAGTACTCATCCGCGATTCGGGTCAGCAACTTCAGCGGTCGCTCGAGCCCCGGGGAACTGCCCCTGGCGATGACCTTGGCGATGGGCCGATCGAAGCCGAAGGCCGCAAGATGCAAACGTTTCATAACGCCACCTCATCCACGCAGCAGGAACGAGGCTGAGCGGAGGTTGTTCGCCGGTGTCCGTGGAGGGCTGGAACCCTGACCGTCTGCCGGAACATCGGATGGAGAACCCGGTTTCTGTGATGCTCTTCATGGAGGCTCGACATGCCCCGTCACGATAACGACTCTTCCTCCAGGAAGACCTCGATCTTCACAAGATTCGCCCACAAGGCCGCGGCATGGACGGGCAGACCCGAGACGTTCTTCATTGCCTTGGCGCTGGTCGTACTCTGGGCGCTATCAGGGCCCTTTTTCGGCTACAGCGACACTTGGCAGTTGGTCATCAACACCTCGACGACGATCGTGACCTTCCTGATGGTCTTCGTGATCCAGAACAGTCAGAACCGCGATACCGCCGCGATGCAGATCAAGCTGGACGAACTGATCGTGAAGCTGGAGGGCGCCCGCGACGAAATGCTCGATCTGGAGGAACTCGATCAGGCTCGACTGGAAGAGATGCAAAAGGATTTTTGCCGCCGCGCCCGCCGGGCGCGCAAGCGCGTTGTCGCTACCGATGAAGCGTCGTCGACCGAATCCGACTCTTCCTCGGACCCGCGCATCCAGTAATCGGATACCGTCCCGCGTTGGCTCAGCGACTCGCTTTGCGAGCGCGGGCTGCCTGCCTTGCAACCATGCCGGCTAACCGCATAACCTGCCCTTGCGGCAAGGGGCAGAACGGTAGTGAAGCATCAAAGTCTGACGTCGGGGCAAATCGACGAGATGATCGCGCAATCTTGGACGTGCGAGACTTGGCCTCCATCCTGGAACTCGGCAGCGTTTCCTATTTTCTCGATATGGCGCTGGCAGAGGCAAGAGTTCAGAGCCACCGGCTTGAGGAGAAGAGATTGGCTGAGGACTTCGTGGGAAGGCCGGACGGTGTATCGCCCTGGCATTCAGGATAGGGCCGCTCATTGAGGAGCTCGGAACGGCACGAACGCCCCGGGACCAGGCGATGGCTCATTTTGCGGGAACAACCATCGGATCGACTCGTTCGAGTTTCACGGACTGGGGGATTGCACCAGACGGAGAATCCAATGGGTTGGTTTTCAAAGGACATCGCCACGATGGACGACCTCTTCGTCCATACCTTACGGGACATCTATTACGCCGAGCACCAGATCAAGAAGGCGTTGCCCGACATGGCCGCGAAGGCGACCAGCGCGGAGCTGAAGCGCGGCTTCGAAACGCACCAGCGGGAAACCGAGGGCCAGATCGTCCGCCTGAAGGAGGTTTTCCGCCTTCATGGCGTCGAGGAGAAGGGCGTTACCTGCCCGGCGATCGACGGCATTCTCGAAGAGGCCAATGACGTCGCCGGCGAGGTCGAGGACAAGCAGGTGCTTGATGCCGCCCTAATCGCCGCCGCACAGGCTGTCGAGCACTACGAGATCACGCGCTACGGCACGTTGGTTGCCTGGGCGAAGCAGCTCGGGCGCAACGACTGCGCGTCGCTCCTGAAGCAGAACCTCGACGAGGAAGCTGCGACCGACGAGAAGCTGACGAAGCTGGCGTTAAACGGCGTCAACCGCAAGGCTGCTTGAAAACTGAGGCCCCGCCGGGAATTCCGGTGGGGCCTTCTTCTCTTTCGGAATACAGGAGGGTGCGATGAATTCGTCAGAGTCTGTTGCTTCCGGACGGGAGCTTGCTCTGCACATGAATGCAGCGTTCCCGCATCGTGACTGGGTGGCGCTCTTGGCGGAACGGGCCGGAACCAGCCGCGACTTCGTGGAATGGCATCTTCAGGAAGGCATGGCTCCGTCGCCAGCCTTGTCCCGAGCCGCCTCCCAACTCCTCGACGAGGCGGCCGCCAGCAACCCACCCGAATTGGACCCTCGGCCATGACGCTCAGGACCCACGAAGAGTATGAGGCGGCCGTACAGCGCGCCGCCGCGCTGAGCGACGCGCCCGAAGGGTCTCCCCAGGCGACCGAGTTTCAACAGCTTGCAGACGAGATCCGGGGCTGGGATGAGGCGCACAAGGGCGAGAACAGCCACGGCCCGGAGCCGTCCGACAGTTTGCTCAGGCCGGATGATCTTCCCTTCTCGGGACTGCCGGGGAATCTAGGGAAGCTCGAAGACAATTAAGCCGCGTGCGACTACAGGATCGGATGCCCGCCGGTGACGGCGATGGTAGCTCCTGAGACGTAGCTCGAGAGCGGATCTGCCAGCATGACATAGGCCGTCGCGAGCTCCGCCGGCTGGCCGGGGCGCTGCATCGGCACCTGCTTGCCGAAGTTGCTGACGCTCTCTGCCGGAAGGGTCGAGGGGATGAGCGGCGTCCAGATCGGCCCGGGCGCCACCGCATTGGCGCGGATGTCCTTGTCGGCGAGCAGTTGCGCGAGCCCACCCGTGAAATTCTGTATCGCGCCCTTCGTCGCCGCATAGGCGAGCAGGCTGGGGTTCGGCTTGTCGGCATTCACGGAAGCCGTGTTGATGATGCAGGAGCCCGGCTTCATGTGCGGAACGGCGGCCTTGGTCAGGTAGAACATCGCGTGGATGTTCACCGCGAAGGTGAGCTGCCATTCCTCGTCCGAGATCTCGTCGATGGCGTCGAAGCTCGCCTGATGCGCGGCGTTGTTCACGAGGATATCGATGCCGCCGAACTCCTCCACGGCCCGCTTGACGATGGCACGGCAATGCGCGGGATGCTGGATGTCGCCGGGCAGCAAAACCGCCTTCTGTCCCGCCTTCGCGATCCATTCGGCGGTCTCGGCCGCATCCTCATCTTCGCTGAGATAGGAGATCAGGAGGTCAGCGCCTTCCCGCGCGAATGCGATGGCAACAGCTCTGCCGATGCCGCTGTCACCGCCGGTGATGATGGCGCGCTTGCCCTTGAGGCGGCCCGAGCCGACATAGCTCGTCTCGCCATGGTCCGGCCGCGGCGTCATCGCGGCGGTCTTCCCCGGCATCGGTTGCTTCTGTTCAGGGAAGGGGGGCTCGAAACGCGCGGTCATCGCGACTCTCCTGCTGGCGGAAGCCGCACGGCCTCCACGTTGACGGGGTCAGTGCTTGGAAGCGTGCTCCGGCTTTCCCTTGCGCTTGGTCGAAGCCATCTTCTCCAATTCGGTCTCGCTCATCGACCTCTCCATTGATTTGGAGGCCCCCTTGAGCTCGCTCTTCTTCATGTCGCCGCGCTTGGCCGCCAAAGCGGCTCCTGCGGCCTTCTGCTGTGAGGCTGATTTCGCAGGCATCGTATTGCTCCTTCACTGGGACGAGCGGGTGACGGCCTCGATCTTGTTGCCGTCGGGGTCGAACACGAACGCCCCGAAGTAATGGGCGTCGTATTCGGGGCGCAGCCCCGGCGCTCCGGCATCGCGGCCGCCATGGGCAAGGGCTATCCGGTGGAATGTCTCGACAAGTTCGCGCCGACCAACCGCGAATGCGACATGCATGCCGTTTCCGCGCGTCGCCGGGTGACCGTCGAGCGGTGTTTCGACGCTGAACAGGATGCTGGCCACGCCGTAATCGGCCGAGTGCTCGCTGCTTTGAAGCAACCGCAGGCCGAGGCAGCCAAGGACACTGTCATAGAATTCGCGGGCGCGGGCGAGGTTATTCGTCCCGACGGAGATGTGGTCGATCATCGCCGCGCTCCCTCCGGTGCCGCCAGCACATCGTGATACCCGGGATGACGATGCGCCCAATCAGCCACGAAACCGCAGGCCGGGACCATGCGCTGTCCGCGTTCTCGCGCCAGGCGGAAAATCCCTTCGACGAGGCGCTCGCCGATGCCGCGTCCGCGAAAAGGCGCGGGCACCTCGGTATGCGAAACGATCAAGTCGTCGTCGAGCCTGCCATACACGGCGAACGCCACCCCGTCAGGAAAGCTCATCACGAAACGATTGTCGGCCGGATGGTCGGCGATCGCCCAATCCGATTGCTGAAACCCCTGCATCGCGGTCCTCGATCTGGCTATGCGAAGACGAACACATGGACTGGCTGCGAGTTCCCTTTGATGATCGCTCCTCCGACGGGACATCCGGCTGGCGATCGGACGGAAAAAGGGCGAGCCCCGAAGGACTCGCCCACCCAATCCGCACGATGACGGAAAACTAGTGCTTGCCGCCCTTGCGGCCGGCTTCCGCCGCCCGCTCGCGGTCATTAGCGAAGTTGCCGGAACCGCCGCGCTGGCCGTCTGGCGAGCCATGCTGCGAACGATCCGAATGGGCCTGGGTCTGCTGGCGGTCGTGGCTGTGCTCGCCACCCTTCCTGCCGGCCTCGGCAGCCTTCTTCGGATCCTGGGCGAAACCTTGCTGAGCCATATCCACTCTCTCCATAGGTTGCTCTCCGGGAGACCGGAGAATCTCGGGTTGAGGTTCTGGGAAGACCGACATTCATGCCGGTCATTGAATCAACGGGTGCCGCCGCAGCCTGTTCCGAAAAAACTGTGCCTATTCGCCCACCCCCGCAGCGGGCTTGTCGCCTGGCTTCACCTTCGGCTTGTCGGCGTCGCCTGTATCCTTTTCGGGATCCGGGTTGATCGAGACCTTCGTGGTGGCGTCCTTGCCCGGATCGCCCTGGATCGATTTCACGCGCTGCTGCTCTTCGGGGCTGAGCTTGTTGCCTTCGCCGTCTCGCATGGGTGCCTCCTGTCTGGAATGCCCCCCGGAGGTGAACGGACTTCCTTCCCAGCGGTTCCGGTCTCGCTCGCTGCTCGGCGCGAGTTTCTCCGCTTGCGGCGGTCAGGAACCAATCCGCTCCGACGACTGTTTGCCTGCGTCAGCAGGAGGGGCTCATGGACAGTATCATCTACCTCGTCGGTCTCGTGGTGGTCATCATGGCCATCCTGTCGTTCCTCGGTCTTCGATAGGAATTCGCCATGTCCATGTCTGGAACGGACGTCGTCGTCGCCCCCGTGACCGTCAACAAGGAGAACCGCTCCTATGTGCAATGGGGGCCGATCATCGGCGGCGCGGTGATCGCGACCGCCATTTCCACCATCATGACCGTCTTCGGTTCGGCGATCGGCCTGTCGATGGTCTCCGCCGATTTCGAGAAGAGTTCGAGCGCGACCGCCCTGGCGATTGCGGGCGCGCTCTGGGCACTGTGGGTCATGGCCTCCGCCACGATGGCGGGTGGCTATCTCGCAGGCCGCATGCGGCAGCCGAGCTTCGATGCCAATGGAGAGGAGCGGAAGGTGCGCGACGCGACCCATGGCCTCCTCGTCTGGGCGACCGGGGCGCTCCTGATCACCATCGTCGCCACTTCGTCACTCTTCGGCGCCGCCAAGACGGCCGCCGGCGGTGTCGCGACCGCCAGCTCGGGCGTGGCGTCGCTGGTCTCCCAGAATGTCGATCCGCTCGCGATGGCGCTCGACAATGTCATGCGCGCGAATGGCCAGCAGCCGCCAACCGCCCAGGAACGCGACGAAGCCTCAAGGATCTTCGTCAACGCGCTCAAGAACGGCAAGATCGAGCAGGGTGACCGGGATTATCTCGCGGCGCGGCTCGCCGCACGGTCCGGCATCAGCGAGCAGGATGCCCAGAAACGCATCGACGATGCCTATGCCCGACTCTCGCAGGCCAAGGAAACCGCCAAGCAGGCAGCCGAACGCGCGCGCAAGATCGCGGTGCTGACGGCGTTCCTCACCGCGGCCGCATTGCTCGTCGGCGCCGCTGCCGCATCCTGGGCGGCGATCCTGGGTGGTGAACACCGTGACGAGAATCTTCGGAGCCAACCCGTCCTGTGATCGGGCGGGAAGATCCGTTCCGCCCGGCCGCCTCAGCGGCCGGGCGTATTTTCGTTATCGGTCCCCGAACCGACCCCGGCGCCGCAGAGTTGCTGGAGCATCAGGATCGAAAGGACATGCGATGGCTGAAAAGAAACCCAAGCGGAATGGCAGCACCAATGGCCCCACCGAGCCGGACCAGCGCCCGGCCGAGCGCCGCGAAGAGCCGACGGAGAATGCCGTGAAAGGCCCTGCGGTGATCTCGGAAGCAAATGCTCGACAACGCACTGAGGAGCATCGCCGGAAGGGCGATCGCTAAGCGACTGGATTCGCCGATGCCCGTCCGCGATGACGCGATCCCTGAAAATGCCCGGAGCTTGTCAAACCTGGAGGAACTGAATGCGGCTATCGCCGCGTCGGCTTCGCTTGTCCCGGGCGCCACACGTGCCGTTCTCGGCGAAGGCCCAAAGGGCGCGGCCATCGCCTTCGTGGGAGAACAGCCCGGCGACCAGGAAGACAGGCAGGGGCGCCCCTTCGTCGGGCCCGCTGGCCACTTGCTCGACCGCGCCTTGAAGGAGGCCGGGATCGAACGTCGCTCCAGCTATCTCACCAATGCCGTCAAGCACTTCAAATTCGAGCAACGCGGCAAGCGGCGGATTCACCAGCGACCGACTGCCGGCGAAGTCAGACATTATCGCTGGTGGCTGGAGCGGGAGCTGGAATTCGTGAATCCGCGTATCGTCGTCGCATTGGGTGCGACCGCTGTTCTCGCGCTGGCCGGAAAGGCTTTGCCGATCTCACGCAATCGCGGCGCGACGCACTTCGGAGACAGGCCGGGCTTCATGACCGTCCATCCCTCCTACCTGCTGCGGCTGCCGGAGCAGGAGGGCCGGGCACAGGCCTTTGATGCGTTCGTTGCAGATCTTCGTCAGGCCCTTCGGCTCGCATCCGCCTGACGTGGTCCCGCCTGATCCAAGGCTTTTATCAGGAACGCCTCGGGTGGGTGATCCGGTGCGTCCGCATACCTCTCCGGGGAGAACGCACGTTTTCCGCGGCCGCGGCATGGACCGTCCGATTGCTATATAAAACGAAACCCCGTCGGCACGGTCTCAGGAAAGCCTATGCCGTTCAGCTTCGCATCGCCTGAGGATCTTGTACGGCTCGAGGCCGCACTTGAGCAGGCGTGGACCATCTTGGGAGAGCGACATACTCACGATCCGCTCAAAGCACCGGCGGAAAGAGAGCGGCTCGCCTATATCGTTGCGGCGCTGTGGCGGCAGGGAGAACAGGACGATATCCCCGGAAGGGCGGCGGAGCAGTTCGAGGCAACTGCGCCACCTCTATTGCCGCTCAAGACGGAGAACGACGAGTCCTCTGCTTAGGCACCGCAGTTCCAAAGCATGTCCCGGGAACGCGGAGTTGGAAGGCCTGGTCCGTGTCGCATTGGCCCCCGAGCTTAAGGGCACGGGGGCCAATAGGAGCCTTATTCGATAACCTGGATGATCTTGCGCGTCTTGGGCTCGACGATCACCGTGCGATCGTTGACGACGGTGTAGCGATAGCCCTTGGTGCCGAATTCGGCCGGTACCTCGCGATAGGTCACGCCGCTCTCCGGCAGCACCGCGCCTACGCGAACGTCTTCGCGATAGGTGTAGGACGGAACTTCATGGGCGCGGACGTAGGTCTTGAAGCGCGGCGTGGCATCGCCCGCGATGCCACCGACGACAGCGCCTCCGACACCGCCCACGACAGCCCCGACCGGTCCGCCGACGATTGCGCCGCCGACTGCGCCGGTCGCCGCTCCAGCAGCGGCGCCACCGCGCGCGCCTTCGGGATTTTGGGCAAGAACCGCCATCGGAGCGATTACGGCGGCTGCAACGAGAATGATCTTCTTCATCAGTCGATCTCCTGGTTACCCCAGATGGAGGGCATAACTTAGAATTCGCTTGAACTGTTCCCAGCGGCTTCGTCATCGCCGGCGTCGGGACGAATACCGAGCGCCAACAGTGCCAATTGACGCCCTAGCGAATACGATCGCGGTCGATCGCAAATGCGCTGAACCATGGCCATTCCACGCCGTGGACCAACTGCCCGATCATCTTCGCGGCCAAGAAGCTGAAGGTGATCCCATTGCCGCCGTAGCCATAGGCGGCGAGGAGACGGGGGTGGCCCGGGACGCTTCCGATGAGCGGCAGGCCGTCCTGCGTCTGGCCGAAGGCCCCGGACCAGGCTCGATCGAGGTCAAGGTCGGCCATCGGTATCATGGCATGCAGTCGCGACTGCAAGGCCTTCGTCTTCTCCGGTCCGAGGGCTTCCCGCCGATCCGGATCGCTGAATTCCTCGTCCTCACCGCCGAAGATAATACGGCCATCCGCCGTAGTGCGGCAGTAGCAGTAGTCTTTTGAGGCTTCCCATATCAGTGCCGGACCTGGCCAAAGTATCCGAGGTGCTTGCGGGACGGTCGCGATTGCCCAGCTTGATGCGACGTGATGGAGGCCGTCACGGACGACCTCCGGCATGACATAGCCGGTGGCAAGCACGATCCGGTCGGCCTCTACGAGCCGCCCGCTGCCGAGCGTGACAGCAGCGCTACGGATAGTGGTGTCGAAGGCAACTGCCTCGTCGCGGATCAGTCTCGCTCCTCGCCGCACGGCTGCGGCGAGGAGGCCGTGACAAAGACTGAGCGGATCGGCTTCGGCCGAACCCGGCGAAACGATAGCAGCCGGCCGATCAAAGCCGAAAGCCTCGCGCAGCACCTTATGCTCGATGAAGTCGCCGGGTAACCCGGCCCGCATTCGCACGGCAATCTCTTCCCGGAGCTCGCGCGGGCCGCTTTCCCCCGCCGCAAGATAAATGGTTTGGCGCGAAGAAAAACCGCACGAGAGATTAAGCTCGCGGATGAGGCGGCCCAGGCCTTCGACAGCCTGAAAGCTCAGCCGATACACATCGGCAGCGCGCTCAAAGCCGTAGAGCGCAACGAGATCGCGCAGCGGCAAATCGATTTCCCATTGCAGCATGGCCGTTGAAGCGGCGGTGCTTCCGAAACCCTCGCGCTCGCGATCGATCACGGCAACGTCGAGGCCCTGGGCGGTCAGGTGCTCGGCGAGGAAAGCACCCGTGATGCCAGCGCCCACAATCACGATGTCGCAGCGAGCATCCTTTTCAAGAACTCGGCTGGGTGGGCGATGTGCGCGCCATGGCCCGGCTCCGCTGCGAAGGTCGTCGTGACCCGAGCGGATCGGATCAAGCATCTTCGGGGCTCAACTTGTCGTCCATGATCTGCCCCTCACGCCTGGATAGACTGAACGAGCAATGGGCATCGGTGTTCCGCGCCACGCCGCTGAGGGATTCGCGGTCACGCAGCGCCTTGCAAAGAAGAGCATGGGATCGTGGAACTGAACCGTGCAGGCCCGGTTGCATCCTAAGGCTAAGCCATTCGCCGTCCCGGACCGTCTCCAACTGCAAGCCGTTGCTAAGGTGACGGCGCCTCAAATTCCGGTCCGCTTCATTCGATCGACAGCGCACCCGGGAAGAGCCATGAAACCAACCATCGAAGTCTACACGGTCGCCATGCCCTGGTACGAACGCGAGGATTTTTCGCGTCTCTGGGAACTAGCCCATGATCGGGACGAAATGCCCTCAAGCTACGAGGTATGGCATCGCAACGCTCTTGCGGTCGTTAATGCATGGCTTGCCAGGGGGAGGGCGCTGGAGATCGTAACAATCCGGCCCGATGAATTCCTCGCGTGGATAGACGACCGAGGCCTTCCCAATACCGCCGAGGTCCGGCGTCAATATGTTGAGGAACTGGCAAGGCATTGTCATGATGTCGCGTAGGCACCCGGCCGTATTGTTGTGGGGTCAGGCTACGGTGGCCTGCCGCTAGGCGATTGTGCTGCCCAAATCTTCACAGCCGGACGGCCTGACCTCGCCGGTAAGTAGATTTTTGGGCTCGAAAACGTGGAGGCCTGCCAGCAGTCATGAACCGCCGAGGCTCCACGCCGCGCGACGACGCCCACGAACACTTTCACACCTCGATACGCGGCAAAAGGGAACCATCCGAGTGGCGTCAGGTTCGTCGGGCAGCCAGGTCGTGAGGACAACGGCAAACTCCCACGCCGCCTCTAAGCCAGCCCTCAACCACGTTTAGGAAATAACCGGCGCTCTTGAAGGCACATTTGAACAGCGCCAAATTTGGGAGGCTCGTATTGGCCGTAGTAGTCTGGAGGGCGAAACATGTCCTCTGACCAGGATGGCAAGCTTGGACCGGATGATCAGGTACAGACAGAGCTTGCCTTGGTGGATCGTCTGCTTGAGATCATCGCAACGGAGGGCCTGGTAGCTCCTGAGCTCTTGGAGCCGCATGCGACGGTCGATGAGATCGGGTTCTCGATCGACGACCTGACGCTTATCGGGAATGCGATCGAGCGGGAATACAATTGCGACATGATCCCCGATGAAGCCATGCAGCGTTGCCGAACGGTCCGCGAGCTGGTCGAGCTGATGGGCCGCCGGATCCAAAGCGCGAGTAACGCCAACTGAGAGTTCTCCGTGCCCTTCGAATCTCACAACTACTTCGCCATCGCGTCTCGCCCCTGAAAGCTGGCCGGATGAGTTCTCCGTTCTGACCGGCCGCGAGGGCAGCTCAGGCATCCAGGAAGTTAAATCTAAAATCCGAGCGAGCGGCTGTCGCGCACCTTTGTGTTGAGATCGATCTCTGAAGCGCAGCCATGGTCATTAGCCGGGGCCGCTAATCGCGTCGTTCAATCTCGCCCTGTTGGCTCAAGTGGACGGTGAAGCTTCGGCCATTCGTCATAGCGGTGCCCGTCCATCCGCCGTCTGAGCTGCGGGCGAGATCGTGCACATTGGGATAGCCATGAGATGCGAAGCTTTGTCTCGCGTCATCTTCGGATAGCGCTGACTTCGGCTGCATCGTGTCGGCAGGAGGAGCATCGTGCGGGGGCCCGGTCGGCGATATCTGCGCATGGGCTGGGCCGCTGAAAATCAGTGCAATAAGGACCATGCGAAGCCACATTTGGCTTTCCCCTCTAGGCCCCCCAAGGAACAAAAAGGTCCTAGTCCGACCGACCTCTTTGCCCTGACGCGTGATGAGATTTCACTCGATGATCTGTACGATCTTGCGCGAACTCGGCTCGACCAGCACGGTCTTGTCGTTGACGATCGCGTAGCGGTACTGCGTAACGCCGACGTCAGATGGCAATGCGCGCAAGGTCACCGATGACGGCAGCGCCGCTCCGACGGCAACCGACTCGGTGACCTTTACCGAAGCCGGCTTCTCCTTGACCACATATGCGCGGACCTTGCTCTGTTGGTCGGTGGTGATCGTGGTGGTGGTTGTCGAAGTCTGGGCAAACACCACTACGGGAGCCATTGCGATAGCGGCGGCGATGATGAATTTCTTCATTTTGGCCTCCTGGTTATCCCCCAGATTGAGGGCGTAACTGGGAGGCACAGTAAATGTTCCCGGGTAAGGTGAGCACGCCCCAGTAGTGCGGGTCGCGCCTCCGGCGCCTCCGCGATTCCGGCATCGCCCGGACCTCCTGGGAAATCGGTTCATCAGCGGTCGGCATCAGTGCATCTCCCGGTTCAGGAGACAACGAGCCAGCACTGAAAAGGGCCATGCCGGAACCGAACCGTGGTAGGTCGGTTGCGTCTCCAACAAAAGGAGACCGCCATGATGTTCGCCGAACAGATTCGGGAAGGCCTTGAGATCGTAGGGACGGACGGCGTGCATGTCGGCACTGTCGACGGTCTATCCGGGACGCTCCTCAAGCTCAAGAAGTCCGACCCGTCGTCCGGAGGCACGCAACACTACCTTGATATCGGGCTGATCGTCGCGATCGACGGCAATGCGGCTAAGCTGCTGGTGCCGGCTTCGGAAGCGAGGCAGCGCTGGTCGGCGGAAAGCGAGTGATGCGCCCGTGAACTTCGGCGCTGGGGCAGTACCCCCGGGGCTCTTTTTGCACATGGATCGTTGCGCCAGGCTGAGAGAGGTTCAATGGCAGCGCACGCGGGATCCCGGAGGGTCATCTATGCAGCGCTGACTGGAAATTGCCTGATCGCTGCAACTAAATTCGTTGCTGCGGGATGGACCGGAAGCTCCGCCATGCTCTCGGAGGGAGTTCATTCCCTGGTCGATACCGGCAACGGCGCCCTTCTTCTCTACGGTCTCAAGCGCGCTGCCCGCCCGCCGGACCTCACGCATCCCTTTGGCCATGGACGCGAGCTCTATTTCTGGAGTTTCATCGTCGCGCTGTTGGTCTTTGCAGTCGGCGCGGGCGTGTCGCTCTACGAAGGCGTAGCTCACATCATCGAGCCGCATCCGGCCACGAGCTTGACCACGAATTACGTTGTGCTCGGCCTGTCGGCCCTGTTTGAGGGATATTCTTGGCGGGTCGCGCTAAAGGAGTTCAAGGCCGCCAAGGGATCGCTGAGCTATTTCGCTGCCGTACGGCAGAGCAAGGATCCCAGCGTCTTCACAGTGCTGTTCGAAGATACCGCGGCCCTGCTCGGACTGCTCATCGCCTTCATCGGGATTACGGCAGCAGCCTTTTTCGAGCGTCCGGAACTGGATGGCGCGGCGTCGCTTCTGATTGGCCTCATCCTGGCGACCACGGCGATGCTGCTCGCGCGGGAAAGCAAGGCCTTGCTGCTGGGAGAAGCTGCGCTTCCGCATGTTCAGGAAGCGATCAGGGCTGCGGCCGAAAGTGATCCCGATGTCGAGCGCGTCAACGGGATGACCACGGTCCATCTCGGCCCGGATCAGATCGTGGTGGCGCTGAGCCTTGAATTCAAGGACGATCGCTCGACCGCTGATATCGAGGACTGCGTGGAGCGTGTCGAAGCGAAGCTCCGGGCGCACCGCTCGGATATCGTCTCCGTTTTCGTGAAGCCACAGACACCCGCTGCTTGGCGCGAGAGGCGGGCCCGGTTGGTCGAGTGAACCCGAAAATTGGGAATTCATCCGGGTGTTGGAACACCGCACCACGGTCAACCGGCTCGGACACCGGTCTCAATAGCCCGGATAGGCATGGCGCTTGAGCAGCTCGGCAAGGTGGGCGGCGTTGCGGGCGAGCATGCGATTCGTCGTCGCCGTCGCCTTTGGAACCTGGGCGAGATCGATGAAGTTCACGCGACCCATGGCTTCGCCGACCCAATAGGTCGGCCCGCCGGCGGCGATGGTGAAGCCGACATCGAAGAGCGCTTGCGCGATGGCGGCGGAGACGTGATGGGCCCCGTCCTCGTTGCCGACGACAGCGATGGCCGCGACCTTGCCACAGGCCGGCGTCCGATTCTGATTGTCGGCCTCGCTGAGCAACGCGTCCAGGCGCTCCAGCACGCGCTTGGCAATGCTCGACGGCTGGCCGAGCCAGATCGGAGTGCCGACAAGCAGGATGTCGCAAGCGTCGATCTTGCGCCTCAACGCTGGCCAGTCATCGCCATCGCCTTCATCGGACGAGACGCCCGGCTTGATGTTTAGGGCCGCTCGCTCGCGCAATCGTCCTGGAATTCCTGTAGGACGAGTTCGAGAATGCGCTGGGTCGAGGACCGTCCCTCGGGTTTCAAGGTGCAATTCAGTGCCAATATTGAGAGCGGCATCGGCAGGTCCGATCGTTGTCAGGAAGGGAGCCGCCGGAGCCCCGAGCGCAAGCCGTCGGCTTGGCCCGGGATCGACGGCATGTTGAGACGTACCAACGCGATCCGCGCCTGTTCCAACGCGCAAGCTGCGGTGCGTCACCGCACGGATGCGACGGGCGCCCTCTTGCCGGCGCGTACGGTTGCGCAACGAGGCTCCGCGCCGCGGCTCCGTTCCCGCCTTGGCTAGGTAGCCGCGAGCGCGGCTAGTTGCGTTGTTATCTTCAGCGGTCGCACAACGCTGGCGACCGCTGTGATCGCGCTTCGCTTGTTTCGGCCGGCTAGCTGCGCGTTCAGGATCGTTCTCGGAATGGAGACGACACGCCGATCTCGAGATTGAGCCCCCGGCCGGAACCATCGTCCACTCGCTTTGTTCTCTGCCGAAGTGTCCAGCCACGCCGGCGTCGGCGCCAGGGATTGGAACATCACATGCAAAACAGTAGCGATCATGAGATCAGGCGGCGGGATGTGCTCCTTGCCGGAGCCGCTTCCGCGGCGCTTGGGGTTTCCCCGCTGGCACAGGCTCAGACCGCTGCACCTGCCGAGAGGTCGATGACGCCCGACATGCCCTCGATGACCGACGTGTCGATGGTCGTGAACGGCGAAACACGCAATCTCAGGATCGATGTGCGCACCACCCTGCTCGACGCGCTTCGCGAGCATCTCCACCTCACCGGAACCAAGAAGGGCTGCGATCACGGCCAGTGCGGCGCCTGCACCGTGATCGTCGAAGGTCGCCGGATCAATTCCTGCCTGACGCTGGCCGTGATGCATGAGGGCGATCGCATCACCACCATCGAGGGGCTGGGCACGGCCGCGAACCTTCATCCGATGCAGGCCGCCTTCGTCAAGCACGACGGCTATCAATGCGGCTATTGCACTCCGGGCCAAATCTGCTCGGCCGTTGCGGTGCTCGACGAGATCAAGGCCGGCATTCCCAGCCACGTCAGCACGGATCTGCTGGCGCAGCCGGAGCTGACGGCCCTGGAGCTTCGCGAGCGCATGAGCGGCAATATCTGCCGTTGCGCGGCCTATCCCAACATCATCGACGCCATCAGCGAGGTGGCGGGGAGGAAGGCATGAGGTCCTTCATCTATGAGCGCGTAGCTTCGCCGGCAGAAGCGGTTGCCGCTGCCACTCGGACCCAAGGCGCGAAATTCATCGCCGGCGGCACCAATCTGCTCGACCTCATGAAACTTGAGATCGAGACGCCGACACATCTGATCGACGTGAACGGGCTCGCCTTCGACAAGATCGAAGCCGCGCCTGACGGCGGTCTGCGGATCGGCGCCTTGGTGCGCAACACCGATCTCGCCGCGGATGAGCGCGTGCGGCGCGACTATCCCTTGCTCACGCGCGCCTTGGTCGCCGGTGCCTCCGGCCAGTTGCGCAACAAGGCGACGACGGCGGGCAACCTCCTCCAGCGCACACGCTGCCCCTATTTCTATGACACCGACCAGCCCTGCAACAAACGCCGACCGGGCAGCGGTTGCGCCGCCATCGGCGGTTTCACGCGCAATCACGCCATCCTTGGCACCAGCGACGCCTGCATCGCGACGCATCCGAGCGACATGGCCGTGGCCATGCGCGCGCTCGATGCAACCGTGGAGACGCTGGGCTCGGACGGTGCGACACGGCGTATTCCCATCGCCGAGTTCTACCGATTGCCCGGCGACACGCCCCAGATCGAGACCATGCTCATGCCGGGAGAGCTGGTCACCGCCGTCACCTTGCCGAAGTCGGTCGGCGGCGCGCAGATCTATCGCAAGGTTCGCGACCGAGCCTCCTATGCCTTCGCCCTGATCTCGGTCGGCGCCATCGTCCAGCGCGACGGCAGCGGACGCGTGGCACTAGGTGGCGTGGCCCATAAGCCATGGCGCATCGAGGCGGCCGAAGCCGAACTGCCGCGCGGCGCCAAGGCTGCCGCCGCGCAGCTTCTTGCCGGCGCCAACCCGACCCGGGAGAACGCATTCAAGCTACCGCTGGTCGAGCGCACGCTCAGTGCGGTTCTGACGGAGGCGAAGGGGTAGCGCCATGAAGTTCGATACCCCTGCGACGACGAATCCGATCGACCAGCTCAAGGTGATCGGCCAGCCCACCAGCCGGATCGACGGCCCGCTCAAGACCACCGGCACGGCGCCCTACGCCTATGAACGGCACGATGTCGTACCGAACCAAGCCTATGGCTATGTGGTCGGCGCGGCGATCGCGAAGGGGCACATTGCTGCGATCGATCTTACGGAAGCGAAGGCCGCGCCCGGCGTGCTGGCGATCGTCACGGCGGAAAACGCCGGCAAGCTGAGCAAGGGCGGCCGGAACACCGCGGCGCTGCTCGGCGGCCCCGCCATCGAGCATTACCATCAGGCGGTTGCGCTCGTCGTCGCCGAGACCTTCGAGCAGGCCCGCGCGGCCGCCAAGCTGGTCCGCGTGGATTACACGCGCGCCGAAGGTGCCTTCGATCTCGCCGCTTCCAGGAACTCGGCAGGCACGCCCAAACCGGGCTTCGGTGGCCCTCCCGATACCTCCGTCGGTGATTTTGCCAAGGCCTTTGCTGCGGCGCCCGTCCAGCTCGACGAGACCTACACGACGCCCGACCAGTCGCACGCAATGATGGAGCCGCATGCCACGCTCGCCGCCTGGGACGGGGACAGGCTCACGGTTTGGACGTCCAACCAGATGATCGCCTGGGCGGCCGGCGACCTCGCGAAGACGCTCGGCATCTCCAGGGACAAGGTTCGCGTCCTCTCGCCCTTCATCGGCGGCGGCTTCGGCGGCAAGCTCTTCCTGCGCACCGATGTGCTGCTCGCGGCCCTCGGCGCGCGAGCCGCCGGGCGGCCGGTCAAGGTCGCCTTGACGCGCCCGCTCATGGCCAACAACACGACGCACCGGCCGGCGACAATCCAGCGCATCCGCATCGGTGCGACGCGCGACGGCAAGATCGCTGCGATCGGTCATGAGAGCTGGTCCGGCGACCTGCCCGACGGCGGCCCCGAGGAAGCGGTGAACCAGACCCGGCTGCTTTACGCCGGCGCCGACCGCATGACGGCGACACGGCTCGCCGTGCTCGATCTCGCCGAGGGAAACGCCATGCGCGCTCCGGGCGAGGCTTCAGGGATGATGGCGCTCGAGGTCGCCATCGACGAAATGGCCGAGAAGCTCGGGCTCGATCCGGTGGAGTTCCGCATCCTCAATGACACCCAGGTCGATCCGGAACATCCGGAGCGGCCGTTCTCACAACGTCATCTCGTCGAATGCTTGCGCAGCGGCGCGGAGCGCTTCGGCTGGAGCAAGCGTCAGGCGCAACCCGGACGCATGCGCGATGGAAACACCCTTATCGGCATGGGCGTCGCCGCGGCTTTCCGCAACAACCTGCTGACGAAGTCGGCCGCCCGCGTCCGGCTCGACAGCGGCGGCTTGGTGACCGTCGAGACCGACATGACCGATATCGGCACCGGCAGCTACACCATCATCGCCCAGACCGCGGCGGAGATGATGGGCCTACCCATCGAGAAGGTGGCGGTCCGTCTCGGGGATTCAACCTTTCCGGTCTCCTGCGGTTCGGGCGGACAATGGGGCGGCAACAATTCGACGGCCGGGGTCTACGCCGCTTGCCTTAAGCTGCGTGAAATGGCCGCCCAAAAGCTGGGCTTCAATGCTGCCGAAGCCGTCTTCGTCGACGGTCATGTCCGCGCGGGCAATCGCGCCTCTCTCGCCGAGGCCGCCGGTTCCGAGGGGCTCCTTGCCGAAGACCGCATTGAATATGGCGACCTCGACAAGAAGTACCAGCAATCGACCTTCGGCGCGCATTTCGTCGAGGTCGGTGTCGATGCTGCGACCGGCGAGACCCGCGTCAGGCGCATGCTTGCCGTCTGCGACTGTGGCCGCATCCTGAACCCGACGACCGCGCGCAGCCAGTTGATCGGCGCCATGACCATGGGCGTCGGCGCTGCCCTCACGGAGGAGCTGGTCGTCGACAAGCGCGCCGGCTTTTTCGTCAACCACGACCTCGCCGGCTATGAAGTGCCGGTCCATGCCGATATTCCGCACCAGGACGTGGTCTTCCTCGACGGAGCTGATCCGATCTCGTCGCCAATGAAGGCCAAGGGCGTGGCGGAGCTCGGAATCTGCGGGGTAGCAGCGGCAGTGGCGAATGCGATCTACAACGCTACCGGGGTGCGCGTGCGAGATTATCCCATCACCTTGGATAAGTTGATTGCGCGGCTGCCGGACATGTAGTGGGAACGCGGCACGCAAGTCGATTGATCTGCTTTGCGCCGCGTAGAGAGGCGAACGGTATGACCGCTCGGCCAAGCCGGCGTGGCGGACTGGCGCGTTCTCCGGATCGCAATGGGGTTTGCCTCGAAGAGTTCGGCACCGTGTGAGGATGCCGCTCTGCGGGGGGCGAGTTCGCGCGACTGAGCGCGACCTATGGGTGGATTGTCATCCGTTCAAATCCCTGGCGCCGACGTCGAGGTGGCTGGACACTTCGGCAGCGAACAAAACCACTGGACTATGGATAGCGCAATCGCATGCGTGATTTTTGTTTGGAGGCCGGTCATCAACGTGTAACTACGGTCCGCCGAAACAAACGAAGCGCGATCGCCGCTGCTGAGAGCGTGACTCCAGCGCTGGCGATAAAGACGGCATTCAAATCTTCAATCCCGGCTACCCAGCCCAGAGTCGGGCTTCCCACCGCAATCGCGATATCGAGGAAGACGGTATAGATCCCCATGATCAGCCCCCGGGTTTCCGGAGAGCTATTCCGTACTGCCTCCACGCCGAACCCTGGATAGACGAGGGCATATCCGAACCCGGCCAATGCGGCCCCGACGGTGGCGAACATGCCGCTGCGCGCAAGCCCCATGAGAAGTAACCCAGCCGCTTGCACCACCACGAACAGCATGGCGATCCTGGCGCCGCCGAACCTGTCGGGCAGATGACCGCAGATCACTCGTGCCGCGATCAACGCGACGCCGAAGGCGGTGAAGGCGAGCCAGACCGGTTGCCAGCCATGATTGCTGTAGAGCAACGAACCGAAGGCGAGGATGGCGCCGTAACCGACACTGCTGAGTGCGGCTCCGATCCCGGGAAGCCAGACTGCGTTCAGGACTCGTCGCAGGGAACTCCCGGTTTGTCGAGACAGCCCGTGGGGAGCGGGTACTCGCAGCAGGCCGAACAGTACGATGAGAGGGAGCAGCGTCGTGGCGAGCCCGATGGCCGCGAAGCCGTGCGAGGCGAACGACGTCGTCCCGATCGGCCCGCCCAGGGCAAGGGCGGCGAACATGGCCGTGCCGACCCAGGCGATCACCTTCCCGGCGTGATGATCCTCGACGGTGGCCAACCCCCAGCTCACGCCTCCGGTAATGATGAAGCTCTCGGCACCGCCCAGCAGCGCGCGCCCGGTCAAGAGGATGGCGACGGACAGGGTGGGCGATCCCTCGGCGGCGGAGGCGAGCAGGTAGAGGAGTCCGGATGCACAGGCGCCGACGAGGCCGAGCATCACTGTCCGCTTTCCGCCATGCGTATCGGCGTGAGTCCCTGACCAGATGCGCGTCGCCACGGCCGCAACGAACTGCGCGCCCGCCACGAGGCCGACGACGAAGGTGCCGAAGCCGAGATCGCGGTTCACGTGCAGCGGCAGAACCGGGAGGGCGATGCCGATGACCAGGAAGCCCGTCAGGACTGCCGCCATGATCGGCCACAGGACGAAGGCAACGGACCGCGCTGATCCGGGCGGAACCGACGAAGCTTCCATGCTCAATTGGCGGCTCGCTTCTCGAACACGGCACGTGCCACTGGCGCCGCTGAGAAGGCATTCGGCCAACCGGCGTAATAGGCGAGGTGGCTGATCACCTCCGACGCTTCCGCCCGCGTCAGGCCATTATCCATGGCCCGATTGAGGTGGTAGGGAATCTGCTCCACCTGTCCGGCCGAAATCAGGGCGCTGACCGTGACGAGGCTGCGGTCGCGCGGCGCGAGGTCGGGCCGCAGCCACAGATCCCGGAACAGAACTTCCGTCGTGTCGCGCACCAGGCCGGGTGAAGCCGGTCCCGTGCCCTGCTCGACGCGGGCGGCACGATCAGCCTCGGCCTTCTCGTCGAGCGGCAGGAATTCGACCCGGGCCTTGGGGAGCTGGTCGGCGCCGATACCGCGTGCCTCGAAGACATCCTTCGTGATCGCCGTCGCCGCCATCGCATTACCCCATCCGGCATAGAAGGCGAGATGGGTGATGACCTCGGAGAGTTCGGCGGGCTTCACGCCGTTGTCGAGGGCGAGCCTGATCTGCTCGGGGAGAAGGATGCCCTGGTTTCGGGTGATCACCGCCGCGACGGTGACGATGCTGCGGTCACGCGGCGACAGGTCGGGGCGCTTCCAGAGATCATTCGCCAGCTTTTCGGTGGCATAGCGTTCCAGGGCCGGTGAGACGGTCGCAACGTCGGAGCGGGAAAGGCTTCCGGTCTGCGAACCGGTCTGCGCAATGGCGTCGGCCGAGCCCATGGAGAGTGCGAGCGCCAGAAGGGTCGAGGGTTTCATGGCTTCCTCCCGATCAGCGATACTGTTCGTCGGACACCGGCTCGAGCCAGTCGACGTTCTTGTTGTCCTGCATGTAGCTGAGGGCGATGTGCGCCATCGGGCTCGTCGCGGTCGCGCCATGCCAGTGCTTCACGCCAGCGGCGATCCAGACGACATCGCCGGGGTTGATCACGCGCCGGTCCTTGCCGTCCTCCTGGATCCAGCCCTGGCCCGCGGTGACGATGAGCAACTGCCCGGCGGGATGGGTGTGCCAAACGGTGCGCGCGCCCGGGGCAAAGTTCACCAGTCCGGTGCTTGCCCGGGTAATGTCGGTTGGCGGGAACAGCGGGCTGATGACGGCGTGCCCTGAGAAATTGCCGGCGACGCCGATCACCGAGGCCGCGCTGCCGTTGGCCTTGATCTCGATGGTTTCCGCTTGCGCCGGAACGATGCCGACCGCGCTGACGGCGGCGGCTGCAAGGATCTTGTTCATCCGGGACTCCCTTAGATTTTCGGCACCTGCCGATGCAGGTGCTGCTGTCCTGACGAACATAGGGCCCTGCCGAATACGCGATTAGATGTTAAGTTCGGCATGAACCCATAAGGAAAGCTACTGAATGGCGGGCGATAGCCTGAACGATCTCTCCGCCTTCCTCGCCGTTGCGGAGGAACGGAACTTCACCCGGGCGGCGAAGCGCCTCGGGGTGTCGCAGTCGGCCTTGAGCCAGACCATTCGCGTTCTCGAGGCGCGGCTGGGCCTGCGACTGCTGACCCGCACGACGCGCCGCGTCGCTCCGACCGAAGCCGGTGAGCGGCTGATCAACTCCGTTGGCCCGCGGATCGCGGAGATCCAGCGGGAACTGGACGGCTTGAGCGAGCTTCGGGAAAAACCGTCCGGAACGATCCGCCTGACGGCCTCGGAGCATGCTGCCGAGTCGATCCTCTGGCCTGCGGTCGCCAGGCTCGTGAACGACTATCCCGACATCAAGGTCGAGATCGTGATCGATTACGGCCTGACCGACATCGTCGGCGAGCGTTTCGACGCGGGCGTGCGGCCGGGCGAGACGGTCGCCAAGGACATGATCGCCGTGCCGATCGGCCCGGAGCTGCGGATGGCCGTCACCGGTTCACCTGCCTATTTCGCGAAGCGTCCACCGCCGAAAGCGCCACAGGACCTGACGGATCACAACTGCATCAATCTGCGTCTGCCGATCCATGGTGGTCTCTATGCCTGGGAATTCGAGAAGAAGGGCAGGGAGCTCAACGTCCGGGTCGATGGCCAACTGACATTCAACACGGCGAGCCTCATGCTGAAGGCCGCGCTGGAGGGATACGGGCTGGTCTATCTGACCGAAGGCCAGGTCGCGCCCTATCTGGCCGATGGGCGGCTCGTCCGCGTTCTGGCCGATTGGTGCGAGCCGTTCTCCGGCTACCATCTCTACTACCCGAGCCGGCGCCAGCCGACACCAGCCTTCGCCTTGCTGGTCGAGGCGCTCCGGTATCGGCGTTGACCGGAAGCGCCGCTGGATTTCGGCGCACTCCATGTTGCGGCGTTCGACGGGTCTAAACGCGAAGCAGTGTCTTGATGGCCCTGCGCTCGTCCATGGCGCGGTAGCCTTCCGCAACATCTTCAAGAGGCAGCGTCAGGTCGAAGACTTTTCCTGGATTGATCTTGCGCCCCAGCACGAGGTCGATGAGGTCCGGCAGAAACCGGCGCACGGGTGCCGGGCCGCCGAGCAGGTTTTTCTGGGCGAAGAACAGGAACTCGCCGTTCAGCTCGACGCCATGGGGCACGCCGACGAAGCCGATGGAGCCACCGGGCCTCGCGCAATTGATCGCCTGATGCATGGACTCGTTGGTTCCGACGCATTCGAGCACCGAGTCCGCGCCGACCCCTTTGGTCAATTCCTTGATCCGGGTGACGCCGATTTCCCCCCGTTCGGACACGATGTCGGTCGCTCCGTATTCCAGGGCAAGGTCCTGCCTGGTCTTATGGCGGCTCATCGCGATGATGCGTTCCGCGCCCATCTGGCTGGCTGCGAGCACGCCCATCAGGCCGACCGCGCCGTCGCCCACCACCGCGACCGTCGAGCCGGGTTGCACCCGTGCTGCATTGGCGGCGTACCAGCCGGTGCCGAGCACGTCCGAGACCGCCAACAGGCTGGGGATCAGATCGTCGTCGGGCATGGTAGCGGTGGCGACCAACGTGCCGTCGGCCAACGGCACGCGGGCATGGGGCGCCTGCGCGCCCGACATGAACTCGCGCTGCTCGCAGGAAGACTGGAACCCGAAGCGGCAGTGCGGGCAGGTGTTGTCCGACAGAACGAAGGAGCCGATGACGAATTGGCCCGGCTTCACGGTCTTCACAGCGCTGCCGACCTCGACCACCACGCCGCAGTACTCGTGGCCCATATGCATCGGGCCATCGACGGGCTGGAGTCCACGGAAGGGCCAGAGATCGGATCCGCAGATGCAACTGGCCGAGAGTTTGATAATCGCGTCGGTGGGCTTGAGAATTTGCGGATCGGCTACCTCTTCGCAGCGGATATCGCCGGGGCCGTGCAGAACGGTTGCGAGCATGATGTGAGCTCCGATGGGGTTCAGGAGGCGTTTTCGACGCGCAGCGGATACTCACCGCGCACCAGCAACGGCTTGGCTCCTTGGTCGAGGCGCCCGAGCCGGATCAGGCCGCGCGACCAGCGATAGGGGCCATGGAACATCGCGAGGTTGCCCCAGGGGGCATAGTAGCAAAGGTCGCCGACAGCCTCTCCATCGAAGCGATCGCTGCCGTCCTCGGTCAACTTGCGCGGAAGGTAGGCGATCTTCTCATTGGTCGAATAGTCGCCGATCTTCAGGTCCAAAGGCAGCAGGGAGAAGAGATCGCGTGCGGAGGGATTGTCCTCCAGCGTCGCCGTGAATTCCTGATCCGCCAAGGCAAATCGAAGACGCATGGCGGCTCCTTTCCGATCCGAGGACGCATCGGTCTGCGCCCGAGCCATGGAATGAGAGGCGAGGGCGGTCGCGCCTCCCGCCAGGAAAGCGCGACGAGACTGCACTGTGTCCTCGAATGTCATTCGTCACGCGGCCAGATGCCGGTTGAAGAAGCTGGCCAGCTTGTCGAAGGGGATGACGTCCACCTTGTCGTAGAGATCGACATGGCTGGCTCCCGGGATGATCATCAGCTCCTTCGGCTCTGCCGCAGCCGCGTAGGCGGTTTCGCTGAAATACCGCGAGTGAGCCTTCTCGCCATGGATCAGCAGCACCGGCCGCGACGAGATCTCCTTGATGTAGGTCAGGAGCGGCATATTCATGAACGAGAGCGGCGTGGTCCGTGTCCATGAGCTGCCGGAGTTGACGGCACGCGGATGATAGCCGCGCGGCGTCCGATAGTAGTCGTGGTAGTCGACCAGGAACTGCGCCTCGCCGCCTTTCAAGTCGTTATAGGGCGGCTGGTAGGCCGGGGCTCCGTTGGCGGCGTCTTCCCAGCGCTGTCGGCTCATCTGCTCCAGCGCCTGCGTGCGCTGCTCGAGCGTCACGCTGTCGTTGTAGCCCTTCGACATGACCCGGGTCATGTCATACATGGTGCTGGCGACGACGGCCTTGACCCGCTTGTCGACGGCAACGGCATTCAAGGCCATGCCGCCCCAGCCGCAGATGCCGATGACGCCGATCCGCTCGCGATCGACGGAGGGGTGCAGACCAAGATAATCGATGGCGGCGCTGAAATCCTCGGTATTGATATCGGGCGAAGCGACGTTGCGGGGCTCGCCACCGCTTTCGCCGGTGAAGGACGCATCGAAGGCCAGCGTGATGAAGCCGCGCTCCGCCATCGTCTGCGCGTAGAGACCGGACGACTGCTCCTTCACCGCGCCGAACGGACCTCCGACGGCCAAGGCTGCCAGCCGTCGATCGCCCCGGCTCTTGGGCAGATACAGATCGCCCGCCAGGGTAATGCCGTACCGGTTCCTGAAGGTGACCGTCAGGTGATCGACCTTCTCGCTCTTCGGGAAGGTCTTGTCCCAGTCCGCTGCCATGTTCTGAGCCCTTGCGTTGGAGATGGTGAGGAGCGGTGCGGCGGCCAAGATCGCCATGCCGGCCCCGGTAGTTTTCATGAGCTCGCGACGGTCCATGCGTGTGGTCGGCGCGGTGGTCGTGTTGGTACTCATCGATGTCTCCCGTTCTCTGTAGTCATTCGGGCTTGAGCAGGCGTTGACCGCTGCCAATCACGGCAATGCCGATGGCGGCCATGAGCACGCTTCCCGCGAAGGTCGCGAAGATCGACAGGCCATCGAGCAGCAACCCGCCGATCACTGCACCGAGCAGGATCGAGGCCTGGATCGCCGCGACCATGAGGCTTCCGGCGGCCTCCGGTGCATCGTCGACGTTCTGTGACATCCAGGTCATCCAGATCACCGACATGGCGGTGTTCATCGCGCCCCAGAGCGCCAGGAAGAGTCCCGCCGCGACAACCGAATAGCCGAGCAGCAGAAGGCCGAGCGTGCAGCCCCCCATCAGCAGCGTGGGGACTTTCAAGAGAGGCGCGACGCTGCCGCTCAGGAAGCGGCCGGAGGCCCAGGTTCCGACGAACCCGGCGCAGCCGAGCGCCAGCAACAGGATCGAGAGCGTCGTCACATCCGCACCCGTCACCTGTTCCAGGAACGGGCGCAGATAGGTGAACATCGTGAAGGCCGAGCCCCAGGAGAGCATCGAGGCGACGAGGCCACGCAGGAAATGCGGACGCTTCAGCAGGCCGAACATGGTCCGGAAATCCTGGCGCTGGCGGGCCGGAAGCGACGGCAGTGCGACCACATGCCAGACGAGGTTGATGGCGACGATCGGCGTCAGCGCCCAGAACACGGCACGCCAGCCGAAGATGCCGCCGAGATAGCTGCCGACGGGCGCGGCGAAGGCCGCTGCAATGGCTTGTCCGCCATACATCAGGGCCAGGGCGCGGGGCACCTCGCTCCCCGGAACCAGCCGCATGATGACGGCGGCCGCCAGCGCCCAGAAACCGCCGATGCAGATGCCGAGCAGGGCACGGCCAAGCATCAGCACGGTGAAGTCCGACGCGGCGGCGACCATCACCAGCGAGACCAGCATGAAGCCCGTCAGTCCGACCAGGACCCATTTGCGATTCAGCGTCCCGGCGGCGGTGGTGATGACCATGCTCGCCGCCACCGCGAAGAGACCGCTGATCGAGATCGCCTGTCCGGTCTGGCCTTCGGTCGCGCGCAGCCCTTCGGCCATCGGCGTCAGCAAGCTGACCGGCATAAACTCCGAGGCGATCAGCATCGCCACGCAAAGCGCCATCGAGAGGACGGCGCCCCAAGCCGCGATCGGCTTGGCTTCTTCATTCGATAAGGCGGCAACCGTCATGATCGTTTGCTCCTGCATGCGTTGTTGCAGTGCAAACTAGCGAGTCAGCCGTCGAACGATTACCCGTCGGAATACGCATGAACTAATCGAGTGGATCGATTAGTCTAGCCCGTGCCGGAACCTGGGGAACTCTCATGGACAAGACCGATCTCAACCAGCTCAGGTGGTTCCAGATCGTCGCCGAGGAGCACAGCTTCACCCGGGCAGCGGCGAAGATCGGCGTGGCGCAATCGACCCTCAGCTACACGATCAAGCAGCTCGAGGCGCAGATGGGCATTCGGCTCCTGACCCGGACGACGCGCAACGTTGCGACTACGGCAGCGGGGGAGCGGCTACTCCAGACCATCACGCCGCGGATCGCAGAAATCGAGGACGAGATCGCGGCGCTGACCGCGTTGCGCGACAAGCCGTCGGGCTCGATCCGGCTGACGCTATCCGATCATGCCCTCGAAAGCGTCGTCTGGCCGAAGCTGAAGCCGGTTCTCCGCGACTATCCCGACATCCATGTCGAACTGATCCTCGACAGCACCTTCCGCAATATCGTCGAGGAGGGCTTCGATGCCGGTGTCCGGTTGGGCGAGAGCGTCGAGAAGGACATGATCGCCGTGCGGATCGGCCCGGACTGGCGGCTGGTGGCCGTCGCTTCTCCCGGCTATCTCGCTACGCATGGCGTGCCGGAACATCCGCAGGATCTGGTCCGCCACGTCTGCATCAACATGCGCCACGAAACGGCCGGCGGGCTCTATGCCTGGGAGTTCGAGAAGGACGGGCAGGAGCTGCGCGTCCGGGTCAGCGGCCAGCTCACCTTCAACAACTCCTACGCCATGATCGACGCAACGGTGAACGGCTACGGCATCGCCTACGTCCCCGACGACATCGTCGAGCGGCAGATCGCTTCGGGCGAATTAGTCCAGGTTCTCGATGACTGGTCGCCCTTTTTCGACGGCTACTTCCTCTATTATCCGAGCCGCCGTCAGAACCTCCCCGCGTTCAAGGTCATCGTGGACGCGCTTAGGTATCGGAGTGGAGCCGCGGGCTAAGCTCGGCCGACAACGAACTTCTTCGGCACGAGGACATGCAGGCCTGCCGCCGTTGGCCAGTAGATCGTGAACCGCTGGTCTGGAATGCCATCGCCCTTGCAGACCAGCTCGACGATCTCGTCCCTGATCAGTTCGACCCCGTTGGCCCGGGCGTGTGCGATGAGGAAGCTGGCAAGCTCGGCAGGCGCCTCCGACATCGCGAGCTCCGGCAGCGGATAGGTCTCGTCCCTGAAGAAATAGATGCCATCTGGCAGCGTTGGAACGGCGATCATAGCGGTGATCTGATGACAGCACTTGGAATGGGTATGAGCGGGGGGCGCCCTTCAATATTGATGAAACTTGCAGAAAATGCATGTCCCATCAATATCGACGCCGGACTGGGTGCCGCTAGGTGTGTTCGAAACGATCTCACATCCGCATGCCTGACGTTACCCCGTCGACCGGGTTGAAGTCGCTCCAGAGCCCGTCTTCGATCGAGACCTGATGGACCCCTAGGGCGAGCGCGATCCCGCAGACGATTCTGATGCTGTTCCGATCATCCTCGTCGAGCGTCTTGAAAATCTTCGTCGTCATAGGATGGTCGTCAGCCAGCTCGTGACGGAGCCGGGCAAGTCTGGCCCTGACTTGGAGAGGGGTGTAGCCCTCGGCTGCCAGCCTTTCGGGGAAGTCCTTGATCAGGTCCGCCCGGACCGGAACCTCCATGCCGTCGAACTTGAACCAGCGGTAGCCGTCATCGGTGTCCGGCAATGGCATCCTGTCGGTTACCGCCATGATGGAAAGGGTTTCGATCGCTCCGGCGAGCGCGGCCTGTCGGGTCGGGTAAATCTCCGGGCTACCGATGATCCTCGGCACTCCCGGGGGTAGGTCCTTGAATACGACGTCAGCCTGCCAACCCCCGCCTTCGTGAAAGACGTGGACCCCGTCGACCTTCGAGAGACGCCACCAGGCCATCGAAGACTCGGCGCTCATCGTCCGCACATCGATCGTCGGGACGCCGACGTCGATGAGCTTGCTCTTCAGGTCCTTGAGCACCGCGCTGGCGCGAAGGCGATTCTCGTACTTGGAATGATCGTAGGTCATGGAGGTCCGCCGAATGGGTCCGCCCAGGAACGGCGGCGTTGACCTCGAAGTCCTCATGGAGGCGCGCAAGGCGCAAACGATCGCAGCAGCCCGACGTCGCTCAGCTCTCCTTGAACCCTCACGCCGATAGCCAGAAAAAAGCCTGCCGCGAAGGTGCGGCAGGCTGATGCGTCAATTGCGGTGCGCTGATGCGTCAATAAGGCAAACTATGGTTCCACTCACATTTGCCACTCCTGTTGATCAGAGGGGCTGACATGCACGAGTCAGTGATGAAGCTCGTCGTCTTCGACCTCACGTTTAGTTCAGGCCTGACGGATGCTGGCCGACGCGCCGTGTTCCAGGCCGTTGGAAGCTAGCGGCCCCGAATGCCCGATCTGATTGGCTGAAAAGCAAAGCGCCGCCCGGCTTGATGGCCGGGCGGCGCAAATCTGTTTGCGGAACTTTTCCTAAAATCGAGGCAACATTATGCCTCTCTTTTCAAACATCAACTCGGCATATCATGAGCAGCCGGTGGTATTACCGCAGGTGTTGCACTTCAGACAGGTTCCGTTCCGCACCAGCGTGAAGTTGCCGCATTCGCCGCAGCTGTCGCCGACATAGCCCTTCATGATCGCCTCGGCGCGGCGCTCGGACTGGCTCGGCTGGGCGGCCGGGGCCGCGAAGCCCAGCTTGGCCATCTCCGCCTCGCCATAGGCCTCCGGTTCCTCCTTCAGCGCGGTCGCGCCGGCCGTGGCCAGCGCCGTCACGGACGAGGCCGAGCGGGCGACCGCATCGTTCGCCGCCCCGCCGCCCTGGATAGCGAGCAGGTTGATCGGCTTGCCGCGGCGGAAGCCGGTGGAGGCGAGGGGGGTCGAGGTGATCGGAGCCGCAGCATCCGGCGCCTTGTCCTGGCCGACGCCGCCGCCGATCACGTCATGGCCGATCTCGCTCGGGTCGACATGGGCGAGGTCGTTGCGGCCGAGATAGGAGATCGCGAGCTCGCGGAAGACGTAGTCGAGGATCGAGGTCGCGTTCTTGATCGACTGGTTGCCGGCAACGAAGCCCGAGGGCTCGAAGCGGGTGAAGGTGAAGGCCTCGACATACTCCTCCAGCGGCACGCCATATTGCAGGCCGAGCGAGACCGCGATGGCGAAGTTGTTCATCATCGCCCGGAAGGCGGCGCCTTCCTTGTGCATGTCGATGAAGATCTCGCCCAGGCGCCCGTCCGAATACTCGCCGGTGTGGACATAGACCTTGTGGCCGCCGACCACCGCCTTCTGGATGTAGCCGGTACGGCGATCGGGCAGCTTCTCGCGCTCGCGCTTGCGCTCGATACGCTCGACGATGCGTTCGACGATCTTCTCCGAGATCTGCGTGGCACGTGCCGCCATCGGCGCCGCGACCAGCGTCTCGACGGCGTCATCGGCCTCGTCGTCCTCATCCGAGATCAGCGCGGAGTTCAGCGGCTGCGAGAGCTTGGAGCCGTCGCGGTAGAGGGCGTTCGCCTTCAGCGCCAGCTTCCAGGAGAGCATATAGGCGCTCTTGCAGTCCTCGACCGTCGCGTCGTTGGGCATGTTGATGGTCTTGGAGATCGCCCCCGAGATGAAGGGCTGCGCCGCCGCCATCATGCGGATATGGCTCTCGACCGAGAGATAGCGCTTGCCGATGCGGCCGCAGGGATTGGCGCAATCGAAGACGTTGTAGTGCTCGGTCTTGAGATGCGGGGCGCCTTCCAGCGTCATCGCGCCGCAGACATGGACGTTGGCGGCCTCGATCTCGGCCTTGGTGAAGCCGAGGAAGGGCAGGAGCTCGAACGACATGTCGTTCAGCTTCTCGGCCGGGACCTTGAGCGTGCCGGTGAGGAAATCCTCGCCCAGCGTCCACTTGTTGAAGACGAACTTGATGTCGAAGGCGCTCTTCAGCCCCTTCTCGACCGCCTCGATCTTCTCGTCGGTGAAGCCCTTGGCGCGCAGCGTCGAGGGGTTGATGCCCGGCGCCTGCTTCATCGAGCCGTGGCCGACGGCATAGGCCTCGATCTCGGCGATATCCGCCTCGCGGTAACCCAGCGCCCGCAGCGCGTCCGGTACGGCGCGGTTGATGATCTTGAAGTAGCCGCCGCCGGCGAGCTTCTTGAACTTCACCAGCGCGAAGTCGGGCTCGATGCCGGTGGTGTCGCAATCCATGACGAGACCGATCGTGCCGGTCGGCGCGATCACGGTCGCCTGGGCGTTGCGGTAGCCGTAGCGCTTGCCCTGCTCCAGGGCTTCGTCCCAGACGATGCGCGAGCGCTCCGCCATGGTCACGGCCGAGCCGCCGAGGCGGGCCAGCGTCGCATGGTCGAGCGGGACCGGGGTGACGCTCAGGCCCTCATAGCCGTCGGCGAGGCCATGGGCCGCCGTGCGGTGGTTGCGGATGACGCGCAGCATGTGGCTGGCGTTCTTCTTGTAGCCGGGGAAGGGGCCGAGCTCGCCCGCCATCTCCGCCGAGGTCGCATAGGCGACGCCTGTCATGATCGCGGTGAGGGCACCAGCTAAAGCGCGGCCCTCGTCCGAGTCGTAGCCGAGGCCCATGGTCATCAGCAGGCCGCCGATATTGGCGTAGCCGAGGCCGAGCGTGCGGTACTCGTAGGAAAGCTCGGCGATCTCGCGGCTCGGGAACTGCGCCATCGTCACCGAGATCTCGAGCACGACGGTCCAGAGCCGGCAGAGATGCTCATAGGCCGCGACGTCGAAGGACTTGGTCTGCGTATCGTAGAACTGCAGGAGGTTGGCCGAGGCCAGGTTGCAGGCGGTGTCGTCGAGGAACATGTACTCGGAGCACGGGTTGGACGCCCGGATCCGGCCGGAAGCCGGGCAGGTGTGCCAGTCGTTCATCGTCGAGTTGAAATGCAGGCCGGGATCGGCCGAGGCCCAGGCGGCGTAGCCGATCTTCTCCCAGAGGTCGCGGGCCTTCAGCGTCTTGAGGACCTTGCCGGTGGTGCGGCCGGTCAGGTTCCAGTCATTGTCGTTCTCGACAGCGCGCAAAAAGTCGTCGGTCAACGAGACCGAGTTGTTCGAGTTCTGGCCGGAGACGGTGAGATAGGCGTCGGAATCCCAGTCGGTGTCATAGGTGTCGAAGGAGATGTCCTTGTAGCCCTGCTTGGCGAACTGGATGACGCGCTTGATGTAGTTGTCCGGCACAAGGGACTTGCGGGCGAGCTTGATCTCGCGCTTCAGCGCCGGGTTCTGCTCGGGATCGAAGCAAGAGTCGCCGTCGCCTTCGCAGTTCACGCAGGCCTTGAGCACGGCCTTCATATGCTTCTTGACGATCTTGGAGCCGGTGACGAGAGCCGCGACCTTCTGCTCCTCCTTCACCTTCCAGTCGATATAGGCCTCGATATCCGGATGGTCGGCATCGACGACCACCATCTTGGCGGCGCGGCGGGTGGTGCCGCCCGACTTGATGGCGCCGGCGGCGCGGTCGCCGATCTTGAGGAAGGACATCAGGCCCGAGGACTTGCCGCCGCCGGCGAGTTTTTCGCCTTCGCCGCGCAGCATCGAGAAGTTCGAGCCGGTGCCGGAGCCATACTTGAACAGGCGGGCTTCGCGGACCCAGAGGTCCATGATGCCGCCCTCGTTGACGAGGTCGTCCTGCACGCCCTGGATGAAGCAGGCATGTGGCTGCGGATGCTCGTAGCTCGACTTCGACTTCACCAGTTTGCCGGTCTTGAAGTCGACGTAGAAATGGCCCTGGCTCGGGCCATCGATGCCATAGGCCCAGTGCAGGCCGGTGTTGAACCATTGCGGCGAGTTCGGCGCGACGCGCTGGGTCGCGAGCATGAAGCGCAGCTCGTCATGGAAGGCCGCGGCATCCTCCTCGGAGGAGAAATAGCCGCCCTTCCAGCCCCAATAGGTCCAGCAGCCGGCGAGGCGGTCGAAGACCTGCTTCGACGAGATCTCGGAGCCGTAGCGCTCGCCTTCCGGCAGCTCGGCGAGAGCGGCCTCGTCGGCAACGGAACGCCAGAGGAAGGAGGGGACGCCGTTTTCCTCGACCTTCTTCATGCGCGCGGGCACGCCGGCCTTGCGGAAATACTTCTGAGCGAGCACGTCGCTCGCGACCTGGGACCAATCCTCGGGAACCTCGATGCCTTCGAGCCGGAAGACGACGGAGCCGTCCGGGTTCTTGATCTCGCTGACGGCCGATCGGAACGGGATCGCGGCGTAGGGCGATTGTCCGGCGGAGGTATAGCGGCGCTCGATGCGCATGATCTTCGTCCTTGCATGCCGCGGGTGGATACCCCGCGCGGCCGGTTGATCGCCGGCTCCTGATGTCAGTCCAAACTCGGTTCGATGCCTCGTGGGTCCTTGGCGGTGTCGCCCCGCTTGCAGGCCCGGACGCGCCCAAAATGCCCGTGCAAATCCGTTCGCTTCCGCTGATGTCGGCGGATGCGGCGGCAGGCCCGTAAGCACTCTGGAAAACTAGGGTTCGCAGTCATCCAGAGGGGGTGCCGCCGGCCGTCATGCGATGGTCAAAATCTAGCGCCGTTCGCGACGCTCCGTCAAGGAATAGTGGAGCGCCATCCTTGTGGATACGACATGTGGTAGGGATGTGTGGGTTGTGGGGATAAGTTTCAAGGCCCTGGCTAAGCCTTGGAAATGGCGAAGAGAATCGCTGCCCCGCGGCAACATTGCCACAGCGCTGTGCGAAGCGCAGTTCCTAAAATCCCCACTATTCACGGTAAATGAAGTGTGACCCTCGGGTGACGAGCGCGGGTTTGCAGATAGCGGTTGCGGGGAGCGCTCCAAGTGCTTGAAGTCGGTGCGCTTCGGCGCTGAATCATGGCGGCGAGCGAGCCTAATCGCGGCGAAATTCCGGCGGAGCGTGGGCGGGAATCAGCAGCCGATCGCAGGAGGAATCAGGCCGCGCGCTGCGCGGTCTGGGCGACGACCGGCTGGACCATCGTTTTGCACGCTCTTGTGGATATTGTTGGAGACCATCCAGCGCCGCTGGCGCGGCGAAGCGACCCGGCGGCAGCGTTCCGGACTGGACAGAGCAGGGCCCTGCCGCCATAAGTCGGGCCAAGACGCGCCGGCCTCTCCGCACGGCGCTGCAAGCGCATGGACTGAAGGCAATGAAGGACTGGCTGCTGCAGATCTTCACCTGGTGGAACGGCCAAACCATCGGCACGCGCTTCCACACCTGGCGCTTCGGCGAGAAGGTGGGCGAGGACGAGTTCGGCAATGTCTATTACCGCACCGCAGGCGGGGTGAAGGACAAGGCGCTCGGCTTCCAGCGCCGCTGGGTGATCTACAAGGGCGAGGCCGAGGCCTCCAAGGTTCCGCCCGGCTGGAATGGTTGGCTGCACCACACCGTCGACGTCGCCCCCTCGGAGGAGAGCTACCAGCCGCGCGAGTGGCAGGAGCCGCACCAGCAGAACTGGACCGGCACGGCGCTGGCCTATCGCCCGCAGGGCTCGACGCTGGCGGAGGGCGAGCGCCCGGCCGCGACCGGCGACTACCAGGCCTGGACACCGGGCCGCTGAGGCAACGCCGCAAGGCAGGTTGCGAGATATCGGGGCCGCTCCTTTCGGGGCGGCCTTTTTGCTGGGTGGCAAGGCAGCGGCGGCCGCTGCTGAAATGGCCGTTTCGGGCGCGACGCCCTTTTTCCGCTGCCTTTGCCGTGTTACTGCGCCCCGTCGCGGTCTTTCCGCGCTGTGGAAGAGATTCGCGCCAGCATGCCGTCCTTGTTCCGCCTTTCGACCCTGGCAGGCCTCGCCACGAGCGGGGCCGCGTTGCTTGCTGCGATGGGGCCGGCGCAGGCCGACCGCATCCGCAATCCGACGGCGGTCTTTGCGGGGCTCGACAAGATCACCGGCCGCATCATCTCGTTTGAAGTGGCGGTGGACGAGACGGTGCAGTTCGGCGCGCTGCAACTGACGCCGCGCGTCTGCTGGAGCAGGCCACCGACGGAAGCACCGCAGACGGATGCCTTCGTCGAAGTCGACGAGGTGACGTTCAAGAACGAGTACCGGCGCATCTTCACCGGCTGGATGTATGCGGCGAGCCCCGGCCTGCACGGCGTCGAGCACGCGATCTACGATGTCTGGCTGACCGAGTGCAAGGGCGGCACCGAGCTCGTCGTCGATCCCAAGGAGCCCGAGCCACCGCCGGCGCCGGAGGATCCGCGCCGCCCGCGCACGCCGCCGCGCGATCCGAACCTGCTGCCGCCCTTGCAGCAGCCTGTGCCGCCGCCCGGCGGGCGCATCGATGTCGAGCCGCCGCGCGGCGTGCCGGTGCAGCCGCAGCGGCCGAGCCAGCGCTTCTTCCCGACCAATCCGGGACAGGGCCGCGACCCGACCGGCGGCGGCTGACCCGTGCCGCCCGACGGCGCTGACAAGGGAGCCGGGCGCGAAACGACGCGCATCAGGCGCCTGCGCCGTCACCTCGCCGATCTGCGCAAGCGGAGTCCCGCCGGGCGGCGCTTCCGCGACGGCCTCGAACATGCGCTGATGTCGAGCGCGGCGGCGTTCGCTGCCTATTTGCCGACGCAGGCGCTGGGGCTGCGCGAGGGCTTCTGGGCTGCCATCACCGCGATTGCCGTGGTTCAGGCCGAGTTCGGCGCGACGCGGACGACGGCGCGCGACCAGTTCGTCGGGGCTGCCATCGGCGGCGCGATCGGCGTCGCGGTCGTGCTCATCGCCGGCCAGACCATCGTGAGCTATCTGCTGGCGGCGGCGCTCTCCGTTCTGGCAGCCTGGATGCTGAACGTCGCCAGCGCCGCGCGCCTCGCCGGCATCACTGCGACGATCATCCTGCTGGTCCCCCATCCCGGAACGAGCGCGCAGCAGATGATGCTCTCGCGCGTCTTCGAGGTAGGCTGGGGCGTCAGCGTCGCGATCGCCGTCGTCTGGCTGGCCGAGCGCCTCGATCCACGCAGGCCGACCTCAGACTAGAGTTCGGCGAGCGCCTGCCTGCCGCTCACGGCTGGCTCCCTTGGCCAAGCTTCCCAATTGCCCTGGTGGCGCAGCGCATCGTCGAGCCTGAGCCGATAGGCATCGCGCGGGATCTCGACGGTGCCGAACTGTGCGAGATGGCCGGTCTGGAACTGGGTGTCGAGCAGGCGATACCCGCCGCGCCGCAACCGCGCGACGAGATGGACGAGCGCGACCTTGGAGGCGTCGGTCTCGCGGTGGAACATGCTTTCACCGAAGAATGCGCCGCCGAGCGACAATCCATAGAGCCCGCCGACGAGGCGGCCCTCGCGCCAACATTCCACGGTATGGACGTGGCCGAGCGCGAAAAGCTCGCCGAAGATCGCGCGGATGCGGGTGTTGATCCAGGTTTCCGGCCGGTCGGGCCGGGCCTCGCCGCAGGCTTCGATCACCGCTTCGAAATCGCTGTCGACACGGATCTCAAAGTGGTCCGAGCGGACCGTGCGCGCGAGGCGCGAGGAGAGATGGAAGCCGTCGAGCGGGATGATGCCGCGCAGCTCCGGCTCGACCCAGAACAGGCCGGGATCATCGGCGCTTTCCGCCATCGGAAAGATGCCGGCGGCATAGGCGCGCAGCATGATCTCCGGCGTGATCGCGGGCGAGCGGACGGGCACGGAACGAGCCTTCATGGACGCATGGGATCGCGGGGGGCGTTGCGAGTCAAACGAAGCCGCGCGTCATGCCCGGGCTCGACCCGAGCATGACGTGACGGAGAGGCGCTGCTTCCTGCCAGAGATTCTCGGGCCTACGCTTCGCGCCGCCGGGGAATGACGGGCATCGTCAGCGCCAAGCAGGCAGCGAGGCCAGAGCTCAGAGGTAAGCTGAGAAACTGGCCGTAAAAAGCTGATCAATCAGCCTTCCGCCTGCTCCTCGCCCGGAGCCTCGTCGCCGGCCTCCTCGCCATTCTCGCCGTCATCGTTGATGCACTCGACCGAGACGACCTTCTCGTCCTTGGCGGTGTTGAACACCGTCACGCCCTGGGTCGAGCGGCCGGCGATGCGGATACGGTTGTCCGGGCCGGCATCGACAGGAACGCGGATGACCTGGCCGCCATCGGTGACGAGCATCAGCTGGTCGGTATCGACAGCCGGGAAGGAGGCGACGAGTTTGCCGTTCCTGTCGTTGACCACCATGGCGACGATGCCCTTGCCGCCGCGCCCGGTGACCCGGTACTCGAAGGACGAGGTGCGCTTGCCGTAGCCCTTCTCCGAGATCGTCAGGATGAACTGCTCGGCCGCGCCCATGGCGGTGTACTTATCGAGCCCAAGCTCGATGTCGCCGGCGCTCTCCTCGGCATCGGCCTCGACTGCGGGGGCAGAGTCCGCACCCTCGTCGGCCTCGCCGGTCAGGGCGCGGCGCGCCGCGGCCGCCCGCTTGAGATAGGCGGCGCGCTCGTCCGGCGTGGCGTCGAGATGGTGCAGGATCGCGAGCGAGATGACCTCGTCGCCCTTCGCCAGGTTGATGCCGCGCACGCCGGTGGAGTCGCGGCCCTTGAAGACGCGCACCTCGGGCACCGCGAAGCGAATGCACTGGCCGTCAGCCGTGGTCAGCAGCACGTCGTCATTCTCGGTGCAGATCTGCACGTCGACGATGTGGTCGCCCTCGTCGAGCTTCATCGCGATCTTGCCGGCGCGGTTGACGTTGACGAAGTCGGAAAGCTTGTTGCGCCGCACCCCGCCCGAGGCGGTGGCGAACATCACGTCGAGCGTCTCCCAGCTCGCCTCGTCCTCAGGCAGCGGCATGATCGTGGTGATGCGCTCGCCCTGTTCGATCGGCAGCATGTTGACCAGCGCCTTGCCGCGCGCGTTCGGCGCCGCCAGCGGCAGGCGCCAGACCTTCTCCTTGTAGACCTGGCCTTCGGAGGAGAAGAACAGCACCGGGGTATGCGTGTTGGCCACGAACAGCCGCGCGACGAAATCCTCGTCCTTGGTCGCCATGCCGGAGCGGCCCTTGCCGCCGCGGCGCTGCGCCCGATAGGTCGAGAGCGGCACGCGCTTGATGTAGCCGCCATGGGACACGGTCACGACCATGTCCTCGCGGGCGATCAAATCCTCGTCGTCGAGGTCGGAACCCCAGTCCTGGATCTCGGTCCGGCGCGGCGTGGCGAAGGCGGCCTTCACCTCGGCGAGCTCGGTCTTGACGATCGACTGGATGCGGGCGCGCGAGCGCAGGATGTCGAGATAATCAGCGATTTCGGTGGCGAGCTTCTGCAACTCGTCGCCGATCTCGTCACGGCCGAGAGCCGTGAGGCGGGCGAGGCGCAGCTCGAGGATCGCCTTGGCCTGCGCATCCGACAGGCGGTAGGTGCCATCGGCGTTCATCGGATGGCGGGGATCGTCGACCAGCGCGATCAGCGGAGCGATGTCTTCGGCAGGCCAGTCGCGGGCCATCAGCGCTTCATGCGCCGCGGCCGGGGTCGGCGCAGTGCGGATCAGGCGGATGACCTCGTCGATATTCGCGACCGCCGTGGCGAGGCCGCAGAGCACATGGGCGCGCTCGCGGGCCTTGTTGAGCAGGTAGCGCGTGCGCCGGGAGACGACTTCCTCGCGGAACTCGACGAAGGCCGAGATGAAGTCCTTGAGGTTCAAGACCTCCGGGCGGCCGCCGGTCAGCGCCACCATGTTGGCGCCGAAGGAGGTCTGCAGCGGCGTGAAGCGGTAGAGCTGGTTCAGCACGACATCGGCGACGGCATCGCGCTTGACCTCGATGACGACGCGCACGCCCTCGCGGCTCGACTCGTCGCGCAGGTCCGAGATGCCCTCGATGCGCTTCTCGCGCACGAGATCGGCGATCTTCTCGACCATCGTCGCCTTGTTCACCTGATAGGGAACCTCGGTGACGATGATCGCCTCGCGCTCCTTGCGCAGCTCCTCGATATGCGTCTTCGAGCGCATCACGATCGAGCCGCGGCCGGTGTGATAGGCCGAATGGATGCCGCTGCGGCCCATGATCGAGGCACCGGTCGGGAAATCCGGGCCGGGCACGATCTCGATCAGCTCGTCGATCGTGATCTCGGGATTGTCGATATAGGCGACGCAGGCGTCGATGACCTCGCCGAGATTGTGCGGCGGGATATTGGTCGCCATGCCGACCGCGATGCCGCCGGCGCCGTTGACGAGCAGGTTCGGATAGCGCGCCGGCAGGACCGTCGGCTCGTGCTCCTTGCCGTCGTAGTTCGGCTGGAAGTCGACGGTGTCGAGGTCGAGGTCCTCGAGCAGCGGCATCGCCGCCTTGTCGAGGCGCGCCTCGGTGTAACGATCGGCGGCGGCGGAATCGCCGTCCATCGAGCCGAAATTGCCCTGGCCGTCGATCAGCGGCAGGCGCAGGGAGAAATCCTGCGCCATGCGCACCAACGCGTCATAGACCGCGAGATTGCCGTGCGGATGGTATTTACCCATCGTGTCGCCGACGATGCGGGCGCATTTGGTGTAGGGCCGCTCGGGCAGGTTCTTGTTCTCGTGCATCGAGAACAGGATGCGGCGGTGCACAGGCTTCAGGCCGTCGCGGACATCGGGCAGAGCGCGACTCACGATCACGCTCATGGCGTAATCGAGATAGCTCTTCTTCATCTCGTCGGTGATCGCGATCGGCTTGATGTCGCCGCCGAAATCCGGGGCGTCGTCACGCCTGTCGTCGGTATCGTCGCTCAAGGAGAAATGTCCCGATTCCTAGTATTTTTCAGGCTTCTGGCTACCCGATTCCGGCCTTTCGCGCCAGCAAAAGCGGGCGCTGTCCAAGCAAAAAATACCGAAGCGATATCAATATGTTGTCGACGATTTTTGCGGGCGTCCACAGCTGCTGCCACAATCCCGCCTTTCTTCGCGGGTGACGGCGACCGCAAGGCGTGGTGAAGTCGCCTCCGCATGTTCATCGAATTCGTCACATCCGCCCTCGTCACGATGCTGGTGACGCTCGACCCGCCGGGTCTGGCGCCGATCTTCCTGTCGCTGACGCGCGGAATGTCGGAAAGCGAGCGGAAACAGGTCGCGATCCGCGCCTCGATCATCGCCTTCTGCATCATGGCTTTCTTCGCCGTGGCGGGCGATGTCGTGCTGAAGGCGCTCGGCGTCTCGCTGCCGGCCTTCCGCATCGCCGGCGGGCTCCTGCTGTTCTGGATCGCCTTCGAGATGGTCTTCGAGCGCCGGACCGAGCGCAAGCAGCAGACGGCCGAGACCGCGATCACGCTGGATCATATCCGCAATGTCGCGGCCTTTCCGCTGGCGATCCCGCTGATGGCGGGGCCGGGGGCGCTGACCGCGATGATCCTGCTCGCTGGCCGCGCCGGCGGCGATCCGCTGCTGCTGGTCGCGCTGGCTGTGATCTGCGGGCTGGTGATCCTGAGCTGCCTTGCCGTGTTCCTGGCCGCGACGCCGATCGCGAAGCTCCTCGGCGTCACCGGCAATGTCGTTCTGACGCGGCTGCTCGGCGTGATCCTGGCGGCGCTCGCCGTGCAGTTCGTGATCGACGGGTTGAAGGCTGCTCTGGCGGGATAGGGCGGTCAAAGAGAAGCGTGTTTGCTGTTTGCCGTGGGCGTTCGACCCAAGGGGGACGTGGCAATGGAAATCGCGACGATCATCGCCGAGCGCAGCATTCTGGCCTTCGCCATCTGCCTCTTCCTGGCTCATCTCGTCTTCTATGAGCTGGGCTACCGCACCGGCCGGCGGCTGCACGACAGGACGGGCAATGCACCCGAGGCGGTCGGTGTCGTCGTCGGCGGCATGCTCGCGCTCCTGGCCTTCGTCCTGGCGCTGACGCTGAGCTTCGCGAGCGCTCGCTTTGCCGAGCGGCGCATGGGCGGCCTGTCCGAAGCCAACGCCATCGGGACGGCGTGGCTGCGGGCCAAGGCGATCGGGACGCCGCGCGGCGACGAGATCGCCACGCTCCTCGAACAATACACCGCCATCCGGGCCGATTTCGTCAGGGCGGGCCGCGATCCCGAAGCGGTCGAGAATCTCAACGGCCGGACGAGTGCGTTGCAGTCGCGGATCTGGGGCCATCTTTCGGCCATCGTCCGCGAGCGTCCGGACGCTATCTCCGGCGCGTTGATGGCTTCGCTCAACGAAGCCTTCGATGCCAGCACCAACGAACGCTTCGCCTTCGAGACGCGGCTGCCGATGCAGCTCTTCTGGCTGCTCGTCGGCATCACGCTCATCACGCTGGCATGCCTCGGCTACCAGTTCGGTCTCAGGGCCAAGCCTTTACGTATCCTCATCGCCTTGCTGACGCTGATGTGGACGTCGGTCATCGTCGACATCCTCGATCTCGCCTCCGGGCGCCTCGGCAAGTTTCGGACGGGAACGGCGGCCTATGAATGGGCCCTGAAAGGCTACGAGGGTGGGATAACCATACCGCCGCTGCCGGCGCCGCAGTGATCCGCCCGGGCAGGCGCTGTAACCGTTACAGCTTCGACGGAACTTGACAGGATCTGCCCTATGGGCAGCGGCGGGGCACCAGTTGCGATGCCCCGCCGGCCCATGCGGGTCAACGTGGCGCGAGACGCTCCAGCTCATTGAGGCGTTTCAGGGCCGCCTGCTGCTGCAGCAGCCCGTAGTTGATGCCGGCGGCGTTCAGCGAATTGCCCGTTTGGTAGGGGAACTGCTCGAAGTCGGAGAAGAACTCCTTCACCTTCCCCTGGATCGGGACAAGCAGCCATATCTGCCTGGCGTAGAAGTCCATCGCGTTTCCGCCTTCCTTGGCCCCGCGCTCATAAGGGTCCATTCGCAGGTTGGTGATGCCGGCCCATGACGTCACCTCGCGCGTGGCCGTCGCGATGTTGCCTTCGCTGGCAATGGCGAAGCTGACCTTCCAGTCGTTCCAGCGTATGGCGTTGAGATTGCCGCCCTGGTCGAAGTAGTAGATCGCGTCGCGCGGAGGGCTTTTGTCGTCGCCCTTCAGATAGGGCATGAAGTTGTAGCCATCGAGATGCACCTTGAAGGTCTTGGTGCCGCTCTGGAAGCCGGTTTTCATCTTCTCCTTGATATCGCCAAGGCCGGCCGCGGCGCAGAAGGTCGGGAACCAGTCGATCAGGGCGATCATGTCGTTCACCTGGGTTCCGGGCTTCACCACTCCCGGCCAGCGCACCATCATCGGGATGCGGAAGCCGCCTTCCCAGGTGGTGCCCTTCTCGCCGCGGAACGGCGTCATCGCGCCGTCCGGCCAGAGCGCGAGTTCGGCGCCGTTATCGGTGGTGTAGAGCACGATGGTGTTCTCGGTGATGCCGAGATCGTCGAGCTGTTTCAGTAGCTGTCCGATATGGCCGTCATGCTCGACCATGCCGTCGGCATGGATGCCCTTGCCGGTCTTGCCAAGCGATTCCGGCTTGAGATGCGTGAAGACGTGCATGCGGGTCGAGTTGAACCAGCAGAAGAACGGCTTCTGCGCCTTGACCTGCCGATCGATGAAGTCTTTGGCACCAGCCAGGAACTCCTCGTCGACGGTCGGCATGCGCTTGGTGTTGAGCGGTCCGGTATCCTCGATCTTGCCGTCCGCGCTGGACTTGATGACGCCGCGCGGGCCGAACTGGCGCCGGAAATTCGGATCCTTCGGATAGAAATAGCCCTCGGGCTCCTCCTCGGCATTGAGGTGGTAGAGATTGCCGAAGAACTCGTCGAAGCCGTGCCGCGTCGGCAGATGCTCGTCGCGGTCGCCGAGATGGTTCTTGCCGAACTGACCGGTGGCGTAGCCCGCCGTCTTCAGCGCGTCGGCGATCGTCGGCATCCAATCCTGGATGCCATGGGGGTCGCCGGGCATGCCGATCGTCAGCAGGCCGGTCCGGAACGGCTCCTGTCCGAGGATGAAGGAGGCGCGGCCGGCGGTGCAGCTCTGCTGGCCATAGGCGTCGGTGAAGATCGCGCCCTCGCTGGCGATGCGGTCGATATTGGGCGTGCGGTAGCCCATCATTCCCATCGTGTAGGCGCTGACCTGGGGGATGCCGATGTCGTCGCCGAAGATGACGAGGATATTGGGCTTCCTGCCGCCGGCCGGCGCGGGCGCGGGCTGCTGGGCCTGCGCGGTCTGGACGGGCGCACTCGCGAGATAGCTCCCCGTCGCCGCGAGAACGGTTCCGCCGAGAAGCATTGAGCGTCGATTGAGGGCAGCCTTCTGCGAAGAAACTTCATGCTTGGGTTCCACGACACGTCCTCCAGCATATCCTTCAGGGGCGGCGTCTATGCCTGCGCCTTGCGCCCGAGGAGCGTAGGATGCCGTCGTCTGCCGCGCAGCCTTGTTACGGTTACGGAAGCCGCACCGGGAGCCGGAGCTCAGTTCCGCAGCAGGATTGCCTCTCGCTCCGCGCGGGACGCGGCCATGCGGCGGCGGGCCTCGGTCACGATGGCCTGCCTCGCTTCCTCCGGCGTGCCGGATCGGAACGGCGGCGAGGGGGCGTATTCCAGCGAGAGCTGGATCGTCTCGGCTTCGGCCTGGCTGGTCAGCGCCGCCACGACCGTGAGGCCGAAATCGATGCCGGAGGTGACGCCCCCGGCCGTGATGAGGTTGCCGTCCTGCACGACGCGCTCTTTGACCGGGATTGCGCCGAGATGGCCGAGGAAGTCATGCGCGTTCCAATGCGTGGTGGCGCGCTTGCCGGATAGCAGGCCGGCGGCGCCGAGCACCAAAGAGCCAGTGCAGACCGAGGTGAGGTAGCGCACGAGCGGCGCCTGGCGGCGCAGGAAGTCGAGCACCGCTTCGTCTGTGAGGAGCGCGTTGACGCCGCCTCCGCCGGGAACGCAGAGCACATCGAGGGGCGGGCACTCCGCCAGCGTGATCGTCGGCGTGAAGGGAAGCCCGGTTGCAGACCGGACGGGCGCGAGCGTCTTCCAGATGAGATCGACACGGGCTCCCGGCAGCGAGGCGAAGACCTCATACGGCCCGGTGAGATCAAGCTGCTGAACGCCGGGGAAAACGAGAAGGCCGAAATGAAACGACATGGAGCGGCTCCTGATTGACAGGCCCACGATAGCGGACCAGCCTTTGGCTGTTCTGTCAAACACCCCTCGTTTCATGCCAAAGACGCCGCGTCGTATCGAGATCCTCACCTTTCCGAAGGGGCAGGTCCTGGACGTAACAGGACCGTTGCAGGTCTTCGCCACGGCCAACGATCTCGCCGCCATGGCGAGAACTGACGTGCCCTATGAGGTGCGGGTGGTGGCGGCCGAGCCGAATGTGATGACCTCGGCGGGACTTGCGCTGCTAACGGAGCCGCTTTCCGGGCCGGACCAACCCGTCGATACGCTGGTCGTCGCCGGCGGCTACGGCATCCAGGCCGCATGCGACAGCCCGGCCCTTGTCGCATGGCTACGCGAACGGGCCGGTGCGGCACGGCGCGTGGCCTCCGTCTGCAGTGGCGCATTCCTGCTGGCGACCGCCGGATTTCTGGACGGCAGGCGTGCCGTCACCCATTGGGGGCGTTGTGCCGAGTTCGCCGCGCGCTTTCCCGAGGTCCGGCTTGATCCGGACCCGATCTTCATCCGCGACGGCAAGGTCTGGACCTCGGCCGGGGTGACGGCGGGGATCGACCTCGCCCTCGCATTGGTCGAAGCCGATCTCGGCCGCGAGACGGCATTGGCGGTGGCGCGCCAGCTCGTCGTCTTCCTGAAACGGCCGGGCGGGCAGTCGCAGTTCAGCACCACGCTCGCGTTGCAGGGGCGGGATGAACGCTTCGACGGCCTGCACGCCTGGATCGTCGAGAACCTCCGCAGCGACTTGTCGCTCGAGCGGTTGGCGGCGCGGGCCAATATGAGCCTGCGCAGTTTTGCCCGCCATTACCAGAGGGCGACGGGCCGCACCCCGGCCCGCGCCGTTGAGGAGATCAGGATCGAGACGGCGCGCCACCTGCTGGATCAGGGGCATCCCGTCTCCCGCGTCGCCGGCCGCTGCGGCTTCGGTTCGGAGGAAACGCTGCGGCGCGCGTTCCTCAGGCGGCTCGGCACGACCCCGCAAGCCTATCGAGAGCGGTTCGCGGGATAAGCCGGAGCCGCGTACAGCCTGGACGAAACAGGTTCTATTTCGCCAGGAACGCCCGGATCGCGCCTTCCGCCTGCTTCATCGACATCACGCCGTCGAGATGGCCGCGGGCGCCGTCGATGGTGACATGGGTGATGTCGCGCCCGGCGTCCTTCGCCGCTTTCACCGTGCGCTCCACCGCATCAGGGGTGAAGACCAGATCCTTTGGCTGAGTCACCAGCAACATCGGCGCCCTGGTCTTCGCCATGCCCTCGGCCAGCGAGTTGCCGCCGGCCGCGAAGAGCTGGTTGGCCTTGACGAGATAGAGGAAGTGATTGGCGTCGGAGACTTTGGCGCGGGCTGCGCCGGCGTTGTCGAGCACGCTCTGGACCTGGAACTTGTTGGCGAGCGCCTTGGCCGGATCTTCGCCTTCCTTGGCGGGGCGGCGGCCGAAGGTGGCGTTCGCCCAATCCTGATGGTTTGCCTGCAGCGTCACCGCGGTCAGCGCCTTGGCGAGGCCGGCAAGCGGCGGCGTCCTGCCGTAATAGTCACCGTTGTTCCAGTTGGGGTCCACCAGGATCGGCGCGGCCCAGACGTCGAGCCAGCCGATCAGCATCGCGTCGGCCTCGGCCGCCCCGATCACCGGCATCGCCTTGGCCACCATCTCGGGATGGCTCGCAGCCCATTCGAAAGTCTGGAGCGAACCCATGGAGGGGCCGGCGACCAGTGCGAGCTTCTTGATTCCAAGGCTTTCGACGAGAGCCTTCTGCACCTCGACGAAGTCGCGGACGGTGACGATCGGGAAGTCCAGCGCATAGGGCTTGCCGGTATCGGGATTGATCGAGGCCGGGCCGGTGGTGGTGGTCTTCGGGTCGCCGGTGTTGAGGTTCACCAGCGTGTCCGACGAGATGACGAAATACTTGTCGGTGTCGATCGCCTTGCCCGGCCCGATGATCGCGTCCCAGTAGCCGGGCTGTGCGTCCTTGGCGTCATATTTGCCGGCGGCGTGCGAGTTACCCGAGAAGAAATGGCAGATCAGCACGGCATTGGATTTGTCGGCGTTGAGCGTGCCGTAGCTCTCCCAGCCGGTACGGACCTGCTTGAGCGTGCGTCCCGATTGGGTCGTGAAGCTCGGCAGCTCGAAGACCTTCTTTTCGGTCATCAGATCCTGTGCGTCCGCCATTCCCGCTGCAACCCATCCTGCAAGGGCGAGAACGCCCGTGATCCATTGCCTCATCACCACTTCCTCCCTCCAGCCGTCACGCGGCCTTCGCCGCATCAGAGCGGATTTCCACGCGCGGCGGAAGCGCCTTCGCTCAGCGCAGCGGACCGAAGAGGGGAATTCGCTTTTCGGACAGATCCGATGCCTTTGGCCAAGGGAGGATCGCCACCACCCGTCCGTCAGGACGCATGGCGATCAGCGCGTCAGGAGAGACGGGAAGGGCGTGCCGCCGGCCGGGCTCAGGAAGGCCTCGGTCTCGAGCTCGAAGAGCGGGGCGTCCACCGGCCCCTTGAGGCTGAAGGGCAGCCTCAGCGCGCTGGTCGTGGACGCCAGCGAGGCCGCCATATCGAGGATGCGGGTGCGCAGCGAGGCGTTGCCGCTCAGGTTGAAGCGAAAGGCCTGTCCGCTCATCTGGGCGTCGGTCAGCACCAGCAGCCCGCCGGCGATGCCGGCATTGGCCGTCAGGTTCTCGAACGGCGTCTTGCCCTGGTGCCAGTCTCGCCAGGCCTGGGAGGGATTCCGCTCCGCGCGGCGCAGCATGTCGACGAAGGCGACGCCGGCGAGCTCGCCCTGTTTGACGGAGAGATTGGCCCGTCCGGCCAGCGAGCCGAGGAGCTCGTCAAAGGTCCGGCCGACACCGTCGAGCGCAAGCTGGAAAGTGCCATTGCCCGAGAGGCGCGACAGCTGCGGCAGGTCGCTCGACGCTTGCCCGAAATTCACGCGCTCGAGGCCGGCCTGGAGCTTCACATCGACCCCCGCGGGAGCGCTGACCGCCAGGAGCCGCGTCTTGACGCTGCCGCCATAGGCGCTGGCCCGGACCAGCCCGGTCTCGAATCGTCCCTTCTTGATCAGCAGGTAGCTGGCGACGTCGTTGAGCCGGGCGCCGTTCAGCTTGGCGGCGTCGACCGAGATTCTGAGATCGACCTCGCGCCCTGTCCAGCCGTCGAGATCGAACGGGCCGGGATCGCCGGCATCGATGGCCGGGATCGGCAAGCGGTTGACGAGGCGGCCGATATCGAGCGTCGCCCCTGCCAGCGTCCCCGAGAGCGCGAAGCGTCCGGCCCCGGTTTCGGACAGCGTGAGGACGCCGTCGAGGCGCTCGCCGTCGAGGCTGGCGATCGCGTTATTGAAGGAGGCTTCATGCGGCTTGAGCTGCAGATCGGCCGACAGCGTCAGCGCGCCGAGGGCCGCCGCCAGGCGCGAATCCTCGCCGAACCAGCGCAAGAGCTGTGGCACGGACGGGGTGGACAGGGCGAGAAGGCCATTGAGGACCGGCTCGTCCGGTCCGGACCGCGTGCCGTCGAACCGGAGCTTCAAAAGCGGCGAATTGGCCGAGAGCGCGGCCTTGGCGTTGCGGCCATCCATTGGCCAGAGCAGGCTCACTTCGGTCGGGACGCCGCGCCAGGTCAGGGAGCCCGACAGTTCCAGCGGCTCGTTTTGGCTGCGTTCGTCGATGACCAGATGGACGTCGCGGACCACGCTCTGGATCGCGCCGTTCGCGCGCAGGAAGAGCGAACCGCCCTGGATGACGATCTTGCTCTGGTTGCGCAGCCGCTCGAGCTCGGCCATTGGCGTCGCAAGCCACTCCGCCACACCGTCGCTGCCGGGCGCGACCGCCACGTCGATCTGCGGCGCGACGAGATCGATCCTGTCGAAGCTGAGCGTGCCGATCAGCAAGGGCAGGAGGCGTAGATGCGCCCGCACGCGGACAGCTTGGCCCGAAAGCGCGCCATCGCGCTGGCTGAAGCTAACCTGGGACAGGCTGATGCGCGGCAGCGGCAGGAGCGCGATCTCGGCGCGCTCGACCGTCTCGACGACGAAGCCCGTCTTCTTGGCGATTGCGGCGACGACGCTCCGCTGCACCCGCCCGAGCGCAAGGTCCCACGGCTGCAATCCGAGCAGGCCGATCAGGACGACAAGGCTGAAAGCGAGGATCGCTGCGCGTCTGGTCATGGACTTCCGAATCGGCGCCGGCCGAAATCAGCCAGCCCCCTGGCGGCGGATGGTGTATGCCGATGTTGATGGCTTGTCGAGGCGGGGAAACCCGCTATCCCGCACGATTTGTGCCGGTTTTAGCCAGAAGCATGGCAGGATAGAGGCCGGCGAGGATGATCAGCAGGGCAGCGAGTGCCCCGTCCTCGAAGACGCCGCGCGAGGCGTGGCCATAGACCACGGTCGCCAGTGTTTCGAGATTGAGAGGGCGCAGCAGCAGCGTCGCGGGCAGCTCCTTCAGGCAGTCGACGAAGACGAGCAGCGCGGCGGCTGCCACCGCCGGGCGCATCAGCGGCCAGTGGATTCGGCGCAGGATCTCGGGCTGGCCGGCGCCGAGCGCACGCGCGGCATCGTCGATCCGCGGCGAAACACGGCTCAAGCCGCTCTCCACGCCGGCGATGCCGATGGTCAGGAAGCGCACGACATAGGCGATCACGAGCGCCGCGCCGGAGCCGATCAGCAGCAGGCCGGGCTTGATGCCGGACAGTGACGTGATCGCGTTGGCCAGCACATTGTCGAGCGCGGCGATCGGGATCAGCAGCCCAAGCGCGAGCACGGTGCCGGGCACGGCGTAGCCGAGCGAAGCGAGGCGGGCGAGGGTCTTCAGCCAGCTTTCGCGGCCGGCACGGCTCGCCGTGGCGATGCCTAGCCCCAGCAGCAGCACGATTGCGGCGGCAATGCCGGCGAGCAGGAGAGCATTGGCGAGCAGCCGCAACAGCGCAGCGTCGAGTTGCATGAGCAATCCGCGTCGCAGGATCTCTGCGGCGAGATAGCCGACCGGCAGGATGGCGCCGAACAGGACGGGGAGAGCGCAGGCGATCGCGGCCAGGAGGGCCGCGCGTGGCCGCAGGGCCCTGCGGCCGAGGGGGCGAGGCTGGCGCACCGGGAGGGCGAAGCGGCGCTGGCCGCGCAGGCGAGCCTCCGTCCAGATCAAGAGGAAGACGACGACCAGCATCACGCAGGCAATCTGCGCTGCCCCGGGCAGCGAGCCCCGGTTGATCCAGGTGGTGTAGATCGAGAGGGTGAGCGAACGGACGCCGAGATATTCGGTCGCGCCGATGTCGTTGAGCGTCTCGAGCAGGACGAGCGTCAACCCGGCCGCGAGCGCCGGCCGGGCGAGCGGCAGGCCGATACGCCAGAACAGCCGGCCCGGCGTCGCGCCGAGATTGCGGGCCGCCTCGACGATGGTCGCGCCCTGGATGCTGAAGAGGGCACGCGTGCTGAGATAGACGTAAGGGTAGAGCACGATCGCCATGATCGCGATCGCGCCGGGCAGGCTGCGCGGATCGGGAAACCAGTAATCGCGCAAGGAGCGCCACCCGGTCAGCGCTCTCAGTGCACTCTGCAATGGCCCCTGGAAGCCGAGAAACTCGACGTAGATATAGGCCATCAGATAGGTCGGCAGCGCCAGCGGCAGCACCAGAAGCCAGTCGAAATGGCGCCGGCCGGGAAATTCGAACTGCGTCACGAGCCAGGCCGTCCCCACACCGAGAACGGCACTGAGGAGGCCGACACCGGCCAGCAGGAGCCCGGTCTGGACCAGCGCGGTCGGCAGCACATTGGCGGCGAGATGCGGCCAGATCTCCGCGGCCTGCGAGGACGAAAGCGCCGTCGTGAGGAGCGCGAGCAACGGCGTCAGCACGAGCGCCGCTCCGATCAGCGAGGCCAGCGCAAAACGCGTCGACGGCCGCCACGTGAATGGCGGCCGTCGCGAGGCGGTGAGCGGAGCGCTCAGGCTCAATTGTCGAAACCGACCTTGTCGACGAGATCGGCGGCGGGCTTGCGCTGTTTGGCGACCTCGGAGAGCGGCAGCTTGTCCGGCGTGACCGCGCCGAGCAGCTTCACTGCGGCCGAGTCGGTGACGGCGGTGTTGACCGGGAACTCGAAATTGCCGTTGGCGTAGAGCGCCTGCGCCTTCTCGCCGAGCATGTATTCGATCAGCTTGACCGCGTTGTCCTTGTTCGGGGCGTTCTTGGCCAGCGCCGCGGCCGAGACGTTCACATGGGTGCCGCCATCGGCGAAGGTGGTCTTGAGCGGCTTGATCGCATCGTACCAGCCCTTCTGCTCGTTCTTCGCCTGGCTCATCAGGCCGATATAATAGGTGTTGATCACGGCGACGTCGCAGAGGCCGGACTGGATGTCGCGCGCAACGTCGCGATCGCCGCCGCCGGGCTTGCGGGCGGCGTTCGCGCGCAGGGCCTTCAGGAAGGTCTCGGTCTTATCCGGGCCGTTATGGGCGATATAGGCGGCGAAGAGCGCGTTGTTGTAAGGGTGCTGGCCGGCGCGGATGCAGAACTTGCCCTTCCACTTCGGATCAGCGAGCTCCTCATAGGTGATCGCATCCTGCGCAACGCGCTCCTTCGAGGCGACGACGATGCGGGCGCGCTTGGTCAGCGTGACCCAGCTGTTGTCGGGGCGCAGCTGCGCCGGGACGATCTTGTCCACGGTCGGCGAATGGATCGGCTGCGTGACGCCGGCAGCGACCGCGGCATTGATCTCCCCGACATCGACCACGAGCATGACGTCGGCCGGGCTGTTGGCCCCCTCGGCGCGGATGCGCTCCTGCAGGCCGTCCTTCAGGAAGACCGCATTGACCTTGATGCCGGTGTCCTTGCTGAAGGCTTCAAGCGCCGGGTTGAGCAATGTGGGCTCGCGCGTCGTGTAGAGATTGACCTCCTGGGCGAGGGCCGGCGCGGCGAGCAGGCAGGACGACAGCGTCAGGGCCTGGAGGTGCTTCTTCTTGATCATTGCTTCGCTCCGTCGGTTCAGGGCGCCAAAGCGCGACGGGCGACGGTTAAAGGGCGGCGGACACTGCTGTCAACGGAATCATCCTTTAGAATCAGCGTCTTGGACGATTTCCAGACTGGTTCTTATTTTGATGAATTCTAATATCTGAGCCATGATGTTGGAATGGCGGGACGATTCCGCACCATGCAAGTCGTACGACTTCAGTCTAGGTCATTCCGCGGCGTCAGCGTGACGCGGCCGTGATCGGGATCAGGCGCACGGCAACGCGCGTCTCGGGATCGATCGAGCCACGCAGCACGGCGTCGCTGGCCACGGTCTCATCTTGCAGATGCGCCTCCCGCACCAGCATCTGCCGCCGCAGGCTGCGCGCCTCCGCCTCCATGCGTGAAACGCCGACCCGTTCGTCGATCTGCTGGCGCTGGCCCGTGCTCAGCTCCGGCGCCGTGCGAAAATCACGGAAGTCGCGCCGGCTATAAGGCCAGCTCGATCCGCCGGTGAAGGTCGAAACCTTGCCGTCGAGGACGACGCTGTCGCCGGGGCGGAGCGTGATGTCCCGCAGGAGCGAGATGCGCCGCTCGCCGACCTGGACGATGGCCGGCCGGCAGGCCGGGTCGGCTGCCTTTTCGTGGCTATAGGCCATCGGCAGCGCCGCATAGCGCTGGCCGTCGGCTGCGACGGCGGCGTCGATGCTGGTCGAGCCGGCGGCAGCACGAAAGACCTTGACCGGAATGCCGGGGTTCATCGCCTTGCAGAGAGCCTCATGGGCGCTGAGATCGCTGGCCGACCGCAGATGGCCGATCGGGGCATGGAAGCCGTCGCAGAGCCGCACGCAGAAAGTCTGCGCATTATTGGCGGAGACCAAGGCGGCGCTGCCTTCGACCGGCCTGTGCGGGCGGGCCGCGACCTTTTTCGGGCTTCGCTTGAAGGGGTTGAGCTCGACCGCCGGGTGAGCGATGCGTCCGTTCGGCCGTATCTGCATCAGGGGCAGGCGCCAGCCATTCGTCGCCGGTGCATAGGCGGTCGGGCGCGTCGATGTATAGGCAGCGCTCTGCGCCGGAGCGCGTGCAGCCCTGCGCGCCGCCTCCTCGAGGAAGAACGAGCGGATGCCTGCATCGTCGTCGGCCTGGACCAGCGAAGCCGTCAGCACCATGCCGCCGCAGCCGACGGCAATGCCGAGGATGGTCGCCGCAGCCCAGCGACCGGCACGCGAGCGGGCCGGGGCCTTGCTGACAGAGCCGGCGTAACCGCTCTCGCCGCCGCGGGGCAATGCCCGCACGGGGATCTCACGGACACGCAACATCGCGTCACTCCAACCTGCGCTTGTTCACCGTCCGCCGCAGGTTGGGTGTAGTTTACGTTTCGTTAAGATTCAACGTTTTCGCTGCGGCATGCTCCGCAAACGTCTGAAATGCTTAACGACGGGTGAGGAGATGGCGGGCGAGGGGCTCAGACGACGGCGAGCAGGACGCCGATCCACATGCCGACCAGGGCGAGGGCGCCGATGCCGTAGACCGCTCCGCGCACGGGCAGCTTGTTGGGGCCGATATGGATGAGCGTGTGGATGACGCGGGTCGCGACGTAGAGCCACGCCAGCACCGCCATCGCATAGCTGGTGGCGCCCACTTCCATCGCGAGCATGATGAGCGCGAAATAGATGACCGGCGTCTCGAACTGGTTCGAGAAGTTCGCCGAGGCGAGCCGGGCGGAGACGGGGTAACGCTCGGCCGAAACCTGGACGTCTTCGTGCCGCACGGCGCCGGAGGTGAAGGCGTCCTTCCGGCGCAGCATCAGGATGACGCCGACGATGAAGATCCAGAGGATCAGGGCCAGCGTGGGATAGACGAGCTTCAGGGTCATGGTCGCGGTCGCCTCGTGTCAGCGCTGGCCAGGATGGTCCCGGCCAGTGCTGCACGAAGCCTGCGCCGACTCAAGACCGGGTCGGATAGTTCGGGCTCTCGCGCACGATCGTCACGTCATGGACATGGCTCTCGCGCAGGCCGGCGCTGGTGATCCGGATGAAGCGGGCCTTGTTGCGATAATCCTCGAGGTTGCGGCCGCCGACATAGCCCATGGCGGCGCGCAGGCCGCCGGCGAGCTGGTGGAGCACGGTGGAAACCGGGCCCTTATAGGCGACCTGACCCTCGATGCCCTCCGGCACGAGCTTCAGCGCGTCCTTGATGTCCTGCTGGAAGTAGCGGTCGGCCGAGCCGCGGGCCATGGCGCCGACCGAACCCATGCCGCGATAGGCCTTGTAGGAGCGGCCCTGGTAAAGGAAGGTTTCGCCCGGCGTCTCGTCGGTGCCGGCCAGCAGCGAGCCGACCATGGCGCAGGAGGCACCGGCGGCAAGTGCCTTGGCGAGGTCGCCCGAATACTTGATGCCGCCGTCGGCGATGACCGGCACGCCGGCCTTCGACGCCGCCGAGGCCGCGTCCATGATCGCGGTGAGCTGGGGCACGCCGACGCCCGCGACGATGCGGGTCGTGCAGATCGAGCCCGGGCCGATGCCGATCTTGACCGCGTCGGCGCCGGCATCGATCAGGGCCTGCGCCCCGCCGGCGGTGGCGACGTTGCCGGCGATGACCTGGACCGCGTTGGAGAGCTTCTTCACCCGGCTGACCGCGTCGAGCACCTTGGACGAGTGGCCATGCGCCGTATCGACGACGATGAGGTCGACGCCGGCGTCGATCAGCATCTCCGAACGCTCGAAGCCCTGGTCGCCGGTCGTGGTTGCTGCAGCGACGAGCAGGCGCCCTTGCGCGTCTTTCGCCGCGTTGGGGTGAGCTACCTGCTTTTCCATGTCCTTGACGGTGATCAGGCCGATGCAGCGATAGTGGTCATCGACGACGAGCAGCTTCTCGATGCGGAACTGGTGCAGCAGGCGCCGCGCCTCCTCCTGGCTAACGCCCTCGCGCACCGTGATCAGCCGCTCCTTGGTCATCAGCTCCGAGACGGGCTGGGCCGGGTTGGCGGCGAAGCGCACGTCGCGGTTGGTCACGATGCCGACCAGTTTGCCCTTGTGGCCTTGCGGTCCGCGCTCGACGACGGGAATGCCGGAGATGCCGTTGTTCTTCATCAGCGCCAGCGCATCGGCCAGCGTCTCGTCGGGATGGATCGTGATCGGGTTGGCGATCATCCCCGATTCGAACTTCTTGACGAGGCGCACCTGCGCCGCCTGCTGGTCGATATCCAGGTTGCGGTGGATGACGCCGAGGCCTCCGGCCTGCGCCATGGCGATCGCCATGCGCGCCTCCGTCACCGTGTCCATCGCCGAGGCGATGATCGGCAGGTTGAGCGAGATCGACTTGGTGAGCCTGGTGCGGATGTCGACATCCGCGGGCATGACCTCGGACGGGCCGGGCTCAAGCAGCACGTCGTCGAAGGTGAAACCGTCGCGAATCAGACCGTCGAGGGAAAGCGTCATCGTCAACTCCGACGCCGGGCGGAACCGGCTTTCCAGGGGAGGCAGGGCAAGAGGCCCGATGCCGAGTTGACGAGGCCCGTTAGCATGCGCCCGGCGGCTTCGCTAGTCCGGCGGGCGGGATTCTTTTGCAGTGCGACAACGGTCCCCGGCGCATGGCTGCTCCGGGGACGTCCGCAAAAAGCCGGTTCGCGTCAGTAGCGCGACCGCGCAGGGGCGGCCGAGGCATCCGGCATCACGCCGAAACAGCCCATGGCCATCGTCATATGCCCCATCTGGTTTGCCAGGCGCTCGCAGTCCCGCTGCCGCACGCAGTTGTTGTAGCGAATGCTTTCGCCATAACCCTGAGGCGCGGCCTTGTCCTGGCAGGCCATCTGCCAGTCGGTCATGGCGGCGGAAGCAGGCGTGGCGGCTGCGCCGTAGCTCAGCCCGGCCACCAGTGCCAGGCCTGCCAGCCGCAGGCCTACGGGAACACGGCGCGCAAGCGCCGAAATTGTTGAAACAGGGGTCATGTCAGCTCTCCGGAGGTTACGACGCGCGCCCCTCGCGCCGATCCGGACCCAGGCCGGATAGAACAGAGATGGTGACTTCCCAATGCGTGTAGGAGTGCGGCGGGCGCATGGCGGATTTGTGTTTGATGATGGGGCAGAAGGTGCGTGCATGGCAGGAGCGCGTGGCGATCGCGTGAAATGGCCGGAAAAAGCAACTTCGCCTCTCGTCACGTCGTGGTGCTCGCATTAATAACCTAGCTTATGAATTCAACACGCGCTCACACAACAGCGTGAGCGCGGAAGGTTACCGCCTTGCAACGAGCCAGACTGCTTCCTCTCATCGTCGCTTGTGCTCTCTTCATGGAGAACACCGACTCGACCGTGATCGCGACCTCGTTGCCGGTCATCGCCAGGTCGCTGGGGGAGGACCCGATCGCGCTGAAGCTCGCTCTGACCTCCTATCTCGTCAGCCTCGCCGTCTTTATCCCGATCTCGGGCTGGATGGCCGACCGGTTCGGCGCCCGCACGATCTTCCGCTCTGCGCTGTGCGTCTTTATGCTCGGCTCGATCCTCTGTGCCGTATCGAACTCTCTGGGCGCCTTCGTCGGCGCGCGCTTCGTTCAGGGCATGGGCGGAGCGATGATGGTCCCGGTCGGGCGCCTCGTCATTCTGCGCAGCGTCAGCAAATCCGAGATCGTCGGCGCGCTGGCCTATCTGACGGTCCCGGCGCTGGTCGGACCCGTGGTCGGGCCGCCGCTCGGCGGCTTCATCACCACCTATTTCGACTGGCGCTGGATCTTCTTCATCAACATCCCCATCGGCTTCGTCGGCATCGTGCTGTCGAGCCTGTTCTTCGAGGATATCCGCGAGGAGGATGTCGCACCTCTGGATGTGAAGGGCTTTCTGCTGTCCTCCTTCGGCTTCGCCAGCCTGATGCTCGGCCTGGCGACGGGCGGCCGGCACCTCGTCCCTGTCTACGTTTCCTATGGCTGCGTGCTGGCCGGGGCGGCGGCGCTTGCGGCCTATTGGTTCCACGCCCGGCGCGTGCCCTATCCGGTACTCAACCTGTCGCTGTTCCGGATACCGACCTTCCGGATCGGCGTCGTCGGCGGCTCGATCTTCCGCACCGGCATCGGCGCGATCCCCTTCCTGCTGCCGTTGATGCTCCAGCTCGGATTCGGGCTCGACGCCTTGCAGTCGGGCCTGATCACCTTCGTTTCGGCAGCCGGCGCGCTGATCATGAAGACGTTGGCGAGGACCATCCTGGCGCGCTTCGGCTTTCGCAGCGTGCTGGCGATCAATGCCGTGATCGGCGCCGCCTTTCTCGCCGCGTCGGGCCTGTTCACCCCGACCACGCCGCATGCGATCATGCTCTCCGTGCTGCTGATCGGCGGTTGCTTCCGCTCGCTGCAGTTCACCGGCATCAACGCGCTGAGCTATGCCGACGTCTCCAACCGCGACATGTCGAGCGCTACAAGCCTGTCGAGCGTCGCCCAGCAGCTCTCGCTCAGCATGGGCGTGACCATCGGCGCCTTCGCGCTGGAGGCCGCCAATACCTTCAACGGCGGCAAGGCTCTGGCAGCCGGCGATTTCTGGCCGGCCTTCGCGATCGTCGGGCTGATCTCGGCATCCTCGGCGCTCTGGATGGTGCAGCTGGCTCCCGATGCCGGCACGGAAGTCTCAGGCCACGTTCCGGTGAGCGCGCGCAAGGTCACAGCCGAGGCGCTCGCCGACCAGAAGCCGCTGGAGTGAGCGCTCCGGCGCCCTGATATCGCCGGCGTGCGCGCCCTTCAGGCGTCGGCGCTTTCGTCGGCCGTCTTCCGGCGATAGCCGGTCGCCAGCACATAGAGCTCGGAGGAATCGGCGCGGCTCGCTGCCGGCTTGACGTTCCGCACGGTGGTGAAGTCGCGCTTCAGCGCGGTGAGGAGCTCGGCGCTGTCGCCGCCCTGGAACAACTTGGCGAGGAAGAAGCCGCCCGGCGCCAGCACGCTGTGCGCGAACTCGACCGCGGCTTCGGCCAGCGCGATGATCTTGAGATGGTCGGTCTTCTTGTGGCCGGTGGTGTTGGCGGCCATGTCGGACATGACGCCGTCGGCTTGGCCGCCGAGGCGCTCGGTCAGCAGGGCCGGGGCCTCCTCGGCCATGAAGTCGAGTTGGATCAGTTCGACGCCGGGGATCGGATCGACCGGCAGCAGATCGATGCCGATGACGCATCCTTTGCCGCGCTCAAGCCCGATCCGCTTGGCTGCGACCTGGCACCAGCCGCCGGGGGCGCAGCCGAGGTCGACGAGGCGCTGACCGGGCTTCAGGAACTTGTAGCGGTCGTCCATCTCCTCGAGCTTGAAGGCGGCGCGGGAGCGATAACCCAGTTCCTTCGCCCGCTTCACATAGGGGTCGTTGAGCTGGCGCTCGAGCCAGAGCTGCGACGAATGCTTGAGCTTGCCGGCCTTCTTCACCTTGACGCGCATGTCGCGCGCGCCGGCGGACCCTTTGCCGCTGCCGGCCTTGCCGCCCGATTTTTCGGTGCTCATCGCCTCAACCTATTTCCGTCGCCACCAGGCACGGTCCTCGTGCATCATGCGCAGCAAGATGCCCTCGCGCAGCCCGCGATCGGCGATGCGGACGCGCTCGCTCGGGAAGGCGCGATGGATCGCCTCGAAGATCGCGCAGCCGGCCAACACCAGATCCGCGCGCTCGCGGCCGATGCAGGCATTGGCCGCCCGGGCGGCATAGTCCATATCGATCAAGCGGTCGATGACGGCGGCGACATCGTGCTGGTGCATCCACAGCCCGTCGACCTCGCGGCGGTCATAGCGAGGCAGGTCGAGATGGATGCCGGCGACGGTCGTGACCGTGCCGGACGTGCCGAGCAGGTGGAAGCCCTTGGAGCCGCAGGCGGCCGCAGCCTTTTTTGCAAAAGGTTCAAGCGCTTGCGTGCAATCATCAACCATTTGCTCGAAGAGCTCGCGGCCGACCTCGATGCCGCCATAGCGTTCAGCCACGGTAACGACGCCGATCGGCAGAGAGGCCCATTCGCGGATACGGGCAGCGGGGTCGCGCGCCTCGCTGCGCCCGCCGAGCCAGATGATCTCGGTCGAGCCGCCGCCGATGTCGAAGACGATGACGCTCTCGGCCGCCGGGTCCGTCAGCGCTGCACAGCCGGAGACGGCGAGCGCCGCCTCGGTGCGCTGGTCGATGATTTCGAGCGCGAGCTCGGCCTCTGCGGCGACTCGGCGGATGAAGTCCAGTCCGTTGGTCGCCGCACGGCAGGCTTCGGTGGTGACGAGGCGGGCGCGGGTGACGCCGCGATTCGCCATCTTGCCGCGGCAGATCTTCAGCGCCTCGACCGCCCGGTCCATCGCCGCATCGGCCAGGCGGCTGCTGGCAGCGAGCCCTTCGCCGAGGCGGACGATGCGGGAAAACGCATCGACCACCCGAAAGCCATGCTGCGCCGGGCGCGCGATCAGGAGGCGGCAGTTGTTGGTGCCGAGATCCAGCGCCGCATAGGTCGCGGTGGGCTGCTGATGGATCAATGCCGGGTTGCAGCTCTTGAAGGCATCGGAAACCAACGCGCCACCGGCCCGTTGCGGATCGGTGGTATGCCTATGCGGCGGCGCCACATGCGTGACGTCCCGTTGCTGCCGGTCCTCGACCGCCACCGTTTTCCAATCCCTCGACCTGTCAGCACAAGGCCGGACAGGGGCCGCAGCGTCGCGCGGCCGGTTGCTTCGTCGTCAAGGTAACTGCACGGCAAGCCCCGTGCCAAGCGGAACCTTGCAGGGATACCGGCCGGCCTTGCATCCGCGGCGGCTGATCGGCCAGTGTCCGCCGGCCGGCCTGCCGGCCAGGACGCATGAAGGGCAAGGGATTCGCCATGGCTGCCAGACACATCCTCGCCATCGACCAGGGCACGACATCCTCGCGGGCGATCTTGTTCGATGTCTCGCTCGCGGTCGTCGCGTCCGCCCAGCAGGAGTTTCCGCAGCATTTCCCCGCATCCGGCTGGGTCGAGCATGAGCCTGAGGATATCTGGGAAAGCGTGCTGGCGACGGCCCGTGAAGCGGTTGCCAAGGCCGGGCTGAATGCGGGCGACGTCGCGGGGATCGGAATCACCAACCAGCGCGAGACGACGCTGATCTGGGACCGGCGGACAGGCAAGGCGATTCACCGCGCCATCGTGTGGCAGGACCGGCGCACGGCGCAGGCCTGCGCCGATCTCGCGGCCGCCGGCCACGAAAACCTGGTGGCCCAGCGTACCGGGCTGCGTATCGACCCCTATTTCTCCGCGACCAAGATCGCCTGGCTGCTGGACAATGTGCCCGGCGCGCGGCGGCGGGCCGAAGCGGGCGAACTCGCCTTCGGCACCGTCGATTCCTTCCTGCTGTGGCGGCTGACGGGCGGGGCGGTACATGCCACCGATGCCACCAATGCGGCGCGCACCATGCTGTTCGACATCGGCCGTGGCATCTGGGACCCCGAACTGCTCGGCCTCTTCGACATTCCGGCGGCGATCCTCCCGGAGGTGCGCGACTGTGCCGCGCATTTCGGCGACACGGTGCCGGAGCTCTTCGGAAAGTCGATCCCGGTGCGCGGTATCGCGGGGGACCAGCAAGCGGCCACCATCGGCCAGGCCTGCTTCACGCCGGGCATGGTGAAGTCGACCTACGGCACCGGCTGCTTCGCGCTGCTCAACACCGGGGACACGCCGGTCCGCTCGAAGCATCGCCTGCTCAGCACGGTCGCCTACCAGCTCGGCGGCAAGCGGACCTACGCGCTCGAAGGCTCGATCTTCATCGCGGGTGCTGCGGTGCAATGGCTGCGCGACGGCCTCGGCATCATCGAGAAGGCCAGCGACACCGGCCCGCTGGCGGAGGCGGCCGATCCCGAGCAGGACGTCTATCTGGTGCCGGCCTTCGTCGGCCTCGGGGCACCGCACTGGGACGCCCACGCCCGTGGCGCGATGTTCGGGCTGACCCGCAACTCCGGCCCGCGCGAATTCGCCCGCGCCACCCTCGAAAGCGTCTGCTACCAGACGCTCGACCTGATCGAGGCGATGCATGCCGACTGGCCGGAAGCCGGGCAGGGCGGTCGCTCGGTGCTCAGGGTCGATGGCGGCATGGTGGCGTCGGACTGGACGATGCAGCGCCTCGCCGACATCCTCGATCTGCCGGTCGACCGGCCGACAGTGCTCGAGACGACGGCGCTGGGCGCAGCCTATCTCGCCGGGCTCGACGCCGGGCTCCTCCCGGAGCCCAGGCGGTTTGCCGACCAATGGCGGCTGGAGCGCCGCTTCTCGCCGGCCATGGCGGCCAGCCAGCGCGAGCGCAAGGTCAGGGGCTGGCAGGACGCGGTGCGGCGAACACTGAGCGGGGGATAGGCGCGTCTTGCGGCGCCTGTCGCCATCCGCAGGCGCAGCCGCTTGAATGGCGCTGTTGGTGGAGGGGCAACTGGCTATCGCCGCTCTTTCGCAGAATGTCTTCGGCGCGCATGTCCGAGTTTGTAACTCCATTGGCCGTGATGCTCCAAAATTTGATGGACACCTCAATTTTGTGAGGAATTCACCAGTCTGCTTGGCAAGAAAGCCTAATTAAATCAATGTATTGCGTGATGGCACGACGCTTGCCATTGGCAGCTCCGCGAAACGGGAGCTTCCGCGCAGATGCAATGGCAGGCCATCGTCGATTTCGACGGGACGATTTCAGAGAAGGACACGACGGACTGTGTCCTGGCCCGCTTCGCCGAGCCCGGTTGGGAAGCGATCGAGGATGACTGGGTCGCCGGACGCATCGGTTCGCGGGAGTGCATGGAGCGGCAGGTCGCGCTGCTGCGCGCCTCGCCCGATGCTTTCGACGGCTTCGTCGAAAGCTTTGCGATCGACTGGGGCTTTGCCTTCTTCGTCCGGGTCTGCCAGCGCCACGGCGTGCCCGTTACCGTGGTTTCGGATGGGCTCGACCGCACCATTCATACCGTGCTTCGTCGGGCCGGGCTCGCCGGGCTGCCGGTCATCGCCAATCACCTCGAACCGGTCGGAGTGGATCGCTGGCGCCTGACTTCGCCGCATGCGTCCCGCGATGGAAGCTGCAACAGCGGCACCTGCAAATGCAGCGTGGCTACCAGCCTGGGGCGGCCTGCCACCATCCTCGTCGGCGACGGCCGGTCCGATTTCTGCCTGGCCGAGCGCGCTGACATCGTCTTCGCCAAGAACGGCCTGATCGCCCATTGCGATCAGGCTGGGGTGGAACACCGCCCATTCTCCCGGCTCGCGGAAGCGGCGCGTGCCCTCGACGACATGCTGACTGGCGTCGTCCCGGCCGCAGCGAGCCATCACATCAAGGACTTGATCAATGGATGACGGATTTCCCCAGCACGGCCGTACTGCAGCCGCTCCTGCTGCGGTGAACTTGGCCTCGGTCACCGCCGAGGAGGCCCGCCTGCTCGCACTCGAGGCGGAGTTCTGCTCGCATGGCGATACCGTGCACTACACACAGTTCCCGAAGATCTTCTCGGGCTGCGAGGGCTCCTTCATGCTCGATGCGGCGGGCAACCGCTTCCTCGACCTGCAGATGTGGTACTCGGCCGTCAATTTCGGCTACGCCAATCCGCGCCTCAACAACGCGCTGAAACGCCAGATCGACAAGCTGCCGCAGGTCGCGAGCCAATATCTCCACCGCGAGAAGATCGAGCTCGCGGCGATGATCGCCAAGGATGCCCAGCGCAAGTTCGGCACCAAGGGGCGCGTCCATTTCAATGTCGGCGGCGCGCAGGCGGTCGAGGATTCGCTCAAGCTCGTGCGCAACGCCTCGAACGGCAAGAGCCTGATGTTCGCCTTCGAGGGTGGCTATCACGGCCGCACGCTCGGCGCCTCCGCCATCACCTCGTCCTATCGTTATCGCCGCCGCTTCGGCCATTTCGGCGAGCGCGCCCACTTCATCCCGTTCCCCTACCATTTCCGCGGGCCCAAGGGCATGAGCAAGGAAGAGTATGGCGAGCACTGCGTGCAGCAGTTCGCCCGGCTCTTCGAGAGCGAATATAACGGCGTCTGGGATCCCAAGGCCGGCCAGGCCGAATATGCGGCCTTCTATGTCGAGCCGCTGCAAGGCACGGGCGGCTACGTCATTCCGCCGCCCAACTTCTTCACCGGCTTGAAGAAGGTGCTCGACGACCACGGCATCCTGCTCGTCGTCGACGAGATCCAGATGGGCTTCTACCGGACGGGCAAGCTCTGGTCGATCGAGCATTTCGGCGTCCAGCCCGACGTTATCGTCTTCGGCAAGGCCGTCACCAATGGGCTGAACCCGCTCTCGGGCGTCTGGGCCAAGGAAGCGCTGATCAACCCGACCGTCTTCCCGCCGGGCTCCACGCATTCGACCTTCAACGCCAACCCGCTCGGCACGGCCGTCGCGCTCGAGGCGATGAAGATGATGCAGGAGGAGGATTACGAGACCATGGTCATGGCCAAGGGCGCGTATTTCCTCGATGGGCTGAAGGACCTTCAGAAGCGCCACAAGATCGTCGGCGAGGTCGACGGCCTCGGCATGGCCCTGCGCATCGAGATCTGCGAGCCGCATGACAGCTATACGCCGTCGAAGCGGTTGGTCGACCTGATGTGCGACGAGGGCATGAAGGCCGATCTGGAGCTCGAAGGCCGGCGCTACGGCCTCGTGCTCGATATCGGCGGCTACTACAAGAACGTCATCACGCTCGCGCCGGCCCTGACCATGAGCTACGAGGAGATCGATCTGGCGATCGCCCTCCTGGACCAGCTCTTCGCCCGCGTGGCTGGCGCCTGATCTGACCGGAGACGGCTGTTGCGCCTGCAGGTGATCGATCTCGATGGCAGCGTCGCGCGCCAGGAGCCGCTGCGCCGCCGCATCGACGCGGGAGAAGCTTCCCGCATCGATGCGGCGCATCTGGCCGCGCGCCTGCGCATCGTGGCGAGCCGCGGGGCGCGCGCGCGGCTGCTCGAGCAACTGGCGGCCGAGGACAGGGGCGGGAGCGGACCACCCGTCTACTTCTACGGTTCCGGGGATTTCCATCACCTCGCGGCGCTGCTGATCGCAGGAGTCTCCGAGCCGGTGACGGTTGTCCATTTCGACAACCATCCCGACTGGGTGCAGTTTCCGGCGACGGTCAATTGCGGCGCCTGGGTCAACCGGGCGCTGGAGCTGCCCCAGGTCCGCAAGGTCATCACCATCGGGCCCTGCAGTAGCGATCTCGTGCGTCCGGAATGGCAGTTCGCCAATCTCAGGGCGGTCGCAGAGGAGCGGATCGCGCTCTATCCCTGGCGGCACGCGCCTTCGCGCGTCTGGGGTCGATACGGAACGGTTGCGAGTTTCCGGCAGGAGGGAAACCACCTGCATTGGCGCAATCTGGCCGATGAGGACTGGGCTCATTTCCTCGACGACCTCGTCGCCACGATCCCGACCGGGGATATCTGGCTCAGCATCGACAAGGACGTCCTCGGGCGGGACGAGGCGCTGACCAACTGGGATCAGGGTGATCTGCCGCTGACTCATCTGCTGGGCGCGATCGAGCGCCTGGCGGGCGCGCGTCGCGTCGTCGGGGTGGATGTCTGCGGCGACTGGTCCGAACCGCGCTTCTCCGACCCGTTCCGCGCGGCGCTCGCCTATTTCGATCATCCGCGGCCGATGCGGCCTTCTTCGGAAGAGCTCGGCGTCAACGCCCGGGTGAATGCCGAACTCATCGACTGCTTTGCGCGGGTGCTGCCGTGACCGTGAACATCGTCCTCTGGTTCATCCTGTCGATCGTCTGCGACGTCGTCGGCCAGCTCTGCCTCAAGCTCGGTGCCGACAGGTTGCCGCAGGGTGCGGGGCTGCGCGAACTCACGGTCGCGCTCGGCCGCTCCGGCTGGGCGATGGCCGGCGTGCTGACCTATGTGGCGGAATTCTTCATCTGGCTGCGGATCCTCGCTGAGGTGCCGCTATCGATCGCCTTTCCTATTGCCAGCCTCAATTTCCTCGCCATCACCTTCGCCAGCGCGGTTCTGCTCGGCGAGCGTGTCGGTTCCCGGCAATGGTTCGGTGCTGTCCTCATCACCTGCGGCGTGGTCATCGTCGCTCGAACAGTCTGACGGAACGAGACGTGACGACGCGCGATTTCAGCCTTCGCTATGCCGGTGGCCGGACCGGCTTCCTTCTGATCCACGGTTTGGGCGGAACCCCGACCGAGATGCGCCTCGTAGCGCGCGCTCTCAACCAGGCCGGCCATACGGTGCACTGCCCGCAACTCGCCGGCCACTGCGCCGGAGAAAGCGAGCTTCTGGCGACGGGCTGGCGCGATTGGGCCCAGAGCGTCATCGACGAACTCGACCGGATGCACCAGATCTGCGATCGCGTCATCGTCGGCGGTCTTTCGATGGGTGCCGTCCTGGCGATGCATGTCGCTGCCGCGCGGCCCGAAGCCGTCGACGGGCTTGCGCTCTACGCGCCGACGCTCTGGTACGATGGCTGGTCGATCCCGCGCTATGCCTTCCTGTTGAAGTGGCTGATCAACACGCCCTTCGGCCGCCGCTACAGCTTCGTCGAGCGCGAGCCTTATGGCGTCAAGGATCTGCGCACGCGCGCGCTGATCACCGCCGCGATCACGCGCGGCGACAGTTCCGAGGCAGGTTTGCTCGGCACGCCGTCCGGCGCACTCCAGCAAATGTGGGCGCTGATCGACCAGACGCGGCGCGAGATGCCGACGATCACCTGTCCGGCGCTGCTCGTGCATGCCCGCGAGGACGATGTCGCCAGCCTGTCGAACGCGTTCTACATCCAGCGCCGGCTGGGCGGCCTCGTCGATGCCGTGATCCTCGACGACAGCTATCACCTCGTCACGATCGACCAGCAGCGGGGCATCGTCGTCGAGCGTTCGTTGGCGCTCGCGGCGCGGTTGGCGAAGCGGGAGGTTCGGGAGAAGGCGGCGGGACTGCGCGTCGTCGCAGCCGAATGAGCCGGCTTGCCGCCCGGATCGTCGCAAGCGTGGCCGCAATCGAGCCCGCGGCCTGGGATGCGTGCTTGCCCGGCGAGGCGGAGTGCCACGCCTACTACAACGCCTGCGAGGCGGCGGCGGCCGCTTCCGGGGTCGGGCTGCGCATGGCGGCGATCGTCTTCGAGGCGCAAGGCGAGGTGATCGGGGTCGCGCCGTTCTTCCGGCTGAAGTACCGACTCGATACACCGCTTCAGGGCCCGCTGCGTGGGCTTGGCGAGGCGCTGTTCCGCCATGTGCCCGGCCTTGTCACCCTCAAGGCCCTCTGTGTCGGCTCTCCCTATGGCGAGCGCTGCCATCTCGGCTTTTCGCCGCAGCTGGATTCGGCTGGCCGGGCCGCTGCCTTTCGGCAAATGGCTGAAACCCTCCAGCGGCAGGCCGTGGCCGAAGGCGCGCATCTGGTCGTCTGGAAGGATCTGGCGCCCGAGCAGGAACGGGAGGCCGGAGCCTTCCTGGGCGGGGCAGGCTTTGCACGCCTGGCCAGCTTGCCGGTCGCCGTGCTCGACCTGCCTTTCCCGGACGAGGCCGCCTATCTGGCGTCGCTGTCGGCGGCGACGCGCAAGGACGTCAGGCGCAAGCTCGCGAAGGCAGGCGATGTCCGGATCGAGTTCCGCACCGACATCTCCGGGTTCGAGCAGGAGATCGACGCCCTCTACGAATCCACGCGCGCGCAAAGCGGCCTGGACTATGGCGAGCTCGAGCTGCTGCCGCCCGGCTATTTCGCCGGAATTTCGCGGGCCTTGGGCGAGCAGGCCGTTTTCGTGCTGTACTGGATCGGAGGCGAGCTTGCGGCGTTCAACCTGCTGCTGGTCGAGGCCGATCGCGTCATCGATAAGTTCCTGGGCATGCGCTACCCGCTCGCGCGTGAGCACAATCTCTACGTGGTGAGCTGGATGGCGAATGTGCGCTTCTGTCTCGAACGCGGCATCCGCCTGTTCCAGAGCGGCCAGACCGCCTACGCGTCCAAGCTTCGCTTTGGCAGCCGGCTCGTTGCCTCCACCATCCATGTCCGCCATCGCCGTGCGCCCCTGCAATGGGCGCTGCGTCGCTTGAGCCCATGGCTCGGCTTCGACCGCTTCGATCCCGATCTCGCCGAACACGCCGGAAAGAAAGCTGCATGACTGCCTTCACACCCGCCGAAGCGCCGTCGCGCTGGCGCCAGCTTGCGATCTGGCTGGCTTTCATCGGGCTCGACACCGGCACGCAGCTCGCCTTCAAATGGGGCGCGGATGGGCTTGGCGACATGGATTTCGGCCTCGCGATGCTGACGCGATCCATGGAGCTTCCCGGCGTCTGGCTCGCTATCGTCGGCTATCTCGGAACTTTCGTGGTGTGGATGGCGATCTTGCGCGACATGCCGCTTAGCCGTGCCTTCCCGATGACGGGATTGGTCTATATCACCGTGCCCTTGTTCGCCTGGGCGGCTTTCGGCGAGCGGATCGATCTCCTGCGCGCCGTCGGCATCGCCCTGATCATCGCCGGAGTGATCCTGCTCGGTGGGGAGCATGAAAATGAGCACCCGTAGTTTGCGGATTGCGCTCGCCGTTGCCGCGCTCCTGGGGGCCCTGCCGGCCGGCGCCGGCCCTGCAACGGATGTCGTCGGGCGCTGGCGCGATTCCGACGGGGAGTCGGAAATCGCGATCGCCCGCTGCGGGGCAGCGCTGTGTGGCCGCATCGTCTGGCTGAAGGAGCCGCGTTTCGACCAGTTCAATCCCGATGCCAGACTGCGCGCGCGCTCGCTTCTCGGCATCCAGGTTCTGAGCGGGTTCACTCCGGGCGGGGACGGAAAGCTCGTGGGCGACGGCTACAATCCCGCCGATGGCAAGAGCTACCGCACGACGATGGAGCTCGCGGCGCCCGGCACATTGGTGGTGCGCGGCTGCGTCCTAGGGGGCCTGATCTGCGACGACGACACCTGGACGAAGCAGCCGTGAACGACGCGAGATCGCGTACCGCAGAACGGGGAGGCGGCCCGCCGCCGTTGCGGGGCTCGTCGTGACCACCCGCATGACCACGCTCAGGCTCAGGCTGGTGATCGGATTCCTGCTGGTGATCGTGCCGGCGATGCTGGCCTCGGCCTTTGTCGCTGCGAAGCTGATTTCCAATGCGTTCGAGGACAATGTCGGTCATTGGCTGGGCGAGACGTCGCGCTTCTTCGGGCTGGAGGTCTCGGAAGCCGCACAGGAGGCGCAGCGCGTCGCCGGGGTCATCGGCAGTCGGCTGGAGCGGAGCCCGAGCGACGTCAAGATGCAGCATACGGTCGAGCGCGAATTCGGCGTGCTGAGCTCGGTCGGCTACGATCTCATCGCGGTCTATCGCCCCGGCGGCGAAATCATCTTCTCCTCGCGCCGTTTCTCCGCCGTCGGGTCTCTGCCCGAGAAGACGGGGCAGGGATTGTTCAGGATCGTTGCGGACGGCCAGCGCTGGATCATGGCGGGAGCCGTCCAGTCCATCCAGATCAACGGGCAGTCCGCCAATCTTCTCGTGGGCTCATGGCTCGACGACAACTACCTGGGCGGGATCAAGGTCGTCACGTCGCTGGAAGTGCGGTTGTTCTCCGACTTCGACGGCGAGCTCGAACCGATCGTGCAGACGCATAGCGATCGGAAGGTCGTCGTGCCGAAGGCGATCCTGGCACGGCTTGATGCCGGCGAGGAGGAAATCTTCGATGCGGACGCCGAAGGGGGCGCCTACCGCGCCGTCTATACCGGCTTTCGCGGCATCGACGGCAAGCTGGTGGCGATCAGCTTTATCGGCCTGCGCAGCGAAGCGGGGTTCTTCGAGCAGCTCGGCCGCGAGCGGCTGTTCCTCGGCATATTCCTCTTCGGAAGCTGCATCGCGATTATCGTCGGCATAATGATGTCGGAGGTGCTCGTGCGGCCGTTGCGCGCCCTGACCCGCGGCGTCCGGGCGATTGCAGCGGGTGATTTCGGTCAACGCGTCACCGCCGGCGGCGGGCGCGAGATCGCGCAGCTCGCCGCGGGATTCAATGGAATGGCCGAGCAGCTGGGCAAGCTGCACGATCTCGAAATGGAACTGCGCCGCCGCGACAGGCTTTCCGCGCTGGGGCAGGCGGCGATGGTGATTGCGCACGAGGTTCGCAATCCGCTCGGCATCATCAAGACGTCGACGGAGGTGGTGCGCAATCGCTCCAAGCTCGGCGCAACCGAGAGCAAGATGCTCGGCTATGTCATCGACGAAGTCCGCCGGATCGAGACCCTGATGCGCGACTTTCTCGACTTCGCCCAGCCGAGGCCGCTCGTGCACAGCCGATTCCCGTTGCGCAATGTCATCGAGCGGGTCGCAGCCATCGCGGCTCCCGAGCTTGCCCGGCGCGGCATCACCCTTCAGATCGACGACCGAAGCAAGGGCGCCCTGATCAGCGGGGACCCCGACCAGCTCCACCAAGCCTGCCTCAATCTGGTTCTCAATGCCATGGATGCCATGCCTTCGGGCGGCGCCATTCACGCCAGCCTGGCGGTGAATTCAGACACAGTGTCGCTGACGATCCGCGACGAAGGGCCTGGCGTTCCCGAAGCGATCCGAGGCGAGGTCTTCAATCCGTTCTTTACCACCAAGGCGAAAGGTACGGGGCTGGGGCTCGCTAAGGTGCAAAGCGTGGCGGCGGCGCATGGCGGAACGGTCGCTTGCGAATGCATGGCGGGCCAGGGCGCGGCCTTTACGCTCGCATTGCCGCGGGTCAAGACGGGAGAGGACGTGTGAGCCACACCATCCTGGTGGTCGATGACGAGGAGCGTCTGGCGGACGTGCTGGCCGCCGCGCTGGAGGATCTCGGTTATCGCACGACCGCGGTGACGAGCGTGCAGGCGGCCCTCGTGGCATTGGACCAGTCGCGCTTCGACCTCGTGCTCACCGATCTGCGGCTGCCGGTGATGGATGGGCGCGACCTGCTGCGCGAGGTGCGCAGCCGCTGGCCGGATATTCCCGTCATCATCCTGACGGCCTTCGCCGCCGTGCGCGATGCGGTCGAGCTCATCAAGGAAGGAGCGTTCGACTACATCGCCAAGCCCTTCGAGATGGAGGATGTCGCGGCGACGATCAGGCGCGCGCTGCGCCTGGCCGATGTTGTGCGGGACAATGAGCGCCTGCGCAGCGAGCTGGAAGGGCGCCACAGCTTCGATACGCTCATCGGCAACAGCGCGTCGTTCCGCCGCGTGATCGAGCAGGTCACCGAGGTCTGCGAGACCCGGGCGACCGTCATGCTGAACGGGGAGAGCGGCACAGGCAAGGAACTGGTCGCCCGCGCGATCCATTTCAACAGCCCGCGCCGGGGGCGGCCCTTCATCGCCGTCAATTGCGCCGCCATTCCGGAAACTCTGCTGGAGAGCGAGCTCTTTGGCCACGTCAAGGGCGCCTTCACCGGCGCGCTGGCCAATCGGGTCGGCCGTTTCGCCGCAGCGGAGGGCGGCACGCTCTTCCTCGACGAGATCGGTGACATGCCGCTTGCGATCCAGGCCAAGCTGTTGCGTGTCGTCCAGGAGCGCAGCTTCGAGCCGGTCGGCGCGAATCGCAGCCAGAGCGTCGATGTCCGTCTGATCGCGGCGACGCACAAGGACATGCGCGAAGCGGTCGCTGCGGGCAGCTTCCGGGAAGACCTGTTCTATCGCCTCAATGTCTTTCCGATCCAGCTGCCTGCATTGCGCGAGCGCCCTGAAGACATTCCGCTTCTGGCGACGCATTTTCTGGCGACGCTCTCGGAAACGATCGGCAAGCGGGTTGCCGGCTTCTCGCCCGCCGCGCTCGCGGCCATGGCGGGACATGACTGGCCGGGCAATATCCGCGAGCTGCACAATTGCGTCGAGCGGGCGCTCATCGTTGCCAAGACTTCACAGATCGATGTCCAGGATCTCCCGCGCGATCTGTTCGAGGGGCCGCGCCGGGCCGGCCGCGACGCGCTGCCGCGCGATCTCGACGCCGAACTGGAACGGATCGAACGGGATTTCATCGTCGAGGCGCTGCGCCGGAGCGAGGGCGTGCAGGTGAAAGCGGCAAGGATGCTGGGCATTGCCGAACGCAGCCTCTGGCATAGAATCAAGAAGCTCGATATTCGGGTTGGTCGGACGGTAATCGAATGATTGGCGGGCATGTAGCGGCGCTGTCGCGAAAGCGCGCCAGAATGATGTTTGGCGCGTTTGCCGCGCATGGAGGAACCGTGTCGCGTATCGGTTTTGGACAGATTGGCTGCCTCGTTCTGCTGTCGGCGACGTCCGCGGCGGCTGCCGAGCCTAGCCCGGCTTTGACGGACGCAACGCCAGCCAAGGGCTGGATCGTGACGCTCGGCGGCTCGTTCCAGATGGGTCCCAAATACGAGGGGGCGAATGCCGTGGGCCCGTCCTTCATGCCCTCGCTCAGCTGGCGCCGTGTCGGCGAGCCGGAAGGCTTCAGCGCGCCCGACGACAGTCTCGATTTCGCGCTCTATGAAACCAACCGCTTCAGCTTCGGCGTGGCGGGGAGCTGGAAAAGCGGGCGCTATTCGTCGTCGAGCCCGAAGCTTTTCGGCATGCGAGACGTTCCGTGGGCGATTGAGGCCGGCGTTTTCGCCGAGTTCTGGCCGATACTCGATCGCCTGCGCACGCGCATCGAGGTTCGCCAGGGCTTCAACGGGCACCACGGCATCGTTGCCGACCTCTCTGCCGACTGGGTCGAGCGCCTGGGGCGCTTCACGCTGTCGGCGGGCCCGCGGCTCTCGCTGGGCATTGCGTCCTACATGCGCACCAATTTCGGCGTGACGGTGCCGGAAGCGCTGATCAACGGCTATCTGACCCCATATCGGCCCTCGGGCGGCGCCAAGAGCCTGGGCGTCGCGACGGCACTCGAATACACCTGGTCCGAGCAATGGTCGACGACGCTGTTCGCGCGCTATGACCGGATGATCGACCAGGCCGAGGGCTCTCCACTTGTCCGGACGATCGGCCAGCGTGACCAGTTCACGGTCGGGCTCGGCGCCAGCTACTCGTTCAGAATGGACCTTTGATCCGACGACTCGATTCCGAGGTCGCCTGACGGCAGCCTCGGATTCCGGGCGTTATCAGGCATCGGACGTCGCTGGATCAAATCCTGTCTATCGGCGTGACCTGTTCGGATCCAGGATTGCCTGTTTGCGCGCTCGGCGCCAACGCTTGCCACTTAGAAAAGTGGCTGGGGGACTAGGATTCGAACCTAGACAACCAGAGTCAGAGTCTGGGGTCCTACCGTTAGACGATCCCCCAACGATGGGGCGCTTCGGGGCGCCGCGTTGGTGAGCCGGGGTCTAATCAATGCGGTCCGGCTTGGCAAGAGCTGAATTCACGCTGCATGCGAAACAGTTCACAGGAAGATGTCGTGCGCTCTGGCAGCGCGGGGATCGCCCGCGATCGCGGCGGGGCCGCCTTGCCTGCGCATAGCTATGCTGTTGGTCCGCAGCATGCCAAACATGCGCTGCCTCCCTCCGAAGGGCAGGCTGCCTGCTCCTCGATATCCTCCGCCTCGACCTGGTCCCGACAACATCATGGCTCGCACCCTTTCCGTCCTTGCCGACGATCTCGCCTCCGGCCGGACCACCTCGCTTGCCCTCGTGCGCGAGGCGCTCGCCCGGATCGACGCGCCGGAGGGAGAGGGAACGCTCGCCTTCATCAAGGTCCATCGCGAGGCGGCGCTCGCCGCGGCCGAGGCGATGGATAAACTGCGGACGGCCGGGCTCGCGCCGTCGCCCTTCGCAGGCATCCCGATCTCGGTGAAGGATCTGTTCGACCTCGCCGGCGAGCCGACCACGGCCGGCTCGACCGTACTGGCCGATGCGGTCCCGGCCGAGCGCGACGCGCCGGTGATCGCGCGGCTGCGGCGCGCCGGCTTCATCGTGATGGGGCGGACCAACATGACCGAGTTCGCCTTCTCGGGGCTCGGCCTCAACCCGCATTACGGCACGCCGGCCTCGCCCTATGACCGCACGACGCGCCGCATTCCCGGCGGCTCCTCCTCGGGGGCCGCCGTGTCGGTCGCGGACGGCATGGCCTATGCCGGAATCGGCTCGGACACCGGCGGCTCCTGCCGCATCCCCGCGGCGTTCTGCGGCATCGTCGGCTACAAGCCGACGGCCGCGAGCGTGCCGCGCGAGGGCGCCTTCCCGCTGTCGCAGACGCTCGATTCGATCGGCCCGCTCGCCAACAGCGTCGAATGCTGCCGTATCCTGCACGAGGTCATGAGCGGAGCGGAGCTGCCGAAGGACGTCCCGGCCGGCCTCGAGGGCCTGCGCATCGGCGTGCCGCAGACGATCGCGCTCGACGGGCTCGACGCGCATGTCGCGGCAAGCTTCGACCGGGCGCTGGAGCTGCTTGCGAAGGCCGGCGCCGCCGTGATCGATGCTCCCCTCGAACGCTTCGCCGAGGTTGCGCGGCTCAACGCCAAGGGTGGCTTTGCCGCCTCGGAGGCCTACGCCCATCACCGCGACCTGATCGAGGCGAAGGGCGATGGCTACGACCCGCGCGTGCGGACGCGGGTGCTGCGCGGCCGCAATCAGGATTGCGCCGACTATATCGAGCTCACCCACGCGCGGGCCGCCTTCGTCGCGGCGATGCGCGAGGATATTTCGGGCTTCGACGTGCTGGCGATGCCGACCGTGCCGACCGTCGCGCCGACCATCGCCGAACTCGTGGAGGACGACGAGGCCTTCACCCGCATCAACCTGCTGATGCTGCGCAACCCGACGCTGATCAACATGATGGATGGCTGCGCGATCTCGCTGCCGATGCATCGTGGGGGCGAGGCGCCGGCCGGGCTGATGCTGGCGCGGGCCGGCGGCGGCGATGCGGCGCTGTTTGCAATCGCAGCGGCGGCTGAAGCCGCCCTGGCGGGACGCTGAGCCGCGCCGGGTGCCAGCAGGAGATGGCCTTCCGGGCCACCGCATCTTTGGAGAGAATGACCCCATGAATCAGAACGATGCCGCCGCCGCGCTCTCCGTCTGGGTCGCGCTCGAGAGCCCAACGAGCCATCCCGCCGGGCTGAACGGCATGATGGACCTCGTCCAGAAGGATGTGGCAGGGCTGCCGATCGCGGTCGAGCGCATCCCGGGTCGTGACGGGCTCGGCGACATGGTCATGCTGCGCGCCGGCCTCGACAACGGCCAGCCGGCCGTCGCGGTGATGTCGCATCTCGACACGGTGCATCCGGTCGGCACGAGCGCCAAGGAGCTGCCGGTCAGGATCGAGGGCGACCGGCTCTATGGTCCCGGCGTCTACGACATGAAGGGCGGCGCCTGGCTTGCCTTGCAGGCCTTCAAGCAGGTCGCGTCCGCCGGCAGCGCCAAACGGCCGCTGGTCTTCCTGTTCACGCCTGACGAGGAGATCGGCTCGCCGACCAGCCGCGGGCTGATCGAGGAGATCGGCCGGAAATCGGCAGCGGTGCTCGTCACCGAGCCGGCGCGGCAAGGCGGCAGGATCGTCACGGCGCGCAAGGGCGTCGGCCGCTTCGATGTCAGGCTCGAAGGCCGGCCGGCCCATTCCGGCTCGCGCCATGCCGATGGGCGCAGCGCCATCCGCGAGGCGGCGCACCAGATCCTCGCCGTCGAGGGCATGACCGACTATGCCCGCGGCATTACGACGAGCGTCGCGTTGGTCGGCGGCGGCACGGCCGCGAACGTCATCCCGCAGCACGCCTGGTTCAGCGTTGATTGCCGCGTGACCACGCTCGCCGATGGCGTGATGATGGAGAACCGCATCCTCAGCCTCAAGCCGCACGATCCCGATGTGAAGCTGCGCATCACCGGCGGCATGAACAGGCCGCCCTATGAGAAATCGGCGATGGTGGCGGAGCTGTTCGGACAGGCGCAGAAGGTCGCGGCCGGCATCGGATTCGACCTGCAGGACTGCCCGATGACGGGCGGCGGCTCGGACGGCAACTTCACCGCAGCGCTCGGCGTGCCGACCCTCGACGGTCTCGGCATTGACGGCGACGGCGCGCATACGCTGCAGGAATACGCGCTGATCTCCTCGATCGCTCCGCGGCAGGCGCTGATGAAGGGCCTGCTGGAGACGATCTGAGCGCCGTTTGAGAATCGAGCCCTCATCTGAGGAGTTGCGGAACGCGGCGTCTCGAAGGATGATGTCTCGGGAGCCTCCCGGCACATCCTTCGAGACGCGCCTGTGGCGCTCCGCAGGATGAGGGCTCGGGGGACTTCCCGGGCTCAGGCCTTTGGTCCGCCCGGGAATGGCGTTGCGGTTCCGCTGAGGTGAGCGCGATCGTCAAGACAAAAAGCCCCTCGCTATGCGAGGGGCTTCGTCGTTTCAGGCCTACCCGCCGCTCAGCCTTCCGGTTCGCCCATGCCGCCGGCGGCGAGGAATTTCTCGAGCCAGTGAATGTTGTAGTCGCCGTTGAGGATGTCCGGGTTGCGGACCAGCGTGCGGAACAGCGGCAGCGTGGTGTCGACGCCGTCGACGACGAACTCGTCGAGCGAACGGCGCAGGCGCATCAGGCACTCGTCGCGGTTGCGGCCGTGCACGATCAGCTTGCCGACCAGCGAGTCGTAGTGCGGCGGGATGGCATAGCCCTGGTAGGCGGCGGAATCGACGCGCACACCGAGGCCGCCCGGCGTGTGGAACGAGGCGATCTTGCCGGGCGAGGGCCGGAAGGTCGCCGGATGCTCGGCATTGACCCGGCACTCGATGGCGTGGCCCTCAATGACGATGTCCGACTGCTTGAGCGAGAGCGGCGCGCCGGCGGCGATGCGGATCTGCTCGTTGACGAGGTCGATGCCGGTGATCATCTCGGTGACGGGATGCTCGACCTGGATGCGGGTGTTCATCTCGATGAAGTAGAACTTCCCGTCCTCGTAGAGGAACTCGATCGTCCCGGCGCCGAGATAGCCGAGCTCGGACATCGCCTTGGCGCAGACATCGCCGATCCGGTCGCGCTCGCCGGCATTGAGGGCAGGCGAGGGGCCTTCCTCCCAGACCTTCTGGTGGCGGCGCTGCAGCGAGCAGTCACGCTCGCCGAGATGGATGGCGTTGCCCCGGCCGTCGCCGAGCACCTGGATCTCGATATGGCGCGGCTTTTCCAGGTATTTCTCGATATAGACCGCGTCGTCGCCGAAGGCGGCCTTGGCCTCGGTGCGGGCGGTCTGGAGCGCGACGAGGATTTCCTCCTCGCTGCGCGCGACCTTCATGCCGCGCCCGCCGCCGCCGGCCGCGGCCTTGATGATGACCGGGAAGCCGATCTCCTTGGCGATGCGCAGGGCGTCGCCATCATCGCTGACGCCGCCTTCCGAGCCGGGAACGCAGGGGATCCCGAGGCGCTTCGCGGTGCGCTTGGCCTCGATCTTGTCGCCCATCACGCGGATATGCTCGGCCTTGGGGCCGATGAAGGTGATGTTGTGCTGGTCCAGGATCTCGGCGAAGCGGGCGTTCTCGGACAGGAAGCCGTAGCCGGGATGGACCGCGTCGGCGCCGGTGATCTCGCAGGCGGCGATCAGGGCGGGGACGTTGAGGTAGCTCTCGCGCGCGGGCGGCGGGCCGATACAGACACTCTCGTCGGCCAGGCGCACATGCATGGCGTTGGCGTCGGCCGTGGAGTGAACCGCGACGGTGGCGATTCCGAGCTCCTTGGCGGCGCGCAGGACGCGCAGCGCGATCTCTCCACGGTTGGCGATCAGAATCTTGTCGAACATCTTGAAACCCAAATCCGACCGGGCGGCGAGCGGCGCCACGCTCACTCGATCACCAGCAGCGGCTCGCCGTATTCCACGGGCTGGCCGTCCTCGACGAAGATGGCCGTGACCTTGCCGGCGCGCGGCGCGACGATGTCGTTGAAGGTCTTCATCGCCTCGACCAGCAGGATGCGCTCGCCCTGCTTCACGATGCTGCCGATCTCGACGAACGGCTTCGCCTCGGGCGAGGGGCGGCGATAGGCGGTTCCGACCATCGGCGAGTTGACCGCACCCGGATGGGCGGTGGTCGGCTTGCTTTCGACGGCGGCAGCCGCGACGGGGGCGGCTGCGACGGCCAGTGGCGCCGCGGCCGGGACCTGCACGGTCGTGGTGATGCTGCGGGCGACGCGAACGCGCAGATCGCCCTTCTCGACCTCGATCTCGGTGAGATCGGTCTGGTTCAGGAGCTCGGCGAGCTCGCGGACAAGTTCGGGATCGATCGGGCTCTTGGTCGCCATGGCGGGTGTCACCGTCTTCTTTAGATTCTCGGATGGGCCGCGGCCTGCGCCGCGAGCCCGTTCATTCGGATTCAGATGGCCTTCGCCGCCCACCCGTCCGGCAGCAGAGCTAAGGCGTCGAACACGGGTTCAGCGTGCCCGCCGCCGCAGCTAGCCGTCCCGCGTGGTGCAGGCGGATTGGGGTGGGGTCCGTTCAGGACGCGGACGGAGACCATGGAAGGGCGTTGATTCCGGCGCCGCGCGCAGGCGGCAGGAGCCGCCCTCATAAACGTTGCGGGCCGGCAGGGGAAGCCTGAACGGCGCCTGCCAGCCCGGCATGTCTCGTTGCAGGGAGACGGTGACCGGCCTCAGCCGGCGCATTCGGTCTTGCCGCAGCGGCGCACGGAGTCGATCTTCTGCTTGAGAGCGGCCTGGCCGACGGCGCCGAAGACGATCTCGTCGCCGACGATGAAGGCCGGCGTTCCGGTCAGGCCGAGCCTATCGCCGAGCGCGACGGTGTCTTCGATCGCGGCCTTGGTGGCGGGCGCCTCCATATCCTTCTTCAGTTGCGCGACATCGGCGCCGATCTCCTTGGCAATGTCGAGCGCCTTGGCACCGTTGACCTTGCCCTTCACGGCCATCAGCTTGTTGTGGAAATCGAAGTACTTCTGGCCCTGGAGCTGGTTCTTGGCGGCGACGGCGACGCGGCTCGCCTCGACCGAATCCGGTCCGAGGATCGGGAAGTCCTTCAGCACGACGCGCAGCTTCGGATCGCTCTTGGCGAGAGCCGTCACATCCTCCATCGCCCTTTTGCAGAAGCCGCAGTTGTAGTCCATGAACTCGACGAGGGTGATGTCGCCCTCGGGGTTGCCGATGATGACGGAGGTCGCCGGATCGCTGATCCGCGCCTTCTCGGCGGCGACGGCACCGCGCTGCGCCTCGGCCTGGGCAACGGTGTTGCGGCGCTCGAGCTCGATCAGAGCATCCTGGATGATCTCGGGATTCTTCAGCAGCGTCTCGCGGATCAGGTCCGTCACCGCCTTGCGCTGCTCGGGCGAGAGAGGCTGGCCCTGCGCCATGGCGGGCGCGGCGGAGGCCGCGAGCCAGAGGCCAAGCGCGAGGCCGGCAGGCCGCAGGCAGGCGCGCGCCAGGCTGGTGAGGGTCCGGAAAGCCATCTGGTTGTCCTTTCAAAGCCGCTGGGCGCAGAACGATCCAGCGGAACAAAGCACTCGTATGCGCGAGCTTGTGTGTGTTCGCCGCCCGAAGGTCAAATCACAGCTCTGCCAGCAGGGTGGCGGTTGCGGGCCGGCGCTGCCTCGGCTACGCGGGCTCGGCCCCTCGATGAACCGGACAAGTCGATGCAGAAGCCCCCGTTTTCGCCCGCTGCGCTGCCTGCTCTCGCCGAGCGCGCCGAGCGCGTGGCCCCCTTCATCGTCATGGACGTGATGAACCAGGCGGCCGCGATCGAGCGTCGCGGCGGCTCGGTGGTGCATATGGAGGTCGGCCAGCCCTCGGCGCCGACTCCGGCCTCGATCCGCGCCGCCGCGGCGCGGGCGCTCGAGGATGGGCGGATCGGATACACGCAGGCGCTCGGCACGGATTCGCTGAGGGATCGCATCGCACGCCATTATCGCGAAGCTTATGGCGTCGACGTGGCGGCCGAACGTGTCGTGGTGACGACGGGCTCCTCCGGCGGCTTCATTCTCGCCTTCCTCGCCTGCTTCCAGCCGGGCTCGCGGATCGCGATCACGGCGCCAGGCTACCCGGCCTATCGCAATATCCTGATCGCGCTCGGGCTTGAGCCGGTCGCGATCGAGGTTGGGCCCGAGACGCGCTTTGCGCTGACGCCCGAGCTGATCGAGCGAGCCCATCGCGAGAAGCCGCTCGCCGGCGTGCTGACGATGAGCCCGGCCAACCCAACCGGCGTGGTGATGGCGCCGGATGCGATCGCCGAGGTCGCGGCCTGCTGCCGCAAGCTCGGGCTCTGGTACATCTCGGATGAGATCTATCACGGGCTGACTTATGACGCGCCCGCCACGACGGCGCTCGCGGCCGATCAGGACGCGATCATCGTCAACTCGTTCTCGAAATACTATTGCATGACCGGCTGGCGCGTCGGCTGGCTCATCGTGCCCGAGCGGCTTGTGCGCACCATCGAGCGGCTCCAGCAGAATTTGTCGATCTCGGTGCCCTATCTCAGCCAGGTGGCGGGAGAGGCGGCCTTCGATGCGACGCAGGAATGCGAGGCGATCAAGGCGGGCTATGCACAAAACCGCGCCTTCCTGCTCAAGGCCCTGCCCGAGATCGGGCTCGGCGACTTCCTGCCGGTCGACGGCGCCTTCTACATCTATCTCGATATCGGCCGATATTCGAACGATTCCATGGCCTTCTGCCGCAGTGTCCTCGAAGAGGCCGGCGTCGCGATCACGCCGGGGCTCGACTTCGACGAAGGGCGCGGCGCCCGCACGGTGCGGCTCTCCTTCGCGGGCTCATTGGCGGAATGCGAAGAGGCGGTCTCCCGCATCGGTGGCTGGCTCAAGAAACGCTGAGGCATAGTGCCTCGTCCCCCTTGCCAGAATCCGCAGAAGCTCCGCATTCTCCGCTTCGGAGAAGGGGGAGATTGGCCATGGACGTCGCTGCAGCCGGCAGGGCTTCTGCGAGGCGCCTTTCAGCGCTCTCCTCAGCGATCCTGATCTGTGCGCTCGTTTCGCTCGCTCTTCTGCTCGGCTTCGGCTTGGCGGGGATGGCGCGCGCCGAGACCGAGGCCCCGGTCGTCCTCAATCTTCGCGGCGACGAGACGCCCGAAACGATCCGCAGGATGGTCGATGCGCTGTCGGGCCGGCCCGTGGAGATCCGGGTCGGCGGCGTGCCGGCCGCGGCGCCGCCGCCCGCGCCCGCGCCGACCGCTAAAACCAAGCCAGCTGCGGCAGCTCCCGCACCGGCCATCTCGATGGCGGATGAGGAGGGCTTCCAGGCCGAGGCCAGTGCGCTCGTCGACCGTTTCGTCGACGGCGTCGAATATAGTGGCGCCTCCATTCCCTCGGTCACCGAGCTGCCTGCCGACTGGGAACGCTCCTGGCAGCGCAATCTCAACGGCCGCGACGGGCCCACCGCCGGTTGGCGGATCGTCGGGATCGTCTGCCTCGCGCTCGCCATCGCCTTCGCGTTCCGGATCGCGACCGCCCGTTGGTTCGCGCGCAAGCGTCGGCCTTTGGGGCCGGAGTTCACTCCGCGCCTCATCGCCTCCTCATGGGGGCTACTCCAGGATGTCGCGACGATCCTGCTGGCACTCGCCGTGGCGAGAACGGCCCGCAACGCCTGGCTGCCAGCGGACGACCTCGCCATGCAGGCCCTGACGACGGCCGCAAACGGCGCCGCGATCGGCGCGCTCTATATTGCCGTCGGCCGGTTCCTGATTTCGCCCGATGCTCCCGAACGCCGTATCATGCCACTGCCGCGTGCCGAGCGGCATTTCCGCCGGCTGGTTGTCTATTCCGTTCTGACGCCGTTGATCGTGACGGGCATTCTGCTGGCCAACCAGGTCAGCTCCGGGCCGCGGCCCGTGACGGGGCTCATCGCGCTGACAGGGCTCGCCATCACGCTCTTCAAGATCTGGTGGTTCTATGACGGCCGGCATGATCTCGCGGTGCTGGTCCTGTCCGGCTCCTCCGAGCCCGGCCCGATCCGGCGGCTGATCGCGGCCGGGACAGCGTGGTTCTATATCGCGACGACGGTCCTGTTGTGGATGGTCAGCAGCGCCGCGGCGATGATGTCGAATGGCGGGCGCTGGGCGGAGGCCTCGGCGCTGACCCAGGTGGCGATCGTGATAATCCCCATCGTTGCCGTCGGGCTTGCCAGCTGGCTTCGGTGCCGTGCGGCCCGGCGCGAGGCAAAGCACGGTGTCACACCGATCCTGAGCGCCGGCAGTGCCGCTGTCCGGGCCGCCGCTCTGGGGGTGATCTGGGCGGCCGGCTTCTACATTATCGCACGGCTTTGGGCAGGACTTCTTCTTGGCGTCAGCTCTGCGCAGTTCGCTGCCGTCATGCGGCAAACGGTCGGCGTCGCCGTGTTCGCCTTCGCCGGCTGGGTTGCGCTCGTCTTCCTGCACGCCTTCTTCGATGCCTACACGCCGCAGCGCCGTGTCGTCGGCCCCGCCGACGAGGACGTAGCCCATGATGAGGGGGTGCCGAGCCGGCTTGCGACGGTGCTGCCGGTGCTGCGCGGCGTGGTCCTGGGCGCAGTGCTCGGCCTCACCATCCTGGTGGTGCTGTCGCGTCTCGGCGTCGATATCGGCCCACTGCTGGCGGGTTTCGGAATTCTCGGCCTTGCGATTTCCTTCGGCTCGCAGGCCCTGGTGCGCGACATCGTATCCGGCGTGTTCTTCATGCTCGAGGATGCTTTCCGCGTCGGCGAGTATGTCGATACCGGCCGGCTCAAGGGAACTGTCGAGAAGATTTCGCTGCGCTCAATGCAACTGCGTCATCAGAGCGGCCAGATCCACACCGTGCCCTTCGGCCAGGTGCAGTCGCTGACCAATGCCAGCCGCGACTGGGCAACGGTGAAGTTCAACGTCCGCCTCGATCACTCCGCCGATATCGAGCAGGCCCGCAAGGCCATCAAGAAGGTCGGCCTCGCGCTACTGGAAGACCCGGAATACGGGCCGCACTTCATCGCGCCGCTCAAGATGCAAGGCGTGGCTGATATCACCGACCAGGCGATCGTGGTCCGGCTGAAGTTCACCGGGAAGCCCAATCAGGCGTCGATGCTGCAGCGCGAGGCCTTGAAGCGCGTCTACCGTTCGCTGAACGAGGCCCACATTCCCTTCGCTTCCAACGCGGTCACGGTGCGGGGCGGCGAGGGCGGGGCGCAGTCCAGCGCGGCAGCGGCGATCGCGACGGTGCCGCCACCGACTCCGCTCGCACCAGCGGCGAGCTGAGCGGGTCTCGCTTCTAAAGCAGGAAGAACAGGCCGAAACCGATAACCGTCAACCCGCCGCCGAACAGGCTGGCGAGGCGCGCGGCATGGGCGAGGGCGCCACGTTCGGCACTGCGATGCGCGCGCTCGGCGTGGTGCAAGCCCGCCTCGGAGCGATACTGTCCGGCATGGAGATCGGGCGTCATTTGCGGGCCGATCGGCCGATTGCCTTCGAGCTCGATCCTGACGGCGAGGAAGGCGACGAAGAGTCCGACGAGCCCGACTCCGAACCAGCCTACCGCGCGCCAGGCGAGATAGGCCAGACCGATCAGCCCCACCGCGCACAGGAGGAGCAGAACGTCACGTTCCCTGTTTCGAGGCGGCGGCATCTGCTTCCTCCCGTCCCGGCGATCAGCCATCGACCACAATGCCGGGTCGGGACGCGGCCGCCAAGCGCCCCCGAAAAACAAAGCCCGCCGCTGGTGGCGGCGGGCTTTGCATCGATCGTTTCGGAAGCGAGCGCTCAGGAGCGGCCGGCGAGCCTGTTCCACCAGCCGCCGCGCTTCGGGCGGTTCGGGTCCGGCTCCGTCAGCACGACCGCAACGGGCTCTTCCGCGGGGGCCCGAGCGGGAGCCGGCTCAGGCGCCGGAGTGGGCTCGGCCGGGGCTGCAACGGGCTCGGGCACTGCGGCCGGGGCCTCAGGCTGCGCCTCGGCAGCGGCCGGAGCGGTCTCGGCAGCGGCTTCCCCGCCTTCGGTGATCGGCACGACCTTCTTGCGCGAGCGGCTGCGCTTGGGCTTCTCCGCCGGCGCGGCTTCGGCCGTGGCCGTCTCCGTCTTGGCTTCAACCTCCTTGGCCTCGGCCTTCGGCTTGCGGGCGCGGCTGCGCTTCGGCTTTGCCGGCTCCGCAGGCGCCGCCTCTTCGGCTGCCGGTTCCGGCGCGGCCTCAGTGGCAGGAGCCTCGATCACGGCCTCGGCAACGACCTCGACATCCGTGCCTTCGGCCGCGTCGTCTCCGTCCTCGCCCTCATCGCCCTCGGCGTCCTCGCCGTGACCCGCTTCGAGCTGCTGGCCCTGGTCGTCGCGCTCTCCGCCACGCCGCCGACGACGGCGGCGGCGGCGGCGGCGATTCTCGCGGTCGCCTTCGCCGCGTTCGTCCTGGGCTTCGCTGGCAGTCGTCTCGTTGTCGCCGGTCTCGGCATCGAGCGCGGCAGCCTCGGCCGCAGCGTCCAGCGCCTCGTCATCGACATCGGAGGCGATGGCTTCGGCCTTGAAGCTGGTCGGGATCACCCGGCCTTCATTGCCGACGAACTCGCCGCGCTCGACCTCGAAGTAGCGGGTGCCGAGCAGGTTCGGATCGGTCGAGACCGTGATCGCGATAGCGAACCGGTTCTCGAGATCGGCCAGATGCGCGCGCTTCTGGTTGAGGACGTAGAGCGCGACCTCCGGCCGGGTGCGGACGGTGAGGTTGTGCGAGGCGCTCTTGATCAGCGTCTCCTCCAGCGCACGCAGGATCTGCAGCGAAACGGACGACGTCGAACGGATCATGCCGGCGCCGGCGCAATGCGGGCACGGGACGGAGGAGCTTTCGAGCACGCCGGTGCGGATGCGCTGGCGCGACATCTCCAGCAGGCCGAAGGCCGAGATGCGGCCGACCTGGATGCGGGCGCGGTCGTCCTTGAGGCACTCCTTCAGCTTCTTCTCGACCGCCCGATTGTTCCGGTTCTCCTCCATGTCGATGAAATCGATCACGATGAGACCGGCGAGGTCGCGCAGGCGGAGTTGGCGAGAGATTTCCTCTGCAGCTTCGAGATTGGTCTTGAGGGCGGTGTCCTCGATATTGTGCTCGCGGGTCGAGCGACCCGAGTTGATGTCGATCGCGACCAGCGCTTCCGTCTGGTTGATCACGAGATAGCCGCCGGACCTGAGCGTGACGGTGTTCGAGAACATCGCGTCGAGCTGGCTCTCGACGCCGAAGCTGGCGAAGAGCGGGGTCTGCTCGCGATAGGGCTTCACGCTCTTGGCATGGCTCGGCATGAGCATGCGCATGAAATCCTTGGCCTCGCGATAAGCCTCCTCGCCGGCGACGTGAACCTCGTCGATATCCTTGTTGTAGAGGTCGCGGATCGAGCGCTTGACGAGGTTGCCCTCCTCATAGACCAGCGCCGGGGCGACAGAGGCCAGCGTCAGCTCGCGCACGCTCTCCCACATCCGCATCAGATACTCGTAGTCGCGCCGGATCTCGACCTTGGTGCGCGAGGCGCCGGCCGTGCGCAGGATGAGGCCCATCCCCTCGGGAACCTCGAGCTCCTGGGCGATCTCCTTGAGGCGCTTGCGGTCCTCGGCGTTGGTGATCTTGCGCGAGATGCCGCCGCCCTTGCCGGTGTTCGGCATCAGCACCGAGTAGCGGCCAGCGAGCGAGAGATAGGTGGTGAGCGCCGCGCCCTTGTTGCCGCGCTCTTCCTTCACGACCTGGACCAGGATGATCTGGCGGCGCTTGATCACCTCCTGGATCTTGTACTGGCGGCGCGACTGCCGGTGCGGGCGCTCCGGCATGTCGTCGAGGGCGTCGCCGCCGCCGAGCTGCTCGGGAGCCTCTTCGGCCTCCTCGCCGTTCTCCTCGTCGTCGCCATCCTCGGAGCCTTCGTCCTCGGAAGGCTTGCGGGCCTCGACTTCCGAAGCCTCGGCGTCTTCCGCGGAAGCCGAGCCCTCATTGGCCGAGGCGGTCGCCTCGACCGTCTCGAAAGTCAGCGGCGCGGCATTCTCGGCGGCGTCCTCGGTCGTCGATTCGGCAACCGCCGGGGCGAAGTACTCGCCGAAGGCCGGCGCGCCCTCGTTGACCATGGCGGCTTCCTTGCCGTCGGTCTCGACGCGGTCCTCGCCATTCGCCTCGACCTCGGCCGAGACGGTCTCGTCGGCCGCGGCCTTCTTGGCGCGGTGGTCACGGTCGCCACGGCGCCCGCGATCGCGGCGGCCGCGCTTCTCGCGGCGCTCCTCGTCGCGCTCCTCGTCGCGTTCGGCACGCGCCTCGTCCTCGATCAGCGCCTGCCGGTCGGCGACGGGGATCTGATAGTAGTCCGGGTGGATTTCGGAGAAGGCGAGGAATCCGTGCCGGTTGCCGCCATATTCGACGAAGGCAGCCTGAAGTGACGGCTCAACGCGCGTCACCTTGGCGAGATAGATATTCCCCCGCAGCGGCTTGCGGCTGGCTGATTCGAAATCAAACTCTTCGACGCGGGATCCGCGGACCACCACGACCCGGGTCTCTTCCGGGTGGGTGGCATCGATAAGCATCTTGTTGGCCATATGAAACTTCCATTGGCGCGGTCGCCTGTGCAGGCGCGGCTACGGATGAGAATCCGCCGCCGCGGCCAGGGGCGCCGCGCTGAGGCCGGAACGAGCCGGCATGTTGCAGGAGGTGGGAAAGACTAGCCTGGACAGGAATACGGCTCGGGAGCGCTGCTCGGGCTTGAAGCCCGGCGCGGTCCCGCAGGTTCGGACGGTTCACCTCAGGTGCTAGCGTCGTCTTTTGCCCCGTCATCTGTCCTGACCTGCGATGCGTCTGCCTGGCGGCCGGCCCATCGCGTTTGCACGCTCGCGAGACAAGGTGGGGCGCAGAACACTCGCAATCCCCATACCAATCGTCTGCGGACGATCCGTTGTGGCTACCTGCCGCCGCTCCCGAGGGAGAAGGTGGCACAGCCTGACCGGACGCCGACGGATCGCTCGATCCGGGTGTGTCCCATGGGCAGGCTGACGGGCAGCCAATTCCATTACAGACAGGTGATGGTGATTTGCAAGTCACATGACAGCCGCATTTCGCCGACCCGGTCCCCGAGCGGTTCACGCCCTCCTTGAGAGGTGGTAACCGCCTCTTAAGATTTCACCCCCGTTATGGTTAAGCCTTGGTAATATCGAACGGGATTTTCCAGCTGTTTCCGCGCATGCGCCACGCTGTTCAGGGTCCGGAAGGTCGATCGTCCCGCAATATCCTGCGGGGTGCCGCCTTCATCGCCTTGGCCTGCGGGCTCATATTCGCCTCCGTGCCGGCGCGCAGCGAGAGCAAGCCGCAGAACGAGTATCCGGTCGCGACCGATGCGCGCCTCGAGCAGAGCGGCGACAGCGTGCGCCTGACCATGACGATGTCTTCGATGGTCGAGATCGAGGCTTGGGTGCAAGCCTCGCCGGACCGCGTCATCGTCGAGATGCCGTCGACCAACTTCCAGATCCAGGGCAGCGCGAAAAAGGCTGCCGGCTTCGTCAGTGCCTATCGCTACGGCCTCTTCACCGCCGACAGGGCCCGAATCATCATCGATCTTTCGCAGCCGGCCACGATCGCCAGGACCGAGGTGAAGCCCGTGCGCGGCGGCTTCGGCGAGCTCACGATCGAGCTGAAGAAGGCTGCGCGTGCCGATTTCCTGGCCGAGGCGGCCAAGGCAAAGAAAGTGCAGGAAGCCCCTGTGCCGGCGCTTCCCGCCGCCAAGCCCCGCGGCGAGACGCGCCGCGTGGTCGTCATCGATCCCGGCCATGGCGGTATCGACCCCGGCACCATGGTTGCTTCCATCTCCGAGAAATCGGTCGTGCTCGCCTTCGGCAAGGCGCTCAAGGAGCAACTGGAAGCCTCCGGCCGCTATCGCGTCGTGATGACCCGCGACGATGACCGATTCGTCTCGCTTTCGGACCGGGTGCAGACGGGCCGCGACGAGCAGGCTGACCTGTTCATCTCGATCCATGCCGATTCGCTGATGCAGGCGCAGGATGTGCGCGGCGCCACCGTCTATACCCGCTCGGAGCGGGCGACCGACGCCGAGGCGGCCAAGCTCGCCGCCAAGGAAAACGAGGCGGATGCGGCAGCAGGGCTGGAGACGCGCGAGGAAGTTCAGGATGTTGCGGGCATCCTGATGGATCTGGCACGCCGCGAGACGCGGACCTTCACCGGCGTGTTCGCCCGCAACCTCGTCGACAAGCTCGGTGGCTCGATCAAGATGCACAAGATTCCGCTGCGCTCGGCTCGCTTCTGGGTGCTGAGCGCGCCGGACGTTCCCTCGGTGCTGATCGAGCTCGGCTACATGTCGAGCCCAAAGGACGCCGAACTGCTGAATTCGCCCGAATGGCGCGGCAAGGCGGTGACGGCGGTCTCGGCTGCGGTGGAAGACTATTTCGCCAGGGAGCGCGCCTCCGTCGGGAAGGCAGCGGAGAATCGCAACTAGAGCATCTTCGAGTGAGGCGAATACTGGTCACGCGAAGAAAATGCGACCAAACAGGGAGATGGAGCGTCGCGGCGATTCGGAGAAGCCGCGCTGGATGCTCCGGTATCGCGGTGGTGCCGCTGCGTTCCGACCCAGTGTCGGATCATGCCGAATGTGGTCGCAAGGCCACGGTTCCGCCATCTACGTCATGTTATAGCTCTGATTTGCGACGCGCCCCGATTTGGCGCCCGTCGGGTGGCAGAGATGGGGTCCAAGGCCTGAGATGCGGTTCATTCTGCGAATCTTCGGATGGTTGTTCGCCGCCGGCGCGATCGCCTTCGTGATCGTTGCTGCCTTGGCCGGCGGCCTGATCTGGCATTATTCGCAGGACCTGCCCGACTACGCCCAACTTCGGAATTACGAGCCGCCGGTGATGACGCGCGTCCATGCGGGTGACGGCAGCCTGATCGCCGAATATGCCCGCGAGCGGCGTCTGTACCTGCCGATCCAGGCTGTGCCGAAGCTCGTCGTCGACGCCTATATCTCGGCCGAGGACAAGAATTTCTACAAGCATATGGGCGTCGACCCCGAAGGTCTCGTCCGCGCCGCGATCTCCAACTATCGCAACCGCAGCGCCAATCGCCGGCCGCAGGGCGCCTCGACCATCACCCAGCAGGTCGCGAAAAACTTCTTCCTGAGCCCCGAGCAGTCGATTGAGCGCAAGATCCGCGAGGCGCTCGTCGCGCTGAAGCTCGAATCGACCTATTCGAAGGACAAGATTCTCGAGCTCTATCTGAACGAGATCTATCTCGGCGCGCCGGCCCCGGGGCAGGGCAGCTATGGCATAGCCGCCGCCGCGCTGAACTATTTCGGCAAATCGGTCCACGAGCTCAACCTTCAGGAAGCGGCCTATCTCGCCGCCCTGCCGAAGGCGCCCTCCGATCTGCATCCCTTCCGCAACCGCGACCGTGCGATCGAGCGCCGCAACTACGTCATCGACCGCATGGTCGAGAACGGCTACGTCAAGCGTGAGGTCGGCGAGGAGGCGAAGAAGCAGCCGCTCGGCGTCAATCCGCGCGCGGTTTCGCCGAACCAGATCGCGGCCGGCTATTTCGCCGAGGAGATCCGGCGCGAGCTTCAGGACCGCTACGGCGAGAAGAAGCTGCTTGAGGGCGGCCTGTCTGTCCGCGCCACCGTCGATCCCAAGACCCAGCTGATGGCGCGCAAGGCGCTTGTCGATGGCCTCGTGCGCTTCGACGAGGCGCGCGGCTGGCGCGGCGCGATCCAGAAGCTCGACACCGGCAAGGACTGGGGCGGCGCCATCGGCGAACTGCCTGTCCTCGGCGACGTCGCGCCCTGGCGGCTTGCGGTCGTGCTCGAGTCCAATGGCGACAGCGCCAAGCTCGGCCTGCATCCTCTGCGCGACAATGCTGGCCACCTCAACAAGGAGCGCCAGACCGTCACGCTTGCCGCCGATGGCATCAAGTGGACGCGCCGTGCGCGCGTCTCGCAGGCGGTTTCCGTCGGCGATGTCGTCTATGTCGAGCCGATGGAAAGCCGGCCCGGCTTTGCGCGCCTGCGCCAGCTGCCCGAGGTCAATGGCGCCATCGTTGTGATGGACCCGTTCTCGGGCCGCGTGCTCGCCATGGTCGGCGGCTTCTCGCACGACCAGTCGGAGTTCAATCGCGCGACCCAGGCGCTGCGCCAGCCGGGCTCCTCCTTCAAGCCATTCGTCTATGCGACGGCGCTCGACAACGGCTACACCCCGTCGAGCATCGTGCTCGACGCCCCGATCGAGATCGATCAGGGCCCGGGTCTCGGCATGTGGCGCCCGGAGAACTACGACGGCAAGTTCACCGGCCCGCGCACGCTGCGCTACGGCATTCAGTTCTCGAAGAACCTGATGACGGTGCGCCTCGCCAAGGATGTCGGCATGCCGCTGATCGCGGAATATGCCCGCCGCTTCGGCGTCTATGACGATCTGCAGCCCGTGCTGTCGATGGCCCTCGGCGCTGGCGAGACCACGGTCATGCGCATGACGGCGGGATATTCGATGCTCGTCAATGGCGGCCGCCGCATCCGCCCGACGCTGATCGACCGCATCCAGGACCGCACGGGCACGACCATCTATCGCCATGACCAGCGCGTCTGCGAAGGCTGCAACGCCGACAAATGGGCAAACCAGTCGGAGCCGCGCCTGATCGACAACCGCGAGCAGGTGCTCGATCCGCTGACCGCCTACCAGATGGTCTCGATCCTCGAAGGCGTGGTCAACGCCGGCACGGCGACGGTGGTCAAGTCGGTCGGCAAGCCGCTCGCCGGCAAGACCGGCACGACCAACGACGCCAAGGACGTCTGGTTCGTCGGCTTCTCGCCGGACCTTGCGGTGGGCGTCTATATGGGCTTCGACAAGCCCAAGTCGCTCGGCACCTCCGCCACCGCCGGCCAGTATGCCGCGCCGATCTTCCGCGACTTCATGACGGTCGCGCTGAAGGACAAGCCGGCTACGCCGTTCCGCGTGCCGGCCGGCATCAAGCTGATCCGCGTCGATCCGAAGACCGGCATGCGGGCTGGCGGCGAGGGCGGCATTCTCGAAGCCTTCAAGCCCGGTACCGCGCCGCCGGACAGCTATTCCGTGATCGGTGCGGCGGGGGACGGCAGCGCGCCGCTCTCCGTCGGCCCCGGCGCCGGCGGCCGCGCCATCGGTTCGGGAACCGGCGGCCTCTACTGAGCGAACGACCGTTTTGCGGTGCCCGGAGCTCTGCTCCGGGCATTTTGCTATTCGAGATTGCGTTGGCCCTCGCAGGTTCAGGCCAAGGCGGGCGTTTACAGCCGCGGCTTTCACCCCTATCTCAACGCTCGAACACAGAGCTCACAAGGACGTTTCGACGGAATCATGCGCCCCGAAATCCAGACGCAACTCGATAACGCCAAGCAGTCGATCGGACTGCTGAGGAGGCATCTTTGACTGGGATCAAGCCCAGCGCCGCCTAGCGGAACTCAACGCCCTCTCGGAGGGACCCGATTTCTGGAACGATGCCGAAGCCGCGCAGAAGCTGATGCGCGAGCGAACCTCGCTGGAAACCCAGATCGAGGGCATAACCAAGCTCGAACGCGAGCTCGACGACGCGCTCACGCTGATCGAGCTTGGCGAGATGGAGGAGGACGAGGCCACCGTCACCGAGGGCGAGCAGGCGATCAAGGCCATTCAGGACGAAGCGGCGCGCCTTCAGGTCGAGACGCTGCTCTCCGGCGAAGCGGATATGCTCGACACTTATATCGAGATCCATCCCGGCGCGGGCGGTACCGAGAGCCAGGACTGGGCCGAGATGCTGCTGCGCATGTATCGGCGCTGGGGCGAGCGGCGGAAGTTCAAGGTCGAGACGCTCGAATATCAGGACGGCGACACCGCCGGCATCAAGTCGGCGACGCTCCAGTTCAAGGGGCATAACGCCTATGGCTGGCTGAAGACCGAATCCGGCGTGCATCGGCTGGTGCGCATCTCGCCCTTTGATTCGAACGCGCGGCGTCAGACTTCCTTTGCCTCGGTCTGGGTCTATCCGGTTGTCGACGACCGCATCGTCATCGACGTGAAGGAGTCTGACTGCCGGATCGACACCTATCGCGCGCAGGGTGCGGGCGGGCAGCACATCAACACGACCGATTCGGCTGTGCGTATCACGCATCTTCCGACGGGGATCGCGGTCTCCTGCCAGCAGGAGCGCTCGCAGCACAAGAACCGGGCCAAGGCCTGGGACATGCTGCGCGCACGGCTTTACGAGGTCGAGCTGAAGAAGCGCGAAGAGAAGGCCAATGCCGAGCAGGCCTCGAAGACCGATATCGGCTGGGGCCATCAGATTCGATCCTATGTGCTGCAGCCCTATCAGCTCGTGAAGGATCTGCGCACCGGAGTGGCCTCGACAGACCCTTCCGCGGTGCTCGACGGCGATCTCGACCCGTTCATGGAGGCATCGCTGGCCCAGCGCGTCTACGGGACCGAGGTCGAGGTCGAGGACATCGACTGAGCGATCCACCGCTTCCAAACAGAAAAGCCGCGCGACCTGCGCGGCTTTTTCTGTTTTGGCCGAGGCTCAGAGCGCGTTGGCGAGGAGCTTGCCGCCGGCGCGCAGGAAGCGCGTGGGATCGACCGGCTCGTCGTTGATGCGGGTCTCGTAGTGCAGATGCGGGCCGGTCGAGCGGCCGGTCGAACCGACGCGGCCGAGGACCGAGCCGGTCTTCACGATTTGCCCGACAGAGACCGAGATCGCCGACATATGGGCGTAGCGCGTGCTCAGACCATTGGCGTGCTCGACTTCGACCATGTTGCCATAGCCGCCATTGTACTCGGCGGCGACAACCTTGCCGGGCGCGGTGGCGAGGATCGAGGCTCCCGTCTCGGCCCGGAAATCGACTCCGGTATGCAGGGCGAGCCCGCGGGTGAAGGGGTCGGTCCGGTATCCGAAGTTCGACGTGAAATCGTGGTCGCCGGCCATCGGCCGGGCGAGGGGGAGCTGATCGATCACGCCGCGCAGGCGCATGACCGAGGCCATGCGCGGCTGCAATGCGGTCAGCGTCGCCTCGAACGGGCCGGCGGCAGGGTCGAGCTTGACCGGGACGAAGGGGCCGCCGACACCACCTGCATTGCCCGGGGGCGAAAGGCGCTCGGCGTCGAGGCCGGTCTCCGCCAACGCGGTGCGGAGCCGCTTCTGGGTCGCGGCCAGTGTTTCGTCCATGTCCTTCAGCGCGGCGATCTGGGCTTCGGTCGTGCTCGCCATGGCCTTGTCGAGCCGGGTCAGCGTGGCTTCGACGCGCTTGGCGGGCGGCTCGGCCGGCGCCTCGCCCGATTGCCAGCCCTCGGCGGCATTGGCCTCGGCGCCGCGCAGCGGCGGCGCTTCCGGGGCCGGCATCGGCTTGGTCGGCATGATCGGCGCGAAACTCGTGACGCCGGAAGCGCGGATCGGCTCGGCCGGCTTGATGACGTTCGCGCGCAGCGGCAGCTTCGCGGCCGGCGCGAGGCCGTTCGATTGCAGCGAATCGGCGAGGGCGGTGACGAGAGACTGGCGCGATTCGAGTTCGGCCTGCCGGGTCGCGAGCTCGTCGACTCGTGATTCGACGCCGTCCTGGTCGAGCAGGGCACGGCTGGCATAACGGTCGATATCGGCGCGCAATGCCGCGATCCGGTCTTCATAGGCGTATTGGCGGGTGGTTTCGCGGGCTATCAGCCGGGCGGCGAGGTCGTCCCGGCTGAGGATGTACCAGGCGGCGCCGCCAGAGCAGGCCGTGGTGAGGGCGAGCCAGGCGAGCCCGGCGAGCATCGTCGAGCGGCGGATCGTGTAGGTCTTGTGGGTGACCAGGCCGACGGCCGAGAGAGCGGGGCCCGTTTGTGACTGATGATGCATACGCGGAACCGGAAAGAACGCTGCCGATGCCGCAATTAGAGATCGTTAGGGTTAATCTTTCGCAAATTCTGACGCAGCCGGCTTACAAGTCCCGCGCTGCAGCCAGCACGTCCTCGGCATGGCCGGCGACCTTGACCTTGCGCCAGATCCGGGCAAGGCGGCCCTCGGCGTCGATCAGGAAGGTCGACCGTTCGATCCCCATGAATTTGAGGCCATATAGGCTCTTCTCGACCCAGATGCCGTAGGCGGAAGCGAGCTTCTGCTCCTCGTCGGCCAGCAGAGCGAAGTCCAGCTCATATTTGCGCTTGAAATTGCCGTGACGCTTCACGGAATCCGGCGACACGCCGATAATCTCTGTCCCGCAATCCGCGAAGGCCTGCCGCAGGCGGTTGAAGGCGATCGCCTCCTGCGTGCAGGCCGGGGTGTTGTCTTTCGGATAGGCGTAGAGCACGACCTTCCGGCCGCGCAGCTCCGACAGGCTGATCTCGCCGCCACCGTCCCGCGGCAGCCTGAAATCGGGGGCCGGATTACCTTCCTGCAATGTCATGGCCGTCGCCTTCCTTTTGTCGCCTTCTCGCTGCATGGACCGCCGAACACGATAAGGCAGGCCGGCGATACTATCGGCCAGCGAAGCAAGTGGCATGTCCTTTCCGGATTGCCGAATCGCTTCGTCTGGCCTCATCGACATGCATGCCGTCTGGCGGGATTGCGGCAAGAGGCGAACAGACGCACTCTGCGGCAGGCCGATGCCCGGCGCCGAAAAGGACCACGCGCATCTTGGCGGATGAGGAAGTAGGGGCCACGGCTTCGCGGCGTGCTGAAACGCAGGCCGAACGCGAAGCCTGTGAGGTCGAGATCGTGAAGCGCGGCGCGAAAGCCGGGCTGGCGACGATCTGCGTCGCGATCACGGTGGCCATTCTGGTTCTGGCGGGCGCAGCGGTCACGCTTCTGGCGACCGGGATCATCCCGCTGTCGGGGCTGGAGGGGCGCATCTCCGCGGCGATCGAGGAGCGGCTGGGGCCGGGCTGGACGGTCGAGGCTGCATCGGCGGAGCTCAGCCGGACGGATGGCCATTCCCAGCTCAAGGTTCGCCAGGTCCTGTTCCGGCATGCCAGTGGCGCGATCATCCGCGCGCCTGAAGCCGTTCTCGGCTATGAGCCCCTCGCGCTGCTCAAGGGCGATATCCGGCTGGTTTCCGTCGATCTGCGCGGCGTCAATGTCCGCCTCGGCGTCAACAAGGAAGGCGTTCTCGTCGTCAACGCCGACGCGGCGCCCGCCGAGACGCCGCCGACGCCGGCGCTGCCGGATGCCGCGCAATGGAACGCCTTCACCGGTATCATGGGGGCGATCTCGATGCTGGCGCGCGGCGACGGGCTGCTGGGCTCGCTGGAGACCGCCGGCATGAATGGTGCCCGGCTGGCGCTCGTCGATCCCGACGGTCGTCAGAAGGCGGGCCTCGAGGATGTCGAGATCAGGCTCACCCGCACCGGCGAGCGCGGAACCCGCCTGACCATGAAGGGACGCACCGGCCAGCGCTGGAAGGACATCGCCGTCGATCTGTCGACCGAGGCCGACGGCACGCAGCGAGCCGACATCGACATCCTGCGCTTCGAGCCGGCCGAGATCGTGGCGCTGGCCCTGGGCACCGGGGTGAGCCTGGAAGGCCTGCCGCTCCAGGGCAAGGCGACGCTCCGCCAGACGCCGGATGGCCGCAAGTCGATTACCGCGCAGATCGATATCAGCGCCGGCCAGGTGCGTTTCCCGGATGGCCCGATGCCGCCGATGGCGGTCGATTCCGTCCATCTCGAACTGGCGAGCGGCGCCGACCTCACGCAGCTCGACATCCGCAAGGCCGAGTTCAGGGCCGGTGCGACGCAGTTGATCGGGACCGGCTCGCTCCGCGCCGACAACGGGGCCTGGGTCGCTGCTATCGATGCCGGGGGCCAGCTCGCTGGCCTCGATGCCACGGACCCTGCCGTTCGCATCGACAGCCTGAAGGCAGCGCTGAAAATCGACCCGGCGAACGCCACGGTGACGATCGAGCAGGCGGCGATCCGCGGACCTGCCGCGACCGTCGACATGACCGCCTTTGTCCAGAAGCAGGGCGAATCCCCGCAGCAGCGCTTCACGATCAAGGCGCGTGATTCCGACGTGCGGGCGCTCCTCGCGATCTGGCCTGAATTCACCTCGACCCATGTGCATCAGACCTTGCACCATCAGCTCGCAGCCGGCCGGATGAAGTCGCTGTCGGTCGATCTCGACCTGCCGGCGGCCGATCATGCCCGCCTGATCCGCGGCCATGGTCTGCCGGACGGCGCCCTTTCGGTCCTGATCGATGCCGACCAGGTGCGCTATCTGCCCGATCCCGGCTTGCCGCCGCTGGCGGACGCGACCGTCACCGGAAAGGTGACGGGCCGGACCGTGCAGCTGGCGATCGGCAATGCCACCGCCGAGCTTGGCAACGGACGGCAGCTGCTGCTCAGCGAAGGCAGCTTCGCCATGCCCGACTACGCGATGCACCGGGCCCCGGCCCGGATCGGCTTCCGGTCGCAGGGCTCGATGGATGCGCTGGCCGCGCTGTTCGCCTTTCCGTCGCTGAAGGATTTCAATCTGGGCCAGATCGACCCTGGCGCCATCAAGGGCACCAGCGACCTCAAGGTCACCATCGGCCTGCCGCTCGCAAATGATCTGAAGCCGGACGAGGTTACGGTGGCCGCGACAGGGACGCTGACGAATGTCAGCTCGGATACGCTCCTGGGCAGCGAGAGGCTCGAAGGCGGCAATCTTTCCGTCAATGTCGATCGCAACGGTCTGGCCCTGAAGGGCGATGCGCGCATCGGCGGCGACAAGGCCACCATCGAGCTGAAGCAGAGCGGCAAGGGGCAGGGCGAAGCCACCCTCCAGCTCAACCTCGACGCAGCAGCCCGGCAGAGGCGTGGCTTCGGCGCGGATTCCGGCATTTCGGGAACGCTCCCCGTGAAGGTCACGAAGGTTCTCGGCAAGGGCGGCGATGGACCGCCGCGCGTCGAGATCGATCTGACCAAGGTGGCGCTCGATGGCGTCGTTCCCGGCCTGAGCAAGCCGGCCGGCCGCGCGGGCAAGCTGAGCTTCCTCTATGTCAACGACGCTGACGGGCCGGATCTGGAGGATTTTACGCTCGATGCGGCGCCCGCCCTGATCAAGGGGCGCGTCGAGCTGAACAGACAGAACGGCCTCGACGCCGCCAGCCTGTCGCAGTTCCGTCTCTCTCCCGGCGACAATCTGAAGCTCGACCTGAGGCGGGACGGCAACGTCACCAAACTCTCGGTGCGCGGCGCCGTCGCGGATCTGCGCCCCTTCATCAAGGATATCCAGGGCGCGGTCCCATCGCCCAAAGGCGGGGACAAGGCGGGAGCCAGGGATGGCGACTACGATGTCGACCTCGACGTGCCGATCCTGACCGGCTTCAACAACGAGGCCATCACCAACGGCACGCTCAAGCTTTCCAGGCGGGGCGGCGAGATCCGGACGGCAAACTTCCAGGGCCGGATCGGCAAGGCCGATGTGACGGCGCGCCAGGGCCGGCAGGGTGAGCGCCTTGTCGTGCAATCCGAGAATGGCGGCTCGCTGCTGCGCTTCCTCGATCTCTACAACAGGGCCCATGGCGGTGATCTCGTCCTGACCATGGGGGCGGGACCAAGCCAGAGCGGCGATCTGATGTTCCGGAACTTCATCGTGCGCGACGAGCCGGCCCTGCGCCGCGTGGTCGGTGCCCAATCCGCAAGCGCTTTCTCGGGGGACCGCGCCGAGGAGCAGCGTATCGACACCTCCGAGGTCGCCTTCACCAAGCTCAAGGCCGAATTCACCCGCTCGACCAGCCGGCTCGACGTTTCCGAGATGGTGATCTGGGGCCAGCAGGTCGGCTTCACCTTGCAGGGCCATGTCGACTACGGGCGTGACCGCGTCGATATCGGCGGCACCTTCGTGCCGGGTTATGCCTTCAACAACGCCTTCGCCCAGGTGCCGGTGGTCGGCGCCTTGCTCGGCGGCGGCAGCCAGTATGGCGGCCTCTTCGCGGTGAACTTCCGGATTTCGGGCCCGGCCAGCGCGCCGACCATGACGATCAATCCGCTCTCGGCGATCGCACCGGGCATCCTGCGTCGCTTCGTCGATCCGCTCGGCGGCGCGCCGGCTCAGCGCCCGGTCCAGCCGGGCCAGGCGCCGCCGCGCTGAGCGGAGTGCTGCCGAGGCTTATTCGGGCCGCAGCAGGATGTGCTTCTTCTTGCCGAAGGAGAGCTTGATCGCGCCATCCGTGGACAGATCGCCGAGGCCGAGCGTCGCACGCTCGTCGGACACCACCGCATCATTGACGCGCAGGCCGCCGGCCTTCACCTGGCGGCGGGCCTCGCCGGTCGAAGGCACGAGCCCAGCCTTGACGAAGGCCGTCAGCACGCCCAGTCCCGGCTCGATCTCGCCGCGCGGGATCGCCACGCTCGGCAAGTCGGCGGCCGTTTCGCCTTCCTCGAAGGTCCTGCGCGCCGTCTCGGCAGCGGCTTCAGCGGCCTCGCGACCGTGAACGATGGCGGTGATCTCGGTGGCGAGGATCTTCTTCGCTTCGTTGAGCTCGGCGCCGCCGAGCGCGGCCAGCTTGGCGATCTCGTCCATCGGCAGACGAGTGAACACCTTGAGGAAGCGGCCGACATCGGCGTCCTCGGTGTTGCGGAAATACTGCCAGAAATCATAGGGGCTGAAGACATCGGCATTGAGCCAGACCGCGCCATTCGCGGTCTTGCCCATCTTGGCGCCGGAAGAGGTCGTCAGCAGCGGCGTCGTCAGGCAATAGAGCTGCGGGCCGCCCATCCGGTGCGAGAGATCGACGCCGTTGATGATGTTGCCCCACTGGTCGGAGCCGCCCATCTGCAGGCGGCAGCCATAGCGGCGGTTGAGCTCGACGAAGTCGTAGCCCTGCATGATCATGTAGTTGAATTCGAGGAAGGACAGCGACTGCTCGCGGTCGAGCCTGAGCTTCACCGAGTCGAATGAGAGCATGCGGTTGACCGAGAAATGCCGGCCGACATCGCGCAGGAACTCGACATAGTTCAGCTTCAGCAGCCAGTCGGCATTGTTGGCCATCATCGCGTCGGTCGGCCCGTCGCCATAACGCAGGATGCGGCCGAAGACGCGCTTGATGCTGTCGATATTGGTCGCGATCTCCTCGACCGTCAGCAGCTTGCGCTGGTCGTCGCGGAAAGAGGGGTCGCCGACCATCGAGGTGCCGCCGCCCATCAGCGTGATCGGGCGGTGGCCGGTCTCCTGGAACCAGTAGAGCATCGTCAGCGAGATCAGGTTGCCGATATGAATGCTGGTCGCGGTCGCGTCATAGCCGACATAGGCCGTCTGCGTTCCCTGCCGGCACAGAGCATCGAGGCCCTCCGCATTGGAGACCTGATGGATGAGGCCGCGCTCGTCGAGCACGCGCAGGAAATCGGACTTGTAGGTGGTCATGGCGGCTTGCGATCTGATGGAGGTCGTTCCGCCGTCGTCTAGAGCATCGGGCCGAAAAGTGGAAATCGCTTTTGCTGGGAATGCGCTCCCGACCTTATCCCGGAATGCGATTGAGCCACGGATCGATGGCGTCTCGTGGATGGGGCGGGTCCACGACATCACGCGGAAGGCCGAGTTCGCGGAGCGCGCGATCGTCAAGTGCGGCCAGGCGGTGCTGCGCGCGGATGCCGGCCGCGTGGCGCTGCCAGAGCGTGAACAGGCCGTGCAGAAGGGACGAGCCGCCGGATGTCTCCAGCGGCGCCGCAGGGGAGGCGCAGGTCATGATGTGATCCTCTCGGAGGCGAGCGCTGCCACCCGCTTTGTGCGGATGAAACTGGGCCAGACAGAACGCGGCGACAAAGCGGAAGATTGTCACCTGCCATAAAGAGGGCTTATGCTTCGATATGCCCGTGCAACCGCCACCGCCGAAGCTTCCGCCCCTTGCAGCAGTCCGCGTCTTCGAGGCTGCGGCGCGTCATCAGAACTTCACCCGCGCGGCCGAGGAACTCGGGATGACGCAGGCTGCGGTGAGCTATCAGATCCGTTTGCTGGAGGACCGCGTCGGGGCGCCGCTCTTCGTGCGTCAGCCGCGCCAGGTCGTGCTGACCGCGATCGGCCAGCGGCTCGCCGGGCCAGTAGGCAAGGCGCTCGCCGATATCGGAACGGTGTTCCGCGACATCTGCGAGCAGAACCAGACCGTCCTGACGATTTCCTCGCTGCAGACCATGGCGATCACCTGGCTGTCGCCGCGCCTGGCCCAGTTCCAGGTCGAGAATCCGCAATTTGAGGTGCGGGTGGGAACGACAGAGCACCTCGTGAATTTTGCGACGGAATCGGTTGATGTCGCGCTGCGCTACGGGCTGGGGGATTGGCCCGGCCTCGTGGCGGAAAGGCTGTTTGCCTGTCATTACGCGCCGCTATGCACGCCGGAGCTGCGCGAGCAGCTGCAGCTGCGCGAGCCTCGGGACCTGCTGCGGGCGCCGATGCTGAGTCCGATGGATATCTGCTGGAAGAGCTGGTTCGCCGACGTCGGCGTCGATGTGCCCAAGCTCGGTGGGCGCGCGACGATGGCGCTGCAGATGCAGGCGATGAGCATTCAGGCGGCGCTGCGCGGGCATGGTGTCGCGATGGCGATACCGGAACTCTTCGCCTACGATATCGCAGCCGGGCGGCTGGTCTTCGCCATCGACCATGCCGTTCGCGACGAGCGTTCCTATTGGGTCGTCTACCCGCAGGAGCGCCAGCGCGAGCGCAAGATCAGGCTGTTCCGCGACTGGGTTCTCGGGGAAGCCCGGGCAGCCTGCATGAAGCTGCCCGTTCTCGCCGGAAGCCGGGGCGTTGCCGTCCCGGCGGTCTGAGCGTCCGGGTCAGGCCTGTTCCTGCTCGGATTTGAGGATCTCGGGGCCGACCTTGCGGTCGAGATAGACGCCGACCTGCTCCATCAGCTGCTCGACGCGGCCGTCGAAGAAGTGGTTGGCGCCGTCGACCACGGCATGCTCGATCTGGATGCCCTTCTGGGTCTTCACCTTCTCGATCACCGCCATGACTTCCTTGACCGGGGCGACGCGATCCTCCGAGCCATGGACGAACAGGCCCGAGGACGGGCAGGGCGCGAGGAACGAGAAGTCGTAGCGGTTCGCCATCGCCGCGATCGAGAGGAAGCCCTCGATCTCCGGGCGGCGCATCAGCAGCTGCATGCCGATCCAGGCGCCGAAGGAGACGCCGGCGATCCAGCAGCTCTTGGCCTCCGGGTTGAGCGCCTGCATCCAGTCGAGCGCGGCGGCGGCGTCCGAAAGCTCGCCGGCACCGTGGTCGAACTGGCCCTGGCTGCGGCCGACGCCGCGGAAGTTGAAGCGCAGCGCCGAGAAGCCGCGGTTCACGAAGGTGTAGAACAGGTTGTAGACGATCTGGTTGTTCATCGTCCCGCCGAATTGCGGGTGCGGGTGCAGGATGATCGCCAGCGGCGCGCCGCGCTTCTTGGCGGGCTGGTAGCGGCCCTCGATCCGACCTGCCGGCCCGTTGAAAATCACCTCTGGCATCGTCTCACCGCTTCCTGTCGGGGACGCCGGCGCAGGCGGGCAGAAAGCGGGCGCATGCCCGCTCGAAACCCGGCCACCCTTGACGGCGCCACCATGCGCGCCCTAGATGAAGAGCGCTTAGAATAGTTCTAACAGCCGTGAACAAGTCGAGAACAAAACGGTGGATCGCTCATGCGAACCGCGTTTCGACCGTTCCGGCCAGTTCGGATGGGCGGCTATAGCACGGCGCACAGGTGCAATTTCAAGCATTTCGTATCGGCGAGCCGAGCATTGACGAAGATGGAGCAAGCAGGATCGTGACGGCGGGACGCGCCTATCTCGACCACAACGCCACAACCCCGGTCCGGCCGGAGGTGGTGGAGGCGGTTGCGCATGCGCTTTCCCTGCCCGGCAATCCGTCTTCCGTCCATGGCGAAGGCCGCGCCGCGCGCGGCGCGCTGGAGCATGCGCGCGAGCAGGTCGCTGCGCTCGTCGGTGCCAAGGCCTCGAACATCGTGTTCACCAGCGGCGGCACCGAGGCCAATGTCACGGTGCTTTCGCCTGGCCTGATGGATTGCGACGGCGGGCGCGATTGCATTCGCACGCCCGCCTCCCTGCTGCTCTACAGCGCCACCGAGCACGCCTGCGTGCGCGAGGGGCACCGTTTCGCCACTGGGGCAGTCGAGGCGATCCCGGTCGACGGGAACGGTCTGGTCGATCTCGCCTGGCTCGACGAACGGCTCGCCCGCTTCGTGGCGGATCATCCCGGCGCGCGCGCGCTCGTCTCGATCCATCTCGCCAACAACGAAACCGGCGTCATCCAGCCGATCGCTCAGGCGGCCGAGATCGTGCATCGTCATGGCGGCCTGCTGCACAGCGACGCCGTGCAAGCGGCGGGCAAGATCGCCATAGACATCGCGACGCTTGGCGCCGATGTGCTGACGCTCTCGGCACACAAGATCGGCGGGCCCAAGGGTGTCGGCGCGATCGTCTTCCGCACCGGCGCGCTCGAACTTGCCGACAAGCCGATGCGCGGTGGCGGGCAAGAGCGAGGCTGGCGCGCGGGAACTGAAAACCTGCCGGGAATCATTGGCTTCGGCGCAGCGGCTGATGTCGCGCGCGAGCTTCTGACCGAGGAGGCGGAGCGGCTTGCGCAACTGCGGGACCGGCTGGAAGCGGGGCTTGCGACTCTCTCGCCGGAGACGGCGATCTTCGGCCAGGCGGCACCACGCCTGCCCAATACCAGCGCCTTCGCGACGCCGGGCCTCAAGGCAGAGACGCTGCTGATCAAGCTCGATCTTGCGGGGGCAGCGCTATCCTCCGGTTCGGCCTGCTCCTCGGGCAAGGTCAAGCGCTCGCATGTGCTCGACGCGATGAAAGTTGCCCCCGCCATGAGCGCCGGGGCCTTGCGGGCCTCGCTCGGATGGACCACCTGCGAGGCGGATATCGATCTTTTCCTCGCGGCCTACGGCAAGCTCGTGGCCGCGGACACAAATCGGAGCGCCCGGGCTGCCGCCTGAGCGTTCCGCAACACGAAGACTGAACCGGCGGGCCCTTGAACCCGCACTGGAGACTGAACATGGCAGCGGTCCAGGAGACCATCGATCAGGTCAAGTCAATTGACGTGACCGAGTACAAATACGGCTTCGTCACGGAGCTCGAGGTCGAAAAGCCGGCCAAGGGCCTCACCGAGGACACCGTCCGCTACATCTCGGCGCGCAAGAACGAGCCGGAATGGATGCTCGAATGGCGGCTGGACGCCTTCCGCCGCTGGAAGACCATGACCGAGCCGGTCTGGTCGCGTGTGCAGTACCCGCCGATCAATTATCAGGATCTCTATTACTACGCCGCCCCGAAGAAGGGCGCTTCGCCGAAGTCGCTCGACGAGGTCGATCCGGCGATTCTGGATGCCTATAAGAAGCTCGGCATTCCGCTCCGGGAGCAGGAGATCTTGGCCGGCGTGGCGCCGGAGAACCGCGTCGCGGTCGATGCTGTCTTCGATTCCGTTTCGGTGGTGACGACCTTCAAGGCGGAGCTCGCCAAGGCCGGCGTGATCTTCTGCTCGATCTCGGAGGCGATCCAGGAGCATCCCGAGCTGGTGAGGAAGTACCTCGCGACCGTTGTGCCGGTCACGGACAATTACTTCGCCACGCTCAACAGCGCAGTCTTCACCGACGGCTCCTTCGTCTACATCCCCAAGGGCGTGCGCTGCCCGATGGAGCTGTCGACCTATTTCCGCATCAACGAGCAGAACACCGGCCAGTTCGAGCGCACGCTGATCATCGCCGACGAAGGCGCCTATGTCAGCTATCTCGAAGGCTGCACGGCGCCGAAGCGCGACGAGAACCAGCTCCACGCTGCCGTTGTCGAGTTGATCGCGCTTGATGATGCCGAGATCAAGTACTCAACCGTGCAGAACTGGTATCCGGGCGATGCCGAGGGCAAGGGCGGCATCTACAACTTCGTGACCAAGCGCGGCGACTGCCGCGGCAAGAACTCGAAGATCTCATGGACGCAGGTCGAGACGGGATCGGCGATCACCTGGAAATATCCGTCCTGCATCCTGCGCGGCGACGGCTCGCGCGGCGAGTTCTACTCGATCGCCGTATCGAACGGGGCACAGCAGGTCGATAGCGGCACCAAGATGCTGCATCTCGGCAAGAACACGACCTCCAAGATCATCGCCAAGGGCATCGCGGCCGGCAAGTCGGACTCGACCTATCGCGGCATGGTCTCGGCCCACCGCAAGGCGACCGGCGCGCGCAATTTCACCAATTGCGACTCGCTGCTGATCGGCGACCAGTGCGGCGCGCACACCATCCCCTATATCGAGGCCAAGACCGCGACCGCGATCTTCGAGCATGAGGCGACCACCTCGAAGATCGGCGAGGACCAGATGTTCTACTGCCAGCAGCGCGGTCTCTCCGAGGAGGAGGCGGTGGCGCTCATCGTCAACGGCTTCGTCAAGGAGGTGCTGCAGCAGCTCCCGATGGAATTCGCCGTCGAGGCGCAGAAGCTGATCACCATTTCCCTTGAAGGCTCCGTGGGCTGACGCCCGGTCGTTTCCGAGATGCCCGGGTCAAGCCCGGGCATGACGCCAGGATGAAGCGCGTCATGGCCGGGCTTGACCCCACCATCTCCTGCAGAATGGAACTCTGAACATGCTCGAAATCCGCAATCTGGTCGTCAAGATCGCCGACGAGGACAAGCAGATCCTCAATGGCCTCAACCTCACCGTGAATGACGGCGAGGTCGCCGCCATCATGGGGCCGAACGGCTCCGGCAAGTCGACCCTGTCCTATGTCATCGCCGGCAAGGAGGATTATGAGGTTCTCGACGGCGAGATCCTGCTCAACGGCCAGAACGTGCTGGAGATGGAGGCCGATGCCCGCGCCGCTGCCGGCATCTTCCTCGCCTTCCAGTACCCGCTGGAGATCCCCGGCGTCGCCACCATGACCTTCCTGAAGGCGGCGATGAACGCCCAGCGCAAGGCGCGCGGGCAGGACGAGCTGCTGACGCCGGACTTCATCAAGCAGGTGAACGCCGCCGCCGACAAGCTCGGCATCGCCAAGGACATGCTGCGCCGGCCGCTCAATGTCGGCTTCTCCGGTGGTGAGAAGAAGCGCATGGAAATCCTTCAGATGGCTCTGCTTTCGCCGTCGATGTGCATCCTCGACGAGACCGATTCCGGCCTGGACATCGACGCGCTGCGGATCGTCGCCGAGGGCGTCAACGCGCTCCGCGACAAGAGCCGCGGTTTCCTCGTCATCACCCATTATCAGCGCCTGCTCGACCATATCGTGCCGGACACCGTCCACGTCATGTCGCAGGGCAAGATCGTGAGGACCGGCGGCAAGGAGCTGGCGCTGGAGCTCGAGAAGAGCGGCTATGCCTCCTATGGGGAGGCGGCGTAATGGCCATCGTCACCCCGCTGAAGACGGCGGCCGAGCAGACGCTGATCCAGCAATATGCGGACAGCAAGGCTGAGTTGCCGGGCGGCCCGGCCGTGCGCAAGCTGCGCGAGGATGCCTTCGCCGGCTTCGAGGCCAAGGGCCTGCCGCATCGCCGGCTCGAATCCTGGCGCTATACCGACCTCCGCACGCTGCTGCGCGAGGCGCGTCCGCTCGCTGACGGCGCGGTCGCTACCGAGGCGGTCAAGGCGCGGCTGGCCGCGCTGAAGCTCGGCGGCCTGCGCCTCGTGCTGGTCGACGGTGCCTTTGCGCCGGAGCTGTCCACGCTCGACGCGATCCCCGAAGGCGTCTCGGTGCAGTCGCTTGCCGATGCGCTAGTTTCGCCGCGTGAGGACCTGACCGGCATTCTGGCTGGCCCCTCGGTCGGCAATGACGACACCGGCCTGATGCTCAACACGGCGCTGATGCGCGATGGCGTCTTCGTCGAGCTGGCCGATGGCGTCGAGCTCGAGCGGCCCGTCGTGATCGTCTCGCTCGCCTCGGGCGAGGAGGAGCGGGCGGTGTTCCACCGTTCGGTCGTGCTCGCCGGCAAGGGCGCCAAGGGCACCATCGTCGAAGTCAGCGAAGCCGCGGGCTCCGCCGCACAGCAGATCAACGGCGCCATCGTCTTCGAGACCGGCGACAAGAGCGAGATCCAGCATGTCCGCGTGGTGACGCGGCAGTCGGCGGCAAGCGTGCAGGTGCAGAGCCTGCTCGCGACCGTCGGCGCTCATGCCAAGTTCGATTCCTTCGCGTTCGTCGCCAAGGCGGGCACGCTGCGCCAGCAGCATTTCGTCCGCTATGCCGGCGAGCACAGCGAGATCGGCCTGCGCGGCGTCAACCTGCTCCGCGGTTCCGAGCATGCCGATGTCACGCTGATCGTCGACCACGAAGTGCCTCACGGCACCAGCCGCGAATTGTTCAAGACGATCGCGAGCGGCGAGTCGACCGGCGTCTTCCAGGGCAAGGTCATCGTGCGCCAGCATGCGCAGAAGACCGATGGCAGCATGAAGAGCAACGCGCTTCTGCTGAATGACGGCGCATCGATGTTCAACAAGCCGGAGCTCGAGATCTTCGCCGACGACGTGGTCTGCGGCCATGGCGCGACGGTCGCGCAGATCGACGGCGAGCAGCTCTTCTACCTGATGGCGCGCGGCCTGCCGCGGCCGCAGGCCGAGGCGCTGGTGCTGCAGGCCTTCGCCGGCGAGGCGGCCGAATTCATCGCCGACGAGAACGTGCGCGATCTGGTGATGGTCGAGGTCGAATCCTGGCTCAAGGCCCGCGAGGCCGCTTCCGAGGTGAGCACCGTCTGATGCCCTACATCAATCTCCAGATCACCAAGGGCGCGACGCGCGAGCAGAAGGCGCAGATCGTCAAGGAGTTCACCGAGACGCTCGTGAAGGTTCTCGGCAAGAACCCGCAGAACACCCATATTGTGATCCAGGAGATTGAGCGGGAGGATTGGGGGCATGCCGGCGCGCTCGTCGCCGACCGGCAGCCCGGTTCCGGAAAGGCGTGAGGATGAACGCGGTTACCGGCCAGCCCATGCTGAAGCCCTATGACGTCGAGACCATCAGGCGGGATTTCCCGATCCTGTCGCGCGAGGTCTATGGCAAGCCGCTCGTCTATCTCGACAATGCCGCCTCGGCGCAGAAGCCCGAGGTGGTGATCGAGGCGATGACAAAGCTGATGCGCGAGGACTATTCCAATGTTCATCGCGGGCTGCACTATCTCGCGAACGCTTCGACCGAAGCCTATGAGGCAGCTCGCGAAAGTGCCCGTCGCTTCCTCAATGCCAGGCATCTCGAAGAGATCATCTTCACGCGCTCCTCGACCGGGGCACTCAACACGGTCGCATCCTCGCTCGGGCGCCATCTGGACCTCGGCGAAGGCGACGAGATCATCGTCTCGATCCTCGAGCACCATTCCAACATCGTGCCCTGGCATTACTGGCGCGAGCGCCACGGCGCCGTGTTGAAATGGGCACCGATCGACGAGGACGGCAATTTCCTCATCGAGGAATTCGAGAAGCTGATCTCGCCGCGCACGAAGGTGGTGGCGCTGACGCATATGTCGAACGCGACCGGGACCATCGTGCCGATCGCCGAGGTCGCGAAGATCTGCCGGGCGCATGGCATTCCGCTCGTCGTCGACGGCAGCCAGGGCGCGGTTCATCTGCCGGTCGACGTGCAGGCCCTGGGCTGCGACTTCTACGCCTTTACCGGCCACAAGACCTATGGGCCGACTGGTTCCGGCATCCTCTGGGGCCGCAAGGAATGGCTCGACAAGCTGCCGCCCTATGAAGGCGGCGGCGAGATGATCGTCACCGTCACTGAGGATGCGGTGACCTATAACGACCCGCCGCATCGCTTCGAGGCCGGCACGCCGGCGATCGTCGAGGCGGTGGGGCTGGGCGCTGCGCTCGACTACATGATGGCGCTCGGCCGCGAGAACATCGCGGCACATGAGGCCAGGCTCGGCGCCTATGCGATGGAACGTCTCGGTGAGATGAATTCCATCCGCATCTTCGGCAAAGCGAAGGAGAAGGGCGCGATCGTCGCCTTCGAGATGAAGGGCGCCCATGCCCATGACGTCGCGACGGTGATCGACCGCGCTGGTGTCGCAGTTCGCGCCGGCACCCATTGCGCCATGCCGCTTTTGGCACGATATGGGGTGACATCGACCTGCCGCGCCTCCTTCGGCCTCTACAACACGCTGGAAGAGGTCGACAAGCTGGTGGAAGCCCTGCGGAAGGCGGAGAGCCTTTTTGCCTGATAATCGAGGATTTTGAGCCTTGGCCACCTCCGAGCCCATCGCGTTGAAGGAAGACGGCCTGAAGCCGAACGAGCCGCAGGTCGGCTCCGGCACGTCGCTTCCGCCCGAGGAGATCGACCGCCTGACCGACGACATCGTCGCGGCGCTGAAGACGGTCTACGATCCCGAGATCCCGGCTGACATCTACGAGCTCGGCCTGATCTATCGCGTCGACATCGCCGATGACCGCCAGGTCACCATCGACATGACGCTGACCGCGCCGGGCTGCCCCGTCGCCGGCGAGATGCCGGGCTGGGTCGAGAACGCTGTCAGTACCGTGCAGGGCATCGCGGGCGTGACGGTCAACATGACCTTCGACCCGCCCTGGGATCAGTCGCGTATGTCCGACGAGGCGCGCGTCGCCCTCGACATGTGGTGAAAAACGCCGGCTTCATGCCGGCGTGATGGATCGCATTCCATCGCTTCATTGGCATTCCGCGCGCTGCACTGGCAGGAAGGGCTGAAGCATCGGACCGAAGAGTGGAATCCACTTTTCGGAGGACATCGGATGCTTAACAAGGGGCTGGATCGCCACTTCGCGTCCGATAGGATGCCCGGCGATCTGGAGCCTGAGCCGCCTTCCGGAGCCCGCCATGCCCAGCTTTCCCTTTGAGACCGTCGACGTCTTCACCGACCGCCCCTTCGGTGGCAACCAGCTCGCCGTCTTCACCGATGCGCGCGGTCTCTCGGACGCCCAGATGCAGGCGCTGGCGGCGGAGATGAACTACAGCGAGACGACCTTCGTCCTGCCGCCGGACGATCCAGCCAATGACGCCAGGGTCCGGATTTTCACGCGTACGCATGAGATGCCTTTTGCCGGACATCCGAATGTCGGAACGGCTTTCGTGCTCGCGCGCCACGGGCGAGACCGCGGCGGTGTGCTGCGCTTCGAGGAAGTTGCCGGGCTGGTCGAGGTCAAGGTCGCACGCGATTCTTCCGGTGCCGTCACCGGCGCGACGATCGCCGCGCCGCAGCCCCTGACGAAAAGCATCGAGCTTCCGGCCGACGCGATCGCGGCCTGCGCAGGTCTCGCGCCGTCGGATATCGTGGTGACGAACCACCAGCCGCTTCGTGCGTCGGTCGGCGTCTTCTTCGTCCTCGCCGAAGTGACCGTGGAAGCGCTTTCCCGCGCCACGCCGGACCTGAGCCGGTTCCGGGCGGTTCGCGACAGCACGCCCGGGCTGGAGGGGCGCTTCTCGCTGTTCCTCTATGCCCGGGACGGCGTCGCCGATATCCGCGCCCGGATGTTCGCGCCGATCAGCGGCACATGGGAGGATCCCGCTACCGGCAGCGCCAGCGCCACGGTCGCGGCCCTGTTGCTCTCTCTCAATAGCCAGGACGATGCGAGCTTCACGCTGACGCAGGGCGTCGAGATGGGCCGCCCGAGCCTGCTGCACCTGAGCGCGCGCCGCGGCGAGGACGGTATCCGCGCCACCGTCGGCGGCTCCTGCGCACAGATGTTCCGGGGCGAAGCGCTCCTATAGGCCCAGCTCGGCGCGCACCCGCTTCGTCAGCCCGGCGGCGGCGAGGCGGTGGCTCTCGCGCAGATAGTCCTGCAAGGCGTGGTCCGGCATGCTTTCACCGGTGAGCCACTGGATCCACTTCATGCCGCGCGAGGCGAGATAGGGCGCGGGCCTGAGGCCCGGCTGCTCCTTGAGGATGTCGAAGGCCATCGGCGAGCATTTGAAGCTCACGGCCATCTCGCCGTCTTCCTGTTGGCGGGCGATGGCGAAGACCTTCTCGCCGACCTTCCAGACATCGGCGCCGCCCCACTGCACGACATGGCTCGTCGCCGGCAGCGCGGCGCAGAAGGCGTTGTAGGCGTCGGGCGACATCGTGGCCTCAGTAACTCTCGGCGTCGATGCCGTGGCGTGCCGCGGCGGCCTTGATCTGAGACCAGGTCTCGTCGTCGAGCGGGATGCCCGCGGCGCCGCGCTCAGCCCGGACCTTGCGCTCCTTGTCGCCCGGCGCCAGGACCGGATTGGCAGGGTCCTGCGGCTTCGCCGCGCGCACGAAGGCGAGGTAGCTTTCGGTGCGGCTCCTGCGCAGCTCGGCGTCCGGCTCCAGCCGGGCCGGGTCGATGATCACGCCGAAGAGCGAGTTGATGATCCAGGTCTTCTGCGGCTTCTGGTCGATGCGCGCCGCGCCCATCAGCCCGGCCGAGAGCAATTCGGCGATGAGCGAGAGGCCGGCGCCCTTGTGGTCGCCGAAGGGCAGCAGCGCGCCGAGCGGGTGGTCCGGGCTGATGAAGACATGGGCCGGGTCGGTCGTCGGCCGTCCCTCGCCATCGATGATGTAGCCGGGCGGCACCTGCTCGCCCTTGTTGAGGGCGACGCGGGCCTTGCCATGGGCCATGCGGCTCGTCGCGAAATCGAGGATGAGCGGCTCGCCTCCGGGGACGGGAATGCCGATCGCATGCGGATTCGTGCCGAAACGCGCCTCCTTGGCGGCATAGGGCGCGACGATCGGCGGCCGGCCGGCGACATTGACCCAGAAGAACGAGATCAGACCGGCGGCGGCGGCGACCTCGGCATAGTGGCCGATGCGGCCGATATGATGCGAATCGAGCAGATTGACGATGGCGACGCCACCGGCCCTGGCCATCTCGACGGCGCGATCGACGGCCCTGCGCGCATTCGGCTGGCCGAGCGCGACCGCTCCGTCGATGATCAGGAAGGGCGCGGCGTCGACACGGGCCTGTGGTTGCGAATTCGGATCGAGATTGCCGTCCGCCAGCGACTGGAAATAGAGCGGGATCATGCCGACGCCATGGCTGTCATGCCCGCTCAGATTGGCGAGCACGAGATGCTCGGCGGTTTCCTGCGCCTCCGCTTCCGTCCAGCCGGCCTTCACCACCATGTCGTGGACGAGGGCGCGCAGCGATTCGGGGCGATGCAGGCGATGAGGCATGGTTCTTCCGGGAGTTTGGCGGACAGATCGGATGAGGAAGCCAGAGTGCATGCCCCGGCCCGATGCGCAATGCATCTGGCGATGGGCGCGAGGCCGGAGATTGCATGGCTGGCATAGGACCGAAAAGCGGGCCCCACTTTTCGGAGAATCCTGTGCTCGGACAAAGGCCGAGATCGCCACCTTGCGTCCGAAAGGACGCACGGCGATCTCGGCGCGTCCATCTCGACGCGAGCCGCCGCGATCCCTATGTTAGGGCAGCAATCTTGCTTCACCGGGCCTTGAACCCGGTCGAGGAGGGACGAGGAATGTTTTCGATACCGGGCCTCAAGGTCATCTCGCTGACCGACGCCGCGGCTGCCCGCATCCGTGAGATCATGGCGCAGTCCGCCGATGGCGATGCGCCGGCGCTCGGCTTGCGCGTCGGCGTCAAGAAGGGTGGCTGCGCCGGGATGGAGTACACCTTCGAGATCGCGCGGGCGGTCAACAAGGGCGATGACGTCGTGGCTGAGAAGGGCGCGACCGTGGTTGTCGACGCCAAGGCGGTGCTGTTCCTGCTGGGCACCGAGCTCGACTTCAAGACCGACCGCTTCTCCTCAACCTTCGTCTTCAAGAATCCCAATCAGGTTTCGGCCTGTGGCTGCGGCGAGTCGGTCGAGATCAAGCCGCGCAGCGAGAGCGCACTCACGGCTCCCTGAGCGGTGGAAGAGGCCGCGGTCAGGCGGTTCTTTGCGCGCAAACGCAGCATCCTCGGCGGCGTTGGCATCTATGCCGATGACGGGCCGATCGTCGCCTTGCTGCTCGACGGAACGGTCCATCTGAAGACGGCCGCATCGAGATCCCGCTTTTCGAGGGCGCTGGAAGCGAGCCCTTCAGCGATGAGGCCAAGGGCATGCCGCGCCGGACGAGCTATTGGTCGCCGCCGGACGACGCGCGCGAGAGCGGCGAAGCCCTCCCGCGCTGGACCGGGTTCGCTCTGGAGGCGGCCCGTGAGGCCGCCGCCTGAAAGCTCAGGCCACCCGGCTCGTCGTCTCCAGCACGTCCTCGGTGACGGTACGGTTGCGGCCGTCGCGCTTGGCCTGCATCAGCGCCTGATCAGCCCGGTCGACCAGCGAACCTGCGGTGTCGCCGCGTCGATAGGTCGATACGCCGAGCGAGATGGTGATGCGGCCGAGATTTTCGTTGGTCGAGCGCTTGATCAGCTCGCGGGTCAGCAAGGCCTGCCGCACCGTTTCGGCGCCAAATTTGCCGGCGATCAGGTCTGCCTCCGGCAGGATGATCGCGAATTCCTCGCCGCCGAACCGGCTGATGACCGCCTTTTCCTTGAACTTGTCTTTCATGGTGCGGGCGACCAGCCGCAGGACCTGATCGCCGGTGAGATGGCCATGGGCATCGTTGAAGCGCTTGAAGAAGTCGATATCGGCCATCACCAGAGCGAAAGGCTCGCGCCGCAGCGTCGCCTGATCGATCGACTTCTGCAGCATCTCCTCGAAATGGCGGCGATTGGCGAGCCCGGTCAGCGGGTCGGTCAAGGCTTCCGCACGGGTCGATTCCAGCGCCTCGCGGAGGTTGCGGATCTCGTTGGAGCTGTTGCGCAACTCGGCTTCGAGCTGGGCCTTGCGCGTCACCTCTTCGCGGGTCGAGAGCACGAGCGCCTCGACCCATTCGCGCAGCTTCTGCCGGTCGGTCATCGGCGGCACGTCTTCCGACATCGCCGTCAGGCGGCCGTGAAAAAGTTCGCTCGACCCCAGGGCCTTGTCAACCAGCTCCATCATGGCGTCGATCTCGCCGAGGACCTGGAGGCTGGTGCGCTCTGCCTGACGGGAAAAGCGTTCCGTGCTGATGAAGCGCTCGTACAGGCTGTCGATGTCGGCAGCGGTGACATTGCCCTCATTGCCGGCGATGATGGCGTTCATCGCCATGCTGACGGCGGGCATCTCGCCGCTCAGATGCGCGTACCAGACCTCGAAAGCGCGAGGATAGCTGGGCGAGCCGTGGTGCCGCATTGCGGCGACGACGCGCTCGGCGAGATCGTTGGTGCGGGCGGAAACCGAAGCTTCGTCGTCCATGCCTTCGCCATTCCGGTATGAAGCCGGGTCGTGGCTTTCGGCCACGTCAGCTTCGATTGATCCAATCGAAGCGGGACATCCTGTCCGTCTATACGGCGGCATGCGCCCGTCCGCCGCTGCGGTGTTCCCGCAGCAGCGACGACCAACTTAGTCAGACGACGTTAAAATCGGGTTGATGACGCAAGGTTATCCGACGCGGGCCGGGCGGAGCAGAAAGGCCGGCACATGATCGCCCAACCCCTTGACCTGAGGCCCTTCATCGTCGTCGCGCGAGCGGGAATTCCGGCCGCGGCGCGCGCTGTCCTGCTCGCGATGAGCGACCGGCGCAGCCGCAACCTCGGCATCCGGCCTGACGGGCTGGCGGCGGCCGGCATTGCGCGGGCTGTCCTCGGCCTTCTCGGCCGCTTGAGGGCGGGGGGCCGGTTCGGTGGCAGCGCGTGGCCCGCGTTCCGGCCGCCCGCGTCCGCGCGCTGGGCGCTTGTCGTCGCGGCGACCGCGCCGTTCCTCGCGCGGCTCGCCGGGAGGCAGGTCGGCGACGCTGCCGCCTTCGAAGGCGATCGTCTGGCCGGTCAGCTTCTCGATCGCCGCGACGAGCTTGTCGTCATGGCGCGTGACGATGGTGAAGGAGGCGCCTTCGCGCCCGGCGCGGCCGGTACGGCCGATGCGATGGACATAGTCCTCGGCATGGGTCGGCACGTCGAAATTGAAGACGTGGCTAACGGCCGGGATGTCGAGGCCGCGCGCGGCGACGTCGCTGGCGACGAGGATCGGATTCTCGCCGGTGCGGAAGGATTCCAGTGCCGCCATGCGGGCGTACTGGTCCATATCGCCATGCAGGGCGACCGCCGGGAAGCCGTGGCGCAACAGCGATTTGTGCAGCGTGGCGACGTCGCGCTTGCGGTTGCAGAAGACGATCGCATTCTGCAGGTCGGTCGCGCCCTTGATGAGACGGCGCAGCGTCTCGCGCTTCTCGAAGTCCTGCGAATTGGAGGCGATCAGGCGCTGGGTGATCGTCGTTGCCGCCGTTGCCGGGCGCGAAACCTCGACACGGACCGGATTATGCAGGAACTGCTCGGAGATGCGGGTGATCTCGGGCGGCATCGTCGCGGTGAAGAACAAGGTCTGCCGCGTGAAGGGAACAAGTTTGCAGATCCGCTCGATGTCCGGGATAAAGCCCATGTCGAGCATGCGGTCGGCTTCGTCGATGACGAGAAGCTCGACGCCGGTCAGCAGGAGCTTGCCGCGCTCGACATGGTCGAGCAGGCGGCCGGGCGTCGCGATCAGTACATCGACGCCGCGGGTGATCTTGGCATCCTGATCGCCGAAGGAGACGCCGCCGATCAGCAGCGCCACCGAAAGCTTCTGGTTGACGCCGTAGCGGACGAAGTTCTCCTCGACCTGCGCGGCGAGTTCGCGCGTCGGTTCGAGGATCAGCGTGCGCGGCATCCGGGCGCGGGCGCGCCCGTTCTCCAGGATGGTGAGCATCGGCAGCGTGAAGGCTGCGGTCTTGCCCGTACCCGTTTGGGCGATGCCCAGAACGTCCTTGCGGGCAAGAACATGCGGAATGGCCTGGGCCTGGATGGGGGTCGGCGTGCTATAGCCTGCGGCCGTGACAGCCGTCAGGACCTTTTCGCTCAAGCCGAGTTCGGCAAATGACATCGCGTATGGCGCTTCTTCAGGGTCGGTGAAACGCGGTGGGACGACCTGCTCGACCACCGCGTTGGCGCGACAACACTTCCTGCGCGCCTTCGGACCCGTGTGGAATGCAAAGAAAACGCGGCAAAGTCAATCATCTAACCTTGAAGGGACTGCTTTGGCCTCATGAAGGAACCGCTTGTCCTCGTTCCCGGGCTGAGCGCCAACGCCGCGCTCTATGCTCAGCAATGGCCCGCGCTTGCCGATGGTCGCCCGATCCTGGTCGCCGAGCACAGTCTGGACGACGCGCTTTCAGGCATCGCGCAGCGCCTACTGGCGGCAGCGCCGCCCCGCTTCGCGCTCTGCGGGCTGTCGATGGGCGGCTATGTCGCTTTCGAGGTCTTGCGACAGGCCCCGGAGCGCGTGTCGCGCCTTGCCTTGCTCGGCACCACCGCCAAGCCGGCAACGCCTGAAACCAACGTTCCGCGCGAACAGATGATCTCATTGGCGGAGAAGGGCGCCTTCGACAACGTTACGACCCTGCTCTGGCAGAAGCTCGTGGCGCCGGCGCGGCTCGCCGACGAGCCGCTGCGGCTCCTCGTGCGGCAGATGGCGGAGGATGTCGGGGCGGGCGGTTTCATTCGCCAGCAGCGGGCGATCATGCTGCGGCCGGACTCGCGGCCGACGCTGGCCGGCTCGACCTGCCCGGTGCTGGTTCTCGTTGGCGAGGAGGATGAGATCACGCCGCTCTCCGAGGCCCGTGAAATGGCCGCATTGGTCGGCGGGCGCGGGCGACTGGCCGTGATCCCGGGCAGTGGCCACCTCTCGACGCTGGAGGCGCCCGATAGGGTCACCGCGGAGCTGCTGCGCTGGCTCGATTGAGCTCAGCGGGGCAGGGCGCAGGGATCGAGCCGGGTGTCGCCGGCCGCCTTCGTGATCGAGCCCGTGGTCAGCGGATCGACCGGCTGGCGCTTGGAGGCGGCGAGACTGACGGCCGCCATGCGCTCCCTGTCCAGCGGCTCGATGCGGCTCGACATGAAGTTGGCGGCGATCACCGACAGGAAGGCGATGGCCGCGCCGGCCTTGGCGACATCGGCGACCACCGTGCCGCGGTCGTTCTTCCAGAACAGTTCGATCAGGCGCATGGCGCACTCTCCGCGTCTCGTGACCTCACGAGAACCGCAGACGACCTTACGGAAGAGCCGTAAAAGCTTGGTTAGCCGGTTCTTGCCGGGAACCGCTCGATTTGCGTGCTTCTCACCGGCTTGATCGCATCGCCCGCCAGGAGCGATCGCTGCTCGCGGAAGAGCTTGCGCAGCGCGCCGAGGACGGCGACGACGCCGGGCCGGCTGCGCGAGATCTCATGCGAGACCAGATAGATGTCGTCGCCGGTCCGCTCCGGCGGCGGCTCCAGCCGGCGCAGTGTCGAATCCGCATCGCCCATGAAGCAGGGCGCCATCGACAGGGCGCCGGCGGAACGGATGCTTTCGTAGCGCGCCGCCGAGTCGCCGACGCGCGCTGCGATCGGCCGGCCCGCGGCATAGGTCATGATGTAGTCGTCTATCCGGGACGAAGTCTCGCGGTTGACCGAGATGATCGGGGCCGTGGCGGGATCGATGTCCTGCCGGATATAGAGTGCCTGCATCAATCGGCCGAGCTTCTGGGCGTAGTGGCCCGGCTCGGTCGGCGGCTTGCTCATGCGCAGCGCGATATCGGCCTCGCCGCGGGCAAGGTCGAGCCTGCCGCGCGTGCTGATGATGACGATCTCGACGCCGCCGGCCGCGGCCGAGATCGCGGTCGCATGCATGGTCAGGAGGAGGCTGATCGACGTCGTCGCGGTCACGCGCACCGGAGCATTGGCGAGCGGTTTCGCAGCCTCTGCGCGGATCGCGAAGCGGCGGGCGGCAGCCTCGATCTCGCCGGCCTCAGCAGCAAGCCCCTGTCCGATCGCCGTCGGGGCGAGGTGATTGGCCTCGCGCGTGAAAAGCTGAAGGCCGAGGTCGCGTTCGAGCGCCTTGAGCCGGCGCGCGACGGTGGCTTCGCTCAGCCCGAGCTGCGCCGCCGCCACGGCCATCGACCCGCCGACGGCGATGGCGTGAAAGATCCGGATATCGTCCCAGGAGGCGCTCCCGGCGGCTGCCGCCAGATCGCCGTCGCGTCGAGATGGAGGTGGAGAAGGCTCGGCCATAGGGTCAGCGGCCAGTCGCCCGGCGCGGTCCGGTGCTTGCGGTCATGGCATTCGGTAGGGTGAGGCGGGTTCGGCATGCGCGAACCCTGCCTGCAACGGCCGCGTGGGGCAGCCCGGCGGCCGTGAAGCCCAGCCCCCCAGAGTTGCTGGGCTCGCTCCTCACAGGTCGATCAGCTCCCCGGCGAAGGCAGCGCGTTCCTGGATGAAGGTGAAGCGAGCTTCCGGCTTGTTGCCCATCAGCCGCTCGACTGTATCGGATGTTTCTTCCTTCGCCTCGTGGTCCACCATGACCTTGAGCAGGATGCGCTTGCTCGGATCCATGGTGGTTTCCTTGAGCTGGGCCGGCATCATCTCGCCGAGGCCCTTGAATCGCGAGATCTCCGGCTTCTTGCCCTTGAACGCCGTCTCAAGCAGCTCGTCCTTATGAGCATCGTTGCGGGCATAGATGCTCTTGCCGCCATGCTGGAGCCGGTAGAGCGGCGGGACGGCGAGGTAGAGATGGCCCTTCTCGATCAGGCGCGGCATCTGGCGCCAGAAGAAGGTGACGAGCAGCGAGGCGATATGGGCGCCGTCGACATCCGCATCCGTCATCACGATGACCTTCTCGTAGCGAAGATCGTCCTCGCGGAATTGCGCGCCGATACCGCATCCCAGCGCCAGGATCAGGTCGGCGAGTTGCTGGTTTGCGTGAAGCTTCTCGCGCGTCGCATTGGCAACGTTGAGGATTTTGCCGCGCAGCGGCAGGATCGCCTGGTTGGAACGGTTGCGCGCCTGCTTGGCGGAGCCGCCGGCCGAGTCGCCCTCGACGATGAAGAGTTCGGAACCAGCCGCGCCGGCATTGGAGCAGTCGGCGAGCTTGCCGGGCAGGCGCAGCTTGCGCGTAGCGGTCTTGCGCGAGACCTCTTTTTCGAGGCGCCGGCGCAGCCGCTCCTCGGCGCGGTCCACCGACCAGTCCAGCAGGCGCAGCGCCTGCTGCGGCGCGGCCGCAAGCCAGTGGTCGAAAGCGTCGCGAACGGCGCCCTCTACGATGCGGGAGGCTTCGAGTGTCGCCAGCTTGTCCTTGGTCTGGCCCTGGAATTCCGGCTCGCGGATGAAGACCGAAAGCATGGCCGCGCAGGTTGCCATCACGTCGTCGGAGGTGACCTGCGCCATGCGCTTGGACTGGCCGATGCGCTCGGCATGGTCCCGCAGTCCGCGCAGCAGGGCGATGCGCAGGCCCTGCTCATGAGTGCCGCCTTCGGGCGTCGGGATCGTGTTGCAATAGGAGGAGGAGAAGCCGTCCTCGCCGGTCGCGAGCCAGGCCACCGCCCATTCAAGCGAGCCGTGGCCGCCTTCCTTGGTGATCTTGCCGGAGAAAATCGGCTCGGCGACGAGGTCCTTGCCCTCGATCTCGCGGCCGAGATAGTCGCGCAGGCCCCCGGGGAAACGGAACACGGCCTCCGCCGCGACATCGCCTTCCGGCTTCAGCAGCGACGGCGCGCAGGTCCAGCGGATCTCGACGCCACCGAAGAGATAGGCTTTGGAACGCGCCATGCGGAACAGGCGAGCCGGCGAGAAATGCGCGCCCTCGCCGAAGATCTGAGGATCGGGATGGAAGCGCACCTTGGTGCCGCGCCGGTTGGCGACGGCGCCGACCGTCTCCAGCGGCCCCTGCGGCAGGCCACGCGAGAAGATCTGGCGGTAGAGCGTCTTGCCGCGCGCGACCTCGACCTCGAGCCGGTCGGACAGGGCATTGACGACGGAGACGCCGACGCCGTGCAGGCCGCCCGACGTCTCATAGGCCTTGGAATCGAATTTTCCGCCGGCATGCAGTATCGTCATGATGACTTCGAGCGCGGACTTGCCCGGGAATTTCGGATGGGGATCGACCGGAATGCCGCGGCCATTGTCCGTCACCGCGATGGAGCCGTCCTCGAACAGCTCGACATCGATGAAGGTGGCGTGTCCCGCCACCGCCTCGTCCATGGCGTTGTCGATCACCTCGGCGAAGAGGTGGTGCAGGGCGCGCTCATCGGTGCCGCCGATATACATGCCGGGCCGGCGCCGGACGGGCTCCAGCCCCTCGAGCACTTCGATTGCGGAAGCGTCATAGCCGGTCTCGGAAAGAGTGCCGTTGCGCGCGCCGTTTCCTGCGGGCGCGGGCGCCTTCGGAGCCGCGGCCGGCGAGCGCGCTTCCGGCTTGGGATCAGCCGCGCGAGGCCGCTCCGGCTCCCCGCCGAAAAGATCGCCGTTCTCGTCCATCACTGCCTAACGTTTCCTGATTCGTTCCGTCCAATTCTAGTGCATGAAGGACGGATTTTGCGATGTGCTTGTTTCATCCGGAGTCCGATCCGGCTCGGTAGCGGCGTCGGGCGTCGCGCCTCGTCGCTCCGCTTATAGACAGGTCCCCGAGACATCGGAACTCTCTCGTTGGAACGGTGCACCGGTCGTCATCGGCATGTGACGTTGCCCTGGCACAAGGGGCATCGGAACCGGCGCGTTCAGTCTGCGTTAACCATCGCCGTCGAGGATCGGAAACAGATCGGGCCTATGCGGACAGCCGCAATGAGCTATGATCGGGGCAGGGGGAAGAAATGGCCGTGGTGTCGCGTCGCTCAGTGCCGGTTACGGGAATCGCAGGGCTGCAGCGTGCCGCGCGGCTTGCGGGTGAGAGCTTCGGGCATGAGGACGTCATCGGCGCGCCGCTGACCCAGGCCGAAAGCCATGCGGGCCGCTGGTTGTGGTGGCTCGCGGCGATTGCTGCATCGGCCGGCCTGACGGCCCTTCATTTCTACTGATCCTTCAGGCAGACAGCGCGGAAGTATCAACCTTTTTGCCCTAAGGCCTTTGGCCGGAGGGTAGAATTTCCATGGCTTCCGGTATCGGTTTCGGCGGGACTCAAGATGGCTCCGCCGCGCGCATCGCAGGCGGAGTGGCCGCCTGATGGCCAAGATCACCGCATTGGGCGCGTATTTCTATCAATCGCTCCTGGCTTTCGGCCTCCTCATCGTCGTCTCCAATCTGCTGCCGGCGTCGGACTACGCTGCCTACTCGCTCTTCGCCTCCATCGTGCAGTTTGCCGATATCGCGTTTTTCCACTGGATCCGCGCCGCCTCCAGCCGCTTCTATCCGGGCCCGGACAAGACCAGCGAACAGGCCGAGCGCGGAGTCATCATGGTCGAGCTCGCTGGAAGCGCGGGCCTCTGCCTGCTCGCAGCCTTCCTTGCCCCGCTCCTCGGCGCTCCGGTCTGGCTGGGATTGCTTGGCGCGATGGCGGCGATCCTGCAGGGTGCAGGCGAACTGCACCTGACCATGCTGCGTTTCCGGCAGGAGTTCAGGCTGTTCTCCTGGCTCCAGGGTGCACGCGCGACGATCCTGGCCGCGGCAACGATCGCCGGCGCTGCGATCAGCCCCGATTTCGCCCATGTGCTGGCCGGGGTGCTGGCCGGCAACATCATCTACTGCGTCATCGCCTGGGCCCGGTCGCGCCGGGTGATGCCTCTTGCCATGCATTGGCAGGCCGATATCGCAACGAGGCATCTGGTCTATGGCGGGATCACGGCCGGCGCCGGCGTCGCGACCCTGCTCATGCCGCTCGCTCTCAAGACCGTCTTGCTCGGCTCGCTCGGCCAGGCCGCTGCGGGGCCGATGCTGGCGCTCGATCTGTTGCAGCGGCCCTTCATCATGATCACCTCGTCGCTTCAGGCGATCCGCTTTCCCGAACTGGTCGCCCAGTTCGATCGCAAGGGCGATCCCAAGGCGATTCAGGCCGAACTGGGCCGCTACTACGCGCTGCTGGTGGGCCTCTCGCTGATCGGAGCCGCTGGAATCATCGCCGTGCTCGGCCTCGCCACCCAGCTCGTCATTCCCGTGGGGCTGCGCGAGGCCTTCCTGCGGACCGCGCCTTTCGTCATGCTGATGGCGATGCTGCGGGCACTCGCCCAGACCGTGCTGCCGGCGCCCGTGCATCTGCAACGCCGCTTGACCGCCATCCTGGGGCTCGCAGCTCTCGACTGCGTTTTGACCTGTGCGGGCGCGCTCGTCGCGATGTGGTTCCTTGCCGGCACCGACACGGCGATCGTTGCCGGCGCTGCCGCCGGCGCCGCCGCGGCGCTGGCGCTCGGATGGTTCATGCTGCGCCGGGAGTCCTTCGCCATGCCTTGGCCGCCGATCGCCCTGTCGGGCACCGCGCTCGCACTGTCCTGGCTCTGCACGATCTGGTTCGCGGGCAACCTCATGCTCGCGACCTGTGCCGCGCTCGCCATCGCGCTCGTCATGAGCGCCTACCCCTTGCTCATCCTTGTCCGCTGGATCGCTCGTTGAGACCGCCTGGCCGGACAAGCCTGCTCGCGCCACGTCGAGGCTCCCGCCATCCCTGCCGCTGGAATGATCTCTGGAGTTCTTCATGCGCGTGGTCATCGTCAGCGATTTCGGCTCGATCAACGGCGGCGCCGCCAAGGTGGCGATCGAGAGCGCCCGCGGCTTGGCCGAGGCCGGCGTCGAAGTCGTCTTCGCCTACGCGATCGGTCCGGTTTCAGACCGTCTCGATCATCGGCTGATCGATGTCGCGCATTTCGCCGGTGAGGAGGTCTGGCAGGTCGGCAGCAAGGTCGCAGCCGCGCGCCAGGGCATCTGGAACGCCCGGGCGCATGCCTTCCTGAGCGAACTGCTTGCGAAGCAGCCCCGCCGCGAGACCCTCGTCCATCTCCACCAATGGACCAAGGCCTTCAGCCCGGCTGCCATCGCCGCTGCGGGCGAGAGCGGGATGCCGGTCGCGATCACGATGCATGATTACTTCTCGTTTTGTCCGGTCGGCGGCTATTTCGACTTCAAGGCCGGAGCGCCCTGTCGGAAGAGGCCGATGTCGATCGGTTGCGTCAGCGCCAATTGCGATCGCGCCTCCTATATCCACAAGCTGGTCCGCGTTGCCCGGCAATGGCGTTCGGACAAGGCGCTGCGGGGTTTGCAAAGGCCGCTCTTCATTCATGTCAGCGCGTTTGCTCGCGACGTCGCCGAGCCGTTCCTGCCACGCACGGCACGGCATGTTGTGATCGAAAACATGATGAACGCGACGCCGCACGCGCCTGCGGACGTGGCCAAAAGCCGTCATGCCACCTTCGTCGGCCGGCTTACCCAGGAGAAGGGCATTCTGGTCCTGGCGCAGGCGGCTCGCGAAGCCGGCGTTGCCTTACGGTTCGTGGGTGATGGGGACGATGAGATCAAGGCTGCGGTCGCTGGCCTCAACCCGGATGCCGAGATCACCGGTTGGCTCGATTCCTATGCGGTCCTCGCCGAACTCCGCGCCGCCCGCTGCCTGGTGGTGCCATCGCTCTGGTATGAGACAGGGCCGCTGACCGTGGGCGAGGCGATGGCGCAGGGTGTCCCGCCCATCGTGCCGCGCACGATCGGCGCCGCCGGTCGTGTGCGTGATGGAATCGACGGCCTTGTTCTCCCCGCCGTCGAAGCCGGAGCGTTGACCGAAGCTCTCATTGCCTTGCGCGACGACGCTTTCGCGTCACGTCTCGGGCGAGCGGCTCATCAGGCCTTCTGGGCAGAGCCGCCGACGCTCGGTCGTCATGTCGAGGCGCTGCGCGCCAGCTATCGGGCTGCCTTTGCTGCGACGGCGTAGGCTTGTTTCAGGTCAATGGCCGTGCGGCCGCAAGCAGATTGGCGGAAAAGGCAGGAGGGGCGTCGATAGGTTCGATCCGGCACTCGTGCCCCTGGAATAGCCGCACGAACTCTCGCGTGAGCGGCGAGGCCGTGTGAGCGGTATGTCTGAGCATGTAGAGGCGGTCGTACCCAAGGCTGCGCAGGACGTTCCAGCTCGACGCGCCGAGCTCTGCTGAATTGCTTTCGAAGGCGATCACGGGCCGATGCCGCGCCAGGGTTTCGGACAGGCCCTGGAAAACGGAGTGCTCGAAGCCCTCGACATCGCATTTCACGAAGGTGATCGCGCGCCCATCCAGGCCAAGCTCCGTGACAAGGCGGTCTCCGTGGCGCACAGGCAAGCTCCTGTCGCCGTTCCCCTTTGCGAAGGTGCCGGTCCCGTCATTGCCTTCCTCGTGGAAGGAGAAAGGGAGTTCGGCGTCTTCCGGCCCCAGCCCAACCTCGGCCACCTGGACATTGGTGCAATGGTTGAGGGCCAGGTTCGCGCGCAGGACAGCGCTCATCTGCGGGTTGGGTTCGAAGCAGACGACGCTGTCGAAGAGACCTGACCAGACCACTGCATGATTGCCGATATTGGCGCCGATATCGAGGCAGATGCCTTCGCCCAGAGCAAGGTTCCGGATCAGTTCCGTCAGGCAGGCGAGCTCCTCGCGCTCGTACAGGCCGTTGGTGAGGACGGCAAGCCCGACATGTTCATGCGGGATGACCGCAAGCCGGGGAGAATGACGGCGCAGCTCCCCCCATTGCCGCCGCACTAGGGCCTTGATCGCCAGATCCCGGATTCGAAACAGCGCACCCATGACTTATCCCCGTCGCCTCCGGCGCCAATATACCGACGGTCCCTGAAACATTCCGATAACAAGGGACACCACATGCCTGGATATCGCGTCTTCGATGATGTCGTCATCGCCGACCCCGCCACGCCGCCGCCGGCCGGGTTCACCAGCGGGCCGATCGGCAATGCTATCGACGCCGCACGGGTTGCCGGCAAGCCGCTTCAAGTTCGGCCCGGCAGCTATAGCCTTTCCAATATTGACATTCTGACAACGAACGGAGCCGGGCGCGGCATCGAAGTCTACTGCCCGGCGGGTTCGGCGATCCTGACCTTGACGGGCGGCAGCTATGGCTTGCGCATTGCCGGCCAATCGGGGATGAGCTTCCGCAACCTGACTTTCGACGGACAGAACATCGCGCTGCCCGCCTATGGCGCGCCCAATGTCATCACTGCGGCTGCCGGGCTGGTCATCCTCGACAATGCCAAGAACACGGCGTTTCGGAACTGCTCCTTCCGCAACACGGTAAAGACGGCCGGTGAGCCAACGACCGGCGCCTACAAGGCAGGCCTGCTCTGTGTCAACGACTCGCTGCCGGTCATCACAGCGTCCACATTCGACAATGTCGACATCGCAATCTGGGCCTTCAGCTCCGAGATCCTTGTCGATGATTGCACGGTCACCGGCGCCAAGAACAACGGCATTGCGGTGTGGGGCACCGTCGGCAGCGGCGGCAACCTCTCAACCATTCGCAACAACAGGATCAACTTCGTCGCGAGCGACTACGGAACTGGAGCCAACGGCAACGGTGTCGCCGTCTATCTGGCCAATGACGTAACGATTACCGGCAACGTCATCATGAACTGCGATTTCTCGGCGGTGCGCATCAATGGTGGCTCGCGCTGCCTGATCGCCGACAACACCTGCTGGAACATTCGCGAGGGCTGCCTCTACTACGAGGCTCCCGCCTCGGGGCAGGACAGCACTGGCGTCACGATCGTCAACAACAGGGTCGATACGGCCGGGGACGGTGTCTACGTCACCAATTCCGGCTTTTTCGGCGACGGAACCGCCCGCAGGGCCGTCATTCAGGGCAACCAGATCAGCAACCTGTCCTCGAACGCCATTCCGGCTTCCGGCGGCATCGGGCCCTATTCGACGATGGCAATCGGCGTCACCGTCGAGCAGGATTGCATCGTCTCGGGCAACATCGTCGAAAACGCCCTGGGTGGCATCAAGCTCGGTGTTGCGCAGGGCGCCCGCGACCTCGTCTGTGATGGCAACCTTCTGCGGCAATGCGGCGTCGGCATCGCCTTCTCGGCCAATGCGGCAGCCGGCAAGATGGTGATCGCGAACAACGTGATATCCGGATCCGGCAGCAACGCGCTCGTCTCGGCGACGACGATCGGGCTGACGCCGCCGCTCGTCAGCTACAACGCCAATCTGCTGTCACAGACGGCCGGAGCCGGCGCCCAGATCCTGATCGCGCATAATCGCGCGTCCTGACGGCTCTCCATTCGCCAATAAGAAAAACCGGGGCGTTTCCGCCCCGGTTCACAAAGGTTGGCCGCAAAGCGCGGCCGGGAGGAAGCGCGCGGCCGGTTCCCTGCGAAGCCGGCCGAAATCCTCAATACGAGTAGTACATCGCGAACTCGACCGGGTGCGGCGTCATCTCGAAGCGCGCCACATCCTGCATCTTGAGCTCGATATAGCTCTCGATGAAATCGTCGTTGAAGACGCCGCCGGCCTTGAGATAGGCGTTGTCCTTCTTGAGGGACTCCAGCGCCTCGCGCAGCGAACCGCAGACGGTCGGGATCTTCTTCAGCTCGCGCGGCGGCAGGTCGTAGAGGTCCTTGTCCATCGCCGGGCCGGGATCGATCTTGTTCACGATGCCGTCCAGACCGGCCATCAGCATGGCCGCGAAGGCGAGATAGGGGTTCGCCATCGGATCGGGGAAGCGGACCTCGACGCGCTTGGCCTTCGGCGAGGTCGTCCACGGAATACGGCAGGAAGCTGAGCGGTTGCGCGCCGAATAGGCGAGCAGCACCGGAGCCTCATAGCCCGGGACGAGGCGCTTGTAGGAGTTGGTCGAGGGGTTCGTGAAAGCGTTCAGCGACTTGGCATGCTTGATGATGCCGCCGATGTACCACAGGCACTCCTGCGACAGGTCGGCATATTTGTTGCCGGCGAAGACCGGCTTGCCGTTCTTCCAGATCGACTGGTGGACATGCATGCCCGAGCCGTTGTCGCCATAGATCGGCTTCGGCATGAAGGTCGCGGTCTTGCCGTAGCTCTGGGCCACGTTGTGGATCGCGTACTTGTAGATCTGCATGAGATCGGCGGTGTGCGTCAGCGTGTCGAACTTCATGCCGAGCTCGTGCTGGGCCGAAGCGACCTCGTGGTGGTGCTTCTCGACGACCACGCCCATCGACTGCATGGCGGCCAGCATCTCGCCGCGCATGTCCTGAGCGGAATCCTGCGGCGGGACCGGGAAGTAGCCGCCCTTGGTGGCGATGCGGTGGCCGAGATTGCCGCCCTCGTAATCGGCATAGCCGTTGGTCGGCAGCTCGACGTTATCGAGCTTGAAGCCGGTATGGTACGGGTCGGCGGCGATCTTGACGTCGTCGAAGACGAAGAACTCGGCCTCGGGGCCGACATAGACGGTGTCGCCGATGCCGGTCGACTTCAGATAGGCCTCGGCCTTCTTGGCGATGCCGCGCGGGTCGCGGCCATAGGGCTCGCCGGTGCCGGGCTCGAGCACGTCGCAGTTGATGACCATCGTGGCGGCCGAGAAGAACGGATCCATCGTCGCGGTCGTCGGGTCCGGCATCAGCAGCATGTCGGACTCGTTGATGGCCTTCCAGCCGGCGATCGAGGAGCCGTCGAACATCGTGCCCTCGGCGAAGATGTCCTCGTCGATCATGCCGACGTCGAACGTCACGTGCTGCCACTTGCCGCGCGGGTCGGTGAAGCGGAAGTCGACGTATTTGACGTCATTGTCCTTGATCGCCTTGAGGACATCCTTGGCGCTTTTCATTTCAGCATTCCTCTTGCCAGCAGTTTTCAAACTCGTGGGCCGTCGCTGGCTCCAATCCAGCCGCGGCCTTTGATTCCGTGATGCGGGGGAAAGATCTCAGATCGCGTCCGCGCCGGTCTCGCCGGTCCGGATGCGGATCGCCCCCTCGACCGTTGATACAAAAATCTTGCCATCGCCGATGCGGCCGGTCTGGGCGGCCTTGACGATGGCCTCGATGGCGCGGTCGACCATGTCGTCGCTCAGGACGATCTCGATCTTCACCTTCGGCAGGAAGTCGACGACGTATTCGGCGCCGCGATAGAGTTCGGTATGGCCCTTCTGGCGTCCGAAGCCCTTGGCTTCGAGCACCGTGATCCCCTGCAGACCGACCTCCTGAAGCGCCTCCTTCACCTCGTCCAGCTTGAAGGGCTTGATGATCGCTTCGATCTTCTTCATGCGCCGATCGACCTCCACTGCGCTTCAGGCTCCGGCGCGTGCCGGAAAAGAACTGCAAAAATCCGTCGGCGCGGGCTGGGAGCCCCTCGGCTTTCGGATGATTGCGACCGTACGTCTGCTCATAGCATTGGCGCAAACGCCCCGCCATGCGGCAGGCCCCATTCCTTCGCCTGTGTAGGAGGCAAAAAACAGCACAAAAATAGTTCATATGATTAATTCAGCGGCAATCGGCCTGATCCGCATCGTCTTGCGATATTGGGCCAGACGGTCCCATCATGCGGCATGACGATCTCTCAAGCCGAAGCGACGCAGCCATCGGATCTCGCCCTGCTTTCGACCGACGAGATGCGGCGAGCGGACGGCGTTGCGATTGGCGCCGGTATGGCGGGCATCACTCTGATGGAGCGCGCGGGAAGCGCCGTTGCCGAGGCGGCGCTGCGGCGCGTCGAGAAGGGCGCCACGGTCGCGATCGCCTGCGGTCCTGGCAACAATGGCGGTGATGGATTCGTTGCAGCCCGGCTTCTGCAGGCGCGCGGGCTCACTGTGAAAGTCGCGCTGCTGGGCTCGCCGGACGCCGTCCAGGGCGACGCCGCGCTCGCCTTCGCGCAATGGAGCGGGCAGGTTCTGCCGCTGGCATCGCTCGCCAACGGGGCCGTAGATCTCTATATCGACGCGCTGTTCGGCGCGGGCCTCGCACGGCCGCTCGCCGGCGAAGCCGCCGAAGCCGTCGCACTCATGAATCGCGCAGGCCGCCCGGTGATCGCCGTCGATGTCCCCAGCGGCGTGTCCGGGGATACCGGCCTGGCCGAAGGCCCCGCTGTTCGCGCGACTGAAACCGTGACGTTCTTCCGGCTCAAACCGGGTCACCTCTTGCTGCCGGGGCGTTCCCTTTGCGGAAGGATCGTCGTGGCCGATATTGGAATCCCGGCCGCGACGGCATTGTCAGAGATCGCACCCAGAGCTTTCCACAATGAGCCGGCGCTCTGGCTCGCTGCCTTGCCGCATCACGGCCTCGACACGCACAAGTTCCGGCGCGGAGCGGTCGCCGTCGCCGCAGGCGGTGTCGCGGGCGTCGGCGCGCCGCGTTTGAGCGCGCGGGCAGCGTTGCGGATCGGCGCCGGCCTTGCGACGATCCTGTGCGCTCCCGGGGCTCTGGCAGCCCATGCGTCGCGCGGCCCGGATGCGCTGATGCAGCGCCCGGTCGCGGATGGCGAGGCGTTCTCGGAATTCCTCCTGGACCGGCGAATCTCTGCGATTGCGGCAGGGCCGGCCCTTGGGCTTGACGAGCGCGCGGTCGCGTTGGTCCGCTCGGCCCTCGCGAGCGAGAGGCCGGTCGTGCTCGATGCCGACGCCCTGACCCTGCTTGCGACCTCGCTGCGGGAGGACGTCTCGACCCGGAACGCCGCCTGTCCGCGCGTGTTCACGCCGCATGAAGGGGAGTTCCAGCGCCTGTTCGGCGGTGAGCCTGCGATCGCGACGGAAGCCTCGAAGCTGGAGCGGGCGCGCAAGGCCGCCGCTCGCTCGGGCGCGATCCTTGTTTACAAGGGAGCGGATACGGTGATCGCCGCGCCTGACGGGCGGGCGGCGATCAATTCCACAGGCTCGGCCGCACTGGCGACCGCCGGCTCAGGCGATGTGCTGGCCGGGCTCATCACCGGCCTGCTGGCGCAGGGGATGAGCGCCTTCGAGGCGGCTTGTGCTGCCGTCTGGCTGCATGGCCGCGCTGGAGAAACGCTCGGCATGGGTTTGATCGCGGACGATCTGCCGGAGGCGATCCCGCCATTGCTCCGCGCCCTGTCCAGGGGCTGAAGCGTTGAACCGAAAAGAAGAAGCCCGCCCTTGCGGGGCGAGCTTCGTTCGGTTTCCCGAGCATGGGGCGGGCGCTCAGGTGCCCGAATACGTGACGGCAGGCGCCGCGTGGAGCTGATCCTTCGTCATCGTGATCTTGCCGTGGTCCGGGTACATCGCGGGCGCCTTGGGCGCCGCTGCGGCAGGAGGGGTTGCCGGCATCGCTCCACCGGTTCCGGCCGCGCCGCCACCCGAAGCAGGCGCGGGCGCGGGGGAAGCCATGGGCTGGTCACTCCAGCTCACCTGATCGAAGGGGATCGCGACATCCTTCGTGCCGATGCCGAGGAACCCACCGACGCCGACGGTCACCATCTCGACCTTGCCGGTCTTGTCCATGATCACTTCCGTGACGTCGCCGACCTTCTTGTCGTCGGGCCCGTAGATATCCACGCCGATCAGCTTGGTGGTGCGCCATTTGCCCTGGCCGGCGAGATTGGTTGGCGCCGGGGTGCTCTTCGCTGCCGAGGTCGAGGCTGACGGTGCCGAGGACGGCGGCGAGGGAGCGTTGGTCTGCGCAAGCGCACTGGCCGCGAGCAGGCTCGCTGCGACAGAAGCGAATACAACATGTCTGATCATGTTTTCCTCCTTAATATTTCCGCGATGATGCGGGTCGCTCCAATAACAACCGCGAGGAAGATTTGTTTCAAATTACGTGTTATCGAGTATTAATCGAACAGTTTCGACAGCAACATCCGCGCGAAGACAGTTGTCTTCGATTCGGTTCTGAAATAATTTGCTCGCAAAACGAGGCCGTGCTCGTATGCTGCGGAGGAAGAACGCCGCGAGCGCGGCCCTGTTCCATCCGAGGAGGAAACTGTGATGTCGCCGGCTATGGTTACGGTTTCGCTGAGCCGGGAGGTTCTGGCAGCGCTCGATCACCACATCACGATGCAGAATCCGCCCCGCACGCATGCCGAGCTGATCGCCGAGATCGTCTCGCAATGGGCCGCGGCCCAAGGCGCGCAGGCCGGTCCGCCCGATGAGGGGCTGCGCCCCGAAGAGCTCAACGCCAGCAACGACTCCTAGGGCATTTCCGCGCTGCCAAGCGGCGCCATCCGCTTCGTGAGATCATGTTTGGGGGCGCCGCGCGAAACGATTTCCGTCGAGCGTCGGCTTCAATCGTCGGCGTCGTCGCGGCGAAGCTCGAAGGAGAGCATGGCTTCGGCGATGGCGTGCAGCTCCTTCTCCTTGTCGGGAGTGTCCGGCATCGCGTTCAATTCCTTCACCCGCTGCTGGGCGCGATCGTAGTCCTCGTCGCTATGGATGACGATGGGCAGTTTCACGTTGCGATCTCCTTTGCTCGTCCGGCTCGCCGTACCGCCTCGCGGCGTACGCGGCGATCCTGCGCTCGTCGGCGCGCTTCGGTTCGAAGGCCCCGCTTAAGCGTTCGGCAAGGGCAGTCGGTCATCATAGGGTTCTGAGACTGGACGGGAAGAGGCGATGAACAGGTTGTTCCTCCTGGCGCTGCTGGCCGGCGGCACTTTGCCGGCTGCGTCGCTGTCGGCCGCGGCCTTCTGGCAGCGCTCGCAGGTCTCCCGCTGCAACGACGCCACCACCGAGGCGGAGCGTCAGAGGCTGCGCTGCTGGGAGCTCAACGCCTATGCCGATCCGGGCTGGCCTGCCCTTGGGGCCGGCCTTGGCCTGGGCGGCGCCTATTATCTGGGCCCGCCGCCGCCGCCGGTGATCAAGGGTGGCGTCACGCGCCGGCTTGGCTAAGGCATACGGACGGCCATTTCCTCGCGCATAGGGGCTCGCGGAGCGGCCGGCATTCGTGCGAGAATTGCGTCGCGCGCTGATAAGGCCGGACGCCCGTTGCCAAGGACGCGCTCTTATGACGTGACCTGGCGACAGCCGCTCGGTGATGCGGCCGAGCTTGCGAGCCGTCTCCATGACGAAAGAAGAGCTGGAGGAAGCCATGACCCTGCGGATCAACGATACGGCTCCGGATTTTGCGGCCGATACGACGGAGGGACCGATCCAGTTCCATGACTGGATCGGCGACAGCTGGGCGGTGCTGTTTTCCCATCCGAAGAACTTCACCCCGATCTGTACCACCGAGCTCGGCATGATGGCCGGCATCAAGGGCGAGTTCGACAAGCGAAACGTCAAGATCATCGGCATCTCCGTGGATCCGGTGGAGAGCCACCATAAATGGAAGGCCGACATCCAGACCGCGACCGGTCACAACGTCACCTATCCGATGATCGGCGACAGCGAGCTCAAGGTCGCCAAGCTCTACGATATGCTGCCGGCCTCGGCCGGCGACACCTCCGAAGGCCGCACGCCGGCCGACAACCAGACCGTGCGTTCGGTCTTCCTCATCGGCCCGGACAAGAAGGTCAAGCTGACGCTCACCTATCCGATGACGACGGGCCGGAACTTCCAGGAGATCCTGCGCGCGATCGACTCGATCCAGCTGACGGCGAAGTTCCCTGTGGCGACCCCCGCGGACTGGAAGCCGGGCGAGGATGTCGTCATCGCCGGCTCGGTCTCCGACGAGGACGCGACCAAGCGCTTCGGCCTGTTCGAGCGCGTCCTGCCCTATCTCCGCAAGACGAAGCAACCTACGGCCTGAGAAGGCTCCGGCACCCGCGCGGATGTGGCGGGTGCCGACCGGCTCCGCGGCAGTTGCCGTTGCCGCGGTCGCATCCGGCGTTGGCGCAGGCAGGGGAGCGTCGAAGTGGACATCACGCAGCTCAGGCCGTCGGTGCGGGGCTTCTATGACCCGCCGACCGGCTCGATCCAGTACGTCGTCGCCGATCCGGCCACGCGGCAGTGCGCGATCATCGATCCGGTTCTCGATTTCGACGAGAAATCCGGGGCTGTCGGCACCGAAAACGCGGATGCCCTGCTCGCCTATCTCGATGCCGAGGGCCTCGCCCTCCAGTGGATCCTCGACACCCACCCGCATGCCGACCATTTCTCGGCCGCGCATTATCTGAAGAGCCGGACCGGCGCGCCGACCGCGATCGGCGCGCGCATCGTCGACGTCCAGAAGCTCTGGAAGACCATCTACAATTGGCCGGGCTTTCCGGCTGATGGCTCGCAATGGGACCGCGTCTTCGCCGATGGCGAGGAGTTCCGGATCGGCGAGCTGCCCGTCCGGGTCCTGTTCACGCCCGGCCACACGCTCGCTTCGATCGCCTATCTCATCGGCGACGCCGCCTTCATCCACGACACGCTGTTCATGCCCGACAGCGGGACGGCGCGGGCCGATTTTCCCGGCGGGGATGCCGGCCGGCTCTGGCGCTCGATCCAGGCCATCCTCGCCCTGCCGGACCGGACGCGGCTGTTCACCGGCCATGACTACAGGCCGGAAGGCCGGCCGGCCCGCTGGGAGAGCACGGTCGCCGAGCAGAAGGCCGCCAATACCCACATCGTCCAATGCCGGAGCGAGGCCGCGTTCGTAGCCCTCCGCGAGGCCCGCGACCGGACGCTGCCGATGCCGCGCCTGATCCTCCATGCCCTGCAGGTCAACATCAACGGCGGCCGCCTGCCGGAGCCTGAAGCCAACGGGCGGCGCTACCTGAAATTCCCGATCGATGCGCTGAAGGCCGGCGGAGCCTGAACGACCGAGGACAGCGCCCGCGCTTGCCGGCGGAAGACGCGCAGGCGAGGAACGGCGATCCGTCGCAATTGACGATTCCGCCGGCGGTGCCGCATGACACGGGCGATCGACCCAAGGAGGCCCGCCCCATGAAAGCCGTCGTCTACGAAGCCTTCGGGCAGGCCCCCGAACTGCGCATCGTGCCGGACCCGGTGCCGGAGCCGCACAGCGTCATCATCAAGGTCGAGGCGACCGGCCTGTGCCGCAGCGACTGGCATGGCTGGGTCGGGCACGATCCCGATATCCGCCTGCCGCATGTGCCGGGCCATGAGCTTGCCGGCGTCATCGCCGCGGTCGGCCGCAGCGTCGTGCGCTTCCGCGAGGGCGACCGCGTCACCGTGCCCTTCGTCGCGGGCTGCGGCTCCTGCCCGCAATGCCATTCCGGCAACCAGCAGGTCTGCGACGACCAGTTCCAGCCCGGCTTCACCCATTGGGGCTCGTTCGCCGAGTATGTCCGCATCGACCGGGCCGATTTCAACCTCGTGCGCCTGCCGGAGGAGATCGACTTCGCCACGGCCGCCAGCCTCGGCTGCCGCTTCGTGACTTCGTTCCGCGCCGTGGTCGACCAGGGCAAGGTCTCGGCCGGGCAATGGGTCGCGGTGCATGGCTGCGGCGGCGTCGGCCTCTCCGCGATCATGATCGCCAATGCGCTCGGCGCCCAGGTCGTCGCCGTCGACATCTCCGACGACAAGCTCAAGCTCGCCCGCGAGGTCGGCGCCGCGGTGACGATCAACGCCAAGACCCAACCCGATGTCGTCGCCGCCGTGCGCGACGCGACCGGCGGCGGCGCCCATGTCTCGCTCGATGCGCTCGGCCACCCCCAGACCTGCTTCAACTCGGTGGCGAATTTGCGCAAGCGCGGCAAGCATATCCAGGTCGGGCTGCTGCTGGCGGAGCAGGCGACGCCGCCGATCCCGATGGCGCAGGTCATCGCCCACGAGCTCGAAATCCTCGGCAGCCACGGCATGCAGGCGCATCGCTATGGCGCGATGCTCGACATGATCAGCGCCGGCAAGCTCACCCCGCAGCAGCTCGTCGGCCGCCGCATCGACCTCGCCGAATCGATCCCCGCCTTGATGGCGATGGACCGCTTCGAGGGCACGGGCGTGACGATCATCGACCGGTTCTGAGGGGGAGGCGAGGGGCGTAAGCCAGCTTCGCGACTGCGCCGATGCGCGTCATGCTCGGGCTTGACCCGAGCATCTCATGACGAGGAGGCTCCGACGCCTCATTCGGCCAGAGATTCTCGGGTCTGCGCTGCGCTCCGCCCGAGAATGACGCCCTGTTACTCGCCCTGCCGCGCACTCTCCTCCGCGACGCGCGCCTGTGCCCGCGCGATCGCCTCGTCGGCGTCGAGCCCCTTGCTGCGGTTCTCCAGCGCGTAGCGAAACTCCCGGCGCTCCTCGTCCGGCACCGCCTGCATGAAGGCGGTAAGGCAGGCCCCGTCGCTGCGCCGGCAGCTCCGCGCCCGGATGCAGCTCTTGTTCTCGCAGCCTTCCCAGACACCGAGGGTATCGCCGAGACGCTGCAGGATCAGCGGCCGTGCCCTCTGGCAGCTCTCGAAATCGGTGATCGGCGGGATATCGGCAAAGAGGCTTTGGTTCTTCGGCATGGCGGGGCTCCGGTCGGGCGAGACACGCGGGATCATCCGCCCGCGCTGATGCGCGGCGGGGTCGCAAGGGTGACGAGACAGGGCTGGCGGAGCGCCGCGAGGCGCGAGGGATATCCGCAACCGTTGAGCCAGGCTGCGGCGCGGCGGGATTGAGCCACCCGTCGCACGCCCCGTGGCGCTCCGCCTCCGGCGATTTTGGGCTCCGGGCCGCGCTTATCGGGCAGGGCGGTTCAGGATGGGCCGGCCCGGACGCCAGTTCCCCTCAGCGGGTCGTCGCGTCCTGCCTTGCCCGTCCGTCACCGGCCGAGCCTTCCAGCGAGCTCCTCGCACAGGGACCGTAGTGTCCCCAGGGCGGTGCCCCGAAGCCTCCCGAGTCTGGCTTGTGAGACCAGCCGCAGGCGCCGACCCTCACCCAGCCACTGGCACACCTCCGGATGGCCGCCCCGTTTGGGTGATGGGCGAGGGCAGGATAGGGCGGGTGATGAGGGGCGGGGATAAGTTTGCTGCCGGAAGCTCTCCCGTCATGGTCGCCCTCCATCGTCATGGTCGCCCTTGTGGCGACCATCCACGTCTTCACGCGGGAACGACTCGCCGCGCACCTCATGGTTGGCCGGCCCCCGCCATCGGCGCCGCAAGACGTGGATGGTCGGGACAAGCCCGACCATGACGGCGGAGCCCTTGCCGCCGCCCCCGCGCAATCGCATCCTGAAGCCATGAAGCAGAAGGGCGGCTGGGTTTACATCGTGACGAACCGACCCAACGGCACGCTCTATATCGGCGTGACGAGCGATCTCGGCCGACGCATTCACGAACATCGCGAGGGGCTGATCGCCGGCTTCACGCGGCAATACGGATTGAAGCGCCTTGTCTGGTACGAATGGCACGACGAGATCGAGGCCGCGATCCAGCGCGAGACCTCGATGAAGCGCTGGTACCGCGCCTATAAGACCCGCACGATCATGGCCGGAAACCCCGAGTGGAACGACCTTTACGAGGAACTGGCCTGATCGAGGCGGTGGCTCTCGGCGTCGCGATCGCCCTCCGCCATCATGGTCGCCCTTGTGGCGACCATCCACGTCTTCGCGCAGGAGCGACCGGGGCACGCCTTCATCGCTGGCCATCGCCCGCCATCAGCGTCTCAAGACGCGGATGCTCGGGACAAGCCCGAGCATGACGGCGAGGCGAGGCTGCTTTGTCACTCCCTGAAAGTAGTCTTCCCGGTCGGAGCCGTCGAAACGGCCGCTCGGCATGCAGCATTTCTTGAAATCTGCGCCCGGAGCCGCAGACGCAGAGATCGTTGCGGCCGAGCATTTCATGCAGTTCGACATCGCCATGGACGATGCGGACGCCGCGCTTCACGCGGGTTTCGGACGGGTAGGACTTCCGACGCTTGCTCGTGACCTCAAAAGGACGGCTGGTCGGTGAAGTCGTGCTTGGTCATAGTTATGGCACCCTCCATCGGTTTTGTGGGGGCGGTCTCCTAACCTGCAAAGGGCGCTTCCGCCAAGACGGAAAGCGCGGGAACCGCGACACCTTGAATCTAAAATTTTAGGCGATCACGAACGGCTGCCACTATTGGTTTCAGCGAAGCTTCATTCTGCTCGACATATATGGAGATCAGGCCACGGCGAACGATCAATTCAGAAATGAACCCCAAGCTGTCGCCCAGTTTAGAAAAATAGAGGTGATGGTCCGTGGTGTCGATCGCGACCGTCTCTATAGCCCTGACCAAATCGCTTTGCGATATTGCAGGGCATTGGCAACGTTGCTTGATAAGAGCGCTATTTGCTTCGGCTGTTTGCCGAATATAGCCAAAAAACAACTACTTCAGGTGCGCCTTTCGGCAGTTCAAACACAGCTTCATTGGGCTTGTCCAATGGAGGATTATCGCCATCGATGATCGCAGTTGCCGGCTGAGAAGTGGTCGGGTTCTTAATGTGGTAATCTAGAACGTTCACGACATAGGGGTATCCACCTGCCTTGTGCACTTGCACGCGCTCAAAAATATCGAGGGCGTATTGTCGGAACATTTCTTCGACCAGGTCCTTGGCGAAGTCATCCTCGACGAAAATTGCAGCATCCTTGGCCACCTTGCCGGTAAGGGCGCGCAAGCTCTCGATGGTTAACTTACCTTGATAAGCAACCCCTTCGATGCAGGCCCAAATCGCTTTGGGGGGTAAAACTGTAAGCGCGTATTCCGAATGTGTCGTGAATACTATCTGAGCGCTCTTTCGTTTTGCTACATCGATCAGGTATTCGACCATCTTTTCCGTCGCTAGCGGGTGCAAGCCGTTTTCTATTTCTTCGATAAGAATCAGAGAGTTGTCGTCTGCGCCCTCGATTCTCGATACCATCTCAATAATAGATGCTTCACCCGCTCCGAAATGAAACTGGGAATAATCGTTGGCACCGCGCATCCCGACGAGGATACTTTTCGATTTATCGTTCTTAAGAACAACGCGTTCGTAGCTTTTCGCATCTTTACCTAAAATGCGACTAACATATGCAACGACGGATTCTTCTATTGGCTCCTTCAATACTTCAGAATTAGCAGCTATGCCAATAAAATGCTTAAATTTCGCTTGTTCGTTGGCGGGCACAGTACGCTGAATTGGTATGACAACAACGTCGCGATCGGCAACCTTGTCACGACGCCATTTCGCTTTAGTAAAGCGTGCGTTTCGAGGGAAGGCGGATGTATTATTGACATCTCGGTCAAGTACATCGTATTCGACTCGCCAGTTCGCCATACTGTTATCGCCGATATTCGATTTTGGAAAGAAATCGCCCGGCTTCACATCTTTGTAGGCGAGGGCTGTTGCCCCTAAAATAGTGCTCTTGCCGCCACCATTTGTTCCAATCACCGCAGTAACAGGAAAGTCAAAGGTAATCGTTTGGCTATCGAAGCTACGAACATTTAACAGCTTCATCTTCGGAAGGAATCGTGCGTAAGAAAGCTTTTTTACTTTCTCTTCGAGATTGACAATGTCAGAATGCCGAACGTCCATACAGCTCCCCCAAACGGCTGCAAGTACAACACAGCAAATATCGGCTGATCTCTACCGAATCGCTGAATGAGAGCATAGATGCCAAGAGTCGAAAGCCAATACCACAAGGCAGGCTTCAACTCGTGCGCCGAATGCCGATGCCTCACTCCGCCGCCTGCCGCTGCACCTTGCCCTTCTTGATCGGCCGGCGGTCGAGCACTTCCTTCAGGAAGCGCGCGGTGTGGCCCTTGCCGATGCGGACGATGTCCTCCGGCGTGCCCTCGGCCACCACCTGGCCACCGCCGTCGCCGCCTTCGGGGCCCATGTCGATCACCCAGTCGGCGGTCTTCACCACCTCGAGATTGTGCTCGATCACCACCACCGAATTGCCCTGGTCGACCAGCTCGTGCAGGACTTCCATGAGCTTGGCGACGTCGTGGAAATGCAGGCCGGTCGTCGGCTCGTCGAGAATGTAGAGCGTGCGGCCGGTGGCGCGCTTCGACAGTTCCTTGGAGAGCTTGACGCGCTGCGCCTCGCCGCCCGAGAGCGTCGTCGCCTGCTGGCCGACCTTGACATAGTCGAGCCCGACGCGGTGCAGCGTCTCCATCTTGTCACGGATCGAGGGGACCGCCTTGAACAGGATCTTGGCCTCCTCGACCGACATGTCGAGCACATCCGCGATCGATTTTTCGCGATACTTCACCTCGAGGGTTTCGCGGTCGTAGCGCTTGCCCTTGCAGACGTCGCAGGTGACGTAGACATCCGGCAGGAAGTGCATCTCGATCTTGATGACGCCGTCGCCCTGGCAGGCCTCGCAGCGTCCGCCCTTGACGTTGAACGAGAAGCGCCCGGCCTGATAACCGCGCGCCTTCGCCTCCGGCAGGCCGGCGAACCATTCGCGGATCGGCGTGAAGGCGCCGGTATAGGTCGCCGGGTTCGAGCGCGGCGTGCGGCCGATCGGCGACTGGTCGATGTCGATGACCTTGTCGAGATGCTCGATGCCCTCGATGCGGTCATGCGGGGCTGGGTGCTCGATCGACCCGTTCAGCTTGCGCGCCACCGCCTTGTAGAGCGTGTCGATCACCAGCGTCGACTTGCCGCCGCCGGAGACGCCGGTGATGCAGGTGAACAGGCCGAGCGGGATCTCGACATCGACATTGCGGAGGTTGTTGCCGCGCGCGCCCACGATCTTGAGCGAGCGCCCCTTCTGCGGCTTGCGGCGCTTGTCGGGGATCGCGACGCTCAGCTCGCCGGTGAGGTATTTGCCGGTGAGCGAATTGGGATCGTCGAGAATGTCCTGCGGCGTGCCCTTGGCGACGATCTCGCCGCCATGGATGCCGGCGCCGGGGCCGACATCGACGACATAGTCGGCCGTCAGGATCGCGTCCTCGTCATGCTCGACCACGATCACCGTGTTGCCGAGGTCCCTTAGCCGGCGCAGCGTGCCGAGCAGGCGCTCATTGTCGCGCTGGTGCAGGCCGATCGAGGGCTCGTCCAGCACATAGAGCACGCCGGTCAGGCCCGAGCCGATCTGCGAGGCCAGCCGGATGCGCTGGCTCTCGCCGCCCGAGAGCGTGCGCGAGCCGCGCGCCAGCGTCAGATATTCCAGCCCGACATCGAGCAGGAAGGTCAGGCGGTCGCGGATTTCCTTGAGGATGCGCGGGGCGATCTCGTTCTGCTTCTTCGACAGCCGCGAGGGCAGGGCGGTGACCCACTCAAGCGCGTCCTTGACCGAGAGCTGCGAGATCTCGCCGATATGGCGCATGTCGATCTTCACCGCCAGCGCCTCGGGCTTCAGGCGGAAGCCGTTGCAGGCGGCGCAGGGCGTCTCGGACATGAAGCGGCCGATCTCCTCGCGCGCCCAGTCCGACTCCGTCTCCTTCCAGCGCCGCTCCATATTGGTGATGACGCCCTCGAAGGGCTTCTTCACCTCGTAGCTGCGCAGGCCGTCATTATAGGCCATGCGCACGGCTTCTGTGCCCGTGCCGAACAGGATCGCCTTGCGGGCGCTCTCCGGCAGCTCGGACCAGGGCTTGGTCATGGAGAAGCCGAAATGCTTCGCGAGCGATTCCAGCGTCTGGCCGTAATAGGGCGAGGTCGACTTGGCCCAGGGCGCGATCGCGCCCTTCTTCAGCGTCAGCGCATGATCGGGGACGATCATGTCCGGGTCTATCCGCATCTCGTGGCCGAGGCCGTCGCAGACCGGGCAGGCGCCGAACGGGTTGTTGAACGAGAACAGCCGGGGCTCGATCTCGGGGATGGTGAAGCCGGAGACCGGGCAGGCGAACTTTGAGGAGAAGGTGACGCGCCGGGCATCGCCGTTCTCCTCCTTCTCATCGGCATATTCGAAGACGGCGATGCCGTCGGTCAGCTCCAGCGCCTGCTCCAGCGAGTCGGCCAGCCGCGCGCCGAGATCGGGCCGAATCACGATGCGGTCCACGACCACGTCGATGTCGTGCTTGAACTTCTTGTCCAGCGGCGGCGCGTCCGGGATCTCGTAGAACTCGCCATTGACCTTGACGCGCTGGAAGCCGCGCTTCAGCCAGTCGGCCATCTCCTTCTTGAACTCGCCCTTGCGGCCACGCACCACCGGCGCGAGCAGGTAGCCGCGCGTTTTCTCCGGCAGCTCGACCAGGCGGTCGACCATCTGCTGCACGGTCTGGCTCTCGATCGGCAGGCCGGTCGCGGGTGAATAGGGGATGCCGGCGCGCGCCCAGAGCAGGCGCATATAGTCGTGGATCTCGGTGACGGTGCCGACGGTCGAGCGCGGGTTCTTCGAGGTCGTCTTCTGCTCGATCGAGATCGCCGGCGAGAGCCCGTCGATCTGGTCGACATCGGGCTTCTGCATCATCTCGAGGAACTGGCGGGCATAGGCCGAGAGCGACTCGACATAGCGGCGCTGGCCCTCGGCATAGATCGTGTCGAAGGCGAGCGAGGACTTGCCCGAGCCGGAGAGGCCGGTGAACACCACGAGCTTGTCTCTGGGAATCGCGAGATCGACATTCTTGAGATTGTGCTCGCGCGCGCCGCGCACGGTGATGGCGCGGCTGTTCGGATCGGCCGCGCGGTTGCGGTCGAACATGTCTTCCAGCGCAGCAGCCTGGGCGGCGGCGGTATCGGTCTTGCGGGCCATCGGGGCGTCCGTTGCGGTGAAGCGCTACAGATAGGGCAAAAGCCGGGCCTTTCCAGCCTCGCGGCGATCTGCCCGGCATGAATAGCACGCAGCCGTCCCGGCTGCTGCCGTCGTCCTGACAGAAAGCGTCAGCAGCGGCGAGGGTCTGATATGGGGACCACTGGGCCGATCGCAATCGACTCCGGCGCGCCGTTGAATTATCTATAAATCATGACGAAGCCTGCCGACACCATCGCCGTCCGCATCGCCAGGGCTTTGGCGGAGCGGATCATCGCCGGAACGATCGAGCCGGGAGCGCGGCTGCGGCAGGACCATATCGCCGAGGAGTTCGAAACGAGCCATGTCCCGGTGCGCGAGGCGTTCCGGCGGCTCGAGGCGCAGGGGCTGGCGATCAGCGAGCCGCGGCGCGGCGTCCGCGTCGCCTCCTTCGACCTGTCGGAGGTGAAGGAGGTCGCGGCGATGCGCGCGGCACTGGAGGTTCTGGCGCTGCGCCATGCCGCGCCGCACCTCACCGCCGCCATTCTCGACCAGGCCGAGCAGGCCCGCCGCGACTGCGACGCCGCGACCGACGTCCGGGCCTGGGAGGAGGCGAATCGTCGCTTTCACCGCACGCTGGTCGCGCCCTGCGGCATGAAGCGCCTGCTCGCGACGATCGACGATCTGCATGCGGCGAGCGCCCGCTTCCTGTTCTCGGCCTGGCGCTCGGAATGGGAAGCCCGCACCGATCACGACCATCGCACCATCCTCAACGCGCTCCGCGGCAGCGATCTGGAAACCGCCACAGCGACGCTGGCGCGGCATGCCCAGTGGATCGGCGAGCGGCCTGTCCGCACCGCCTCGGGCGCGACGCGCGGGGCCTTCGCGATCGTTGGTTAGAGGGTACGCCAAAGCTGCGAATTCGGCCTTCGTAAGCTTCTTCCGGCAAGAGATTCTCGGGTCTCCGCTCTGCTCCGCCCAAGAATGACGCTTCGTCCGGACGCAGGATTTCCTGGCTTGCAGAGGCATCGCAAAGGGCGCGCTTGCCTTTTCCGATGAGATATGGGTTCTCTCATAGATCAAAGATCAGAATTATAGATAATTTTGATCACGACGAAGGAGTGACCATGACCGATCTTGCCCTCAGCCGTCCCTTCAGCCCGCTGCGGTTGGAAAGCCGCTCGCTCGCCTGGCGGGCGGGGGCCGTGATCGTCGGCAGCCTGCTGCTGGCGCTGTCCTCGCAGATCAAGGTGCCGATGTATCCGGTGCCGATGACGATGCAGACCTTCGCGGTGCCTCTGATCGGCGCGCTCTATGGTTGGCGCCTCGGCGCGGTCACCGTGATTGCGTGGCTGCTGCAGGGCTTCATTGGCTTGCCGGTCCTCGCCGGTGCCGCTGGCGGCGCGGCTTATTTCGCCGGCCCGACGGCGGGCTACCTGCTGGCCTTCCCCTTCGCCGCGGCTCTCGCGGGCTGGCTCGCCGAGCGCGGCTGGAACGGCAGCCGCGTCGGGCTCGCCTTCGCTGCGATGCTGGCCGGCAATGCGCTCTGCCTGGTGATTGGCGTGGCCTGGCTCGGCGTCCTCATCGGCCTGCCGAAGGCGATCGCCGTGGGCGCGACGCCCTTCATCCTCGGCGCCGTCCTGAAGTCGGCCCTCGCAGCGGCGACGCTGAAGGCCTTCGCGCCACGCGGCTGAGCCGGCGGGCCAGGGCTCCCCAATTATCATCCCGGCGGGCCTCAGCCTGCCGGGGGTTTCATCCAGCTCGATCAAGGCGCCGTCCGCGGGAATATCTCAGTCGGGGAGGGGTGCGCGATGCGAAATCGCGACGTCCCCAAGCTTGAGCTCCGACGCCGGCTGCGAACATGGCGCGCTGTCGCAATCTCCGCCTGAGTGCAGCAACCGCGCTTCCACCCGCGGCGTCGCGACCTTGCGGGTCAGTTCTTCATGCTGCCGAGAAGCCTGTCGGCCCCCCGCGCCAACAGCACGGCGTCGGACCCGCAGGCGACGAACGCAAAACCTTCAGCCAGCAGACTCTTCGCGAAGGCGGGATCGAAAACGAGCGTCCCGACCGGAATACCGGCGTCGATGAGCCGGCGCGCCGCCGGGCGGATGACCTCCCAGACGGCCGGATCATTCGGGCGGCCCAGCAGGCCGAGATCCGCCGCGATGTCGGCGGGACCGAAAAAGACGCCGTCCACGCCGTCGACCTGGCCGATTTGGAGGGCTTGCTCGATGGCGGCCCGCGTCTCGACCTGAACGATGACGGCGGTTTCCTCCTCGATCCGGCTGAAATAATCCGTCATGCGGGCGAAGCCATTGGCACGCGTGCAGCCGCTGACGCCCCGGATGCCACGCGGCGGGTAGCGCGTCGCCGCGACGGCCTGCCCGGCCTCTTCGGCCGTCTGGACCATCGGAAAGAGCAGGCCGGGCGCCCCGATATCGAGGAGACGCTTGATGAGGACGGCGTCATTCCAGTCGGGGCGCACGATCGGCGTCACGGGATGCGCGGCCAGAATCTGCAATTGCGTCATGACCGAAGCCAGGTCGTTGGGCGAGTGCTCGGTGTCTACCAGGAGCCAGTCGAAGCCGGCGCCAGCGACGGCCTCGGTGGCGTAGCCGCTGGCCAGGCTCAGCCAGAGGCCGATCTGCGGCTGCCCGCTGCGAATTGCGGCGAGGAACTTGTTGGAAGGCATTTTCATCGTTCAGCATTCCGAAAATGGGAGGCAGCTCCCGGGCTACCCCCGAGCCGGTCTCTAGCGGGGCAACTCGCCGCGCCGCGATATCGCGAGGACATCTGCCGCGCGGTTCTCGGCCAGGCCGTAATCGGCCTGCGCGACGTCGGCGGAGATGTATCCGAGGGCCAGGTCGCGCTCGACATTGCGCTGGTCCCGCTCTTCCGGCGCGCCATAGCCGGCGCCGCCGGGGAAGGCCATGACGACCCTGCGGCCATGCGGCACGAATTGCTTGCCCTTGCCCTTCATCGCCATGCCGTCGTCGAGCGCGATCGTCGTCGGCGCGCCGGCGCCGCCGCCGCGGCGACCGCGGGCAGGGTGATGGACCCGGTCGAACATCGCCTGGATGTCGAATTCGTAGCCTTCCCAGGCGCCGACCTCCATATGCTGGCCCAGGCCGCCGCGATGGCGGCCGCTGCCGCCGGAATCGGGCCGGAGTTCCTTGCGCCAGACGATCACCGGGCCGACCTGCTCGGTCGCCTCGACCGGCATAGTCATCACGCCGGAGGGGAAGGCGGTGGCGTTCATGCCGTCCAGCGCCGGCCGCGCGCCGGAGCCGCCGGAGTTGAAGGTCAGAACCTCCGCGCGCACGGGCTCGGCCGGCGGGGGCCCGTCGCTGCGCGGCCTCAGCGAGACCTGGAAGTTGCAGAGGCTGCCGGCCCCCTCGGCCGGGACGAGGCCGGGCAGGAGCTTGTCGAGCGCGTCGTAGATCGTGTCCGGCACCATGTGGCCGATGATATGGCGCAGCGCCACCGGCGCCGGCCAGACCGCGTTCACGATGGTATTCTCCGGGGCGGTGATGCGGAAAGGCTCCAGCGAGGCCGCGTTGTTCGGGATCTCCGGCGCGATCGCGCATTTCAGCGCGTAGCAGGTATAGGCCTTCGTATAGACCAGCGGCACATTGATGCCGTTCTTGTCGACGCCGGAGGTGCCTGCCCAATCGCAGAGCACGCCATCGGCCTCGATGGAAATCTTGACGCAGAGGTCGATCGGACGGCTGTAGCCGTCGATCCGCATATGGCCCTCGGCCTGGCCGCGCGGCAGCGCCGCGATCTTGTCGAGCGTCGCCTGGCGCGAATTGCTCAGGATGAAGTCGGAGATGCCGGCGAGGTCGGCCAGCCTGAACTCGACGATCATGTCGATCAGGCGGCGATGGCCGATCTCGTTGCACGTCGCCAGCGCGTAGACGTCGCCGACGAGCTGATCGGGTTCGCGGACATTGCCGCGGATGATAGTGACCAGCGTCTCGTTGACCGTGCCGCGGTCGACGAACTTCATGATCGGGATATGCAGGCCTTCCTCATAGACCGAGTTGGCGTCGGCGCCGAAGCCGCGCCCCCCGATATCGACGATATGGGCGGTGCAGGCGAAAAAGCCGACGAGGTGGCCGCGGTGGAAGGACGGGCTGACGACGGTGATGTCGTGCAGGTGGCCGGTGCCCTCCCAGGGGTTGTTGGTGATGTAGACATCGCCTTCGGCGATGTTCTCGCGCCCGATCCGGCGGATGAAATGCGCGACCGCATCGGCCATGGCGTTGACGTGGCCGGGCGTGCCGGTCACCGCCTGAGCCAGCATCTCGCCCTTCTCGTTGTAGACGCCGGCCGAGAGGTCACCGGCTTCGCGCACCGAGGTCGAGAAGGAGGTGCGGATCAGCGCCTGGGCCTGTTCCTCGACGACCGAGATCAGGCGGTTCCACATGACCTGATAGGCGACCTTGGAGATATCAGACATGGGCGGGCTCCTTCCGCGCGGCGACGGAGGCGGTAGGCAAGGCTTCGGCGAGGCGGATGTCGATGCAGCCGTCGTTCAGCGTGACGCCCATGCGGCTCGACGGCAGGACGATGGTGGTCTCGTCTTCCGTGATGATGCCGGGGCCGCTGACCGTGCTGCCGGCGGGCAGGGCGGTGCGGCTATGGGCATCGGCCGTGACGCGGCGGCCGAGCCCCGCATCGAACACGGAACGGCTGCCGTCCGCCGGCGCATCGCGCATTTCCGCCAGGGGCGCGACCGGGGCGATCGCGGCTTGCGGCGTATGGGCATTGACCGACCAGACGGTGATCTCGGCGGCGAGGCCCTTCACCGTGCGGCCGAAGAGATTGGCGTATTCGTGCTCGAAGCGCTGCAGGATGACGGCGGGATCGGCGGCGCGGGCTTCCTCCGGCGTCAGCGTCACCGGGATTTCCCAGCCCTGGCCGGCATAGCGCATATAGACCTTGTATTCGGCCTGGATCGCGCCGGCCCAGCCGCAGGACCGCACGACCCGCATCGCTTCCTCCTCCATCTCGTCGAAGAGCCTGGCCACGCGCGCCGTGTCGAACTGGGCAAGACGCATGAACAGCGTGCGGTTGGCCTCGAAGCTGAACGGCGCCCGCAGGAAGCCGATGGCCGAGCCGACGCCGGCTCCCGGCGGTACGAGGCAGCTGCTGATGCCGAGCTTCTCGCAGAGCCGGCCCGCATGCAGCGGGGCGGCGCCGCCGAAGGCGATCATCGTGTATTCCGACAGGTCCTCGCCGTTCTCGACGGCATGGACGCGGGCGGCGTTGGCCATGTTCTCGTCGACGACCTCGGCGACGCCCCAGGCGCTTTCCTCGGCGTCCATGCCGAGCCTGCCGCCGATCTCGCCCTTCAGCGCGCTGGCCGATTCATCCGCGAAGAGCGGGATCGTGCCGCCCGCGAAGTTCTGGGGGTCGATCTTGCCGAGGATGACGTCGGCATCGGTCACGGCGGGGCGCGTGCCGCCGCGGCCGTAGCAGGCGGGGCCGGGCTCCGAGCCCGCACTTTCCGGGCCGACCCGGATCTGGTTCATCGAATCGACATGGGCGAGGCTGCCGCCGCCGGCTCCGATCTCGACCATATCGATCACCGGGATCGAGATCGGCATGCCCGAGCCCTTCTTGAAGCGATAGGTGCGGGCCACCTCGAAGACGCGGGCGGTCTTCGGCGTGTAGTTCTTGATCAGGCAGATCTTCGCGGTGGTGCCGCCCATATCGAAGGACAGCACCTTCTTCAGGCCATGCCGGGCGGCGATGTCGGCGGCGAAGACCGCGCCGCCGGCCGGGCCGGATTCGACGAGGCGTACCGGGAATTCCGAGGCGCTCTCCAGCGAGATGATGCCGCCGCCGGAATGCATCAGGAAGATCGGGCAGACGGCGCCTTCCGCCGCGAGGCGCCCCTTCAGCCGGACGAGATAGCTCTTCATCAGCGGCTTGATGTAGGCGTTGGCGATCGTCGTGTTGAAGCGCTCGTATTCGCGCATCTGCGGCGAGACTTCCGACGAGAGCGAGACCATCGCGCCGGGCAGCCGCTCGGCCAGCACGTCATAGATCAGCCGCTCATGGGCATCGTTGACGTAGGAATGGAGCAGCCCGACCGCGACGCTCTCATAGCCGGCCTCGCGAAGCTCGTCGGCCAGTGCCTCGACCGCGGCGCGATCGAGCGGGATCAGGACCTTGCCGCGTGCATCCATGCGCTCCCTGACGGTGTAGCGGCGGTTGCGTGGCAGCAGCGGCTCCGGCAGCGTCAGATTGAGGTCGTACTGCTCGAAGCGGCTTTCGGTCCGCATCTCGATGACGTCGCGGAAGCCTTCCGTGGTGATCAGGGCGGTCTTGGCGCCGCGCCGCTCGATCAGCGCATTGGTCGCCAGCGTCGTGCCATGGATGATCTGCCCGACGGCGGAAGCCGCGATGCCCGCCTTGGAGCAGACCCTGTGCATCCCCTCGATGATCGCATCCTCGGGCGCTGAATAGGTCGTCAGTACCTTCGTCGAGTATCTCTGCCCGCCCTGTTCGAGCACGACATCCGTGAAGGTTCCCCCGATATCGACGCCCAGGCGGGCCCCGAGAATGGACATGGCTCACTCGCCTCCGTTGTCTGAGGGAGGAAAGATGGAATGGGCAGCCGATGCCGTCGAATTATTATTTTCTATATAACTCGATAAGATAACTTTATCGCTTGAATCAGCGCGCGGCTGCCTCCATGGGCCGCCGCGCATCGCCCTGATGATGCCGTGCAGCCCTTTCGCCGGCGAGCTCGGCGGCCCGCTTCAGCAGAAAACTGGCAGGCGTATGAGCGTATGACGCGGTGAAGATCAGCGCGCTGGGCTTCCACTCATAGGGGAATTCCACAAGCTCTCCCGTGTCGAGGAGCCTTTCGACGAGCGTCTGCGACATCGGTGCGATGCCGAGGCCGTCGATGGTCATCTGCAGGCTGGCTGCGAGACTGCTCGACGGCACGATCCGAACCGGCCTCTCCCAGTTGTCTCGAAAATGCGCGGAGAGCTCGACGAAATGGCGCGTGTTGCGCGCATGGGTCAGGATCGTATGCGAGGCCATCGTCGCCAGATCCGAGCCGACGAGCCCGAGCCGTGGCGAGGCCACCCACAGATAGGGTACGGAGCCGAGATCGACATTGGTGATGTTGAAGTTCGAGATCGGGCCGTTCAGTAGGCACAGGTCGAGCGAGCGCGAAACCAGCTCCTCACGCAGGTTGATCGTCAGGTCGACCCTCAGCTCGACATCGACGTTCGGGAAGACCTGCCGCAGGTCGAGCAGATAGTCGCGCAGCCAGGTCTGGGCGATGAGCTCGGCGACGCCGAGCCTGAGAATGCCAATCTGCTGATCGGAGCGGATCGACTGTTGCGAGAACTCCTCCGAGGCTTGCAGCACGCGCTCGGCTTGCCCCAGCAGGGAATGGCCGATCGGCGTCAAGGCGATCGAGCCGGAGTCGCGATGGAACAGCCGCACCCCCAAAACGGATTCGAGCTGAGAGATGCGCACCGAGATATTGGGCTGGGTCGTATTCAGGCGTTCCGCCGTTGCCCTGAAGCTGCCGAGCTTGGCCACCCAAACGAAGCTTTCGAGCTGCTTCAACGTCCAGTTCGGCATCCGCCTCCATAGCCTCCAGACAAGCAATTTTCGGGCCGCACCATCGGCCAATAAACAAAATCTATCGCAACAACAGATAATTTCAATTGGATGCTATCGCGATAACGCGCTCGACTGACCTTTAGCCGCCGATCGAGCCTCGGCCCGGTTCCGGCTCCTGAAACTCGCGCGGGTCTCGCCGCAGCGGGACAAGAACGAGGGGAACCATGAACCGCAGAGCCTTGATTGCGTCCGCCGCCCTTGCGTTGAGCCTCGGGCTGGCCGCTCCCGCCACCGCCCAGACGAGCTGGACGATGGCCTCCGGCTATCCGGAAAGCAGCTTCTTCACCCAGAACATCCGACAGATGATCAAGGAGATCGAGGAGAAGAGCGGCGGCAAGCTCAAGATCGATCTGCGCTCCAACGACAGCCTGATCAAGCTCGATGCGGTGAAGCGCGCCGTCCAGTCCGGCCAGATCCAGATCGGCGAGATCCGCCTCGGCGTCTACGGCAACGAGGCGGCGATGTACAATCTCGACAACATCCCCGGCGTTGCGACGACCTACGACCAGGCCACCAAGCTGACGGAGGCCCAGGCTCCGTTCTTCGACGGAATGTTCAAGAAGAACGGGCTGCGCGCCATTTCCTACGTCGCCTGGCCGGGGCAGGGCTTCTACACCAAGGAGCCGCTGAAGGGGCTCGCAGACCTCAAGGGGCAGAAGCTGCGGATCTATTCCAAGCAGACCCAGATCATGGGCGAGAAGCTCGGCATGGAAGCACTGATCCTGCCCTTCGCCGAGGTGCCGCAGGCCTTCTCGACCGGCATGATCCAGTCGCTCTGGACCAGCGCCCAGACCGGGACCGACGTCCAGATCTGGGATTACGTCAAGCACTTCACCTATACCGGGACGATGCACAACAAGAACGCGATCCTGGTCAATGAGCGCGCGTTCCGCCAGCTCGATCCGGCAACGCAGAAGGTGGTGCTCGAAGCCGGCGAGGCCGCGACCAAGCGCGGCTGGGAGATGTCGAAGAAGGCCGGCGAGGAGCGGGAGAACGTCCTGAAGGGCCATGGCGTGACGATCGCCCAGTCGCCGAAAGACGTTCTCGACGCCATCGCAGCCGCCGGCAAGGGCATGGTCCAGGACTGGCTGGCCACGGCCAGCGCCGAGGAGAAAGCCGTTTACGAAACCTATCAGAAGAGCCTCAACTGACGGCCCGCCTGCGCGCCATCCATTCCATGAACAGTGGCCAGCGGGGTGACCGGTGATACGTGGGGTTCTCGACAGGTTCTATGAGGCGTGCGGCTATCTCGCCGCCGTCTTCATGGTCGGCATCGGGCTGGCCATCGTCGCCCAGATCGTCGGACGGATGCGGGGCGTCACGATAGACGCCACCGAGGCGGCGGGCTTGTGCCTGGCGGCCTCGACCTTCTTCGGCCTCGCCCACACCTTCCGGCGCGGCGGCCATGTTCGCATCAATCTGATCGTCGACCGTCTGCCGAAGCGTTGGCGGCGGGGCGTCGAGCTCTTCAACTGCTTGCTGGGCACGGTGGTCGTGTCGTTCCTTGCCTGGCATGTCAGCGCGCTGGCGCTGCAATCGCGTGAATTCAACGATGTCAGCCCAGGCCTGCTGGCGATGCCGTTCTGGATACCGCAAACCGGCGTCGCCTTGGGCGTGACCGCGCTGGCGATCGCCTTCATCGACGAGCTCCTCTGGCTCCTGACCGGCGGCAAGCCTCGCTACGAGGCACCCGACGAGATCGAACTCGACAGGCCGGTGGCATAGGGGCCGATGATGGACACGACCGTTCTTGCTTCGCTGGTCCTTGCCGGCTCCCTGCTCCTGCTGCTCGCGGGCGGCGTCTGGGTCGCGCTCTCGCTGCTCACCGTCGGCATGGTGATGATGGGGCTCTTCACCAGCGCGCCGATGGGCTCGCTGATCGCCTCGACGCTCTGGGATTCGAGTTGGGGGTGGGCGCTGACCTCGCTCCCGCTCTTCATCTGGATGGGCGAGATCCTGTTCCGCTCCAAATTGTCGGCGGACATGTTCCAGGGGCTGGCGCCCTGGGTGTCGCGGCTGCCGGGCCGGCTGCTCCATGTCAACGTGCTCGGCTGCGGCATCATGGCGGCGGTCGCCGGTTCGTCGGCGGTGACCTGCGCTACGATCGGGCGCATCAGCGTGCCTGAGCTGGAGAAGCGGGGCTATCCGCTCAACATGACCATAGGCACGCTGGCGGGCTCCGGTACGCTCGGCCTGCTGATCCCGCCCTCGATCATCATGATCGTCTATGGCGTGACGGCCGAGGTCTCGATCGCGCGGCTTTTCATCGCCGGCGTCCTGCCCGGGCTGCTGCTGATGGCGCTCTTCATGGGCTATACGGCGATCTGGAGTCTGCTGAACCCCGACAGGATGCCGCCGGCCGAGCCGCCGGTGCCCTTTCTGGAAAAGATCTACCGCTCGCGGCGTCTGATCCCGGTGGCGCTTCTGATCGGCTCGGTCGTCGGCTCGATCTATGGCGGCATCGCCACCCCGACCGAGGCCGCGACCATCGGCGTGATCGGAGCGCTCATCCTCGCAGCGGTCGGTGGCGGGCTCACCCGGCAGAACTTCATGGAAGGGCTGATGGCGGCCATGCGGACCTCCTGCATGATCTCCTTCATCATCGCCTGCGCCGCCTGTCTGACGATCGCCGTCGCCTTCGTCGACATCCCCCGGTCTCTGGCGAGCTGGGTCGAGGCCATGCACCTCTCGCCCTATGCGCTGCTGGCGGTGTTGGCCGTGTTCATGTTGATCCTCGGCTGCTTCCTCGAGGGCATCTCGATCATCGTGCTGACCTCCTCGGTGATGCTGCCAATGGTGCAGGCGGCCGGCATCGACCTGCTCTGGTTCGGCATCTTCGTGGTGATCCTGATCGAGGCGGCGCAGATCACCCCGCCGGTCGGGTTCAACCTGTTCGTGCTGCAGAGCATCACCGGCAAGAACATCCTGGCGGTGACGAAGGCGGCGATCCCCTATTTCTGCGTGCTGATGCTGCTGCTCGTGCTCATCACTTTGTTCCCGCAGATCGTGACCGCCTTGCCGAAGATGATGGCGGGCTGACGGGGCGGAGCGTATCCGCCTGCGGGCGGACACGCGATACCTGCAAATCGCAAGTCAGGATGGCTGGTCGCGCGTCGGTCCGTTCGCGCGCCCGGATGCTGACGAGGATGTCCAGCCGTCAGCCGGCACCAAACGAACGTCGGCGCCGCCATGCGCCGCCGCGGACAAGGCCGGAACGCCGCCGGGCGATGCCTCGATCGCCTGGGTGACAAGCCGGTACTTCACGGTCGTCAGCGCCAGACCTCGCGCCCAGTCGACCACGTCATTCCACGGGTCGACGATCCGTGCGGTCGCGGACAGAAAGGTGACGACGGTCGCGATCTCGGTCTGTCCCTGGATGACCAGAATGCAGCCGATCCCGAGCACCAGCAGGTTGCCCAGGGAATAGGTCAGGTTCATCAGGAAGTTGAGAGAGAATTTGATCTCGAACATGCCGAGGTTGATCGTGAAGACCTCGTCCAGTCGACGCGCGCTCGATTCCGCTCTCGACGGAGACAGGATCTCCTCGCCGAAGCGCCGCAGAATGCGGGTTCGCTGCGCGACGCGTCGGTTGATCGCCCGTTGCATCAGCGGCACGAACACGAATTGCGGCATCAGGATCAGAAGGCTGACGACCATCATCTTGAGGTCGAGCACGGCGAGATAGATGAAGACGCTCGCCAGAAAGCCGATCTCGACGATGGGAAGGCTGAGGCTAGAGCCGACGAACGCGCCGATGTCGTCGGCTTCCCCAAGGATCATGGCGAGGCCGGTTCCATTGGTGAGGGCGGAGTCCTCGGCGTCCTGGCCCTCCAGCCTGCGGGTCACCACGAGGCGCAGATCCCGCGTCGCGCATTCGCCAAGCCAGGCGCGGTAGATGTTCATGGCCAGCTTCGCCAGCCCGAACGTCAGCAGGAGGGCGAATTGCAGCGCGACGAGAGTCAGGATCGCGGAGAGGCTGCCGGCATGGACGGCCGCGTCGATGATGCGCCGCTGCGTTTCGATCGGAGCGGCATTGAGAAGGAAGACGGCGACGGACAGCGCACAGACCGCCGCCTGATGCCAGCCGCCCGAGCAGAGGACGAAGCGCAGGAACGAGGAGGGCAGGGCGAAGCCCTGCGCATGCGGGGGCGGGGGCTCGGCTATCGCCGCGATAAAGTGCGAGAACTTCATGGAATGAGCACCGCCGCACCTTGCAACTTCCCGCTGCGCAGTGCGGACAGCGCCTCATTTGCCTGGTTCAGCGGGTAGATCGTCGTTTTGGTTGCAATGCCGGCCTGCCGCGCAACAGACAGAAATTCGCGGCCATCGGCCCGCGTGAGATTGGCGACGGAGACCAGCTCGCGCTCCTGCCACAGCAAGTCGTAGCTGAAGCTCGGGATGTCGCTCATGTGGATGCCGCCGCAGACGACGCGCCCACCCTTGACCACAGCACTCAGCGCCAGCGGCACGAGCGCTCCGACAGGCGCGAAGATCAGTGCGGCGTCGAGGGGCTCGGGAGGCTTTTCCTCGGAGCTGCCGGCCCAGCGAGCGCCGAGCGAGCGCGCATGGGCCTGCGCCGCCTCGTCGCCCGGGCGCGTGAACGCGTAGACCTCGCGGCCCTGCCAACGGCAAATCTGCGCCAGGATATGAGCGGCCGCCCCGAAGCCGTAGAGGCCGATCCGCCGCGCTGCCCCCGCGCTGCGCAGGCTCCTCCATCCGATCAGTCCCGCGCACATCAGCGGCGCGGCGGCGACGGGATCGGGAAAATCGTCCAGCGGGAAGACGTAGGCCGCGTCGGCGACGACATGAGTGGCGAAGCCGCCGTCGCGCGTATAGCCGGTGAACTCCGGAGCGTCGCAGAGGTTTTCCCGGAGGCTGCGGCAATAGGGGCAGTGTCCGCAGGTGTGCCCGAGCCAGCCGACACCGACACGCCTTCCCAGAAGTGCGTCGGCGGTGCCCGGCCCGAGCAAATCGACCCGGCCGACGATCTCGTGACCGGGCACGCGCGGGCATTGCAGGCCCGGCAACTCGCCGTCGACGACATGCAGGTCCGTGCGGCAGATCGCACAGGCCTCGACCCTGATCCGCAATTCCCCGGAGCGCGGTATCGGATCGGGGCGCCGCTCCTCGACAAGCGGTTGGCCAGGAACCTTCAGAACCATCGCTTTCATCGGCTTCTCCGGCCAACGCGCAACGGAAGGATGCCGGCGCGATGCCGAGCCGGCCTTGATCAAGCTCAAGGATTATACGGCTCTCAAGGCGAATCTTGGCGAAGAGTTTCCGCCGGTGCCGCGGACAATCCCGTCCACTCGGCCGTTCCGCCTGGCGCCGTGCCCGGCACATGCCCGAATGCGCACATCCTGCCAAAGAGCGCTGGGCGGAGCAGCCTGACGGCAGTCAGCTGCAGAAAGCTGGCGGATGAGCCGTCCGAGCTGCCTTGCGGGCGCTCAGACGGGCTCCAAGGGCAGCCTCTCAGGCCGCGGCCTTCCGGGGGCCCGGCCAGTTCGACGTGTCTTGGGCGCTGATCCCGGTCCAGGCATCCATATTCCGGCGGGCGAGCGTCGACAGCTTCTCGGCTTCGTCGGCGTAGGCGCCTCCGATACCCCTGGCAAAATCCTGATGAACGTCGACCGCCTGAGCGATCTCCTTGCAACGGCCGAGCTTGGCGCAGAATTCGGCCTGGGCCTGCATTCGGCGCCCCATGAAGGCCAGGACTTCGGAGACCATGGCGAACTGGGTTTCCCAGAGCTTCTGCGGCAGCACGGTCGCCGAGCCGAACTGCGCTTTGACGAGTTGCATGCCTTCATCGATCATGGCGGTGGCCCCGTTCTGGTCGGCGGGAAGGGAGTCGGAGACAGGCTTCATCGTAGGCATGTGAACCTCCTGCGTTGTCTCAGCCGCCTGAGCTGCGGCAGTGCGGAGTTTCCTCGGGGCGCGTCGCCCGGTCCTTGACGCATCGCAAATTCGGACCGCGGCCGAGGTTTTTCGATGGCTTCCTTCAGTGCCGGCATCCTGATGTATCGCCTGGCGGAAGAGGGCGCAGAGGTTCTGCTCGTCCATCCGGGCGGCCCGTTCTGGCAGCGCAAGGATCTTGGAGCCTGGTCTATCCCCAAGGGCGAGGCGCAGCCGGGCGAGACAGCACAGGAGACTGCGCGGCGGGAATTCACGGAAGAAGTGGGGGCGGCGCCCGACGGCCCTCTCATTCCGCTCGGGTGCATTCGGCAACGGGCGGGGAAGGTCGTCGAAGCCTTTGCGCTGAGGGGGGACCTTGCCGCGGAGCAAAGTCGCTGCACCAGCGAGGCCGAGATGGAATGGCCGCGCGGCAGCGGCCATATCCGCCGCTTTCCCGAAATCGACAGGGCGGCGTGGTTTTCGCTTCCCGAGGCTCGGCGGCGCATCCTGGAGGCGCAGGCCGAGCTTCTCGATCGCCTCGAGAAGAAGCTGGCCGACGAAGGCGATCGAGCCTGACCGCCGCTCGACGTCATGATCGCGGTGCGCTGGCGCGATGCAGCGGCGTGCGGCCCGAGCGGTCGCCGAGCCGGGCTTGATCTGGCGCAAACGCCGGCTCTTGCGTTCGGAGTATGATCGGCACTCCATCGTCCGCGGAGGTAGCCCATGAAAACGGCAATCACGCACGGGCCGGAATCCTGCAGGTCAGACCCGCCCAGGTTCACGATCGAGACCGCTCAGGACTATGCGCTCGCGAGGCACCGCATCAAAGCGCTCCTCGTACAGGATGGAACCAGTTTCCGGGAGTTGGAGGCGCTCAAGGACGCAGTCCGCGATTGGAAGTTGCGCCATCCTGCGCATGAACAGGGCAACTGAAGCGACACCAATATTCGCGTTCGCCCCGCGAAGCTGCGCTTGTTTCGGCGTTCGTCAAGGCCGCGCGGTCGATATCCTGCGCATGCTCAGGGATATGACCGCGCACGGATGGCGGCAGATCCGCATGGCTCACATAGGGTATGAACAAATTGCCGCAACTTGCTGCTACATATGTCCTCGCGGACAAGACCTGCGACCGGCCGTCTCGAACGCCAACAAGGCAAGCCGGCGTCGTCCCGAGACAATTCGCCTCGGCGGCCAGCCTCGATACCCGCATTGAGACGCGCTTCCCTTCTAGGCGCCGGTCAGAAGCCGTTCTATCGCGTGGATCGGATGCTTGGTCAGGTCTTTGTCGACCTCTGCGACGATGCGAGAGCGCGATTGCTCGTCGAGGTGCTGCCGGAGCACTGCGAGGATACGCGGGGGCGCCACCAATACGATGCCTCGCGAGCGGCCGGACTGGCTGGCAAGATTGAGGGCAGCCGCGGTTTCGCGTGCGAACTGCTTCTCCGCCAGGTCATGCCAGTCTGTTTCGTCGGTCGCGCTGGTGGGCGCGACGGCATTTTGCATGCGACCGGGCCGATCCGCTCCCTGCTGACCGTTCGGCGGGTTTGGCGAGGCCTGCTTGATCTGCTCGACTTCGAGCTTGAGGAGCGTCGGGCTGCCTTCGTTTCGCAGAAACATCGCCTTGCGGGCATCGCAGATGATCACCCATGCGTCGTGCGGAATCCGTAGGTTCATGGCGTTGCTCCTTGCGATGACCGGGGCGGCTTCAGCGGGAAATAATCTCGCGAACGAGGCTGATAAAGGCGCGCAAATGCAGCAAGAAAGAGAAGGCAGGCTTTTCGTCCAGTTGGTTGACGATTGCCGGGGCACGGTCGCGCCAGTTTCGCCAGGAGCGCCCGACCTTGGCGATCCAGCCACATGCGCTCGCTTCGGGCATGGCAGCCCCCTAAGGTGCAACCAGCTCAGATAATCGCAGCGCCGCCCCCCGGTCCTTGATCCGCGTCAAGGACGAAAACCGATCGAGGACGCGAGACGATTGGCGGCCAGCTCATCCTGAAATCGTTCCGCTTTGCAGGGGCGTCAGGCCGTCGATATTGACAAGCATCAATGTCGTTTTTGGGGACTGAAGAATAGTGGCTCGTCCGAGGGGAGCCTTGTCATGCAGGTTGCCAGCCAGAATGAAACGATCTGCTATCTCGGATCGTGCGATGCTTTCGGAGGCGGCGCGGAGTGGATGGAGATGGTCTCCACCCACATCTCGATCGTCCTGCTGATCGGCTCCCGGGCCCTCAAGCTGAAACGACCCGTCAAGCTGCCCTATGTCGATCTGTCGACGCCGGAACGACGCTTGGCGATGTGCGAGCAAGAACTGCTGCTGAACCGCCGGACCGCTCCCGACCTCTATCGCGCGGTCCACCGGATCACGCGGGAGCAGAACGGCGATCTTGCGCTGAACGGCCGGGGCGAATTGGTCGATGCCGTCCTGGAAATGGAACGCTTCAACGACAATTTCCTGTTCGATCGGATGGCAGAGAGAAAGCATCTCACCGCGCCCGACATGGCTGCGCTCGCCGGTGCGATCGCGCGATTTCATCGCGCGGCGCCCATCTCGCCGGACGGCGAGGGCGCAAGGCGGATGGAGCGCGTGCTGTCGGTCAATGAGCGAGCTTTCGCCAATGCGGAGCTTCTCCCGCATCGCGAGGTCGAACCGGTGATCGCGGGGTGCCGCGAAGCGCTCGCGCGCCATGCCAGCTTGCTGAACCAGCGGGCACGGCAGGGAATGGTTCGGCGCGGGCATGGCGATCTGCATCTGCGCAACATCTGCCTGTTCGAGGGCAAGCCGTTGCTCTTCGATTGTCTCGAGTTCGATGAGGATCTGGCGACCGTGGATATCCTCTACGATCTCGCCTTCGTTCTCATGGACCTCTGGCACCGCAAGCTCGAGACACTCGCGAACGTCCTCTTCAATCGCTATCTCGATGCCATCGACGACGAGTCCGGCCTGTGCCTGCTACCGTTCTTCATGGCGGTGAGGGCCGCCGTGCGCGCGCATGTGACCGCAGTGGATAGCGGCAGACCGAAGGCCTCGCGATTGGCCGAGGCACGCGCCTATCTCCAGCTCTGCCGCAACCTTCTGAAGGCGCGGTCCCCTGTGCTGGTCGCGGTCGGCGGCTATTCCGGCTCCGGGAAATCGACGCTTGCGGCGAAGCTCGCGCCATCGCTTGGGCCGCCGCCGGGGGCCCGCATCGCCGCGAGCGACCGCATTCGGAAGAAGCTGTGCGGCGTCGCCCCAGAGATCCGCCTGTCGGCGGATGGCTATAGCGCTGACGTTTCCGCCCGGACCTATGCCGCGATGATGCAGGTTGCAGAAGCGACGCTGGCGCAAGGTCACGCGGCCGTCGCGGATGCCGTCTTCGATCGGCGCGTGGACCGGGAACGGATCGGCGAGGTGGCTCGCCATGCAGGCATGCCGTTCTGCGGCCTCTGGCTGCAGGCGCCGCAAGAGACGCTGGTGCGACGGGTCTTGGCGCGCTGTGGCGATCCCTCCGACGCCACGCCCGGCGTCGTGATCGACCAGATTGCCCGGCATGGCGCGGCGACGGAATGGACGAGGATCGCGGCCGAGGAGAACATCGACGGCGTGCTTCGAAGCACGTTCGAAGAGGCGCCGGCGTTGAAATACCTGCACGATATGGGTCGATAGCATCTCCGTCCCAAGTGGTGCCTGCGCGGCATCAGGCGGTGATCTCGTCCGCGAAGATCGTACGACCGCGCTCCCCGGCAAAATACTGCCTGAGCCAGGGATCCTTGTGCTTGAGCAGATCCTGTAGCGACCCGAGGGCGATGACTTTGCCGTGCGCGATGGCCGCGACCCTGTCGCAGGTCGTATGAAGGCTGCTCAGGTCATGAGTGATCATCATCACCGTCAGGTTCAAGCTCGCCTTCAGGGTCAGCAAAAGCTGATCGAACGCATCGGCCGCGATCGGATCGAGCCCTGACGTCGGCTCGTCGAGAAACAGGACCTCGGGATCGAGGGCGAGGGCACGTGCCAGGGCCGCCCGCTTGGTCATGCCACCAGAGAGCTCGGCGGGATATTTTTCCGCTGCATCTGGCGGCAATCCGACCAGATCGAGCTTGAGGATTGCCATCTCGGCGAGCAGGCTCGGCGACAGATGCAGGAGCTCGCGCATCGGCAGCTGGATATTCTCGGCGATCGTCAACGATGAGAACAGGGCGCCTTGCTGGAACATGACGCCGCAGCGCTGTTCGAGCAATCGCCTCTCGTTCTCCCGCAGATCATCGATGTTCCTGCCGAAGAGCTCGATGACGCCGCTTCGCTTGGGCACAAGGCCCAGAATGGTGCGTGCCAGGACCGACTTGCCGGATCCGGACGCGCCGATCACGCCGAGAACCTCGCCGCGCATGACGTCGAGGTCGAGATGGTCCAGCACGGTCTTGTCGCCGAACGCGACTGCAAGGTCCCGAACGCGGATGGCGACCTCACCGCTGTCCGGAGCCATGTCTCGTTCGGTCGAAGCCATGGATAACTCTCCGGCTGCGCACCATCATACACCCGAGCCGCAGGTGCTGCCGATCGGATAAGCCGGCAGACCAACGGCTGCGGTTGCGCTAGTGCGCGAGGAAAAGCGGCACGGGAGCGCTGTCGAGCAGATCCGCAGTCACGCCGCCCAGCACCCACTCCCTGAAGCGCGAATGACCGTAGGCTCCGGCGACGATCAGGTCTGCCGAGATCCTGCGGGCTTCGGCCAGGATGGCGTCGCCCGCGGAGGTTTCGGTGTCGAGAACGGTCGCCGTCGCCTCGACGCCGTGACGGACGAGATGGGCGCAGATGTCGGCGAGGACTTCGGCGCCGCCCATCCGTCCGTGGGCTTCCTCCCGGACCGTGACGACATGGACCTGCGTCGCCTGAACGATCAGAGGCAAAGCCTCGGCCACGGCGCGGGCGCTTTGCCGCGTGTCGGTCCATCCGACAAGGACGGTCTGGATCGCGGAACGCGGCAGGGCCTTGGGCGGCACGAGGTAGAGCCCTCTTCCGCCATCGAACATGACGCGCTCGAGCAGGGGACGCCAGCGTGCCTGACTATCGTCGCGCGGGCAGGTCGCGATGAAGAGGTCGTTCCAGCGGGCTTCCGTGGCGACGGCCTGTTCGAGGATACCGGGGAAAGCATCGACACGGCGCAACTCATGCGCAGGGTCGAGGCGCGTCAATCGCTGGCGCAGCCGCTTCTCGCTGGCATCTCCTTCCTCGGTTACGTCATCGACCAATTGCCCGATGGCGGAGGTGCCGAATTCACCGACGAAAATGGCAGGGTCGGGCAGGAGATTGGTAAAGACCCCGGTGAGGCGGGCACCGTGCCGCGCCGCGAGCGCTTCAGCGTGAGCCAGGCGGACCTCATCTTCCGGCGAACCGTCCAGATGAACCGCGATGTCGCGATAGGCAGCGTTGCCGGCGGCTCGTGCCTTCGCCGAGGCGCCTGACGATTGAGTGAAGTCCTTCATGCCAACCTCCGCATCGATAGCGCTGTTCATGGCGCCTATCGAGCAGCGGAAACAGGCCGGCCGCATTGATTCTCATCAAAACGAGACAGGGGTTCCCGGCGTTTGCGCTGAATCAAATGCAGCGGCGCGGATTCGCGGCAAGCTGGGGCTACGAAACCACAACGGCGATTTCGGAGAGCGAACATGCCGCCAATGCTTCAGTCCAGCGCATTGTCCGCTCCGGGGGCCGGGCGGACGAGCCGCCCCAAGATGATGTGCGCCGCCGTCTTCCGAGAGCCAGGCCGCATCGAGCTCGAAGACAAGCCGATTCCGGATGTCGGGCCGCTCGACGCGCTGCTGCGCATCACGACCACGACGATCTGCGGCACCGACATCCATATCCTCAAAGGCGAGTATCCGGTCGCACGCGGCCTCACCATCGGCCATGAGCCAGTCGGCGTGATCGAGAAGCTGGGATCCGAGGTGAGGGGCTTCCGGGAGGGCCAGCGCGTGATCGCCGGTGCGATCACGCCGTCCGGACACAGCGCCGCCTGCCTCTGCGGCTGCGCCTCGCAGGATGGCCCTGGCGAGCGCCACGGCTTCAAGGCGATGGGTGGCTGGCGCTTCGGCAATACCATCGACGGGGCGCAGGCCGAATATCTGCTCGTGCCGGACGCCATGGTCAATCTCGCCCATGTGCCTTCCGGTCTGACCGACGAGCAGGTGCTGATGTGTCCCGACATCATGTCGACCGGCTTCTCCGGTGCCGAGAGCGGCGGCGTGAGGATCGGCGACTGCGTCGCGGTCTTCGCGCAGGGACCGATCGGGCTATGCGCCACGGCCGGAGCGCGCCTGATGGGGGCGACCCGGATCATCGCCGTGGAGAGCATCCCCGAGCGGCAGGCCGTGGCACGCAGGCTGGGAGCCGACGAGATCGTCGATTTCTCGAAGAGCGACCCGGTCGACGAGATCATGCGGCTGACGGAGGGCAGGGGCGTCGACGTCGCGATCGAGGCGCTTGGACGGCAGGAAACTTTTTCCGCGGCGTTGCGCGTGCTGCGGCCGGGCGGAACGCTCTCGTCGCTGGGCGTCTATTCCAGCGACCTGACGATCCCGCTCGGGGCTTTCGCCGCGGGCCTCGGCGACCACCGCATCGTCAGCACGCTCTGTCCCGGCGGCAAGGAGCGGATGCGGCGCCTGATCGAGGTCGTCGCTTCCGGCCGCGTCGATCTGGAGCCGCTGGTCACGCACCGATACCCGCTGGAGCGCATCAAGGACGCTTACGAGCTGTTTTCCCATCAGCGTGACGGCGTGCTCAAGGTTGCCATCACGCCGTAAGCGGCAGAGCCATGGACCAGCGCGTCACGCCATCGCCGGTTCAGCAGCCGGTTCTCGTTCTGGCCGACGAACCGACGGGCAACCTCGACAGCAAATCGGCCGATGGCGTGTTCGGGCTGATGCGCGAGGCGAATGGGCGCTCCGGCACCGGCTTTTTGATGGTGCCCCACAGCATGGATCTGGCCCGCCGCCGCGACAGGATCATCACCGCGATCGATGGGAGCATCAGCGGGAGCCCGGGATGACCATGGAACCAGCGAAAGCGGCGGCGGCAGGCGAGGGCGAGTTCTGGCGGGAAGGCCGCTGCGCGTCGCTGCAGCGCCTCGGGGCGACTCCGGATGGCTTGAGCGATGCGGAGGCGGCCGAGCGTCTGCGCCGCTGCGGACCCAATCTCGCGGTGGCCAGCCTGCGGCGCGGATTGCCGTTCAAGATCGCCAAGCGGCTTGTCGAGCCTCTGATCGCGATCCTGCTGATCGCCGCGTTGATCTCGGGCGTTACGGGCGATTGGCAGAGCCTGATCATCATCGTCCTCATCGTGCTGGCTTCGATCGCTCTCGATGTCTTCCAGGAGACCCAGGCCGAGAACGCCGTCGATGCCTTGCGGCGCACCGTTGCGGTTCAAGTCACGGCCGTTCGGAGCGGGCGGCCGGTCGAGATTCCGGTAAGGGAGGTGGTGGCAGGCGACGTGGTCGCGCTCCGTGCCGGCGATCTGATCCCGGCCGACGGGCTGATCCTCGAGAGCCATGACGCGATGGCCGACGAGGCGGTGCTCACGGGCGAGCCCTTTCCCGTCGAGAAGCTGGCCGCGGAATCCGACCGAGGCAACGACGGAACCGATACCGCGCTCTTCGGCGGAACGAGCCTCGTCGCCGGCGAGGCCAGGATGCTCGTGGTGGCGACGGGTGCCGATACGCGGCTAGGTTCGATCTCCCGCTCCATGCAGGCGAGCGAGCCGCCGACGGCCTTCGAACGGGGCGTTCATGGCCTCGGAATGCTGATCCTGCGCCTCACCGGCTTCCTGGTTCTGTTCGTCCTGCTGACGCAGCTCGTGCGGCACGGTCTGTCGATCGAGAGCTTCCTGTTCGCCGTCGCGCTTGCCGTCGGCCTGACGCCGGAGCTGCTGCCGGTGGTGATGACGGTGACGCTCGCGCGCGGTGCCCTGCGGATGGCTGCGCGCAAGGTCGTCGTGAAGCGCCTCTCCGCGATACACGATCTCGGCGCGATGGACGTCTTGTGTACCGACAAGACGGGGACGCTGACGGAAGCGCGGATCGCCCATGTCGGGAGCTTCGGCTGCGACGGCATCGAAAATGCCGACGTGACCGCGCTCGCGAGGGTGAACAGCCGCTTCTGCAGCGGGCTGCGCAACAACCTCGACACCGCCCTGCTCGCCGGCTCAGAAGACGATGACGGCTCCTGGCGTCCTCTGGCCGATCTGCCTTTCGATTTCGAGCGGCGCCGCTCCTCGGTCCTCGTAGCGAGAGGCGACGAACGGGAGATGATCGTCAAAGGCGCTCCCGAGGCCTTGCTCGCCTTATGCGACCGGTTCGAGGCAGCGGATGGCAATGCCGTCAGGCTTGAGGACGCGGCCAGAAGCCGGCTGCTCGCCCTCATCGATGCCAAGGGCGCGCAGGGGCTGCGCCTGCTCGGCATCGCCCGCCGATCCATGGCGCCGGGAACCGATGCGCTGGTCCGCGAAGACGAGGCCGGGCTCGTCTTTGCCGGCTGCGCCGCCTTCATCGATCCGCCGAAGACCTCGGCAGGCGCAGCCGTTCGCCAGCTCGCGGCGGCCGGCGTGCGCGTCAAGGTGATCTCCGGCGATGCGGCTCCCGTCGTCCGCCATCTGGCGGAAACGCTGGCGCTCCCGTCGCGCGGCCTGATGACGGGCGAGGAGATCGCGGCATTGGGTGACGCTGCGCTTGCCGCCCGGATCGGCAACATCGACTTGTTCGTCCGGGTCGCGCCGGAGCAGAAGGCGCGCATCGTCCTGGCGCTGCGCAGGGCAGGGCACACGGTCGGCTTCATCGGCGACGGCATCAACGATGCGCCGGCCATCCACGCCGCCGATGTCGGCCTGTCCGTCGAGGGCGGCACGGAAGTCGCGCGCGAGGCGGCCGCGATCGTCCTCCTCGCGCCCGATCTCGGCGTGCTCGCGCAGGGCATCGCCGAGGGGCGGCGCACCTATGCGAACATCATGAAGTATGTCCGTATGGGCACGAGCTCGAATTTCGGCAACATGCTCTCGATGGCACTGGCCTCGATGGTGCTGCCGTTCCTTCCGCTCAACCCACTGCAGATCCTGGTCAACAATATCCTCTACGACCTCTCCGAGGTCGGCATCCCCTTCGACGAGGCCGATCCCGCCGACCTCGAGCGACCGCGACGCTGGGACATGAACGCCGTCCTGCGTTTCACGCTCGTCATGGGCCCGCTCTCCTCACTGTTCGACGCCGCGACATTCGCCGTTCTGCTCGGCGTTTTCGGCGCCGGTGTGGAGATGTTCAGGACCGCATGGTTCGTCGAGTCGATCCTGACACAGATCCTGGTGATCTTCGTCATCCGCACGGCGGCTCCCTGCTGGCGCAGCCGGCCGCACCGCTTCCTTGTCGCAACCTCGCTGGGCGCGCTGGCGATCGCGTTGATCCTGGCGCTGACGCCGGTCGGACGCCCGCTCGGTTTCATAGGGCTGCCGATGCCGATCCTACTGTCCATTCTGGCCATCGCGGCCTTCTATCTCGTCCTCGCCGAGCTGCTGAAGCCGCTGGCGATGCGTGCCGGCACCGGCAGGGGAAAGCCCCGCGCTGCCGGCGCCGCCATGCGCCGCCGCGCCCGGCCGTTCTGAGCGGCCGGCTGGGCAGGCCGCCGCGGAACGCCGCCGGGCGGTGCCTCGATCGGCATCAATCGTATCGGAACGATCGCGCGATCTGGTCCTCGATCGGCTTCACGAGATAGACGAAGGCGGTGCGCAGGCCGGTCTGGATGAAGGCCTCGACTGGCATGCCCGGAAGCAGCACCTTGCCATCGAGCCGCTTCACTTCGTTCAGCCCCAGGCTTATGCGGGCGGTGTAGAAGGAGACACCCGTCTTCTCGTCAGTGGAGGCGTCGGCCGAGATCCGGATCAGGCGCCCCTCCAGGTCGGGGGTCGTGCGACTGTCGAAAGCAGGAAATCGCAATACGACAGCCTGGCCGATGCGCAACCGGTCGATCATGGCCGGCTCGATGCGCGTCTCGATGACGAGCCCGTCCGTCTCGGGCACGATCAGCATGATCTGCTCCGCCGGCGAAATGACGCCGCCGATCGTGTGCACCGTGCTCTGGTGAACGATGCCGTCCTGCGGCGCGCGCATCTCGGTCCGGTCGAGCTGGTCGACCGCTGCGATGCGCCGCTCGGAGAGATCGGCGATCTTGCCGTCGACATCGCGCAGCTCGGTCGTGACCTCGCGACGCAGGTCCTCGTCGATCTGCAGGATCTGCAGCTCGATCTCGGCGATGCGCCCCTTCACCCGGGCCGTGTCGGCAATGAGGCTGCCCTGCTCGCCGGCGAGTCGCGAGGCCTCGCGCTGCAGCGCCGTCAGCCGCGACAGCGCGACGAGGTTCTGGTCGTAGAGCTTCTGTACGGCGTCGAGCTCCTGCTTGATCAAGCCGGCCTGCGCCTGCTTCGCCTCGATCTGGGCCGCGATCCCCCTGATCTCCTCGCGCGACTGGACGATGCGCTCGCGGAACTGCGAGCGCTGCAGCTCGGCCGCGCTGCGTCGCGTGCGGAACAGGGTCTGCTCGCTGTCCAGGGCCTGGATCACCGTCGGCGCTCTCGCCCGCTCCGCCAGCTCCGTTGGGACGACGACCTCGGCCTTGCCGTCGCGCTCGGCCTCGAGGCGGGCCTTGCGGGCCTGGAACCTGCGCAGTTCGATCTCGATCAGTGCCAGGCTTGCCCTGGCATGGGTCTCGTCGAGCCTGACCAGGACGTCACCGGCCTTGACGTGGTCGCCGTCCTTGACCCGGATCTCCGCTACGATGCCGCCGGCTGCATGCTGGATGCGGCGGACATTGCTCTCGACAACGATCTTTCCGGAGGCGATGACCGCGCCCGCCAGCGGTGCCGTCGCGGCCCAGAGCCCGACCGTGCCGCAGAGCACGGCGATGGTGGCGACGCCGGCGATCGCCGCCCGGCGGATATCGCGGCGGGGATCGAGGCGGCGCGCGATCTTCCGGCTCGCACCTGACAGGTGCCCACCCACCACGTTCTCGTTAGCCGTGCGCATCGGTTGTCACGATCCTCTTCGAAGCCTGGAAGCCGGCGCCCGCCGCTGCCGGGGCAGCCGCCAGACTCTTCCGCAGGATCTCCTCCTTCGGCCCGAACGCCTGGACTTGGCCCTCGGCCAGGATCAGGACGAGGTCGGTGCCAGCGAGCGCCGAGGGGCGGTGGGCAATGACGATCACGATGCCGCCGCGCTCGCGCACGCTGCCGACGGCGGCGGTGAGCGCCGCATCGCCCGCTGCATCGAGGCTAGCGTTCGGTTCGTCGAGCACAACCAGGAACGGGTCGCGGTAGAGCGCCCGGGCGAGCGCGATATGCTGCCGCTGGCCGCCGGAAAGAAGGCTGCCGGCTTCGCCGATCGGCGTCTCGAAGCCCCTGGGCAGGCCGAGGATCATGGCGTAGGCGCCGGCCGCCTTGGCTGCGGCGAGAACGGCCTCCTCGCTGATGTCCGGATCGAAGCGGGCGATGTTCTCCGCCACCGTGCCGGCGAAGAGCTGCACGTCCTGCGGCATGTAGCCGATGATCCCGCCGCGCTGCTCGGGGGCCCATTGGTCGAGCGTCGCGCCGTCGAGACGCAGGCTGCCGCGCATGAGCGGCCAGACCCCGACCACTGCCCGCGCCAGCGTCGACTTGCCGGAGGCGGAGGGGCCGATGATCGCAAGCCCTTGCCCCGCATTCAGCGCAAAGCCTGCATCCTTCACGATCGGGCTCTGGGCGCCCGGCGCCGCGACAAAGACATGTTCCAGCACCAGCCGCTCCGTCGGCCGGTCCGGCGCGATGGAGGGATGGGCGCGCGGCTCCGCCAGCGCCGCCTTCAGCCGCTGCCAGGCCTGGCGGGCACCGATGAAGGGCCGCCAGCTGCCGATGGCGAGTTCGATCGGCGCCAGCGCCCGGCCGCTCAGGATCGAGGCGGCGATCATCACGCCCGAGGAGGCCTCGTTCTTCATCACCAGCCAGGCGCCGAGGCCGAGCATGGCCGACTGCAGCATGAAGCGGATGGTCTTCGACATCGTGCCGAGCGTGCTGACGAGATCGGACGAGCCAAGATTGGTCACGACGTAACGGTCGTTTATGCGGTCGAACAGAGTGGCGACGCGCCGCTCCATGCCGAGCGCGCCGATCACTTCGGCATTGCGCCTGGCGGCCTCGAGCAGGGCCGAGCGCTCGGCACCCGCGCGAGACGACTCGCGCGCGGGGCCACGCGTCAGCACTTCGGTCAGCAAGGCGATGAAGATGAGGATCGCCGCGCCGGCGACCAGGGTCCAGCCGAGAGAAGGGTGCAGCAGGAAGCACAGGCCGCCATAGAGGGGGATCCAGGGCAGGTCGAACAGCGTCGTCGGCCCGAGCCCCGAGAAAAAGCCGCGCACGCTGTCGAGGTCGCGTGAGAGCTGAATGCCGCCCGGCCCGCCGCGCAGGTGCGTACCGAGGATTGCGCCGACCACCGGCGCGCTGAGTTGGCGGTCGAGCACGATCCCGATCCGGATCATGATACGCTGGCGCAGCCAATCGAACAGGCCGAGCAGAATGTAGAGGGCTGCGACAATGATCGAGAGCGCGACCAGCGTCGGCACGCTTCGCGAGGGCAGCACCCGGTCATAGACCTGCAGCATGTAGATCGACCCGGTCAGCATCAGCACGTTGACCAGGGCAGAGAACAGCGCGACCGCCAGGAAGGCGGAGCGGCAGGATGCCAACGCCTCGCTGGCAGCATCGGAAGAGGGCTTGGGAAGCAAGGCAGCCATCCCTGAGCAGATGTGAACGGGTCAGACAGGGCCCACCCTATGGCCCCGGCGGATCTCACCGGAGATCCGCCTTCGGCCAACGGCAGGCAAGATTTTCCGGAACTTCCGACAGCTGCGCTCCGCAGAACGAGCCGCCGGCAAACCCCGCTTTGCTTTCAGGCGAACAAAAAATCACTATGCGTCAGCATGTGCGTGAAATTGTGCAGCGTAACCTGGTCCGCCCCGGCGGTAATGACGGTGTCGGAGCCGCTTTGCGCGATAGTCAGATCAGCGAAGGAATGTACGCCAGCCACACCGCTGAACCCGATCTTGTCATGCTGGGCCTGACTGAAATCTTCGATGGTGTTATTGGTCCCGACCGTCATCGAACCAGAATCCTTGAACAGGAACAGATCGGCGCCGCCACGCGCCTGGTCGCTCAGTTGTCCGTCGCCCCACATGTCGTTGCTGACCGCGGATCCGGATGCAGCTGTCCCGGCGATCAAGGTATCATTGCCGCCCCTGGCGAAGCCTGACAGGGTTGCGGCGTCACCGAAGAGGCTGTTCGTCACCGTGCCTGCGCCGCTGTTGCTGCCACCGGTCAGCGTATCGTTGCCGCCTCTCGCCGCGTCGCGCATGGATTGCGCGTCGCCATAGAACTGGTTGACGACATCCCCGGAACCGACGCCGCCCGACAGGCGGTCATTGCCGCCGGCAGCATCGCCGAACATCGTCTGCGCGTCGCCATAGGCCGCATTCGTGAACTGCGCGGATAGTCCCTCATTGCCGGCAAAGAACGCGACGTCATCGCCGCCCTGAGCCCGGCCGAACATGTTGTGGCCGGCATCACCGAAGAAAGTGTTGCTGGAGCCGGGACCGCTGGTGAAGGTGTCGTTGCCGCCCTTGGCAAAGTCGACCATGTCGAACGCGTCACCGTAGAAAAAGTTGGTGGAAAAGGCGCCATTATTTGTGAAACTGTCGTCGCCGCCCCGCGCATGACCGGACATGCTGCGCCCGGCGTCGCCGGCGAAAACGTTGTTGCTGAAGGCGCCGCCACCCGTGAAATCGTCGTTGCCGCCTTGGGCGAAATCCGACATGTCGCGGAGCGCATCACCGTAGAAACTGTTGTCGGCATCTTGGCCGCCGCCAGTGAAGCTGTCATTGCCGCCTCGAGCATGGTCGAGCATGCTGCCGACCGTGTCGCCATAGAAGGTGTTGTTGGCCTGGTTGCTGGCGCCGATGAAGTTGTCGCTGCCGCCCCGAGCATGGCTGGACATATCGCCGCCCGCATCTCCGATGAAAATGTTGTTGGACAGGGCAGCGCCCACGAAACGATCATCGCCGCCCTGAGCCTGACCGGACATCCGGCCGCCCGCATCGCCGAAAAAAGTGTTGGTGGAGAGGCCTCCACCCGTGAAGGCGTCATTGCCGCCCTTGCCTTGGTCGAGCATGTCGCCACCCACGTCACCGTAGGCCGTGTTGGTGGAGCTGAGCGCACCCCTGAAAGAGTCGTTGCCGCCCTGAGCATGGTCGAGCACGTTGCCGACCGCGTCACCGTAGAAGGTGTAGCTGGCAGGGGCGCCGCCGCTGAACGTGTCGTTGCCGCCCCGGGAATGATCGCGCAGGTTGCCGCCGGCGTCGCCAATCAAAACAGTGTTGGTCGGATCGCCGGCAAGAGTGTCATCAGCGCCCAATTGATGATCGGTCAGATCACCCGGGGTAAACGGCACGCGGTGAGACATGGTCATGCTCCCACTGAGTTACCCCAGCGCCCGTCGCGATATTAGGCTGATATGCCCGAGCCCACAACGAGCACAAACGGGGTAGTTCGCTTGGATCGACGACACTCCGGGCGCTCCGCGCATGCTCGCTGCCAAGCAGGAGCCAGCCTCCAGTTGCATCGGCCGAAGGACACACCGCTCAGCAAAGCCGGCTTTCTCGGGGGGCCTCGCTCGCGCAACGAGCCAAGCACGCGCAATGCATTTTCGATCGCTCGATGCTCGGTAGGGCGGATCCGAGCGAGATCGCGATCGGAGCCGAGAGCTCGGCGCGGGGCGGCGAGCTTCAGCAACGCGGGGGGCAGGCGGTCGGGGCAGGTCCCGGATTTGTGAAGCCTTTGCCTGCAGACCGGATCTTGGGGCGGGCTATGGTCATTGGGCGGTGAGCACATTCGCCGCAATCTTGAAGCAGGGGTCGGTCGAGTGACGCATCCAAGGAAAACGGCCGGGCGTCCGAGTGGTTGGTCGGTGACGATCGCTTTGCTTGTCGCCCTGTTCAGCGCGGCAACTGCTTATGCACAGGAGGGGGCGGCCAACAGTCCGGCCGCTGGAGCCAGGCCCTCGGCCGAGGTCGCGGAACGGCGAGTGGTCACGGCGTCCAGTTTGCCGCCCGCGTCGATCACACAGCATGAACTCGCTCTGGATGAAGGCCTTCTGCGATACACCGCCATTGCGGGCGCACTTCCGGTGCGCGAAGCCTCCGGCCGAGTTCTGGGAGAGATCGCGTATATTGCCTATCAGCGCTCGCTCGCCGGCGAAAAGGCCGATCAGCGTCGCCGTCCGGTGATCTTCGCCTTCAATGGCGGACCGGGCGCCGCTTCAGCCTTTCTCAATGTCGGGGCATTCGGACCCAAACGCGTTGCGTTCGGGCGACCGGGCGATGCGCCATCTGCTCCGCCAACCCTGGTAGACAATCGAGAGACCTGGCTCAGTTTCGCCGATCTCGTCTTCATCGATCCGGTTGGAACAGGGTTCAGCCGGTTCTCATCTGGCGCGGACGACGCGCGGGGCATGCTCTGGTCCGTCGAGGGGGACTATCGCTCGCTCTCGCGCTTCATCGTCAATTGGTTGAGGGCAAACGACAGGATTGGCTCGCCCGTCTATCTGGTCGGCGAGAGCTACGGTGGATTCCGGGCCCCCAAAATCGCCGGCGAATTGCAGACCTCGGACGGCATCGGCGTTTCCGGCCTGATCCTGATCTCGCCGGTTCTGGACTTCACCTTCCAGCGGGACGCGCGCGACACGCCGCTGAAATGGGCGGTCTCTTTGCCCTCCTTGGCAGCAACCCACTTGGAGGCAAGAGGCAAATTCTCGCCCGAGCGGCTCGCGGAGGTCGAGGCCTATGCCACCGGCGAATACGTCATTGATCTTTTGAAGGGGCCGCGCGACGCCCAGGCTCGCGCTCGCATCGTTGAACGCGTGGCGGGATTCACGGGGCTCGATCGGGATCTTGTCGAGCGCCGCGGTGGCAAGATCGATAATGGCACCTTTTTGCGCGAGGCAGGGCGAAAGGACTTTGTCGTCGGCAGCCCTTATGACGGAGCGGTTGCCGCGATGGATCCCGAGCCGGATGCCGCTCGTAGCCGGGCGCCGGATGCCGTCCTGGAGGCGGCGACCGCACCGCTGACGAGCGCGATGCTGATTCACTACGCAAACGATCTGAAATGGAGCCCCGACGGGCGCTATATGCTGCTCAACAACGAAGTCAGCAATCGTTGGAGTTACGGCCCGGGGCGGGGCGATCGGGAGTCGATCTCGGAGCTGCGGAAGCTTCTGGCGCTGGACCCTCATATCCGCGTGCTCGTCGCCCATGGTTACGCCGACCTCGTCACGCCGTACCTCGAAAGCAAGCTCCTGCTCGACCAACTTCCCGCTCTCGGCGATCCCAGACGGGTTAAGCTATCGCTGTTTGAAGGGGGGCATATGTTCTACTCCCGGGACAAATCGCGCGCCGAATTACGCGATGCAGTTCGGCAGATCGTGGAGCCGCGCCAGGAGCTTTAGCGCGACACAGACCGAGGCCGCGCGATGCAATTTCGTGAGGGCTGGCGCGCGATGTGGGGTTTGGGGCGAACACCCAACGTCCGGAAGTGGCGCTGGGCGCACCCGCACGGTCAAGCTTTAAGATGAAGCGTAACCAGGACGGTCACTGCGGCGCCATCGGGTAGCGTTGCTGCGACGCGCAGGAAATTGCCGAAATGCGACAGGCGCTGGAAAGTAACGGCGTCCTTCGCCGCTGGCAGCGCGAACTCCGAGCCTTCATGGCACCAGTGCATGCCGTCGGCGGAGATTTCGATCCGCGCCTTCGGCAGAGGTCCTTCGGGGTCCTTCAGCGCTCTGACGAAGACGATCGCCTCCTTCGCCCAGCCCGCCTCGTAGGGCTCTGTCGCACTGGTCCCCGTCCAGGTTTCGTTGCGGGCGACGACGGCGGTCAGGTTTTCGGGCAGCATCAGAAATCCCCCGACAGGCAGACGGAGTCGAGATAGGCGAAGGCGCGCTTGTTGGTATCCGTCTCGGCGAAGAAGGCGAGGTTCAGCATGCACCACAGGTTCTTCATCGCGGGGATGCGGATGCAGTCGAAGCCGTCCATGGCGAAGACCCGGTCATTGACCTGGAAGCGCGTCGCCTGCATCGCGGCGAGGTCGAAATCGAAGCGCAGATAGTGCCAGTTCACCTTGGTCGGAATCTCGTTGTAGCAGAGCCGCTGCTCTCCGCCCGGCAGATCCTCCCAGTCCTCGGGCGCGAGGTGGTAATGCGTGATCGTCTTGCCGGCGGTGCCGATCGGTTTGATCGGCGTCGTCCGGCGCTTGAACTGCCATTTCTGGATGTGCTGCCCGTCCTGCGCGTTGAGAAAGCGCAGGTGCGGCATGACGCGATCGCCCGGCCCTGAGGTGTCGCCGATCTGGAGATCGTAGAGGAAGCCGAAAGATCGGATGTCGGTCTCCGAGAGCGCGAGCTCCGTCGCCTCGGGCTTGAAGGTGAAGTAGGCCTCGAGCCGGATCGGCCCGGCCTTGCGGAAGGTCAGGCGCTTGATCGCGACATTCTGCGCGCCCTTCCTCGGACGCGTCGCGATCTTCAACGCATAGGAGCCGTCGACGCCGCCATGCGAGCCGAAATCCCAGCTCGGCAGCGTCGAGAGCATGGCGTGGCTGTGCTGGGCATAGCCCGGCAGCATCGCGTCGAGCGTATCCTCGTAGTTGCCGACGAGCTGGGTCCAGCCGCACATGCCGCGGTCGAAATCGTCGAGGCAGATGATGCGTGGCAGCGGGTCGAAGCGGCTGAGTTGCGGGTCACTCTCGCGGAGCGCGCGCCTCATGTCGTCTAGCCGGGAATCCGATGGGTTCATGGCGGTTACCCCTTCACCGCGCCGGCGGTCAGGCCCGCGACGAGGTGTTTCTGCATGAGGATGACGAAGGCGAGCACGGGCACGAGCTGCACGGTCGAGGCGGCAAAGAGCACGCCCCATTCGACGCCCTCGACGGCGCCGATCATCTCGGAGATCACCAGCGGCGCGGTCTTGGCATTGGTGGTGGTGAAGATGAAGGCGAAGAGGAACTCGTTCCAGGCATAGACGATGACGAAGACCGAGACCGCGAGCATGCCCTGTGCCGCCATCGGCAGGATGACGCGGACAATGATCTGCATCTGCGAGGCGCCGTCGACCATCGCGGCTTCGTCGAGTTCGCGCGGGATCTGGTCGATGAAGGTGCGCATCACCACCGTCCCCAGCGAGACGAAGAAGGTGGCGTAGAGCACGATCAGGATGAAATGCGTGTCGTTGAGCCCGAGCCAGTTCACCACCGGGAAGAGCGGCAGCGTGATCACGATCGGCGGGATCAGCCGGATGAAGATCAGGAAGAAGGCCGAGGCCTGCAGGCCGCGCGAGGCGAAGCGCGAATAGGCGAAGCCGGCAAGCAGCGAGACTCCGACTGCCAGCACAGTCGCGCCGACCGTGACGAGGAAGCTGTTCCACAGGCCGAAGAAGAAATCGCCCCAGCGGCTCCAGAGCGCCTGATAGTTCGCCAGCGTCGGCGCGAAGGAGAAGGTGCCGGTGGTCGAGAAGATGTCGCGGTCGGCCTTGAAGGACGACATCGCGATCAGCCCGATCGGCACGAGCGACCACGCGACGACTGCGAGCACGCCGACGAATTTCAGGAGATGGCGCAAAACCTTGGGCAGGGAGAGCTTAGGCACGCGCGAACATCTCCCGGTAGAGCCGGCGCAGATAGAACAGCGCGAGCAGGAGCGAGGCGAGTACCAGGAGCCAGCCGGTGGCGGCGGCCGAGCCGAAGGCGTTGTAGCGGAAGGCCTCGAGATAGAGATAGACCGCCATCACCTCGGTCGAGCGTGCCGGGCCGCCGCCGGTCATCAGCCAGACCTCCGAGAACAGCCGGAAGGCGAAGATGTAGCGGAACAGCGCGGCGATGAGCAGCGCCGGCATCAAAAGCGGCAGCGTGATGCGGCGGAAAGAGGTCCAGGCCGAGGCGCCATCGATCGAGGCGGCCTCGTAGAGATCGCCGGGAACCGACATTCTCGCCGCATAGAGGATGATGAAGCTGAAGGGCAGGTGCAACCAGATCGAGAGCAGGCTGACCATGGCGAGGCCATGGCTCGGATTGACCGCCCATTCGATCGGCGGCAGGCCGATCGCGGCCAGCAATCGGCTCATCATCCCGACGTCGGGCTCGAACAAATAGCGCCACATCACCACCGCCGAGACCTCGCTCACCGCATAGGGCGCGAGCACGATGGCGAGCAGGAGAGGGCGAAACGGCACGCCCGAGGCGAAGAACAGCGCCATGCCAAGCCCGATCAGCAACTCGACATGCACGACGATGGCGACGACGATGACGGTGTTGAGCAGCGCCTTCCAGAAATACGGATCGGCCAGCACCTTGGCGTAGTTGGCGAGGCCGACGAATGTCGCCGCCTGACCGAAGGAGGACTGGTTGAGGCTGAGCCAGAAGACATAGATCGCCGGCAGGAAAATGATCCCGCCGATCATGAGCTGGACCGGCGTGACCAGTGCGATGGCGGAAATGGGCGTGCGGGTGGTCATGAGAGCACTCGCGCTTCAGATTTCACCCATCCCGCTCTTCCAAACCGCTCCGTCATCCCGGGCAAGCGAAGCGCAGACCCGGGATCCATCGTAGAGTTCGACACCTTTCGATGGATCCCGGATCGGCGCGGCTGCGCCGCTTGTCCGGGATGACGGCGGAGCTTGGATGGAAGGGAAGCGCTCGAATCCATCGCCGCCTCACGCGATCCCGAAGCGCTTCAGCGCCTCGCGGTCGATCTCGATGCCCAGCCCCGGCCCTTGCGGGATCGCGAGCTTGCCGTCGACGAGCTGCGAACCCTCGCCGACGAGCGGCTTAGTGAAGGCGTCGCGCAGCGGGTTCTCGTAGACCATGCATTCGAAGGTGCGGAAGCTCTCTGCCGCCGCTGCGAGCTGCAAACTGGCGGCGACGCAGATCGCACCGGACCAGCCGACATGCGGCGCATAGGCCGTGTTGAAAGTCGCGGCGAGCTCGGCGATGCGCCAGGTCTCGGTGATGCCGCCGGAGCGCGTCACGTCGGGCTGGATCAGTCCGAGCGAGCGATCCTGCAGCATGGTCAGCGCCTCTCCTGCGACGAAATCGCTTTCGCCGGCCGCAAGCCGGATCGGCAGGTGCTGCGCGAGGCGGCGATACCCCTCGCGATCACCAGGCGCGATCGGCTCCTCGAAGAAGCCATAGCCGAGATCGGAAAGCGCGCGGCCGACGATCAGAGCGTCGTCGACGTCATAGGCCCAGTTCGCGTCGACATAGAGGGCGATATCGTCGCCGGCGAGGCGCCGAATCAGTCCGGCACGGGCGATGGCGTCCTTGAGCGGATGGCCGAGCTTGACCTTGATCTCGCGGAAGCCGGCCTTCAGCGCCGCCGCCACCTCGGCCTCGACAGTCGCATCGTCGAGCCAGTTGATCGAGGAGGCATAGGCCGCGACCGCCTTGCGCCCCATGCCGCCGAGCAGGCGGTGGATCGGCTGGTTCGCCTGCTTCCCGGCGATGTCCCAGAGCGCGATATCGATTGCCGCGATCGCCTCGACGATCTGCCCGCCGGGGCGGCCCGAGAGCGCCGCGCGCATCGCCTTCCAGAGCGCGCGCCGGTCGGCACCATCGCGCCCGATCAGGCGTGGCACCAGCGCCTCCTCGATGAAGCGCGCATAGCCGGCCGCGCCGCGCCGGCACAAGCCTTCGCCGAAGCCGACGGTGCCATCCTCGGCCTCGACTTCGACCACGACGATCTCGATCGCCGGATAGTCGCCCTGCGACGTCCGCTGGACCTTGGGCAGGGTCGCCCGCAGCGGATGGACATCAATTCTGGCGATGCGGCTGGCCGACATGCGGCATGGCCCTCCCGAGACGTGCCGCTGAGCGGCATCTACTTATCAGATAAGTTGAACAGTTGCCAAGGAACGCGGCACCTGTCAATGATCACCGCCGGAGGACATTGATGAGCGATCTCGCCCGTTCCGTTCTGGATGCAGACGACCCGTTCGCGGGTGGCGATGTCGTGCCGATGCGCCTTGGCGATGCGGTGATCCAGCGCATCACGCAGGCGATTCATGAGGGGCGCCTGAAGCCCGGGGACTCCCTGCCATCGGAGGCGCGCATCGCGGCCTCCTTCGGCGTCAGCAAGCCGATCGCGCGCGAAGCCATCCGCCAGCTCGCAGCCATGGGCGTCGTCCATATCCAGCAGGGCAAGCCGACGCGGGTGCAGGCGCTCGATGCCGCCCCGCTCGACCGCTTCTATCGTTTCGCCGTGCGCGGCCGCGCCAACGGCCTGAGCGAGGCGGTGGAACTGCGCCGCATCCTCGAGCCGCCGATCGCGGCCCATAGCGCGGAGCGGCGCTCGGCCGAGGATATCGAGAAGCTCGATCTCATTCTCGCCCGGATGGAAGATGCTCTCGGCAATGTGCCGCGCTGGATCGAGGCCGATCTCGATTTCCACGAGGCCGTCGCCGCCTCATCCGGCAACCGCCTGCTCGATTTCCAGATCCGGGGCCTGCGCCCGGTGATCCGCGAGGTCATGGAGATCTTCAACTCGCGCGAGGCGAGGGGGCCTGAGGACTGGCGGCGCACCTTCGAACGGCATGTCCGCGTCGTCGAGGCGATCCGGGCGAGCGATCCGGCTGCGGCCTTTGCCGCCATGAACAAGCATTTCGAAGCGGCAGAAGCCGCCATCGCGGAACTCGCGAACCACAGGGAGGATCAGCATGAACCAGAGGACGACGCTCGATCGTAGACAGTTCGGGGCCGGCATCCTTGGGGTGAGCTTCGCCGGGCTCGGCGGGGCCGCGCTGGCACAGAGCGGCCCGTTCAACGTCTTCACCCACCGCGTCATGCAGACGGTCGCGACCGGCGCGCAGGCCGGCGACATCACCAGGGACTGGGCGCAGAAGAACGGCGTCACCGTCCAGTGGACGACCTTCGACACCAGCCCCTTGCAGGAACGACTGTTCCGCGAGGCCAGCCTCGGCGAGACCTCGGTCGATGTCGGCTTCGTGGTCAACACCCAGGTCGTGCCGCGCGCCGCGACCCTGTTCGAGCCGCTCGACGACTATCTGAAGAAGGACCCGGTCGAGGACGTCGCCGACATCTTCCCCGGCCTGATGGAAGGCATGAAGGTCGGCGGCAAGCAACTCGCCATCCCGTTCCGCCACGCCTCTTCCGGCCTGCATTACAATGAGGAAATCCTGGCCGAGAAGGGTTTCTCCAAGCCGCCGGCGACGATCGAGGAGATGATCGAGATCGCCAAGGCCTGTAGCTATCGCCGCAGCGACGGCACGCAGGTCGTGGGCTTGTGCACGCCGGGCGTGACCTATCCCAACGTGATCGACCTCGCGCGCGCCTGGGACGGCGAGTTCATCACGCCCGACTTCAAATGCGTCGCCGACCAGCCGCCGATGCTGAACGCGATCCATACGCTGCGCGCGCTCTTCCAGGCCAATGCCTTTCCGCGCAATTTCGCGACGCTTTCGCCCGAGGACGTCAATGTCTGGATGCAGCAGGGCCGCGCTGCGATGAGCCTGCAGAGCATGGGCCGCAACCGCATCTACAACGACCCGCAGAAGTCGAAATTCCCCGGCAAGATCAAGACGATCGCCGTTCCCGCCTCGAAGACGCTCGCCGGCAAGTACGACGCCGCGCCGGCCAAGGTCGAGTTCTGGGGCATGGTCATCCCGAAGAACGCCAGGCGCAAGGACCTCGCCTGGAGCTTCATCAAGGCGATGGCCTCGAAGGAGGCGACGCTGAAGGCGGCGCTCAACGGTAATGGACCGGTGCGCGCCTCGACCTACGCCGATCAGAGCTTTGCCGGAACTGTGCCCTACGCCGCCGAGGAATTGAAGGTGCTGAAGGTCGCGCGCGTGCCGATGCCGGCCTTCGACGAGGCGGCGCGTGCCGGCGACCTGTTCAAGGAAGAGGCGGAAGCCGCCGTGCTCGGCATGAAGACGCCGGAGGAGGCGATGGGGTCGCTGGTCAAGCGCGTGCAGCCGCTGCTGCCGGCCTGAACGGTCGAGAAAGCGGCGCGACCAAAGCGCCGCCGGGGACATATCCGGGAGGACAATCGATGACATCCAGCATCTCGCGCCGCAGATTCGGTGCGCTTGCCAGTGCCGCCGCGACCGCCGCCCTTATACCGAAAGGCGTCCTCGCCCAGGCGAAGACGCTGACGGCGCTCGGCCACCGCGTCCACCAGACCGCCGCGACGACCGGGCCCGGCGGCGACGCGACCGAAAGCTTCCGCAAGGCTGCTGGAGCCGATGTGAACTGGGTCACCTTCGGCGACGTCAACGCCGTGCATGAGCGGCTGCTGCGCGAGGCCTCGCTGTCGGAGACCTCGATCGACGTCGCCTATCTCGTCAACGGACGCGCTGTGCCGCGCAATCTCCAGCTCTTCGAGCCGCTCGACAGCTTGATGAAGCAGGCGCCGATCGAGGCTTTCGATGATTTCGCTCCGGGCCTGCTCGCCCCGCTCAAGGTCGGCGAAGCCCTGCACGGCATCCCCGTCCGCCACGCGACCAATGCCCTGATCTATAACGAGGCCCTGCTGGAAGAGCGCGGCGTCACCAAGCTGCCGACGACATTCGAGGAGCTGACCGAGCTTGCCCGCAAGCTCACCTTCAAGCGCGAGGATGGCACGCAGGTCTATGGCCTCGCCTTCACCGCCGTATTCGCTTCGAACTTCCTGACGCTCGCCCGCTCCCTCGGCGGCGATTACATGACATCAGACGGCAAGATCGTCGCGGCCGAGCCGCCGATGGTGAAGGCGCTCACCCTGCTCGCCGATTTCTACAAGGCCGGCGTGCTGCCGCGGAATTTCGCGACGGTGAACAACGAGGAGATCACCACCTGGATGCAGCAGGGCAGGGCGGCGATGACGATCAATCCCTTCGCCCGCCTCGTCACCTATAACGACCCGTCGAAGGGCAAATATGGCGGCCGCTTCAAGTCGCTGCTGCCGCCAATGGCCGCCGACCTCGCCGGCAAGGTCGCATACGCGCCGACGGTCGAGTTCTGGTCGCTGGTGATCCCGAAGAGCGCCAAGCAGAAGCCATTGAGCTGGGAGTTCATCCGCGCGCTCTCCTCGAAAACCGGCACGACCGCCATGGCGCTGAACGGCAACGGCCCGGTGCGCATCTCGACCTATGCCGACGAGAAGCTGAAGGCGGCGATGCCCTATGCCCCCGACGAGGCCGCCGCGCTCAAGGCCTCGCGCATCCATCTGCCAGCCTTCGACGAGCAGGCCCGCGCCCACGACATCTTCATCGAGGAAACGCAGGCCGCCGTGCTCGGCCGCAAGCCGGCGCAGCAGGCGATGGATGATGCCACCGCGCGCGTGAAGCCGTTGCTCGGCTGATGGCTGGAGCGCTTTCAGACCGCGTCGCGCTTGTCACCGGCGCGGCACGCGGCATCGGCCTTGCGATCGCGACGCGCCTCGCCGAGGCCGGCGCCCATGCGATCATCCATGACCGGGATGCCGGCGCCGCCGACGCTGCGGTGGCCGACCTGCGGGCGCGAAACCTCCTGGCCTCGCCCCTGATTGCCGACCTCGCGGGGCCCGCAGTCCCGCCAGCCATGGCGAATGAGCTGAAGGCGCGGGGGACCGAGCCCGATATCCTCGTGCTCTGTGCCTCCGTCGAAATGCTGGAGACCTGGGACGCGGTCTCGGAAGCGGCGATGAGCGCCCAGACTGAGATTAATCTCCACGCCACGGTGCGGCTGCTACAGGCCTTCCTGCCCGCCATGCTCGCACGCGGCTTCGGCCGGGTGATCGCGATCGGCTCCGTGCAGGAGGCGCGCCCCAATCCGACGCATTTCTATTATGCGGCCACCAAGGCCGCGCAGACCAACATGATCCTGAACCTCGCCCGCACGACGCAGGCGCCGGGCGTTACCTTCAATATCGTCAAGCCCGGCGCGATCCTGACCGACCGCAACCGCGCCGTCCTCGCCCAGCCCGGGCGGAAGGAGCAGGTGCTCGCCCGCATTCCCCTTGGCAGACTCGGCAAGCCGGAGGACTGCGCGGGGATCGCCCTGCTGCTCTGTTCGCCCGAGGGTGGCTATATCAACGGCGCCGAGATCGCGGTGGATGGCGGCCTGCAACTGTGACAGCCGCCACGACCTTCTTGCCGAGCTCCCATCTGGATATCTGCTAACGACCGCTTTTCGGCACCGATCCAACTCCCGGTGTTGGCCCGCAGCGCCACTCGTCTGCCAATCACGGCATCGCAGTTTAAGCGACCCGGCTATCTGGAGGCTGGGCCTCTAGAGCTTACGCCTGAAGAGCTCAGCCAAATCGTGGAAATGGAGAGGTGAGGCCGAGCGGTTGCCGATGGCGGCCATGGCTCACGCCGTCGGCGCTATCGCATACGCCCGAAACACAGCCCCATAGAAACAGCCGGAAGCAATAAGAACGAAGCCGTGCCAGATCGCATTCTGGAACGGCAGGCTATGCCAGACGTGGAAAACGACACCAATCGAATACAGAAGACCGCCTGCAACGATCAGCCATACGGTAGTCGCTGGAAGGAGGCTGACGCTTTCCCAGATCAGAAGACCGCTCCACCCGATCAGGAGATAGAGCGCTATCGACAGGCGATCAAATCGACCCGGCAAAGCGACCTTGATGACGACGCCGGTCGCCGCCGCGAGCCATACGATTATCAGGAGAGCCTGGGCGAAAATGCTCCCGCTCAGCTTCATCAGGAATGGCGTGTAGGTGCCGGCGATGAGGACGTAGATCGCCGAATGGTCGAAGCGCCTGATGAGCCACTTGCGGGGCGAGATCGGCCACATGTTGTAGGTTGCCGAGACGATGAGAACCGTCAGAAGGGCCGCACTGTAGATTGATACGGGGATCAAATCGAACAACGGAGCACTGTTCGCGACCTGAACGATCAAAGCTGCGACGGCAGCCAGCCCTAAGGTAACGCCCAGGGCATGGATCACGCCGTCAGCCCAAAGCTCGGCACGCCTGAAGACGAAGCGCCCTGTTACGGGAACATTCACAGCAATTCCTAACGTGCTGGCGGCTTGGTTTGGCTTCGCCGGGTACCGAGCATCTATGTCATTCCGATGTCGAAACCGGTGCCGCTGATACCTGCCGCCGCTTCAATGGATGCGTCCCCGCGGTCTAGAGCGAAGGTGAGCCGTTTCGCCCGGGCGAGGCGCTCGGCCTAGAAATCCACGTCGTAGCGTGCCGTAGAGGGCGGCTGCCCCGCGAAGCCGACCGTCGACACATGCCCGCACCGACCAGCCCTACAGAACGCTCAATAGCCCTTGCCAAAGGAGAACCGTCCACACCTGGCGCGTTCTTACCGGACTTCATTCACATAGGCATGTGAGGCGGTCGTCGCACGGTGCCATCCGAGGATTGTGGGAACGCCGGCCTGATCGTACGCGACCTCGTCGATCGTGAGGACGGCCTGACGCTCAGGCAGGTCGAGTAGCGCCATGTCCTCATCGCTCGCGAGATCGGCCGTGATTTGCTCGCGGACGGCCGAGATACGAATGCCGTATTGCTCCAGGAGATGCAGGTAGAGCAAGGCCGGGAGCGCCTCCGGCTCGCGCGGCAGGTCCGGCACCCTTTCCTCGGCGAGCAGCAGCTTGTCGTGCATGACGGGGCGGCCGTCGGCATGCCTGATGCGATGGATGGCGACGATGCCACCCGCGGTAATCTGCAGGCGCTCGATCTCTTCCGCCGTGGCCGGTCGCGCCGTGACGCTCAGGAACTGGCTGGTGGATTTCACCAGGCTGCCATCGGCACGGTGCAAGCGGAAATACTGGAAGAAGAAGCGCAAGCTGTGATGCGGTGTCCGCCCGGTTACGACGGTGCCGGTCTTGCGGCGGCGCGAGAGCAAGCCCTCCGCGACGAGATCGCTCATCGCCCGGCGCACCGTGCCGACGGCGATGCCGAAGCCCTGGGCCAAAGCCGTTTCGCTGGGCAGCACCATGCCGGGCGGCCACTCGCCGACCAGGATGGCCTCCGACATATGCCGCTTCACGCGCTCATAGAGCGGCGCCGCCTCGCCGGCGCCGAAATTCGGCAGGACCGGCGCGGACGCGCCGGCGCCATTGCCTGTTCCGGCGGCAGCGCTCGACGCTTTTTTGGCATTGACAGGGGGCATGCCAGTCTGTCCTATTTCTATATAGTTTATATGAAAGAAGGAGGTCCGCAAATGGTGTTGCCAGTTGCGGCAGTTCAAGTGCTCCATCGCAGATCGGGCCGGCGCCGGACAAGCGCGGCCTTTGCGGGCTGAGCGATGTCGGAAGCTTCCTCGCCTCGATATCAGGAAACCGTGCTGGCGCAGGCCGGCGGCTGGATTGCCGGTCATGTCGACGGCGCGGTCGCCGAGCTCGACCGGATGATCGCAGTCGATACCTCCTTCCCGCCGGGCCTCGGCTATGACGATTTTGCGGGGCTGTTGGAGGAGCTCGTCGCTCCGCTCGGCTTTGAGAGCGAGCGCGTCGCGGTTCCCGAGGCGCTTTGGCATCTCCCGCACGGCCCCGCCGCCGGAGCACGCACGAACCTGATCGCCAGCCGCGCGAGCGGGCGGCCAGCCTGCGGCCTCTACTTCCATGTCGATACGGTGCCCGCCGCGGCAGGCTGGGAAACCGACCCGCTGCGGATGGAACGCGATGACGAGCGCCTGATCGGCCTCGGCGCGGCCGATATGAAGGGCTCCATCGCCGCGATCCTGCTGGCTCTGCGGGCGGCCAAAGCCTGCGGGGTCGAACTGGCTTATGATCCAGTGCTGCTGTTCTGCACGGACGAGGAGGGTGGCCTCTATCCCGGCATTCGCTATCTCGCCGAGCAGGGCCGGGTTCCGGGGCACATCCTCAACTTCAACGGCAGCGCCGAGGCCCGGGTCTGGGCCGGTTGCTTTGGCCTGTTCAACCTGCTCGTCCGCATTCACGGCCAAACCGTCCATGCTGGCGAGGGTAATCGTCGGGGTGGCGGCCTCAATGCGATCGAGGCCGCGTTGCCGCTGCTCAATGCGCTGGCGGCGCTGAAAGCCAGGGTCGCGACCCGCGTCTCGGCCTTGCCGCCGCCGCCGGGCAAGCCGCCGCTTGCCGCCCAGCTCAACCTCGCCGCGATCCGGGGCGGCACGGCCGGCGGGCAGGTTCCCGCGCTGCTCGAACTGACCATCAACCGACGCTACGCCCCCGAGGAACGCTTCGAGGATGCGCTGGCCGAGATCGAGGATGTGATCCGCCGTTGCGCTGCCGCTGTGCCGGAGCTGACGGTCGAGACGGCTCTGGTGGGCCATCTCATGCCGACTGCGGACCCCACCGGGCCGCATTGGCCGCGCTGGCAGACGGCCACGGGCGAGGGCTTCGGCTATGCGCCGGGAGAGTTCCGCAAATGGGGAGCTGCGAGTTGCTCCGATTTCGGTTGGGTCCAGCGAGCTACCGGCCGAAGCGAGGTCCTGCTCGGCGGGCTCGGCCGGCCCGACCGCAACATCCATTCGCCCGGTGAGTACACGACCGTGCCCGACATTGTCGCGCTGGCCAAGGCCGTGCTCGCCTATCTCGCCGCCGATTTCAGGCCAGACATCAACCCCGATCTGCCCACGTCACAGAGCTGAAGGAGCGTCCCATGCCGAGCATCCATCGCCGCGATTTCCTCGCCGCCTCCGCCGCTCTCAGCGGCCTCGCCATGAGCGGCATCCCGGCCTTCGCGCAGACGCCGCGCCGCGGCGGCACGCTGCGCGTCAGCGTCGACCAGGCGGTCGCCAAGCTCAACCCGCTCGTCACCCGCGTGAACCCGGAATATCTCGTCGCCGAACTGCTCTATTCCGGCCTGACCCGGCTCAAGGTCGATATGAGCGCCGAGCCCGATCTCGCCGAGTCCTGGACCAACTCCGCCGACCTGACCGAATGGACCTTCGTCCTGCGCAAGGGCCTGACCTTCCATGACGGCTCGCCCTGCGCGGCGGCCGATGTCGTCGCGACCTTCGAGGCGATCCTCGATGCCAAGACCGCCTCGCCGGCGCGCCAGAATGTCGGCCCGATCGCCAAGGTTTCGGCGAAGGACGATGCGACCGTCGTCTTCAATCTCTCGGCGCCCTTCGCCGATTTGCCGGTGACGCTGGCCTATACCAACGCCAAGATCGTGCCGGCGGCCGTCATCAAGGGCGGGCTGGAGAAGCTCGACCGTCAGGCGATTGGCACCGGTCCGTTCAAGCTCGTCTCCTTCGAGCCGGAGCGGCAGATCGTCGTCACCCGCAACGACGCCTACTACGACAAGGCGAGGCCCTATCTCGACAAGATCGAGGTCGTCGTCTTCCCGGATGTCAGCGCCGAGGCCTCAGCTCTGATCGCGGGTGATACCGACCTGATCAGCACGACCCCACCGACCGAGTTCGGCCGGCTACAAAAGGCGAATGGCGTCAAGGCGCTGCGCGTGCCCTCGGGCCAGTTCTGCAACGTCAATTTCGGCTGCGACCAGAAGCCCTTCAACGATGTGCGCGTGCGCCAGGCCCTGGCGCTCACCGTCGACCGCGCCGCCATGGTCGATTTCGTCACCGAGGGCTTCGGCTCGGCCGGCAACGACACGCCGCTCAACCCGGCCTATCGCTTCTATGCCGACCTGCCAGCCAAGAAAGCCGACATCGCCAAGGCCAAGGCGCTGCTCACCGAGGCCGGCTATCCGAAGGGGCTCGAGGCAACGCTGATCGCCTCCGACCGACCGGGCCAGCGCACCCAGCTTGCAGTGGCCCTGCGCGAGATGGCCAAACCCGCCGGCTTCGACATCAAGGTCGAGACCATGCCGCATGCGACCTATCTCGACCAGGTCTGGAAGAAGGGCTCGTTCTATGTCGGCTTCTACAACATGCAGGCGACGGCCGACGCCATCTTCTCGCTGCTCTACACCTCCAACGCCGCCTGGAACGAGACGCGTTGGAACAATGCCGCCTTCGACAAGCTGATCTTCGAGGCGCGCGCGACCGTCGACGAGGCCAAGCGCCGCGCGCTCTACGCCGAGGCGCAGAAGCTGATGTATGACGAGGTGCCCTCGATCATCCCGGCCTTCTTCGACCTGCTCGGCGGGCAGCGCGACTGGGTCGAGGGCTATCAGCTCCATCCGCGCGGCGCAGTGTTCCGGCTCGACCATGTCTCGCTCGGCGCCAACGCGCCGAAGCGCGGCTGAGCGCAGGCGAGGGCAGCGGCGTGTCGCCGGCCTATATCCTCAAGCGCATCCTGCTGATCGGCTACACGCTTCTGGTGGTGTCGCTGATCGTCTTCGCGATCACCCAGATCCTGCCGGCGGATGCCGCCGTCATGATGCTGGGCGAGAACGCGACGCCGGATGCGCTGGCGGCGCTGCGCCTCAAGATGGGGCTGAACGACCCCATCTGGATGCAGTATCTGCACTGGCTCGGCGGCGTGGTCCGTGGCGATTTCGGTATCTCGATGCGCACCGGTCAGCCGGTCGCGCCCGCGATGATCGAGGCGCTTGGCCGCTCGCTGCTGCTCGCGCTGTTCTCGATCCTGCTGATGCTGGCGGTCGCGATCCCGCTCGGCATCGTCGCGGCTGTCAGGCGCGGCAGGGCGGCCGATCTCGGCGTCAGCTTCCTTTCCTATATCGGCGTCTCCTTGCCGGAATTCGTCACGGCGACGCTGGTGGTGCTCATCCTGGCCGACTGGCTGCAATGGCTGCCGGCGACGGGCTATGTCCCGCTGACGGAAGATCCGCTGCGAGGCCTCAAGCACCTCGTCCTGCCCGTGCTGACGGTGTCGATGATCCTGATCGCCCATGTCTCGCGCATGGTGCGTTCCGAACTCGTCGACGTCTTGCACTCCGACTATATCCGCGCCGCGCGCCTCAAGGGGCTGTCGAAGCGGCAGGTGCTGTTCAAGCATGCGCTGCGCAACGCGCTGCTGCCGACCATCACCATCGTCGCGCTCGATGTCGGCTACCTGCTTGGCGGCGTCATCGTCGTCGAGGAGATCTTCGCCCTGCCTGGCATCGGGCGCCAGCTCATCGTCGCGATCCAGGCGCGCGACCTGCCCTCGATCCAGGCGGGCGCGCTGATCATGGCGACGACCTATGCCGTCGCGAATTTCCTCGCCGACATCGCCTATGCCTGGCTCGACCGGAGGATCCAGTATGATTGAGATCCTCAAGCGCATGCTGCGCTCGCCGCAAGGCGCTCTCGGCCTCGTCATCGTCGGGCTGATCCTGCTCGTCGTGATCGTCGGGCCGTGGTTCGCCCCTTACGATCCCGAGAAGATGGCGCCGCTGATGCGCTACAAACCGCCGAGCGCGCAGTTCTGGCTGGGCACCGACCAGTATGGGCGCGACATCCTGAGCCGCCTGCTGCACGGCGCACGCGCCACCGTCGTCCTGGCCGTGCTGGCTACCGTGCTCGGAACGCTGGTCGGAGCCGTGATCGGCACGGTCTCGGCCTTCTTGGGCGGGCGCAGCGACGAGGCGATCATGCGCACCGTCGACGCGATCATGTCGATCCCCAGCCTGTTGCTGGCGCTCCTGATCGTGAACCTGCTCGGCAAGAGCAGCCTCAACGCGCTGCTCGCCATCGCGCTCGCCTTCGCGCCGGGCATGGCGCGGGTGACGCGCTCGGTCGCGCTCGCCGTGCGCAAGCAGGATTACGTCAACGCTGCGATCGCGCGCGGCGAGAGCGCAGCCTTCATCGTCGGGCGCGAGATGCTGCCGAACGTGGTGGCGCCGATCATCGTCGAGATGACGATCCGCGTCGCCTTCGCGGTGATGCTGTTCGCGACGCTCTCCTTCCTCGGGCTGGGCGCGCAGCCGCCGGCTTCCGAATGGGGGCTGATGGTCGCCGAGGCCCGCCGCTTCATGCATCTCAGCGCCTGGATGATCCTGTGGCCGAGCCTCGCCATCGCGCTGGTCGCGATCGGCTTCAACCTGCTCGGCGACGGCCTGCGCGACGCGCTGAACCCGAGGACCTGACGCGATGAGCACGATCCTCGACATCGCCGGCTTCAGCCTCGACTACGCGACGCCAACCGGCTTCATGCGAGCCCTCGACGATGTCAACCTCCAGGTCGCCAAGGGCGAGGTGCTGGGCCTCGTCGGCGAATCCGGCTCCGGCAAGACCTCGCTCGCCTGGGCGATCATGCGTTACCTGCCCGCGACTGCGCGCGAGGCGGGCAGCATCCGATTGACCGGGCAGGACCTGCTGAAGGCGTCCGAAGCCGAGATCGACGCGATCCGGGGCAAGCGCATCGGCATGGTCTTCCAGGATCCGAGCACCTCGCTCAACCCGACGCTGCCGCTCGGCGAGCAGCTTGCCGAGGTGTTGGTGCGCCATCGCGGCCTGACCCGGAAGCAGGCCTGGGCCGAGGGCGAGGAGCGCCTCGCTCATGTCGGGCTGAAAATGCCCAAGCAGATGATGCGGCGCTACCCGCATGAGGCCTCGGGTGGTGAGAAGCAGCGCGTCGTCATCGCCACCGCCTTCGCCTGCCAGCCGGAATGCATCATCTTCGACGAGCCGACGACGGCGCTCGACGTCATCACCGCCCGTCAGATCCTCGATCTTTTCAAGGAACTGCAGGAAGAGACCGGAGTCGCCTCGCTCTATATCTCGCACGACCTCGCTCTGGTCTCGCAGATCGCGACCAAGGTCGCGGTGATCCATCGCGGCAGGATCGTCGAGCAGGGCGCTGTCGGCGATGTCTTCGCCCGGCCGCAGGACAGCTACACCCGGAGGCTTCTGGCCGCAGTGCCGCGGCCGGACCACAGGCTGGTCGAGACGCAGGGACCGGAGACCGGCAAACCGCTGGTCGAGGTCGAGAAGGTCAGCGTGCTCTATGGCCGCAAGCCTTTCCTTGGCGGGCTGCTCGGCCGGGCGAACACGCAGTTCACCGGCAATCGCGAGGTCAGCCTGTCGGTGATGCCCGGAGAAATCCTCGGCATCGTCGGCGAATCCGGCTCGGGCAAGTCGACGCTGGCGAAGGCGATGACGGGGCTCAACCGCTTCGAGGGTGAGATCCGCTTCGCCGGGCGACGGATCACCGGGCTGTCCGACATGGACCGGACCTATCGCCGCGACGTCCAGATCATCTTCCAGCACCCGGATTCCTCGCTCAATCCGCGGCAGCGCATCCGCGAGATCCTGTCCCGGCCGCTCGCGCTCTATGGCGAGCCGGGCGCCCGCAGGGACACTGCTGCCATCGGCGAATTGCTGGAACAGGTCAGGCTGCCGGCATCCTATGCCGAGCGCTACCCGCACCAGCTTTCCGGCGGCGAGAAGCAGCGCGTCGCCATCGCGCGGGCCTTCGCCTCGAAGCCGAAGCTCGTGATCTGCGACGAGATCACGTCAGCGCTCGACGTCTCCGTTCAGGCCTCGGTGGTCGAGCTTCTCGTCGATCTGCAGAAGCGCTTCGGCACCGCCTATCTCTTCATCACCCATGATCTCAATCTGGTGCGCCAGATCGCCCACCGGATCGCGGTGATGTATCGCGGCGACCTCGTCGATCTCGTCGATATCGCCGCGCTCTCGACCGGCCCCCTCCATCCCTACACCCAATCGCTGCTCGAAGCCGTGCCCGCCCCGGCCACGGCTGCCGCCTGACATCAGAGGCCACACGCATGAACCCCCGCGACCTGATCCATTCGCTCGACGAGAAGGCCTGCCTCGCGCTGCTCTCGGACTGGGTGAAGCAGAAGAGCTATTCCGAGACCGAAGGCGAGAAGGCGCTCGTCTACCATGTCGTCGATCAGATGAAGGCGATGGGCATAGAGGCGGAGGCGCAATCCTTCGACGAGGGTCGACGCGCCAATGCCATCGGCCGCTGGACGGGGCAGGGCGGGGGCAAAAGCCTGCTGTTCAACGGCCATCTCGATACCAACCCGGCGACCGAAGGCTGGACGGTCGACCCGTGGGGTGGCGTCATCGACGATGAATTCATCTACGGAATCGGCGTCTCCAATATGAAGGCGGGCGACGCCGCCTATTACTGCGCGGTCAAGACGCTGATCAATGCCGGAGTGAAGCTGAAGGGCGACGTGATCCTGACCTTCGTCGTCGGCGAATTGCAGGGCGGTGTCGGCACCGTCGCGGCGATCCGCAACGGCATCCGCGCCGACTATTTCGTCAACAGCGAACCGACCGACCTGCAGGCCGTGACGATGCATGCCTGCGCCTTCTCCTTCGTCATCGAACTCACCGGCAACACCCGCCACCTCTCCAAGCGCGAGCAGGCGGTCGACGCGATCATGGCGGCCTGCGATCTCGTCCCGCGCCTCAATGCGATGACCTTCTCGGGCGCGCCGTCGCCCGAGCATGAATCGATCAACCGCGTCCATGTCGGCGTCGTCCATGGCGCCCTCGGCAAGGAGCTGCACGAGTGGCGCGCGCCGCAGGTGGCGGATTACTGCAAGCTCAAGGGCTCCGGCCGCTATGCGCCCGGCCAGACCCAGGAAGGCGCGCTCGCCGACATGAAACGCGAGCTCGCCGCGCTGGAGCAGCGCTTTCCAGGGTTGAAGACGACGATCCGCATTGAGAAGAAGGAAGGGCATCAGTCGATGCCGGCCTTCGAGGTCGCCAAGGATGCCCGCATCGTGAAGACCGTCAACGCGGCTTACGAGGCCGTGCGCGGCGAAAAGCAGCCGACCGGCGCGATCAAGCCGCCCGGCTTCTTCGGCACCGATGCCGGCCATCTCTATGCCGAGGCCGGGATGGAAGGCATCGTCTGCGGACCGGGCGGGCGCTACAACACCATGCCCGACGAGCGCGTCGAGATCCGCGATTTCCTCGACATGATCCGCATCTACATGCTGACGATCCTGGATATCTGCGAGGTCGCGTGAGCCCGCCCTTTCCGCGTGAGGAATTCGCGGGACGGGTCGCTAGGGCCCGCGCCGCGATGGCGCAGGCCGGCGTGGACATCATGCTCGTCGATCATGCCGAATTCCTGGCATGGCTGACGGGCTACACCGTCTCCGAGACGATGTATCGCGCGGCCTTCCTGCCGCGCGAGGGCGAGCCCTGGTTCGTGCTGCGCGAGCTCGATGCCGGGCCTTGCCGCGCCGCCTGCTGGTTCTCCGACATCGTCGGCTATGCCGATACGGCCGAGCCCCATGCGATCATGGCCGATGAGCTGCGCCGCCGCGGCTTGGCGGGCGCCCGTATCGGGGCCGATCACAGCTCCTACGGCTTTACCGCCGCGACGCGCGACAAGCTGGGCGCCCTGCTGCCGGAGGTGCGCTTCATCGACCTGCCTGCGGCAAGCGATCTGCTCAGGGCCGTGAAATCGCCGCTGGAGATCTGCCTGATCGGAGACGCCGGCTGCATCGCCGACAAGGCCATGGCGGCCATTGCCGCTCAGGCGAGGCCGGGGCTCTCGCCGCGTGCAGCGGCCGCGATCGCTGCGGCTTGTTTCCTCGAGAACGGGGCCGACACCGGCGAAACCGGCCCCATCGTGCCCGGGATCGGCGACCATGAGTTCCTGCATGGCGTCATGACGGCGCAGCCGCTGCGAGATGGCGACATCCTTCACGTCGAGCTGATCCCGAAGGTCCGCAATTACGGCGCACGCCTGATGCGGCCGGTCCTGATCGGCGAGGATCGCCGCGGGCTTGCGTCGCTCGCCGAACGCCTCGTCGCCCTGCAGGACCGGCAGCTCGCGGCCATGAAGCCAGGCGCTGTCGCGCGCGATGTCGATGCCATCCTCCGAAAGGCTGTTCTCGCCGAGGGCCTGCGGCCAGCCTATGACAACGTGAGCGGCTATACGCTGGGTCTCTACGGCCGAACTCCGCGGCCAAGCGATTTTTCCCGCGTTTTCCTGCCGAGCTCCGATTGGCGGCTGGAGGAGGGCATGGTCTTCCATATGTATGTGTCTGCGGGCGGGCTGGGCTTCAGCGAAAGCGTCGTTGTGGAAATGGAGGGCGCGCGACGCCTGACGCAGGCGCCGCGCATGCTGCTTTCGGCCAACTGGCGGTAACTCGTCGAGATAACGCAACGAACGACTTCATGGACCTGGCCTCTGTAGCGATACGCCGCGGGAGATGAGTGTCCGCTTTCTGGCGATAATCCAATGCCAGGGGTTGGCGCGAGGAGCCCGGAGACATCTCGATCGCTCCAATGATCGCTTGGGCTGGTGGCCAACGCCCATCGGTGGCTGATTAGGCGCTGGCTCGGATCGAGGCGATAGAGGGCACACGCTGGCCGGCTCGACCATCTGTTGCTTCGGCCCTATCAATGCCTCCGGTGCGGTGGGGAGCGCGACAGGGATAGCGGATGCGGATCGATTCCAGTCTTAGAGTAAGCCAAGAAGCCCGAATTCTCGCAAAAGATATCGAGGAGCAATCAGGCTACCTCGTCAGAATACGTCGCCCCGCGCCCAGCGAAGCGGGGTTCTTCGATCTCTGGAACCGCTCCTTTGCCAAGGTCGATCCCAACTCCCGAACCGCTCATGTCGTAGTCAGTGGCGACCTCGACCATCGAATTGAAGCCCATGAATTGCGTCACCTGGAACGCTACCTGGTCGATCGGGTTTGGCAGTTCGCTTCCACCGAAGCGTTGCCGGTAAGGCAACGGCATCAGGTCGAGGCGCTCGACAACGACCTCGAGCATTTGACGATGATTCCGTTCGAGCTCGTTCTCCCGGGCGCCGAGGAGTTTTGGGAAGCACTTTACTCCGAGGTTCTCAAAGGTGTGCCCAGCTCCGATGACGGATCTTTTGATCTATCGAGGCATTTGCTCATTCTTCGCGTCGTTCTGCCCAGCTCGGCAGTCAGGCGCGATGCAGAGAAAATGGCTGAGGCGATCGGTATCACGGCGCATGTTGATCGGCTGGAAAGCTGGTACCGGCAGGCGCCAGACGACAAGGTTGGCCTCGGGCGGCTGATGATCGAGGAAGCTGGGCTGCCAGTGGCCTGCATCAGACTGCAGAGATTTCGGCCTGCGCCTGACGTCATTGAGATCCAAGCACTTTAGCATGCTTTCGCGGGATCCCGTTGGTTCCTGCGGATTGAAACCTGGAACGACTGCCTCCGCGAGGCTGGCGTTTAGCTGTCAGCTTCGGCGCATCCTCGATTTCGGGGGGAAGAATGCACTGCTCCATGGTTGGATGTCCTAGATGCCACCGAGATGAAGCGTTTTCATTTCCAGGAACTCTTCGATGCCGTGGTGAGACCCTTCGCGACCGAGACCGGACTCCTTGATGCCGCCAAAGGGAGCGGTCGTTGTCGAAACCGACCCGGCGTTGATGCCGACCATTCCGAATTCCAAAGCCTCCGCCACCCGGAATGCTCGGGATATGTCCCGGGTATAGAGATATGACGCCAAGCCGAACGGCGTGTCGTTCGCCTGGGTGATGACCTCGGCTTCCTCGGAGAAGCGGAACAGCGGAGCCACCGGGCCGAAGGTCTCCTCGCTGGCGATCTTCATCTCCACGGTGGCTCCCTTCAGCACCGTCGGCTCGTAGAACAGCCCGGAACGGACCTTGCCACCGAGGACGAGCGAGGCTCCGCGCGCGGTAGCATCGTCGACGTGCTGCTGGATCTTGTCGATAGCTACCCGGTTGATCATGGGGCCGATCGTGGTGCCGTCCGCCAGGCCGTCGCCGAGGACGAGATTGGCTGCCGCGGCTGCCAGCTTTTCCGCGAAGGCGTCGTAGATGCCGTCCTGGACGAAGATGCGGTTGGCACAAACGCAGGTCTGGCCGCCATTGCGGAACTTGCTGGCCATGACACCCGCGATGGCGGCATCGAGATCGGCGTCATCGAAGATCACGAACGGAGCGTTTCCACCCAGCTCCAGGCCAACGCGCTTCACCGTGGCAGCGCATTGCTCCATCAGGATCTTGCCCACGCGGGTCGAGCCGGTGAAGGTCAGCTTCCGCACGAGCGGGCTGCGCGTCAGGGCGCCGCCGATCTCGCCGGGCTGGCCCGTCAGGATGTTGATCACCCCCTTCGGAATCCCCGCACGCTCGGCGAGCACGCCGAGTGCGAGTGCCGAGAAGGGCGTGGCTTCGGCGGGCTTGATCACGATGGTGCAGCCGGCCGCAAGGGCGGGCGCCGCCTTCCGCGTGATCATCGCGTTCGGGAAGTTCCAGGGCGTGATCGCGGCGACCACGCCGATCGGATGCTTCTGGACGATGATGCGGCCGTCGGTGGTCGCGGCAGGAATGGTCTCGCCGTAAACGCGACGCGCCTCTTCGGCGAACCACTTCACGAAGGAGGCGCCGTAGACGATCTCTCCGCGCGCCTCGGCCAGCGGCTTGCCCTGCTCGAGCGTCATGATGCGCGCGAGATCTTCGCTGTGCTCCATCATGAGGCCGTACCAGCGCTCCAGGAGGTGCGCCCTGTCGGCGGCGGTCCGCGTCTTCCAGGAGTGGAAGGCGCGCTCTGCGGCCGCGATGGCTGCCTCCGTCTCCGATGCTCCGCACCGAGGAACGTTGCCGATGATCGCCCCGCTCGCGGGATTGTCGACGGCAAAGGTCGAGGCGTCGTTCGCTCCCACCCATTCTCCATCGACGTAGCAGAGCTCGCTGAAGAGCGAGGGATCTTTCAACTGGGTAGCGATCGTCATGCCAGACCTCCGACGGGTTGTCGGCATCATGCTTCGCGAACCACGGCACGATCTGCTGAAAGGAGCATCGAGATCGATCGCAAAGCGCGAATGCGGCTTCACTTCTTGCCGATCCAGCCAGGCAGGCAGTGCTTTCTGTAAGGCGAATATGCGGGGCTGGAAAATGACCAAGGATCAGATCGTCTACGAGGATTTTTCGAAGATCGACATTCGGATCGGCCGCATCGTGCAGGTATTGCCGTTCGAGCGTGCCCGAAATCCCTCCTACAAGGTCGAGGTCGATTTCGCAGAGTTCGGCAAGAAATGGTCGAGCGCCCAGATCACCAGCTATGCCGCCGACGAGCTCGTGGGCCGCCTGGTGTCCTGCGTCATCAATATGCCGCCTCGGAACATCGCCGGCTTCCAATCGGAAATCCTGATCCTCGGCGCGCGCGACGCCGCCGGCAATGTGAAGCTGCTGTCGCCGACCAACGAGGTCGGACTGGGCGAGCAGGTCTTCTGAGGGACCGAAATCATGGAAACCGCGGATTTCATCGTCATTGGCGGAGGCATCGCCGGTGCTTCGGTCGGCTACGAGCTGAGCCGCCACGGCAAGGTCGTCGTGCTGGAGATGGAAGCCTCTGCCGGCTACCACTCTACGGGCCGGTCGGCCGCCGTGATGTCCGAGAATTACGGTCCGGCCTTGTGGAGCAGGCTCGTGACGGCGTCGCGAGCCTTTCTGGAGACGCCTCCGGATGGCTTCACCGACGTTCCGCTGGTCACGCCCCGCGGCGCGCTCTTCCTCGCCCGAGATGGAGAGCAAGCGCAGCTTCAGTGCCAGGCCGACGAAATGCTCCGACGCGGCGCGACGATCGAAATGACCACGGCCAAGGAGGCTCTGAGGTTCTGCCCGGTCGTCCGAGACAGTGAATTCGTATCGGCGCTTTACGAGCCCGACTGCAAGGATATCGACACCAACGCTCTCCTCATGGGCTATTTGAGGGCGCTCCGGAAGAACGGCGGGACATTCGTCCCCGACGCGAGGGTTCAGTCGCTTCAGCACGCGGGGGAGACATGGCGGGCCTCAAGCCGTCGGGGCCGCTTCGAGGCTCCGGTGGTGGTCAATGCCGCCGGCGGCTGGGTCCAGGAGATCGCCGAGCTCGCCGGCCTATCCTTCCGGAACGTCGTGCCCTTCCGCAGAACCGCCGTTGTCTTCGATCCGCCGGCAGGCAGCACGATCCAAAGCTGGCCGATGACCTTCGACGTCGCCGAGACCTTCTATTTCAAGCCCGAAGCGGGCCGGATCATGGTGTCGCCCGTCGACATGGCACCGTCCGCTCCCTGCGATGCACAGGCTGACGAGTTGGAAATCGCCGTGGCGATCGACCGGATCCATCGCTGCACGACGATGGAGGTGAGGACCGTCGTCCACAAATGGGGCGGTCTGCGGACCTTTGCTCCGGATCATGAACCGGTCATCGGGCGAGACCCGGAGCAGCCCGGTTTCATCTGGCTGGCCGGGCAGGGCGGCAATGGCGTGATGGCTGGCGCGGCTGCCGCGCGCCTCGCCGCGAGCTTCGCGCTGGACACCTCGATTCCAGCCGACCTCGCGGCGCTTGGCATCACCGCCGAGAATGTCTCGCCGGGGCGTGCCTGCGTTGTTGATCCCGACGCCGGAGTGCCGGTCGTCGGCACGCTGGAAGACTTCGCCTGACGAAAACGCGCTTCGTTCCAACGGAAAGGAAAACCCATGCCTGTCGATCAGCGAACTTCCGAACAGCTTCTGGCGGCGCGCGCCGACAACATTCCGCGCGGCATTCTGACCGCCCATCCCATCGTCATCGATCGTGCGGAGGGCGGGTATCTCTGGGACAAGACCGGTCGGCGCTATCTCGACTTCGTCGGCGGCATCGGCGTCATCAATGTCGGGCACAACCATCCGCGCGTTGTGGCCGCCGTCCAGGAGCAGCTCAAGCGCGTCACGCATACTGCTTTCCAGGTTGCGGCCTATGAGCCCTACATCGCTCTGGCCGAACGTCTCAACAAGCTCGTCGGCAAGGGGGCCCCGTACAAGAGCGTCTTCCTCACCACCGGCGCGGAGGCGGTCGAGAATGCAGTGAAGATCGCCCGCGGCTACACCAATCGTCCGGGCATCATCTCCTTCCGCGGCGGCTTCCACGGCCGCACTTTGCTTGGAGTGACGCTCACCGGCTTTGCCCAGCCATACAAGCAGAACTTCGGCCCCTTCGCAGGCGAAATCTACCATACGGCCTACCCGGACAGCTATCGCGGCGTATCCTCGCAGGATGCGATCGCGGCCCTGGAAGAGGTGTTCGCCACCGAAATCGCGCCGGATCGCGTCGCTGCGATCATCATCGAGCCCGTCCAGGGCGATGGCGGATTCCTCGAGGCTCCCGCCGCGTTCATGAAGGCGCTTCGGGAGATCACCCAACGCCACGGCATCGTGCTGATCTCCGATGAGATCCAGACGGGCTTCGGCCGGACCGGGAAGCTCTTCGGCTTCGAGCATTCCGGCATCCAGCCGGATCTCGTTACGGTCGCCAAGAGTCTGGCCGGCGGCTTCCCGATCTCAGGCGTCGTCGGCAAGGCGGAGATCATGGATGCGCCGGCTCCGGGAGGCCTCGGCGGAACCTATGGCGGCAACGCAGTCGCCTGCGCTGCGGCGCTGTCTGTGCTCGACGCCTTCGAGCAGGACGGTCTCGTCGAGCGCGCCGGGGTTCTCGGCGGGAAGCTGTCGGCTGCCCTCGATGCGCTCAAGGCGAAGCATCCCGATATCGGCGTGGTGCGTGGCCTCGGCTTCATGCGCGCGCTCGAATTCGTGACCGACGCCGAGACCAAGGCGCCGGACGCGGACCGGGCCCATCAGGTCATGGAACGCGCACGCGAACGGGGCCTGCTGGTGATCAAGTGCGGCGTTCACCGCAATATCGTCCGCTTCCTCGCTCCGATCGTCATTTCTGACGCGGATCTCGACGAGGCGATGCACATCCTCGGTGAGGTGCTGGCTGGCACGGAGGCGGCCAAGGCGGCTTAAGGCAATCATGCTACCCCGGTGAGCTTCGCGTTCACCGGGGGCCAGAAAAGACGTTTCAGCGCCTCGTGGAATTTCACAGGGGGTCTGAGGCAGGTATATCGAGCGCGGCCGCTGAGATGGTGGCACCTCAAATTGTGCTGGAGAGCACGCCACACCTACGGCCGGCCTCCGATGCAAGCCTGGGTGCGAGCGCGAACTTGTCTGCGAGACCGCACCAGGCCTCAGTCGACATTCGGTATCACTTTTCCAGGGTTCATCAGTTTCTGCGGATCCAGTGCCTGCTTGACGAGGCGCATGATGTCGACCTTCGACGCAGCCCCGAAACGGGCGAGCAGGTCGAGCTTCACGCGTCCGATTCCGTATTCGGCACTGAAGGTCCCGCCCATGTCGAAAGCGAGCTCGTAGATCTTCGGCGATACCTGCTCCTCGAACCGCGCCTTGAATTCAGGCGCGGAAATGCCCTGCGGCGCGACGACGTTGAAATGGACGTTCCCGTCACCGACGTGGCCGTACACGGAGAGGATGGCCCCGGGACGGTTCTCGTTCACGATTTTCGAAGCTGCCTGAATAAACGCCGCGAGACGGGACGTGCGAACGGCAACGTCATGTTTGACCGAGCCTCCGTGATGGACTTCGGCCTCCGGGATATTTTCCCGCAATTGCCAGAAGTCCGCGGCCTGCTGTCCGCTTGCGGCGATGGCTCCATCGCTGACAAGGCCGCTTTCCATCAATTCTGCGAGCAGTTGGGTGCTCGCCTCCTCGAGGTTGAGCACCGACGACGACGTCGAAGCCTCCATCAGGACGTAGTGATCGGCTGGGTTCGCGAGCGGGCGACGAAAGTCAGGCCGTGACGCCAGCAGGAGCTGCAACGACGTCTCCGAGACATATTCGAAGGAGGTGATCGCTTCGCCTGTTTCGCGCTGGGCGGCATCGAGAATCCCGGCCAGATCTTCGATATGCTTGATCGCGAGGAACGCGGTTATCGTCTGCTGCGGTTTCCTCGTCAGTTTGAGCGAAGCGCCTGTGATGATGCCGAGCGTGCCCTCCGCGCCGATGAAGAGCTGCTTCACGTCGTAACCCGAGTTGTTCTTTCGCAGCGGGCTGAGCTCGCTGTAGAGCGCGCCATCGGGGAGCACGACTTCAAGCCCGAGAACCAGGTCCCGGGCCATGCCATAACGCAGAACCGAAACGCCGCCGGCATTCGTCGACAGGTTGCCGCCGATCCGGCAGGACTGCTGCGAGCCGAGCGAGAGTGGGAGCAACAGGCCAGCATCGTCGGCGGCGCGCTGAAGCTCGCTAAGGATGATTCCTGCATCCACCGTGACGGAAAGGTTGCCGGGGTCGAGGTCGCGCACCCGGTGCATGCGCTCGAGGCTGACGACGAGCTCGTCGCCGCTGCGACTTGGCGTGGCCGCGGTGCAGTAGCTCGTGTTGCGGCCTTGGGGGACGAGCGGAACGTGCTCCTCCGCGCAGGCCCGGACGATCGCCTGGACTTCCGCGGTATCCCGTGGCCGCAGCAATGCCCGGGTACTGCCGGAATACAACTTCCGGAAATCGGTCGTGTAGGCGGCAATGATGTCCTGGTCGCAGGTCACGATGTCTTGCGGTAGTTTGGAAAGCACCCGAGCGATGGCATCCATGGGGGCAGCGTTCTTCCTGAGGTTGCGGTTCGAAGGACAGGCTAGGAACGAGCGAGCAACGTGGGCGGCACCGAGTTGTATTCCCCGAAGCGATGGGGTCCCTGCGAGACAGCCTGTCTGAAATGATCCGCAGCGGACCGGCGGGCCTATTGGTCGAGAATGTACTTCACCGGGACGTGCTCCTTATCGAGGATCGTCTTGATCACGATGTAGCTGAAGTACTTCTCCACGCCGATGTTGCGCTCCAGGATGCCCTCCATGAGTTCCTGGTAACGGGCTACATTCTTGGTCACGAATTTCAGAAGATAATCGTACCCACCGCTCACCAGATGGCACTCCTGAAGGGCCTCATAGCGCTTGATCTCGACCTCGAACTTGATGAAGTCCTCGCGGCGATGATCGTTGAGCGTCACTTCGGTGAAGACGGTTATGTGGTCGACGAGCTTCGACAGCTGGATGCGGGCATTGTAGCTGACGACATAGCCCGCTTCCTCCAGACGTCGCAGCCTGGCAAGGCACGGACTCGGGGATAGCCCCACCGCGTCCGCCAGGTCGACATTGGTCAACCTGGCGTTCTGCTGGAGCTGCGCGAGGATGTTGATGTCGATGCGATCAAGTCTCGGTGCGCCCGCCATTCCCGCGTCTCTCCCCTCGTGATCAGCCGCGAAGCGCTTCCTGATGCGCCTTCGCGAGATCGGCCATGCTGTTGAAGCGGAAATCATACTTGGGCATGTCGCCCGGGTGCATCGTCGCGCCGAACCCATCCTGGTCGTAGCGGCGATAGATCCAGCAGGATGCCAGGCCGTGCTTGTTCGCCGGTCCGTGGTCGTGGAACATGCTTTCGGCAGTGTGCAGGACCTCGTGCTTCTGGATACCGAGCGTCTCCAGCTTCTTGAGCATGTAGTCGAAGTTGCGATCGGACGGCTTGTAGGAGCCGATATCCTCGGCCGTGTAGATCGCGTCGAATTCGACCTGGAGCTTCGCGTTGCTGGCGGCGAAGCTCTCATTGTCGACGTTAGACAGAATCACGAGCTTGTAGTGCCGCTTGAGGTATTGGAGGGCGCCGGCGGAGTCGGTGAATGCCGGCCAGTTCTTGACCGACTGGCCATAGGCCACGCACTCGTCCCATGTCACGGCGACACCCCATTCCTCGGCCAGTCGCTTGTAAACGATCGGCAGGAGGTCGCGATAAGTCTTCGCCGGCGTCTGCAACTGCTGCGACGACTCGTGGCGGGCGTGCGCTTCCAGCACCTGATCGCGCGTGAGGGGCGTCGCGAGCCGGCTGGTGAGTGGCTTGAGTCCCTCGAACATGCCCGTTTCCCAGTCGATCAGCGTTCCATAGCAGTCGAAGGTGAGCGCTTTGAAGTCTGTGAGTTTCATAGGTCTTGTCCTGTCTTTGAGGGAACGAAACGATGGTCGGCGCCTGAGGGCGGCGGCATGGCGATCGATGAAGTCTTGCCAGCAGCCCCGGTCGGCATCTCCTGTCTGTCCTCAATGTGCCGCGTGTTCCGCCGCAACAGCGAGAAAACCTGCAAGCGCAATCCGCAGCTCTTGCTGAATGCGACCGGTGAAACAGCGGCATCTGCCGCTCGCGTGCACTCGGGGCAGGGCGCTGCGGAACTCGAATTTATAAGCCGCTGCAACTGCTTGGCCCGGCCGGCGGCGTGCTTCTCCCACTGACGAGCGAGACGCCGCGGCAACGCAGCACGATGTGCTGGTCCGGCCTCATCGGGGTAATCGCAACGGGTTTGGGCTGGAAATGAACGCATCCCGGTCAGACCGTCTTGAGGAAGAGGGGCACCGCCAATTGCGCGTAGACCGAAAATCGCGATGCCGTTTCTTCCTCGAACTGCGCCGCTCTGCCGAGAATATTGATCGAGCCAACCGTTCGATCCAGCCAGCGCACCGGGATGTTCATCACGCTCTCGCAACCGATCGCCCACAGCGCCTCGTGGTCGAAGAAGACGTCCTTGAGGTCCTGCCGGCTCCGGCCGACATAGCTTCTGCCTTCCAGGATGAGCCGATCGGCCCATCGGCTGCTCGGCAGCGGTTTCGAGCCGCCGGTCGGGCTGACGTCCTCCCGGTTCGAGTAAAGACGCGACATGACCATGTCGTCGTAGTCGAAGCGCAGGCAGGTGAAGAGCAGATGAGCGTGAAGTCCTGCGGAATGCTCTTCCAGGGCGGAAAAGATAGCCTTCTCGCTCGTCGCTTTCGTCAACACGGCGAGAAAGGCCCGGATGTCGTCGTGCGCGATCATCGAACCCTCACCGTCGGCTGGTTCTCGCCACCGAAGGGCTGGATAAGATCGCCGGCTGTGACATCGCGCAGGATCAGCATCAGGCCGAGGCAGACATCGTCCTTCACCCGCATCCGACGGGGAGGGGAGAACGCATCGCCGACGCCATTGATGAGCATGGGATCCGGATGGCCCTCGGGCCTGACGAGGCCCTTCAAGCGCAGGAGGCGGGTTCCGAAGAATCCGGCCAGATTCTCGATCCATTCGGAGATCGAGCTCCAGGAGGCATCCGGCTTCCATTCCGCGAAGGCTACCGTGATGCGCGAGGCCGTGGCAGCGATCGCAGAGAAACGAGCTGTCCCGGGGACAGATCGATCGCCCTGCGCCGAGAACGCCAAAAGCGCCCGCTCGCGAGGCTGATCCGTCAGGACCTGCGCCGCCAGGGGATTGAAGCCTTGAGCTTCGGTGGCGCAGCGGTTCCATTCCCGCTGGGAAAGCCGATCCAGCTTGGTCATCACGATCGTCTGCGCGGCCGCGAGCTGCGATGCATAGTGCGGAAGGAAGTTGTCGCCGACGAATGGGGCCGAGGCGTCGAAGGTGGCGATGATGCGGACATCGAACGCGACTTGCCGGATCGCGCGCAGGGAGCGGATGATCGGCGCGGGTTCGGAGAGGCCGCTCGTTTCGAGAATGATCCGCCGCGGAGGTGCCAGATGCCGCTCCGCCCAGGCCAGCAGCAAGGCATCGATCCCCTCCTGCAAATCATTGCCGAGGGAACAGCAGACGCAACCGCCATCGAGCGTGGCGAGAGCGAGATTTCGATGGTCGGCACTGATCACCGCCCCGTCGATATTGACCTCGCCGGCATCGTTGACGAGGACGCCGGTGTCGGAGGTGTCCGCGAAGGAGAGGTGATCCGAGAGAAGCGTCGTCTTGCCGGAGCCCAAAGGGCCGGTCAGCACGATGAACTCCGGCCGCTCCGTCGTTGGGGCAGGGCGGTGCATCACGCCCCCTGCCGGGCTGCCGCAACCATCGCCTCGACATCGACGAGGAGTTCGGCCGGGTCATAGAGCAGGCCGCCCTTGATCACGGTCTCGAGGCTGCGCTCCCAATCGACCGACTTCGTGGCGTCGTTCAGCCGCATCGTGCCGGTGCCGTAGAGCAGCTTGAAATCGTTCAGCGGATTGCTGCGGTGGATCAGGATGTCGGCGCGCTTGCCGATCTCGAGCGTCCCGGTATCCTGATCGATGCCCAGAAGCTCGGCGCCGCAGGCGGTGGCGGAACGCAGCACCTCAAGCGGGGTGAACCCGGCCTCCTGCAAGAGCTCCAGCTCCCGGACATAGCCGAAGCCGTAGGTCTGGAACATGAAGCCGGAATCGCTGCCGACGGCGATACGCCCGCCGAGATTCTTGTAGTCGTTGACGAAGCGCATCCAGAGACGGAACGTTTCCCGCCACTCGATCTCGTTCGTCGTCGACCAGCGATACCAATAGGCGCCGTGCCCGCCGCGCTGGGGCTGGAAATAGGCCCAGAGCGTCGGATCGGTAAAGCGCTCGTGCCAATCCGCCCGCCGCGTGCGCATCAGGTCGCGGTTGGCATCGTAGACGTTGAAGGTCGGCACGAAGCTGTGACGCGCTTCGAGGAAGCGCCCGAGCACCGTTTCCCACTTCGGCGAACCAGGACGGGCGGCCTGCATAAAAGTCTGGCCCGCCGCCGAAAAGCGCAGATATTCGTCGCCGTAATCGTAGTCCGGCGGAAAGGCTTGCAACGTCCGGTTTTCGAGCAGCGTCTCGGGGATACCGTAGGAGTGCTCGGTGCTGCTGAGACCCCAAGCGGCCGTCTGGAGCGGGTTCATCCGGCCGACGGCGAGCTGTGCGTGATGGCAGCAACTCCGCAGGTCGTGCCGGGCACACTCTTCGAGCGCCGCCTTCATCAGTGCGGGCGGCGTCCCGAAGAACTTGACGCCGTCGGCACCGGCCGCCCTCACGGCGCGAACCCAGGCGGCCGCCTGTTCCGGCGTGTGCAAGCTCTTGACGTAGTCGGTCGTCGCCGGGAACGGCGCGTAGGCCATGATCCGCGGCGCGTCGATCCGATGCTCCTCGGCCGCCGCCTTCTGCTGCAATGTCCAGGACAGTCCGTTGAAGCATCCGGTCTCGCGGACGGTGGTGACCCCGTGGCCGAGCCAGAGCTTGTAGATGTAATCGGCCGACGGCTGCGGTCCGTTCTTCGCATGGAACGGAGCACCGATATGCGCATGGCAGTCGATGAGGCCCGGCGTGAGGAACTTCCCGGAGCAGTCGATGTCCAGAACATCCTCGGCGCGAGCTTCCTCGGGCAGCTTCGCCTTGCCGGTCTTGGCCAGGATCACGATGCGGCCGCTCTCGACGATCAGGTCGGCCGGGCCCCAGGGCGGGGCACCGGTTCCGTCGATAATGCGGGCGCCCGTCAGCTTGAGATAACGACGGGGCTCACGGCCACGAGATCTTTGGGTCGCCGCCGCCAAGCCGGGCATGCCCGACGCGGCGAACATGGCCGCGAATTCATCTCCCGGCGCGCTGGCGGCCGATGGCGTCGTCATGATGGCATTCTCGCTTCGACGGGGCCGATAGCTGCTGCAGGTGTTGCTGCACCGGCGCTGAGTGAGCCCGATCGCTCGTTTCGGAGGCCGAAGACGCCTTGTGGCCGGAGCTGCATGATCACGATCAGCGCGACGGCGATCGCAAACTCCCTGAGCGAAGCGATCTGCACCGCGCTCAGGCCCGGAATGAACTCGGCGGCAAAACGCGAGGATTCCAGAATCGTCATCACCGCGAGGGAGCCGAAGACGGCGCCAACCAACCTGCTGTAGCCGCCCGCCGTCACCGCGAGGAAGATATAGATGGTGAGCTGCACGACGAAGTTGTCAGGCGAGATGTAGCTGGTGAAGTGGGCATAGAGGCCCCCGGCCAGGCCGAAAAGCGCGGCGCCGATACCGAAGGCCTGGCATTTCAGCCGCAGCACGTTCTTGCCTGCAACGGCGGCCACCTTCTCGTCGTCGCGAACGGCACGAAGGGCTCGGCCGAACGGGCTGCTGAGGACGCGGGCGAGCACCCAGACCACCAATGCGACGAGGGTCCAGGCCAAGGCGAAATAGAACCAGGGATAGAGCTCGCCGAGGGCGTCCTTGAATGGCGCCCGGATACCCGAGATGCCGTCGCTACCGCCCGTGAGCCAGCGCTCGTTGAGCTCGACGAGACGCAGGCCCTCACCGAAGCCGAGCGTCACAATGGCGAGATAGTCGCCCCGAAGCGTTCGGGTCAGCAGGCAGAACCCCACGCCGATCGCAGCCGACAGAGCCGCGGCGGCGACCCAGCCAAGACCGATCGGCGCTCCCAGCTTTGTCAGGAGCACGGAACAATAGGCGCCAAGGCCGAAGAAGCCGACCAGGCCGAGATTGACCATGCCCGCCTGGCCCCAGCTCACGACGAGTCCAAGGGAGAGCAGGGCATAGATCGCCGTGATGGTCCCGATGAACAGAAGATAGGAGGTCATTTCCTGACTCCTGCCGCTCCGGCGAAGAGGCCTGTCGGCTTCACCAGAAGGATGAAGAGGATGGCAAGAAAGGCCGTGAGGGATTGATAGACCGGGGGCATGGCGATCATCGCGACCTCGCCCACGACACCGATGATCAGGGCTCCCAGGACGGCCCCATAAAGGCTGGTCAATCCGCCGAGGACGCTCGCCGCAAAGATGATGAGGATCAGCCGCGAGCCGGTCGAGGGGTCGACGCTCGTATCGATCGCCAGCAGGGAACCGCCGATGCCGGCCAGCCCCATCCCGATGAACGTCGCGAGGTTCGACAGGTTGCGCGGCTCGATGCCCTTCAATCTGGCGAGGTCGGTGTTATCGGCGACGGCCCGCATCGCCTTGCCCCAGCGGGTGAGCGAGAAGAATGCCGCGAGCGCGACGGCGATGACGAGTGCGGTAACCAGATTGCGAAGCTGCTGGGGTCCGACGCTCAGCCCCCAAACCTGGACGTTGCGTTCGATCGGAAGATCGAAGCTGTTGAGATCGCTCCCAAAGAGGAAGCGGAGTGCATTCTCGATCGCAAGGTTGAGCGCGATCGAGACGACCGCCAGCATCAAGGCGGTATGGGCCCCTGATTGGCGCCGAATGGGAGCGAGCGCGAGACGGTCGGTCGCAACGCCCAGAATCCCCGGGACCATGAATGCAAAGAGCAGCATCAGGACCGGCGACCACCCCAGATGAGCGCCTGCGTACCAGGCGGCATACGCGCCGACGGTCATCTGCGCGGCCACGCTGAAGTTGACGAAACCCTGCACGGAGAAGATCAACGTCAGGCCGAGCGCCGGCAGCGCGATCAGCGCTCCCAGCACGAGGCCGTTCAGCACATATTGTGCGATTTCGGTGAACACGGCTCGCCTGCCCGAATTCGCTCAGGCAACCTTCAGAAGGGACATCTTGCCCTTCTGAACCTGCTCGTACCGGAAGAAGACGCCTTCGACGTCGCCATTGGCGGCGAATTCGAGCGGACCGCTCGGGCCGTCATAGTTGATCGGCTTCTTGTCTGCGATGAGCTTCAGCGCCTTGGCGACGTCGCTGACCTTTTCACCCTTCGCATCTTGCGAGATTGCCCTGACGGTGTCCCGCACCGCCGTGCCGCTCGGCGACGCGACCGCAGCCTGAGCCAGCGCCAAGGCGGTCAGCACGACATGGTCGTAGACCTGGCACGAATAGCTATCGAGGGCCGCCCGCCCCATCTTGCCGATGAGCGTTCTGTAGGCCGTCGAATCCTCGGATGCCGATGGTACGAGCGATGCGGTCCCTTCCGACACCTCGTGAGGAACACCGTCCGCCAGAACCTGATTCACCCCGAAGGAGAATCCGATCTTCTTGCCGCCGAAGCCGGCGCGATAGAGGTCCTTGAGAACGACGGAGGTATCGGGCACGTAGCCGCCGAGCACGATGACATCGGGGTTCGTCCGCAGCGCCTGGTCGATCTCGGTGCGATAGCTGGCCCGCTTGTCCTCGTAGATCAGCCCCTGTCCGGATCCACCCGCATCCTTGAACAGCTTCGAGATGATATCGATGTAGGACTGCGCGAAGGGCGTCTGCGGCCCGAGGAAGAACATCTTCCTGGCACCGAGCTCCAGCGCGTACCGACCAACCCGGGTGCCCTGCAGCGTCACGGTGGGAGAAGTGCGGAAGATGTAGCCGTTGTGCGGCGTCTTGGTGATGCTGTCCGCGCCCGAGGACGTGAAGAGCGCCGTCTTGCTCTCGTAGCACAGGGGCGCGATCGCCGAGGTTACGGCCGAGGCATAGGAGCCGCCGATCGAGACGACCTTGTCGACGTCGATCAGCTTGCGCGCCGCACGAACGGCAGCCTCCGGGTTGCTCTGGTCGTCTTCGATCAGAACCTGGATCGGCCGGCCTGCCACACCTCCGGCAGCGTTGATATCGCTCTCGGCGATCTTTGCCGCGGCGCTCATCGTCGCGCCGAACTGGCTGGTTGCTCCGGTCAGGGGGATGACGATCCCGATCTTGATGGGTTGCGCGCCCTGGGCCAGCACTGCCCGCGGCCAAAAGGCTGCGAGGGAGCCGGCGCCCGCGGCGCCGACCAGGAAATCACGACGGTCAAACTTGCTCATGACGATCCCCTTGTTTTGTTTTGTGCCTTGCGCCCTGGCCCTGCTCGCGGCGGCCAAGGAACAGGTGACGCACCTCATCGTCCGCAAGCAGCGATGAGGCGGTGTCCTCGCGGGCCTTCCGCCCAGCGACCAGGGCAAGGCCCTTGGTTCCGTATTCGAGAGCCAGGAGAGCGTTCTGCTCGACCATCAGCACCGCGAGGCCCGACTTCGCCAGGCCGCGAACGAGTTCGAAGACTTCGTCGGCGGCCGCTGGCGAAAGCCCGGCGGTGGGCTCGTCGAGGAGGAGGACGCTTGGGCTGGTCATGAGCGCGACGCCCATGGCGAGCACCTGGCGCTGGCCGCCCGACAGGTTGCCGGCCTTGTCGCGGAGCTTGGTCTTCAGGAGCGGGAAGCGCGATAGCTGCTCGTCGATCCGGTCCTTCAAACCCTTTCGAATGAGATACCCGCCCATCTCCAGGTTTTCGCGGATCGTCAGGCTTGCGAAGACGTTCCGCTCCTGCGGAACGAAACTCATCCCGCTCTTGCAAGCCGCCTGCGCGTTCCCCGGTTGAAGGCACTTGCCTTGCAGGCTGATCTCGCCCGAAGTCGGTCTCAGAAGACCGGCCACGAGTTTCAGGAATGTCGATTTCCCAGCCCCGTTGGGGCCGATGATGACGGTCAGATCACCGGCTCGGACATCCAGGTCGATGCCTTTGACGATTTCCTCGGCGTTGGGATAGCCGCCTCGGATTCCACGGACAGCAAGGTCGGTCATTGGCGCCGCATCCCCAGGTAGCTTTCCTGTACGTCACGGTTTCCAGCGATTTCTGAGAAGCTGCCGCGCGTCAGGAAGCGACCGCTCGCCATGACGATGACCTCGTCGCAAAGGCGCTCTATCAGCTCCATTTCGTGCTCGATAAGGACGATCGATATCCCGCTCTTCCTGATCTCGACGAGATGGTCGGCGATTTCCTGGACCAGCGTCGGGTTCACGCCCGCCATGGGCTCGTCGAGCAGGATCATCTTCGGCTTCGCGAGCAGAACCCGGCCTATTTCCAGCAGCTTCTTCTGGCCGCCGGAAAGGCGCGTCACGAGGTTGTCGAGGACATGCGCGAGCTTGAGCCGTCGCGCCATGTCCAGCGCTTCTTCGCGAAGCGCCTCCTCTTGCCTACGTGCCTCGCGATTGCCGAAGAGGGCGCCGAGAAGTCCTTCTCCGCGTTGGCGTGGGCCATACAGCATGAGGTGTTCGAAAACCGTCATGTTCTCGCAGCCACGTGCGAGCTGAAACGAGCGGACCAGACCCGCGCGCGAGATATCCTGAGGCTCCTCCCGGGAAATGTCGCGACCGCAAAAACGGACCTTTCCGGTCGCCCCCGGCGTCAGCCCCGAGATGCAATTGAACAAGGTCGTCTTGCCGGCGCCATTGGGGCCGATCAGTCCGGTGGTAATGCCCGGCTGGATTGCAAAGGAGGCGCCGTCGAGCGCGCGGATGCCTCCGAAATGGATCGAGAGATCAGCGATCTCCAACTGCGCGTGTGTCATGGCTGTCCAATGTCGCGGTTCCCCGAGGGCTTCGACGAAGCTCGTCGGCCCTTCATCTGCTCGAAACCGCATGGCGGCTCGGCTCTTATCGTCCTGGGACGCTATGACACCTATACGCTTAATGCTATAGGTGTCGAACACTTAAGTGTTTGGGCGGCATTCCGGCTCGGATCACCCGCGTGGAGGTCGTTGTGATGGACGTGGATTATCGGGAGGCGTTCGAGAATGCGCCGGTCGGCCTGGCGGTCGGCAGGAACCGGACTATCGTGGCCGGGAACCACGAGTTCGCCAGAATCTTTCGAGGCTCGATCGCCGATATGGTCGGCGCGACCTTCGAGCGGCTCTACCCGACCCAGACGGACTATGAGGAGACGGGCGCCCGAGTCGGCGAGCGTTTGGCCAGCGAACGCAGCTACACGGATGACCGTGTCATGCGCCGGCTCGACGGCGATCTGTTCTGGGTTCGGGTCAGCGGCTTCACCTACACTCCGGAACATGCGCACGCGCATACCCTCTGGGTCTTCTCGGAACTCGACCGCGCTCAGCCGTCAGGTCAATCGTTGAGGACGACCCTGACGCCCCGGGAGCGCGATATCGCCACCCTTCTGATCGATGGGAAGACCGGAAAAGAGGTAGCGAAGGCGCTGGAAATCAGTCCGCGCACGGTGGACATCTACCGAGCCCGCTTGCTCAGAAAATATAACGCCAAGAACACCCAGGCTCTCGTCGAATTACTTCTGCGCGGGTGAAAGAGGACACTAGCAGATCGGCTGCCGTGACGGCATAGCGTCCAAGCGCCCAGCGTCGTTGCCCTGCAGCATAGGCCTGCTATGGGTCGTGGCATGATCGCGCTCATCAGGTTCTTCCGCACGCGCCTGAGCCCGCCCTAGCGCCGGCTTCCCTCATCCGTCGCCGCTTGCACGCGGCCGTTCTTGATTGCCCGGAGGCTGCGACCGTCCGGAGCGGGAAGCTTTGTCATGACCATTTCTCATCTGCGGAGCGAATGGGCTCCGAACATCACGCGCGAGCTCCTTGCCGGCACCGTCGTCGCGCTTGCTCTGATCCCGGAAGCGATCGCCTTCTCGATCATCGCCGGCGTCGATCCGAAGGTCGGGCTCTACGCCTCTTTCTGCATCGCCGTCATCACCGCCATCGCCGGCGGGCGCCCGGCCATGATCTCGGCCGCGACCGGCGCGATGGCCCTGGTGATGACCACGCTGGTGAAGGAGCACGGCCTCAACTACTTGCTGGCGGCGACGCTGCTGACCGGTGTCTTCCAGATCATCGCCGGCAGCCTGAAGCTCGGCAACCTGATGCGCTTCGTCTCGCGTTCGGTCGTGACCGGTTTCGTCAACGCCCTCGCCATCCTGATCTTCCTGGCACAGATGCCCGAACTGCTCGGGCGCGGCCCCGTCGTCTATGCCATGACCGCCGCCGGCCTCGCGATCATCTACCTGCTGCCGCGCTTGACCCGAGCGGTGCCGTCGCCGCTGGTCACCATCGTGCTGATGACCGCGATATCGATGTATTTCGGGTTGGGCATCCGCACCGTCGGCGACATGGGCGCATTGCCCAGCGAATTGCCGTTCTTCGCACTGCCGCAGGTCCCACTCACCTTCGAGACGCTGAAGATCATCACGCCCTATGCGCTGACGCTCGCCATGGTCGGCCTGCTCGAAAGCCTGATGACGGCGGCGATCGTCGACGAGATGACCGACACGACCTCCGATAAGAACCGCGAATGCGCCGGCCAGGGCCTCGCCAACATCGTGGCCGGCTGCTTCGGCGGCATGGCCGGCTGCGCGATGATCGGGCAGTCGGTCATCAACGTCTCGTCGGGCGGCCGCGGGCGCCTCTCGACCTTCTGGGCCGGCGGCTTCCTGCTGTTCCTGATCGTCGTGCTCGGGCCCTATGTCGCGCAGATCCCGATGGCAGCACTCGTCGCGGTGATGATCATGGTCTCGATCAACACATTCCAGTGGCGCTCGCTGAAGACGCTGCTGATCCATCCGAAAAGCTCCAGCTTCGTCATGCTGGGCACGGTCGCGGTCGTCGTCGCCACGCATGATCTCGCCAAGGGCGTGCTCTTCGGCGTCGTGCTGAGCGGGCTGTTCTTCGCGCACAAGGTCACGCGCTTCTTCGCAGTGGCCTCGGAGCGCGCGGGTGAGAAGCGGATCTATCGCGTCAGCGGTCAGATCTTCTTCGCCACCGCCGAGGCCTTCCATGCCGCCTTCGACTTCCGCGAGGAGGAGGTCAGACACGTCGTCATCGACCTCGGCGCCGCGCATTTCTGGGACATCACGGCCATCAACGCGCTCGACCGCGTCGTGCTCAAGTTCCGGCACAACGATATCGCCGTCGAGGTCGTCGGCATGAACCAGGCGACAGCAACCATGGTCGAGCGCCTGGCGGTCCATGACAAGGGGGAAGGGCAGGTCGTGGCCGGCCATTAGCGGCGGCCTTACGGCTGGCACGAGATGCCGGCTCTTGAGGCTCCGATTCTAGCGGAGTTTGGCGATACCGATGCCGTCGCGTTTTGCGCGGTCCTTGATGGATTCCTCGCTACGAGTCATCGCTTTCGCAATCGCCTTCAAGGCCATGCCCTTTCCAGCCAGCAATTTCAGCTTCTGGAGCTCCTCGGAGGTCCAGGGTTGGCGGTGCCGTTCAAATCGCTCGGTCATAATCCGCTCCTGCGTTGCGCTCACATTTGAGGAGCCGACCTATAGCAACAATAGCGATGAAATTGACCGATATCTGCCGAGACCAACCACCAGGTCGCGCCAGCTGCGGACGTTGAGCATCTGCCAGAGAGCGGAGCTGACGTTTCGCGACGCTGGTCCGGCGCCATGTTGACCTAGCGAGCCGCCAAGCCGCACAGCCACACCGAATGCACGTCGTCGGCGTCGAGGACGCCAACGCGTCGCCGGCGACAGCGTCGATGGGAGCCCGGTTCGCCCCTTTGAGATGCTCGACGATCGGCGTGAATGCCCCCTCTGATCATTTGGCGACGCTCGGCATATGTGCCAGCCTCGTTCTGAATGAAGAGCCGGAAAAGCGCTCAGCTTGCGGCAGGTGCGAACAAATGACGGAAGCAAGGGCTTCCCGACTGACAGAGCGATCCGTCAACTGTCCAAGCTCTGACCGGCACGAGCATCGCCTGTTGCGCTGCCGATCGCTCCAGGACCGAACGTCATCTCTTCTGGTAAGGATGGAAAATGTAGTCCTTGGCCTTCACCTTCACATGACAAACGTGGCCGCAGTCTGAGGGGCTGGAATCGGCCGTGAAAGTGTCCGATGCGGCCTCGTAGTTGAACAAGGCGTACCCCCAGCCGCCGCTGTCCGGAAAGCGCTTGCTATCCTTCTCGATGACGAAAGCCTGAGAAAAGGTATCGGGCACATCGACGATGAACGGCGCCTCTGTGCTCCTCTTCGGCTTCCATTGGAGTTTCACGATCTTGGAGCCATCAGGGAACGGCTGTCCATTGCCTGGAATCCCTGCCTTGTAGGCGTCGATCATGATCGGGTTGGCGACGATGACCTTCAGCACCTCGTCGGTGCGAGCCGAGGAAACGACCGACCAATCCTCGTAACCCCTGAAGTCGGAGAAGGCGATTCCGCTCGGCGACTGCAACGAATACTTATCCTGTGCGGATAGGGCGACGCCTCCGAGAATGATCATCGCGGCCGAGCCCGCGGCAAGCGTCAGCTGACTCTGGAGCTTCATGATTGATCCTCCCTGATGTCGATGACCTGCGTGAGGATTTAGGGTGCGCGCGGCGGCCCTGCTTGTCGACAGAAGACGCGCGGCGGAGCAAGGAACAGTCTCCGCCGGCCTTGTTGTTCGGTCGCCTAGCCCGGCTCCTTCAGCAACTGGCTATCTGCCGGCATCTTGCGGAGCCGCTTGCCCGTGGCGGCAAATATAGCGTTGGCGATGGCGGGAACGATTGCGGACGTGCCATTTTCGCCGATGCCGCCCGGCAGTTCGGCGTTCTTGACGATATGGACTTCGACGACCGGCGCTTCGTTGATCCGCATGATCTGATAGGTGTCGAAGTTGGCTTGTTCGACGCGGCCCTGCTTCAGCGTGATTTCTCCGTAGAGCGCCGCCGTCGCGCCGAAAATCGCTCCGCCCTGGAGCTGTGCCTCGACCGTGTCCGGGTTGACGACGATTCCGCAGTCGATCGCGCAGACGACCCGGCGAACGCGCACAGCACCATCCGAAGCGACCTGAACCTCAGCTATGGTCGCCAGGTAGCTGCCGAAGGCGTGCTGCAACGCGATGCCTCGACCAGTGCGCTCGGGCAGGGCTTGGCCCCAGCCTGCCTTCTCCGCGGCTAGGTCAAGGACAGCCATTGCCCGCGGCGACTTGCCGAGGAGCGAGCGACGGAACGCGACTGCGTCCTGTTTGGCTGCCACGGCCATCTCGTCGACAAAGCTCTCGGTGACGAAGACATTGTGCGAAGGGCCGACGCTGCGCCAGAAGGCGGTTGGAATGCCCGGCGGTTCCCGCCGGACGAACTCGACATGGAAATTCGGCAGGTCGTAAGGCAGGTCGATTGCGGCCTCCGTCGAATCGGGATCGAGCCCGTTCTGGAAAGCCGGCGGCAGCCAGCGGGCGATGACGGAGGGGCCCGCGAACCGGTTGATCCAGGCGACCGGCCGACCTTTGTCATCAAGGCCAGCGGAAATCCTGTCGAGCCAGTACGGTCGATACATGTCGTGCTGGATGTCTTCCTCGCGCGTCCACACGACCTTGACCGGGCCGTTGACCTGTTTGGCGATCTCGACGGCGCGAACCGCTCCATCGGCCTCCAGCCGTCGTCCGAAGCCGCCGCCGATCAGGTGATTATGGACAATCACCCGATCCAAAGGCAGACCCGCAGCCTTCGCAGCCATCGCCTGAACCCGCGCCACTGCCTGGGTGCCGAGCCAGATCTCGCATGTATCCTTGCGCAGATAGACCGTGCAGTTCATCGGCTCCATCGTGGCGTGAGCCAGGAACGGAAGTTGATAGATCGCGTCGATCCTCGTGGCGGCCTGCGCCATGGCGCTATCGGCATCGCCGATGTTTTGCGCCACCGTGCCGGGGGCGCGGACCGCCTCTTCGAGGTCCTTCGCGATCGCTTCCGTGGTGAGCGACGCGTTCGGACCGTCGTCCCATTCGATCTTGAGGGCGGCCAAGCCCTTTTTCGCGGCGCCCATATGGTCTGCGACAACCGCCACCGCGTCGTCGAGCCGGACCATCTGACGGACGCCCTTGACGGCCTTGGCTGCGGTATCATCGACACGCTTCAGGCGACCTCCGAACACCGGCGATTGTGCGAGGGTCGCGAACTTGACCCCCGACGGGCGCGCATCGATGCCGTAGAGGGCCGTGCCATTGACCTTCGCCGGCGTATCAAGCCGATTGGCGCGCGAGCCGATCAGCTTGAACGCATCCGGTGATTTGAGAGCGACGCTGGTGGGAATTGGGAGTTTCGCGGCTTCCGCGGCCAATTCGCCGTATTTGAGGCGGCGCTGGCTGGGCTGATGGATCACTTCGCCATTCTCGGCTCGGCATGACGTCGCCTCGACGCCCCAACGCTTTGCCGCCGCTGCGACCAGCATCAGCCGGGCTGCGGCTCCCGCCTCGCGTAACGGCTTCCATGCACCTCGCACAGCGTTGGAATTACCAGTCGCCTGCACGCCGAGCAGAGGGTTGGCGTAGAGCTTTTCATTCGGGGGCGCGTGCTCGAGGCTGACGTCCTTGAGGCTCACCTCAAGTTCTTCGGCAATCAGCATCGGGATCGCGGTGTAGGTACCCTGGCCCATCTCGACATAGGGCATGGTCAGGACAACGCGCCCGTCATTGCCGATCCGCACGAAGGCGTTGGGTGTGAACGAAGCGGGGCCGGCGGCCTCGCTGCGGCCAGTTGGGAGGTTGAGACCCAAGATCAAGCCGCCTCCAACCGCGGCACTTGCCGCGAGGAAGCTTCGCCGCGACGGGGCGCGGTCACATGTGGTGGTTGGGTTGCGATCCCGGATCATCATCGCCTCCCTAGCCGCCAGTGCCGGCGGCGAGCTTGATCGCCTCGCGGATGCGCGGGTAAGTGCCGCAACGGCAGATATTGCCGCTCATGGCGTCATCGATGTCGGCATCGCTCGGGTGCGGGTTCTGCGTCAGCAACGCTGTGGCCGACATGATCTGTCCGGATTGGCAGTAGCCACATTGCACGACTTCTCGGTCGAGCCAGGCCTTCTGGATCTTCGCCCCGACCGGTGTCATGCCGATGGCCTCGATCGTCGTCACCTGCGACTGACCGATGCTGTCGATCGGGGTGATGCATGAGCGTGTGGCGACGCCGTCAATATGAACGGTGCAGGCGCCGCATAATGCGGCTCCGCAACCGAACTTCGTTCCAGTCATGCCGAGAACGTCCCGCAAGACCCATAGGAGCGGCGTGTCGTCATCAACATCGACGCGATGAGTCTTGCCGTTGATCTTGAGCGTGAAGGGCATGGACTTCTCCCTGTCAATCGGCTCGTCCTGGAACAGTGAACCGGAGAGCGCGCCGCATCAAACGCATTTGGCGGCTTCGACGGACGGCGTCCGCGAAGGCCTGTGGCGCCGCTTGAGGGAAGTTGTGACCGATACCGCCAGGGATGTCCCGATGCGAATACTTACCCGGGAACATCTAGGCGTAGGCGCAAAAATCCGGGTGGAGAGCGCCATTGAGCTCTCTTCTCAAGCTGCGAGCGCAAGGCGGCCCGCATCACAGCCGCCATCGTCGTGGCGAAGGACCTCTCGCCGCCGATCGCCGGCCCCGGCACGGCGAGCTTGCCGCTGGCCCGCTCCAGCTGCTTGAGATTGGCGGTCAGTCGCCCTGTCCATCGCGCGCCAGCATCTGGTGACTGCGGATACTTCTTGATATCGTCCCGATCGCGAGCGCGGTGCCGGACGGATTCAAGCGGCTGACCGCCGCAAGACCGCGTGGCCGGCGCAAACGGCCACTCTCCTCGGCTCTTCTCATCAAGAGTTGGCCGGCCGCCAGCTAGGTGGCCAAGCGACCGCTGCAATTTGGGTGGCTTTCGCAACTCCCAAGCTTGATGCCTTACTTAGGGTCCGTTACCGATGGATGTCTGAGAATCGTTGCAACGTGCTGCGGCGAAGTCATTTCTTTTTGCTTGCGATTTGCCGTCGACCTTTCGACGGACCCGAGCACATTCCGTTCGAGGCTGCCAGATGTTGGCCGCCACACCGGTAAGCACGGGGAACTGAGGATACGCCGATGCCTACGCCTGCGCTGCATTTTTGCCTGACTGGCAAGAGGAATGAAATTGTCGTTCGAACTTGGCCTGTGCGGGCCACGGCCCTTCTCTCAGGAGTCGCACTGCTAACCTTGGTCGCCGCCAGTCCAACTTTGGCAGGCGGCGGTGCTGGCGGCACAGGGGGGGCCGGAACAGGTGGCACTGGTGGCGTCAACAGTGCGATCGGAAACGGAACCGCGGGCAGTGGCAGCAATGTCGCGGGAACGGGCACAGTTAACGGCGGTGGCGGCGCCGGCGGTGGCGCAGGTATTACCGGTGGCGCTGGCGGTCGTGGTGCCGCAAGCGCGCTTGGCACTGGCGGTGTGGGAGGCGCAAGCCCCGGAGCAGACGGTACAAACGGCTCCAACGGCTCAACGCAGGGCGCAGGCGGCGGCGGTGGTGGTGCCCATGGAGCGGTCGGGGCGGCCCTTCCTGTCATTGATGCGAAGGGCGGCAACGGCGGAAACGGGGGAGCTTCGACCGGCGGCGGCGGAGGAGGCGGCGCCGGCGGTTACGGCGCGGTTGTTACCGGAGCTGGCGTAACTGGCACCTACAGCGTCAATATCACCGGCGGCAATGGCGGCGCCGGAGGCAACGGCGGTGGCGTGTCCCAGAAGGGTAGTGGAGGCAGCGGCGGAATCGGGCTGCTGTTCACCAGCGGTGTTGGTGATCTCACCTTCAACGGGGATGTCAAAGGCGGTAACGGCGGCGGCATGGGCAATGGACCCGGCGGCGCGGCGGGCGAGGGGGGAGCGGGCATCGCCCTGGGTACGGCGGGGGTCGTCACGATCAATGGATTGGTTGCCGGCGGAACCGGCGGCGGAGCCGGGACCGGAGCGGGCGGAGTTGCCGGGGCCGGCGGTGTCGGCATCACCGCGACCAGCGCGCAACTGGTCGTTTCGTCTTCCGGGTCTGTTGCTGGGGGAGTTGGTGGCGATGGGACCCAGGCGAATGCGATCACCTTTACCAGCGGCGCAAACAGCCTCGAACTCCACGGCGGAGCGACGATCGGTGGTGTTGTGCAGGGCGGTAGCGGCACCGACACGCTGATCCTTGGCGGCTCGACCAATGCGACATTCGACGCTTCCCAGATCGGGGGAAGTGGTCAGTTCCGAAGCTTTGAGGCCTTCTCTAAAGCCGGGACGAGCACCTGGACGTTGACGAATAGCACGACCGGCACGACGCCGTGGGTTGTGACTGGCGGCGCGCTCGCTATCAGCACCGACGGTGCGTTAGGCGCAGTGGCTGGCGGGCTGACGCTGTCGGGCGGGGCGCTGGCGACGACTGCCGATATTACAACGGCTCGTGGCATCACGCTGGGCGTGGGAGGGGGCACCTTCTCGCCAGATGCCGGTACAACACTCACCTTGAATGGAAACATTTCCGGCAGTGGCAGCCTCACCGCAAACGGGGCGGGAAAAGTCACGTTGACCGGGATGAATAGCTATACCGGCGCCACCACCATCACTCCCGGCACCACGCTCGCGCTGTCAGGACAAGGGCGCGTCAACGCCTCTAGCGGCGTCGAGGTGAACGGCACATTCGATGTTACCGCTGCGGCCTCCGCTCAGATAAAGGCGCTGACCGGCGCGGCGACGGGCACGGTGCAGCTTGGCGCGGCCGGGTTGATCGTGAACAACGCTTCCGGAACCTTCGCTGGCGCGCTGCACGGATCCGGCGGCCTGCAAATTACGGGCGGCACACAGGTTCTCTCTGGCGCCAGTGACTTCACGGGAGGGGCGGGCATCTCCGCCGGGGCAACACTGCGCATCGGCAATGGCGGCACCACGGGCTCGATTACCAGCGACGTCACCAACTATGGAACGCTCGTATTCGATCGCTCGAACGAGATGACTTACGCCGGAGTTGTGACGGGACCGAATACGGGAGCGATCTCGATTACCGGTGGCGGCAAGATCATCCTGACCGGCACGAGCAGTTCGCGGGCTCCCGTGACCATCGATGCAGGTAGCACGCTTCAGCTCGGAAGTGGCGGCACTTCTGGCTGGCTTGGCGGCACCGGAGCCTATGTCGGCTCGATCAACAATAATGGTTCGCTGGTCTACAATCGATCGAACAACGTCTCCTATGCCGGTGTCATTTCAGGAGGCGGCAGCGTCGAGCAGGCTGGGCCGGGCACGCTGACCTTGAGCGGAACGCATACCTATACGGGCGCGACGTCCATCACTGGCGGCACGCTCGTCGTTAACGGCTCAATCGCTTCCTCCTCGGGGCTTACGATTGGGGCGGCCGGGCGCTTGAGCGGCTCGGGCCAGGTTCCAGGCGTCGTCATCACCGGAACCCTCGCTCCGGGCAATTCACCGGGTACGATGACGGTCAACGGCAATCTGACCCTGACCGCCGGCTCGGTATACGAGGCCGAGATCCAGGGCGCGGTATCGGACCGCGTCAACGTCACTGGCACGGCGGCGCTTGCTGGCACGCTGAAGATCATTCCGCTCGGTGGCGCCTATTCCTTCAACAGCCCCTACACGCTGCTGTCGGCGGCAGCGGGACGCACCGGCACCTTCAGTCCCGTCAACACGACGGGAAGCTTCGGCGATGGCGTCACCACGACAGTGAACTACACCGCCACCGACGTCCAACTGACGCTCGCTCCGAAGCCGCTGGTGCCGATCGTCGAGAATCCGACGGCACCGGCGCCCACCTCGCCCCGTCTCGGCGTCGTCGCCCCGGCCAACGCCTTTGCGATCGCGTCGGTGATCGATTGGGCGGTTGCAGCCGGGGGCGACCCATCCTCGCTGTTCGGGATCTACAACCTGCCGGCGGCGGCGATCCCGGCCGCGGTCAACCAACTCTCTGGCGAAATCCACACCGCGGCGCCGGCGCTGGCAAACGGCGCGGCCGATCAGTTCCTGCGCGCCATGCTCGATCCGATGGCGGCGGGCAGGCTTGGTCTCGCTGCGCCCGGTCCAGGAGCGGCGGCCTTCTCGGGGCTGGTGCGTAAGGGTGCTGATGAGCCCGCGGCGCCGGCGAGGCTCGATGCACCGGTCTATTCGGTTTGGGGCTCGGCTTTCGGCTCATACGGTCGCACCGACGGGGATGCGGCGATTGGCTCGGCCCGACGCACGATCGACGACGCCCATATCGCGACCGGTATCGACGTTCGGCTGATGCCCGGCACTGTCGCCGGCCTTGCGATCGCCGGCGGCAAGGCCCGGGCTTCACTGCCCGGACTGGTCGGCAAGATCGACGCGGATGTCTTCCAGGCCGGCCTCTACGGCGTCACGCAACTCGGTCCGGTCAAGCTTGGTGCCGCAGCGAGCTATGCCCGGCTCGACAACGACGTCAGCCGCGGCATCCCGGCACTCGGTAGCAGCCTGTCGTCATCCTACGAGACCACAGCCTGGAGCGGACGCCTGCAGGCAAGCGTAGCGGCCTTCAGCTGGAGCGGGTTCAGCCTCTCGCCGCTCGCCGCCATCCAGGCCACGCAGGCGCGTAATCCGGCGGTATTGGAGGCAAACTGGAGCGGCGCCAGCGCCAGCGCCGGCGCACTCGCCATCGGCAAACGCAATGAGGTGACGTCGCGCAGCGAACTCGGCCTGCAGCTCGATGCGGACAGCGTCTTCGGCGGCATGCCGGTCACGGGATATGTTCGTGCTGCTTGGGCGCATTATCTCCAGCGCGATGCCGACCTGACTGCGGGCTTCGTGGGCCTCCCTGGCTTGGCGTTCGCCGCGACCGGAGCCAAAGTCGACCGCAACAGCGCGCTGGTCGCCGCCGGCATCAGCGCCAAACTCAGCGAGCGCGTCTCGCTTGGCCTCAACCTCGACGGCGAACTTGCCTCGAGCGGCAGCCGCCTCGGCGGATCGGCCCAGATCAGGGTCAGCTTCTGAGGCTCGTCGATGGTTTAGCCGGTCCAACCGGCTCAGCTCTCATCTGGCCCGGTCTCCGAAAGGGGGCCGGGCCATTTTGTGTTCATGCGCTGCGGCCCAGCAGTCCGCCCGTCACTCTTCCCCCAAACGGGTTCGTCAGCAATGGACCCATGCGATATTACGGCCGAAAACCGTTTTTTTTAAATTTGCCCTGATAGCCTGAGTTTACGCAGCGTTTCGATCGTGATCTATGTATTATTTGCGGTGTCCCTAGCCCTTTATGCTTGGCGAACCAGAGATCTGCTCCCCGGATTCATTGCAGCAGGATTGGTTTGGGCGCATCTGACCAGGAGGGAAGACCGAATTCTATGGCCGCGTCAGCTCCGGCTGGCCGGGCCATTTTCGTTGGCGCCAAGCGCCCTGAGCCAGGACAGCATCTGCAGTCCGATCGCGAGCGTGGCAACGGCCAGTGGCGCGTCACGATGCTGCCCGTTTCCGAGGCGACATCATCTTTGATCGAATTGGCAGCGAGGAGGGCGGTCTCACCACGCCCAAGGCCTGAGCGGAGCATCAGCAAGCGCTGCTTCGTTTCAGAGACGGAAAAAAAGGCCTGCCAAGACATCCTCGATCGCGTCTCAATCGGCGTCGGCGAGGAATCGGTCGAGGCAATCCGTTCCATGACGACGATGCGCAGCTTCGTACAGTCGGTCGATTGCTGACAAATGGGAGCTTCGCGTCGAACGGCGAGCGATCCCTTGAGGATATCAAGCCGAATCAACGCCCGGAATCTCGGGACGCTGGAGCGTCGCACACCGACGGCGCCTCTAAGGCTTGGTGGAATGATCGCCGATCTCAGGGTCGCAGCCGGCGTATCGGCAATCCCAATGCCTTCGCCATTGCTGCTGAGACTGTCAGGCCGATTGACCCCGGGATGCCACACGATCCAAACCGCATGTCTGTTCCATAATATGTCTTATGCGAATCACTCTTGCTGCCGGGGGCGATGCCCCCTGTCGTCGTCGCGTGCCGTGCCGGACGATCAAACGTCGTCCACGCCACAGAGCTCTGTCTGCCCGCGCGAGGCCTGTCGCCGACCTTCACTAGGACTTCGGGAGCGCGCGGGTTCTGGCTGTCGCGGAGAAGCGATGAGGACGTCCTCCGGGTAACCTCACAGAACCCGCAATGGCACGATACGGACCGGGATGACCCGTTTCGCGGCAGGCCGCGGCGACCAGCGCCGCCGCCCTCGGCAAGGCGATGTCACACGAGCGTGATGGCATCGTATCCCAGCGCGTTGTTGATGTCGTCGATCGACGTGAACGTGCCGCCACCCGAAACACCGTCGATCTGGATGGTGCCGAAGCCGAAATCCAACACGACGCTGGGGCCGGAATCGTCCACCGTCACCTCGACAGTCGTCGGATCGGCAACATCGACCTCGATGACGTCCTCGTCCCCCGCATTGAGGTCGGTGACTTCGTCATCGCCAAACGGAGTGTCGGCACCGTCACCGAAATGGAAGGTGTCGGTGCCTGCGCCGCCCGTCAGCAGATCATCGCCAGCGTCGCCGTATAGGTTATCGGCGCCGTTTCCGCCGTCGAGCTCGTCGTTACCCTCGCCGCCATGGAGCTCGTCGCTGCCGGCGTCACCCTTGATCTCGTCGTCTCCGGCGTCGCCCCAGAGGGTGTCGTTTCCGGCCCCGCCAGTCAGGGCGTCGTTGCCGTCACCGCCGTGGCCCGTGTCGTTGCCGTCCCCGCCACTCAGCTCATCGTCGCCGGCGTCGCCATTCAGCGTATCCGCATCCGCTCCGCCGCTCAGCGTATCATCGCCGTCGCCGCCATTGAGCGTATCCAGACCGGCTCCGCCCTCCAGTGTGTCGTCGCCATCGCCACCGCCCATGGTGTCGTCGCCGTCACCGCCATCCATGACGTCGTCGCCGGCGTTGCCCTCCATGATATCGTTGCCGGCATCGCCGCTCATCGTATCGTTGCCGGCATTGCCGTTCATGGTGTCGTTGCCGTCGCCGCCGTTCAGCGTATCGTTCCCGATACCGCCGTTCATGACGTCGTCACCGGCATCGCCGTTCAAGGTGTCGTTGCCGGCGCCGCCGTCCATCGTGTCGACCCCGGCCCCGCCGTTCAGCGTATCGGCACCTGCGGCCCCGTTGAGGATATCGTCGCCATCGCCGCCATCGACGGTATCGTTGCCGGCGCCGCCATTGAGGGTATCGTTCCCGGCATCCCCGGACAGGGTATCGTCCCCGGCGTTGCCGTTGATGACGTCGTCGCCATCGCCGCCGCCGATCGTGTCGTTTCCGGCATCGCCGGACAGGGTGTCGTTGCCGTCACCGCCGAGAATATTGTCGGCGCCGGCGCCGCCGCTGACGGTATCGTCCCCGGCATCGCCGGCCAGGATGTCGTTGCCGGCATTGCCGTTGACGACGTCGTCACCGTCCCCACCGCTGATCGTGTCGTTGCCGGCATCGCCATCGAGCGTATCGGTGCCGACGCCGCCGAGAATATCGTCGTCGCCAGCTCCACCGCTGACGAAATCGTTGCCGCCGTCCGCGTCGATCGAGTCATTGCCGGCGAAGCCGTGGATAATGTCGTCACCGCTCGTATCCGGAGGGGGGATGATGTCGTCGCCGGGTGTACCATTGATAATCGCCATGGCAGTTCTCCCTGCTGCAGAGCCCCTCGCATAGGCACGCGCCCGCCCATGCGCGGTCTTGCGCAGGGTATCGATCGTCGCGGATCGAGAAATTTCGTCGCGGATCGAGAAATTTGCGAAGGTGGCGAAAGCTAGGAAGATGCAGGGGGCCGGCGCAATCCCCATTTGGAGACAAAAGCCGTCGAGGCCGACGCTATTTCAGGCTCACTTCCCAAGTCGAACTGGCTTAATCTATAGGAATTCGAGCGCTCAACGCTGCTATTTACGCTGCAATCAATGCAAATATTCGCCGAATGGATTCCGCCCAGCTATCGAGGCAAGCGCACCGACGCCGCCGGTAAGTCCGGCATTCCCGGATCGCTGACACTTGCAGGTGGTCATCGCCTCAAACCGTTTCTGTCACCAAATGGGGATTATGCCGGAGGATAAGCTTCCCTAGCGTCGCCTCTCCGCTTTCGGGCCGCCCTTCCATGGCTGCAAAGCGGCACCGGCCAAGTCCGGTGGTTGCGCAAATCCACGAAGGGGCGTGCTGGATCAAGGGAGGCGAGATCATGGCTGCGGTGGCGTGGGCGCTAGAGAATTTCCCGATAGCAACATGGCTGGGCAATAGGGGCTCCCCTCCCCGGATCGGAATTTCGCAGCTTCGGATGCGTCCGCCAAACGGCGCGATCTGAAGCCAGCCTCCCGTCACGCTCCAATGCGCCGGAGCATGAGCTCGTCCCATCGGCTTTTCGGGTCGGCTTCATCCTCCCGCAACATCGCGCAAGCGCTTCTTTCAGTCCGAGGACACATGTCCGACGCGTCTGCAAGCCGCAGGAACCCTGGGTTCCGCACCAGGGTCACCGCCGACGCCGCCCTATTGAGGGGCAGCAGGCTTCTCATGGCGATCCCGGGATGGCGGGCGTTGCTCTGGGTCGTCGTCTTCAGCGTCGCGATCAATCTGCTCCTGCTGATCCTGCCCTTCTATTCGATCCAGGTCTTCGACCGGGTGATCACGAGCGGCAATATCGACACGCTCGTCGGGCTGACTGGTCTCGCCGTGGTGGCGCTCGGCTTCAGCGCCTGCTTCGACATCCTGCGCAATCGCCTGCTCGGTCGCTTCGCCGTCAGCTTCGAGCGATTGCTCGCGCCGCTCGTGCTCAAGGCGGCGATCACGGACTCGACGAAGCGGAACGAGGCCGGCACTCACGACATGGTCAGGGTGCGCGAACTCCGGAACATCCTGTCGAGCGGGACCGCCTCGACCTTGATCGACGCGCCTTTCCTGCCGGCCTTCGTTGTCGTGCTTTACCTGATCCACCCGTGGTACGGCACGATTGCGTTGATGGGCTCCCTGCTCCTGCTCCTGCTGGCGTTCGTGAGCGGGCGCGTGGCGCGTGCCGAGCTGGCGGAGGCGTCCGGGACGGCCCTGCGCGCGCAACGCGCCCTGGACGGCATCGTCGGCCATGCCAGCCTCGTCCGGGCGATGGGGTGGACGCATGGAGCGATCCGCGAATTCCTCCGGCTCAACGACGCGGCGCTGGCGCCCGTGGTCAAGGCGAATGAGCGGGTGGCCCTGATCGCCTCGCTCGCGCGCGCGGTCCGGATCATGCTCCAGGTCGCGGCGATCGGGACCGGCGCCTGGCTGGTGCTGCAGAACGAAGTGCTCAGCGGCAGCATGATGGCCAGCTCGATCCTCATCAGCCGCACGTTGGCGCCGATGGAGCAACTCGTCGCCGGGTTGCGCACGCTGACCTCGGCGCGCGATGCCTGGGTTCACGTGCGCGGCGCCGTCGCCTCCGCCCTGATCTGCCAGGGCCGGACGCTCCTCCCGCCTCCCCTCGGCGCGCTCGACATCAGCGCCGTCGCGTTTCGCAATCCGAATGCGAGGCGGTCGGCCCTGGCGGGCATCAGCTTCCGTTGTCCACCGGCCAGCGTCATCGTCGTCATCGGCCCGACAGGTGCGGGCAAATCGACATTGCTGCGAATGATCGCGGCGCTCGAAAAGCCGACGACGGGCACGATTCGGCTGGACGGCGCCTCGCTGGAGCACTGGGACCCGGATCAACTCGGGCGCTATGTCGGCTACCTGCCCCAGGATGTCGAATTATTGGGTGGCACCGTCGCCGAGGCGATCGCCGGCTTCGATGAAACGGCGACCGATGCCGACGTGATCGGGGCCGCCAGGCAAGCCAACGCGCATCAGATGATCCTGGCGCTACCGAACGGCTACGAGACCGATATCGGCCGGGATGGCAGCAAGCTCTCCGGCGGGCAGCGCCAGCGCATCGGGCTCGCCCGCGCGCTCTTCGGCAAGCGCAGGCTGATCCTGCTCGATGAGCCCAACTCCAATCTCGACCCGGAGGGCGAGGAGGCGCTGTGCGCAGCGATCCGGGAGGCGAAGGCGCGGGGAACCACGCTGGTCATCGTCACGCATCGCCCGCGCCTCTTCACTGTGGCGGACCTCATTCTCTTCCTGCGGGACGGCGTCCAGGTGGCGTTTGGTCCTCCCTGCGAAGTGCTCCCGCAGACCATGGCAGGCGCGACGCCGATGCGTCATTCACGCCCTGCCCCGAATGAGAAGGCCAGGTCCGACATCATCGACAGGAGGCGCTGATGCCTGCCGTCGCCACCCCCTCCCCGTCGCGCGGGCTCAGCGTCGTGCAGGATGGCCGGCCCGCCGGACTCATCCGGGCCGTCGGCCCCGACCTGGCCCAGCTAGCGGATCTTCCACGGTCGGAGACCACCTCCCTCGTGCGCTGGGGGGCCGTGCTCCTGATCCTTCTCTTCGGCATCTTCGGCACCTGGGCTGCAGCCGTGCCGCTCGCGAGCGCGGTCATCGCACCTGGCGTGGTAAAGGTGTTGTCGCAGCACCGCGCGGTGCAGCATCTCGAAGGCGGGATCGTCAAAGCCATTCTCGTCCGCGAAGGCGAGCAGGCCGAACGCGGCCAGCTCCTCGCTCGGCTCGACACGACGCAGATCGAGGCCAATATCGGGGTTCTCGAAACCAAGCTCTTCGCCGATCTTGCGATGGAGGCGCGTCTTGAGGCGGAACAGGCAGGCGCAGCCGAGGTTTCGTTCCCCGACGAACTGCAAACCAATACGACGAACAGGGAGGCGCGGTCGGCAATGGCGACGCAGCTTTCCGAATTCGCGGCAAGGGCCACCTCGCTCCAAGGGGAGCGCAAGCTCATCGATCAGCAGATATTGCAGCTGGAGGAAGCAATCCGAGGGCTTCAGAGCGGCTCGGGCGGCCTGGTGCGGCAGCTCTCCTACCTCCAGGAGGAAATCAAGGATACAGACTTTCTGCTGGCTAAGGGACTGGCCCGGCGGCCGAAGGTTCTTGCGCTCAAACGAGCCGAAGCCGATGTCGAAGCCCAGATTGCGACAAATGCATCGTCGGTAGCCCAATCGAGAGGCAAGATCGCCGAGCTGGAGGACAGGCGTCGACAAACCGTCTACGCTTGGCTCGAGGACATCGCCAAGCAGAGCCACGCCGCGCGCGAACGGATCGCCGATGCGCGGCACCGCATAGCGGCGGCACGCGACACGCTGGTTCGGAGCGAGATCCGCGCACCGGAAGCAGGTCTCGTCGTCGGCCTCAACACGCGGAGCCTGAACGCGGTCCTCAATCCGCGTGAAACCCTGCTCGACATCGTTCCGATGCAGGATCGTTTGATCGTCGAGGGCGAGGTAAAGCCGAGCGATCGCAACGAGGTAAGGGTCGGGCAGCCCGCGCGCGTGCGGGTTCTCGCGCTCAACTCGAGACGCACGCCCCTGTTCGCCGGGGCCGTCACGATGGTCACGGCCGATGCGCTCATCGACCCGAGATCAGGCAGGTCGTTCTACAAGGCCGAGGTTGACCTCCAGCAAGCGCCGGAGCTCACTCCTTATTTCGCCTCGCTTCAGCCGGGCATGCCCGTCGAGATCTTCATTGAGACCGGGCGCAGGACTTTCGCGGAATACCTGCTGCAGCCGTTGATGCTACGCGTGCAGCGCGCCTTCAAGGAGAGTTGAACAACACGGCGGGGGATCAATGCGACGGAGGAGGCCTCGATGTTGCGGGACGATTCCATCATGCCGACGCCCCCTGGCAGAGCCGCGACGCTTCTCGCCCTGGAAGCTTTCGGACGGGCGATGCTCGGGTTGCTCGAATGCAAGCGATGCTTTGTCCTGACACTGGCCCCGCCGAACGGCTTTGCGGCAGCCGCCGTTCGTGTCGGCTTTGACAGTGACGTGCAGCCCTCGGCGGATGCGATCACGCATCTGGTGCATCGGCCGGACTGGCAGAGCGCCGGGCTGTTCGCGGTCGAAGCGACCGATACGCTCATAGCGGAATTGCTCGGGCGGGAGGCGGGCGAGGCCGGATACGCGCTTGCAGGGCGCCTGCCTGCGAGCGACGGAAATGATCTGGTTTTCCTGGCAGGCTGGCGGCCGCATTCCCTCTCGGCCGCGGAGATGGTCTGCATCTCGCGCGCCGCGAGCGTGATCTGGGCGACGACCCAGGGCTTCACGCAACGTCGACACGAAAACCTGAGTCTGGACACCATGCTGCAGGAGCTGGCCTTTCCGGCCTTCGCCGTCGACCAGCAGCTACGCCTCCTCGAAACCAACGATGCCGGCCGGCAGATGCTTCAGGCGAAGAACCCGGTTCGCCTCGACCATGGCGCCCTCGCCGGCCCCAACTCTCTCGTCAACAACCTCCTGCGCCACGCGCTGCGCGACACGATGGCATCCCGCTCAGGCCGAGGCTGGACGAACACGATCATTCCCCTGTCGACAGACCATCGCGCCTTTGCCTTCGCATGGATCGGCGCGGCGCCGACCGAGCGGCACATGGACCGGCTGCTCGTCGTCATCCCGCAGATCGATCCGGCAGCGGGGGCCAAGCGGATTGCGACGGCCTTCGGCCTGCCCTGGGCCGAGGAAAGAATCGTGATGCGCATCCTGGGCGGGGAGCCGCCATGGAAGATCGGCCAGACGCTCGATCTCACGGAAGCGACAGTCAGGACCTATATCAAACGCATCATGCTCAAGCTCGGCATCAATCGGCAGATCGAGTTTTTCCTGCTCTATATTTTGACGTTGTCACCCTTCGTCGAGGGATGTCGCGATCAGCTCTTTCCCGAAGAGATACATCCTCCCAATTCATGCAGCGGGCCGCCCCTGTTTCGGCATGAGGAGGCTTGATGTGACGGGCGGCGGCCATCGTTTTCGCATGGCCGCGGCCGTCGCCGTTCTCGTTGTCCCGGCGGCCGTTGCCGGGGAGGCGCCGATCTTCGCCCTGCCGGTCGCCTGCGAGCTCGGCCGCAACTGCTTCATCCAAAACTATGTCGACGCCGACCCCACATCCTCGGCCCGGGATTTTCAATGCGGCACCCTCTCCTATGACGGCCATAACGGGACCGATTTCCGGCTGCCGACCATGGCTGCCCAGCGCGCCGGGGTCGATGTCCTGGCTGCCGCCGCCGGCCGCGTCGTCCGGCGACGCGACGGCATGGCCGATGTGTCCGTTCGCGACAGCGGAGCGGCGGCCGTGAAGGGCTCCGAATGCGGCAACGCGGTCGTGATCGAGCATTCGGCCGGCTGGCAGACCCAATACTGCCACATGGCTCGCGGCAGCCTGCGCGTCGAGGTCGGCGACCGGGTCGAAGCGCGTCAGGCGATCGGGCAGATCGGTCTGTCCGGCCTGACCGAATATCCGCATCTTCATTTCATCGTCCGCTATCGCGGCGAGATCGCTGACCCCTTCGCCTACGAGGCGCCGCCTCATTCATGTGGCGGCGGTCGCATGCTTTGGGAGCCCGCATCGGCGTCCCTGCTCGCCTACAGGCCGCGATGGGTCTTGAATGCAGGCTTTGCTGCCGCCTCGGTGACGATGGCGACGCTGGAGGCTGGCGACGCCGAACCGCCCCCGGGCATCGAAGCCCCCGCGCTCGTCGCCTATGTCCGCGGCATCGGCCTCAAGATCGGCGACGTGCAATCGATCGTCGTGAGCAATCCGTCCGGCCAGGTGATCGCCAGGCATGAAGCCTCGCCGCTCGAGCGAAATCAGGCGCAGACGCTGGTCTTCACGGGGCTGCGGAAACCACCGGCCGGGTGGGCAAGCGGCACCTATCGCGCGCGATACACGGTGCTCAACGACAAGAACGAGGTTCTCGAACGAAGCTTCGATATCGAGCTTCAACAGAGCCGGCCGCACCCCTAAGCCGAGCCTGGTCCCCAGGCTTTCGGATTTGCCGCGTCCCTCCACGATGGTTTCAGCCGGCGCCGCGGCGCCGATAGGCGAAATAGCGCTCCTCGGGTATCTCGGCCGGAAGCGGCACGGCCTCGAAGGCGGGATCGTCGAGCGGCCAGCCGCTGACGATCAGCCCGTCGGGCTGCACCAATGCCGCCACTTGTCCTGGCAGCCATGCGAAGGCCACCCGGTCGCGCATGGGCACGCCCGTCGTGACATCGACATGGATCAAAATCGCCGCGGCGCCATGCCGGGCGGCGAAGGCCGGCAATGTCTGCTCCATCTCCCCGATGATGAGGAGGTGCTGCGGGGGCATCGATCGGGGATTCGGGCTGGGCGAGCGCTCGAAGACATGGATGTCGCGGCCGGGCAATCTCGCGCGCAAATGGTCGTATGTCCGGCCATTGCCGAGGCCGAGCTCAAGGATCAGGCCGTCCTTGCCCGCGGCGAAATCGGCTGCCCAGTTCAGCACGCTGCGCTGGGCCTTCAGACGGCGGATGAAACTGTCGAGCCGGCTCATGATCTTCGCCTGCCAATCTCTGCTCGATGCCGCAAGTCGAGATTGCGGAACCGGTACGCATCTCGGCCACGCGCTTGCCAAACGGATTGTCCCGATGGCCTAATCCGCAAGACGGTCCGCATTGTCGGACACGCAGCGAAGGCCGGCAAGAGCCTCGCCCTGGGAGAGAGCCGATGATCACGAAGCGATCCTTCATCGCGGCGACCGCCGCCGCATCCGTACTGGCCTTGCATGCTCCGGCGTGGGCGGAGGCCTGGCCTGCGCGGCCGATCACCTTCATCGTGCCCTTCCCTGCCGGCGGCGGAACGGACGCGTTTGCGCGGCCGCTCGCCGCGCAGCTCGATCAGCAACTGGGCCAGCGCATCATCATCGAAAACCGCGGCGGCGCCGGCGGGACAGTCGGGGCCTCCGCGGCGTCGAAGGCAAAGCGGGACGGGTATACCTTCTTCGTCGGGGCCGCCCACCACGCCATCGCGCCCGCGCTATATCCAAAGCTCGACTACAGCATCGAGACCGATTTCATCCCGATCGCCGTCGTTGCCCAGCCGCCGCAGGTCATCGTCGTCCATCCCGGCAAGGTCCAGGCGAAGACCGTGGCCGAGCTGGTCGATTTCGCCAAGAAGAACCCGGAAAAGCTCAACTATGCCTCGGCCGGAAACGGCACGACGCACCATCTCGCCGGCGAACTGTTCCAGCTCTCGACAGGCACAAAGCTGACCCATGTGCCCTATCGCGGCGCCGGCCCAGCTTTGCAGGATACCGTCGCCGGGCAGGTCGATATCCTATTCGACGGGCTCGGTTCCTCGGCAGCCCAGATCCAGAGCGGCGCCTTGCGGGCCCTGGCCGTTGCCGCGCCGACGCGCTCGGAGGCTGTGCCCGATGTTCCGACGGCCAAGGAGGCGGGCCTCGACGGCTACGAGGTCTCGACCTGGTATGCGCTCTGGGCTCCCAAGGGAACGCCGCCCGAGATCGTCGCGCGAATGCGGACGGAGGTCGAGAAAGCGCTGAAGTCCCCGGCCATCGATGCGGCCTGGAAGAAGAACGGCTCCCCGATCCCGAGCCTGAGCGGCGACGCCTTCGGGCGCTTCGTTACGGCGGAGGTCGAGCGCTGGGGCAAGGTCGTCAAGGACGCTCAGGTCAAGCTTGAGTGAGGCGGCTTCAGTGAAGCCTGAAGTTCAGGACGCGCTGTCGGCATCGCCATCGATGACGCTGCGGGCCGTCGCGTAGCCGAAGCCGAGCCGCGCCAGGGCGGCGAGATCCTTCTGACGGCAGGCGGCCCGCTCGTCCGGCCTGCGCCAGGGGCCAAGCCGGCGGCGCTTCGCGGCAATGCGGGCGGCGGCGATCTCGTCGTCGGCATGGGTGTTCGCGAATTCGCCCGCAAGATCGCGCGCTATCCCCTTGGCGGCCAGCTTGACCATAACGCTGCGGCTAGACTGCCCCTTGCGCCTCAGCGTCGCCGCCCGCGCCTCGGCGAAGCGGCGATCGTCGATCAATCCGCTGGACAGGCAGCGGGCGATCACATCGTCCAGTGCGACGGCGTGATGCGCGGGATCGTCGCCGTGATGCCGACAGCTCACGGCGATCTTGCGCGCCAGCACGCGGCGCAGTTGAGCGGCTGGGGCAGAGTAGCGCTCAAGATAGTGCATCGCCGCACGCTGGAGATAGTCGGCGGTGATGCGCCGCGGGGCGCGGGCAGGGCGAGCCCCCTGCCCCGGCTGGCGTTCGCTGTCGGACATGCTAGTCGGCCGCAGGCTTCGATCGGCCGGCCTTGACGCCGGAGCGGCGATCCTTCGAGGCGAGCCGGCGCTCCTTCGACGCCTTGGTCGGCTTCGTCGCGCGTCGAACGGTCGGGCGGACGGCGGCGGCGCGGACCATCTCCAGCAGCCGCTCGACGGCCTCTTCGCGATTGCGCTTCTGGCTGCGATGCGTCTGGGCGACGATGACGATGACGCCATCCTGAGTCAGCTTGCTGCCGGCGAGCTTCATCAGGCGGATGGCGACCTCGTTCGGCAGCGACGGCGAACGGCGCACGTCGAAGCGGATCTGCACGGCGCTCGAGACCTTGTTGACGTGCTGGCCGCCGGGACCCGAGGCGCGCACGAAGCTCTCCTCGATCTCGCTCTCGTCGATGGCGATGGACGGGGTGACTTGAATCATGGGAGGAAGCTAGATCACGTCGCATTCGGATTGAAACATCCGAATGCGAAAAACGTGATCGATTCTGAAAGTTTAGAGCATTGCTTCAGCGAAAAACCGGTTCCCACTTTTTCGCGCAGCAATGCTTGACCGCAGATCATGGGGACAGGCAGCGTTGAAGCCCTCTCGCGACATCGAACGGCTGATCGAGATCATGGCGGCGCTGCGTGCGCCCGGAACCGGATGTCCCTGGGATCTGGAGCAGGATTTCGCGTCGATCGCTCCCTACACCGTCGAAGAGGCCTATGAGGTTGCCGATGCGATCGCGCGCGGCGACAAGCTCGACCTGAAGGACGAGCTGGGCGACCTCCTGTTGCAGGTGGTTTTTCATGCCCGTATGGCCGAGGAGGAAGGGTCCTTCGCCTTCCCGGATGTGGTGGAAGCGATCACCAGCAAGCTGATCCGCCGGCATCCGCATGTTTTCGGCGACGCGCGGGATCTCTCGCCGGCCGAAGTGAAAGTGCTGTGGCACCGGATCAAGGCCGAGGAGAAGGCGGCCAAGGCCGCGGCGCACGAAGCAGCTGGCCTGCCGCCGCTGCAGGAGGACAGGAGCGTCCTCGCCGGCGTGCCGCACAACCTGCCCGCCCTCACCCGCGCCTGGAAGCTGCAGGCCCGAGCCTCGACCGTCGGCTTCGACTGGAACAACGCCCGGCTCGTGCTCGACAAGATCCGCGAGGAGACTGAAGAGATCGACGAGGCGCTCGCTGGCGGCGACAAGGCCGCCATCCAGGAGGAGATCGGCGATCTGCTCTTCGTGATCGCCAATCTCGCCCGCCATGTCGATGCCGATCCGGAGGCCTGCCTCAACGCCGCGAATGCGAAATTCGAGCGACGCTTCAAGGGTATCGAGACAAAACTTGAAGCGGAGGGCCGAACCGCAAAGGAGGCGAGCCTCGACGAGATGGAAGCGCTCTGGCAGGCGGTGAAGAAGGCCGAGAAGGCGATCTGATCACGATAGTCGCCGCCAGGAGCAGACGAGCTCCGGGGCCGGATCACGCGGGCTTTCGTAGGGGTGCAGCTAACCCCGGCCGGAGCGAAGCACCGAGCCGGTATCCATGGCTGAACCGTGCTCGGAAACGTTCTAGCATAGATTCCGGGTCAAGCCCGGGATGACCGCGGCTCCGTGACCAACCAGCAGAATTCGATCATATCCGACCAATAAACGGCACCTGACGTCGCCGGCCGTCACCCCTGTCGTTCAGCCTGCGGGAATCGGGCCGTGAAGGACCCTTCCCGCTCCGGCGGCAGGCGAACGACGAGCTTGAGCCGGCCGTCCTCGGCGTCCGCGCGCTCCAGGATTTCGCCGTTGGCGTGGAGCCAGGCCAGCGACTTGCCATCGCCGGGCGCGAGTTCGAGCGCGTAGACTGGGCGGCTCAAGGCGATCCGGGTCTCGATGGCGCGGGTCAGGCGATCGATGCCCTCGCCGGTCAGCGCCGAGACGAGAACCGGCCGCGTTTCGGCGGGACGCAGCGACGCGACGCCGAGCTGGCGTTCGCGCTCGGCCGCATCGAGCAGATCCGCCTTGTTCCAGACTTCGACGACGCGCTGGCCATCATCCGGGTTGATGCCGAGATCGCGCAGGATCGCCTGGACATCCGCGGCCTGCGCCTGCGTGTCCTCATGCGAGACGTCGCGGACATGCAGCAGGACATCGGCCTCGATCGCATCCTCCAGCGTGGCACGGAACGCGGCAATGAGCTGCGTCGGCAGGTCGGAGATGAAGCCGACTGTGTCGGAGAGCATGATCCGGGCGCCATGCGGCAGCTTGATCGCCCGGGCGGTCGGATCGAGCGTAGCGAAGAGCATGTCCTGCGCCAGCACCTCAGCCGAAGTCAGCCGGTTGAACAGCGTGGACTTGCCGGCGTTGGTGTAACCAACCAGCGCAACGATCGGATAAGGCACGCGTTTCCGGCTCGCGCGGTGCAAAGAACGGGTTCGCTTCACGCTCTCCAGATCGCGCTCGATCTTGGTCATGCGCTCCTGGATGATGCGCCGGTCGGCCTCGATCTGCGTCTCGCCGGGGCCGCCGAGGAAGCCGAAGCCGCCGCGCTGACGTTCGAGGTGGGTCCAGGACCGCACCAGCCGGCTCTTCTGGTAGTTGAGATGCGCAAGCTCGACCTGGAGCGCGCCCTCTTTGGTGCGCGCCCGCCGGCCGAAGATCTCGAGGATCAGGCCCGTGCGATCGATGACCTTGCAGCCGAAGGCCTTTTCGAGGTTGCGTTGCTGAACCGGCGACAGCGCGCAGTCCATCACGACGAGGCCGATTTCCTCGATCTTGATGCGCTCCGCCAGCTCCTCGACCTTGCCTTTGCCGAGATAGGTCGCGGGCCGCAATGCGGTCAGCAGCACCTGTACCGGCTCGACGACGGTCAGGTCGATCGCAGCCGCGAGGCCGACGGCCTCGTCCAGCCGCGCCGCGAAGGAACGCTGGTTGGCGTCGACGGAAACGCCGCGCTTCTGCAGATAGGGTCCCACGACGAAGGCGCGCGTATTCGCCGCGATGTCGCGTTCGATCTCGTCGAGCGGCTTCGCGCCTGTGACCCGCGTGGCCGCCCGATGCTTGTCGTCCTTGTGGCTTGTCGCCAACTCAGTTCTTGTCCGTTTCCTCGGGCTCGAACAGCTGCACCGGGTGGCCGGGCATGATGGTCGAGATCGCATGCTTGTAGACGAGCTGCGAATGGCCGTCGCGGCGCAGCAGCACGCAGAAATTGTCGAACCAGGTGACGACGCCCTGCAGCTTCACGCCGTTGACAAGGAAAATCGTCAGCGGAATCTTCTGCTTGCGAACGTGATTGAGGAAAGTGTCCTGGAGGTTCTGAGCCCGCTCTGCGGCCATGGGTAGTCCCTGTTGTTGGGATCGGCGATCGGTTTACGCCCGCGATCCAGTTCGTTCCGTTCGGGTCGGCGGCGCATTCCGCCAGCCTCGGAACACCGACGCTCCATTAGATCGTCGAGTTCGTCTTCAACGCAAGTGCAGCAATGCCGCGTTTTTTCGCAGGTGCATCTGCGTGGCGTGCAGATGCACCCTACGAAAGGCTAGCCGACACCGAGCGACTTGAGCTTCCGGTGCAGGGCGGAGCGCTCCATGCCGATGAATTCGGCGGTACGCGAGATGTTGCCCGAGAAGCGCGCTATTTGTGCGATCAGATACTCGCGTTCGAAGATCTCGCGCGCATCGCGCAGCGCCAGGCTCATCAGCCGCTCGCCGCCCGAGCCCGATGGCGTTGTCGGCACCATCGCGCCGACCTCGGCCGGCAGCATCTCGATCGTGACCTCCGCGGTCGGATCGCCCTTGGTCAGGATCATCAGCCGCTCGACATTGTTGCGCAGCTCGCGGACGTTGCCCGGCCACTCATGCGATTGCAGAACGGCCATCGCATCGGAGCCGATCCGCCGCTTGGGCAGACCGCTCGCCACCGAGATCTGGTCCATGAAGAACTCGATCAGCTCCGGCACGTCCTCGCGCCGTTCGGAGAGCGCGGGCACGCGGATCGGCACGACGCTGAGGCGGTGATAGAGGTCCTCGCGGAAATGCCCCTCGGCGATCAGTTGCGCGAGATCGCGGCTCGAGGAGGAGATGATGCGGACGTCGACATGGACCCGCGTCGCGCCGCCGACGCGCTGGAAGTTCTGGTCGACCAGCACGCGCAGGATGCGGTTCTGCGTCTCGCGCGGCATGTCGCCGATCTCGTCGATATAGAGCGAGCCGCCATGCGCCTCCTCAAGCGCGCCGACGCGACGCGAGCGCCCGTCCCCGCCCTCGACGCCGAAGAGCTCCTCTTCCATCGTCTCGGGCGTGATCGTCGCCGCATTGATGACGACGAAGGGGCTGTGCGAGCGGGTGGATGCCTCGTGCAGCGTCCGGGCGGCGAGCTCCTTGCCGCAGCCCGGCTCGCCCGTGATCAGGACGCGCGCATTGGTCGGCGCGACCCGCTCGATCGTTTGGCGGAGCTGGTTGACGACGGTCGTGCGGCCGACGATGCGGTTGGCCTGGACCGAACGGGTCTTGAGCTCCCGCACCTCGCGGCGCAGCCGCGACGCTTCCAGCGCACGCTCGGCGACGAGGACGAGCCTGTCCGCCTTGAACGGCTTCTCGATGAAGTCGTAGGCACCGCTCTTGATCGCGGACACCGCCGTCTCGATGTTGCCGTGGCCGGAGATCATCACCACGGCGAGATCCGGGTGACTCTCCTTGATCAGCTCGAGGACCTGCAGGCCGTCGAGGCGGCTGCCCTGCAGCCAGATGTCGAGGAAGACGAGGTTCGGCCGCCGCGCCGCGATCGCGGCCAGCGCCTCGTCGGCGGAGCCCGCCTTGCGGGTCCGGTAGCCTTCGTCCTCGAGAAGGCCGGCGACCAGATCGCGGATATCGACTTCGTCGTCCACCACCAGGATGTCAGCGCTCATCAACCTATCCCATTCTGCGAATCGTGAGTGACCGGGCCGGAACCCGGCCGGGCGGCATCATCGCCGCCATTGGCCTCGGAAGGGCCGGTTTCAGGGAACCAGAGGCGGATGCGGGCGCCTCTGGCACCGCTGGAGGCGTCCGGGCGGTCGAGCAGCTCGATGCCGCCGCCATGGTCCTCCAGGATCTTGCCGACGATGGCGAGGCCGAGACCGGTGCCCCCTTCGCGCGTCGTCATATAGGGCTCCAGCAGCTTTTGGCGCTGGTCGGCCGGCAGCCCCTTGCCGTTGTCGATGATCTCGATGACGACGCGCCCGTCGTCGCGCCGCTCCAGGCGGACGTCGATGCGACCCTGGCCGCGCTCGTCGGCCGGAACCGCCTCGACCGCTTCCGTCGCGTTCTTGATGACATTGGTCAGAGCCTGGGAAATCAGGCGGCGGTCGAAGCGGGCAAAGACGGCTTCCGCCGGCAGGCTTTCCTCGATCGTCGTCTCCGGGTTGCCGACCCGCCAGAGGAAGACAGTCTGACGAACCGTTTCGACGATATCCTCGCGCGCCAGCGACGGCTTCGGCATGCGAGCGAAGGAGGAGAACTCGTCGACCATGCGCCGGATATCCTCGACCTGCCGCACGATCGTGTCGGTGCATTGGTCGAAGACATCCTTGCCTTCGATGATGACGCGGCCGAAACGGCGCTTGATCCGCTCGGCCGAAAGCTGGATCGGCGTCAGCGGATTCTTGATCTCGTGAGCGATGCGCCGGGCGACATCGGCCCAGGCGGCGGTGCGCTGGGCGGAGACGAGATCGGTGATGTCGTCCAGCGTCACCACGAGACCGGCGCTGAGCCCCTCCCCTTCGCGCACGGCGCGAATATTGACCATGCGGTCCTGCCCGGCGCGCGTCAGCGTCGCCTGCCCCGAGATCTGCCGCTGCCGGCCCTGCAGCGCATCGGCGACCAGGCCCGCGACCTCGGGGGCGATCTCGGCGATCGGCCTGCCCAGCAGGCGGCCGCCAGTACCCAGAAGCGCCTCGGCCGAGCGATTGATCGTCGTGATGTGGCCATCGCCATCGAGGCTCAATACGCCGGACGAGACGCCCGAGAGCACGGTCTCTGTGAAGCGCCGTCGCCTGTCGATGACCTCGCTCGCCGTTACCAGGCTGTCGCGCTGGCGGCGCAGCTCCGCCGTCATCTTGTTGAAGGTCTCTCCGAGATGGGCCAGGTCGCCTTCCGATCTTCGGATCGGCACCTGGACGTAGAAATTGCCGCTGGAGACCTGATCCGTCGCATGAATCATCCGCCTGATCGGAGCGACCAGGCCGTTGGCGAAGCTGAGGCCAAGCCAGATCGCCGAGAGCAGCAGGATCAGCGCGATCAGACCGTACATCGAAGCGAAGGCGACCTGGACCCCTTTACGGCGGGCATCGATCGACAGGTATTCGACAGCCGCGCCACGCGCGACCGCCGGGAACTCGACCGCCAGCGGGTCGACCTCGCGCGCGATGTGCAGGAAGCTGTTGCCGTAGGCGGGCAGTTTCACCACCGCCCCGAAGACCCGGCCTGTGCGCGGGATGACGCAGATCGGCTCCGGTGCCGACTGAGCGTCGTCGAAAGCGGCCTGATCCGGCTTGGGAGCGTCCTTCAACACGTCGATATTGGCGCGCACCAGAACCTTGTCCGGCGGTTGCATGATCGCGGCGACGGGGACGCCGAGCGCTGTCGCGCGCGAGGTCAGGAAGTTCTCGAACCATTTGCGGTCGGCGTCATAGGCGGGTTTGGCGCGCGTGAGATCGTCGGCGAGCACACGGATTTCGCGGCCCAGCGAGCGGCATTGGCTCGCCGCATAAGCATCCGCCACCTCGACCGATTTGAAGATCGCATCCCGCATCCGGTCCGAGAACCAGGGCTCCAGGCCCCGCTCGATGGTGACGGTTGCGATCACCGCGACGAGAACGGCCGGCAGCGCTGCCACGATGCTGAAAAGGCCGACGATCCGCACATGCAGCCCGGCCGCTGCAGCTCCCGCCTTGCGGGCGCGGATCAGCACGGCCGCCTCGATGGCGACGACGACGAGCAGAGCCAGAATCAGCAGCGCATTGAGAACGAAGACGCCAATCACGACCTCATGCACCGGGGCGATCGGCGTCGCGCCCGACAGGACGAGGAAGGTGAGCAGCGCCGAAACCAGCGCCAGGAAGACGATGATCCCACCGATCCAGCCGGAAACGCGGCGGGATTTCTCCTCGCCGCGCGGCATCATTCTGGCTTCAGTTGCGGAAGCGGACACGTGTTCTGACAACTCCGATGCGGCACCGCCGAAGCATGGCGCCGCCTAACGGCGCCACTGATGCGCCGCCGCAACGGTGTTGTCAAAATATGACATAGACAAGGCGAGCTCGCGCGCCCTCAACGCGGCGAGCGGACAACCTGCATGTCGAGCTCGCGGATCTTCTTGCGCAGCGTGTTGCGATTGAGGCCGAGCAACTCGGCGGCACGGATCTGGTTGCCGCGCGTGGCCGCCAGCGCGGCAGCTATCAGCGGCGGCTCGATCTCGCGCAGAATGCGGTGATAGAGGCCCGGCGGGGGAATGTTGTCGCCGAAACCACCAAAATACTGGCTGAGATGGCGCTCGACCGAGCCGGACAGCGTCTCGGCGCGTTCCGGGGCAGCCGAGCTGCCGGAATAGCCCGGCCCCGCCGCAGCAGGCTGCAATTCGGCCTCGATGATCGGGGCGGTGATCGTCTCCTGTGGATAAAGCGCCGCCAGCCTGCGCACCAGATTCTCGAGCTCGCGGACATTGCCGGGCCACCGGTAGCGACGCATCACGTCCATCGCTTCCGAATCGACCTGCTTGCGCGGCAACCCCTCCTTCTCGACCAGCGAGAAGAAGTGGCGCACGAGATCGGGGATGTCCTCGACGCGCTCGCGCAGGGGCGGCAGCCGGATCGGCACGACGTTCAGCCGGAAGAACAGGTCCTCGCGGAAGAGGCCCTGCGCGATCGAGATCCGCAGATCCTTGTTGGTCGCGGCGATGATCCGGACATTGGTCTTGATCGGGGTGCGCCCGCCGACGGTCGTATATTCGCCCTGCTGGAGGACGCGCAGGAGGCGGGTCTGTGCCTCCATCGGCATGTCGCCGATCTCGTCGAGGAAGAGCGTGCCGCCTTCCGCCTGCTCGAAACGGCCGGAGGAGCGGGTCAGGGCTCCGGTGAAGGCGCCCTTCTCATGGCCGAACAATTCGGATTCGATCAGATCCTTCGGGATCGCCGCCATGTTGATGGCGACGAAGGGGCCGTTCTTGCGCTTGCCGTAGTCGTGCAGGGCGCGCGCCACGAGCTCCTTGCCGGTGCCCGACTCGCCGTTGATCATCACGGTCAGGTCGATCGGCATCAGGCGGGCCAGCGCGCGATAGACGTCCTGCATCGCGGGAGAGCGGCCGATGAGCGGGATGTCCTCCGGCTCGGCGGCGTGGCTGCGTGCGGCCTCGCCACGGGGGCGCGACATGGCGCGGCCGACGATGGCGACGAGCTCCTTCAGGTCGAAGGGCTTGGGCAGATATTCGTAGGCACCGCGCTCGGACGCCTTGATCGCCGTCATGAAGGTGTTCTGCGCGCTCATCACGATGATCGGCAGCTCGGGCCGCACGCGCTTGATGCGCGGCAGCAGGTCGAAGGCATTCCCATCCGGCATCACGACATCGGTGATGATCAGGTCGCCGAGGCCCTGGGCGGCCCAGGTCCACAACGTCGCGGCCTGGCCGGTGGTACGGACTTCGTAACCGGCCCGGGCGAGCGCCTGATTGAGGACGGTGCGGATCGCGGCGTCGTCGTCGGCAACGAGGATATGACCGGTCGGCATGTGTTCGCTTAGGCCTTGCGTTGACTGCCCTGACCAAGCTGGTGCAGCGGCAGAAGGATCCTGAATTGCGTGCGGCGGGGAACGGACTCGCATTCGACGATTCCGCCGTGATCGCCGATCACCTTGGCGACAAGTGCAAGTCCAAGGCCACTTCCCTGCGCCTTGGTGGTGACGAAGGGATCGAACAGGTGCTGGATGAGGTCATGCGGCACGCCCGGGCCATTGTCGCGGATGACGATTTCGAGCGGCAGCGCGATCCGCTCGGACGACCCGGGAACCTGCATGCGGATGCCCGGGCGATAGGCCGTCGTCAGCGTGACCTCGCCGTCTATCGCATGTTCGCCAATGGCTTCGGCAGCGTTCTTGACCAGATTCAGCAGGACCTGGACGAGCTGGTCGCGATTGCCCGCGACGGGCGGCAGGGAGGGATCGTAGACTTCGGAGAAGCGGATGTGGCGGGCGAAGCCCGACTGCGCCAGCCGTTTCACATGGTCCAGCACGTCATGGACATTGACGGCGTCGCGCTCGCTCGGCCGTTCGTCACCGAACAGCTCGACGCGCTCGACCAGCTTCACGATCCGGTCCGTCTCGTCGCAGATGAGCTGGGTCAGCATGCGATCCGCGTCCGAGATCGAACCTTCCAGCAATTGCGCCGCCCCGCGGATGCCGGAGAGCGGGTTCTTGATCTCATGGGCGAGCATGGCACCGAGTGCGGTGATCGACCGAGCTGCCCCTCGATGCGTCAGTTGCCTGTCCATTTTTTCAGCAATTGTCCGTTCCTGCAGCATCAGGACGACCGCATCGCCCTGGCTGGGCAAGGGAGAGGCAAAAACATCGACGGTGCGATCACTGCCGAGGCGCGGCGAGCCGAAGTCGAGGCGGTATTCGCTGACGCTCGCGCCGCGGCGCTGCACCTCCTCGATCAGCCCCAGGACCGGGGAGCCGAAGGCGACGAGATCGTCGATGCGCTGGCGCTTGAGCATGGAGGCGCTCGACTGGAAGAAATCTTCCGCCGCCGTATTCGCGTAGATGACCACATGCCCTTCGCCGATGACCAGGACAGGCATCGGCAGGACGTTCAGCGTCTGTATTTCGATAGCGTCGAGCAGATAGGTACGCTCGCTCGCGAGCCCCTTGTCGGCAAATAGCGCCGTCATCGGCCCTTCCTTTCCGTCTCAGGCCGCTTCGCGGCTTCGTTCGGTCGAAAACAGCCCCGCAAGCGCCGTCAGCACCTGGCGAGGCTCTTCCGACGTGAGCAGTGTCCGACGCAGTTCGGGATCCGGCTCGCAGCCCTCCGCCACAGCCTCGTCGGCATAGGCGGCGAGGTGCTTGCGGGCGTGGCGCACGCCATGGGCTGCTCCCATCAAGGCCAGCAGGCCTTCGTAATGCTCCCGCGCGACGCCGAGCTTTTCGGCCAGCGTCAAGGGCGCCAGCTTGCGACCGTCGAGCGCGGCCCCGATCTCGCCGACCAGCCAGGGCCGCCCGAGAGCCGCCCGTCCAATCATGACGAAGTCGGCTCCCGACTCGGCGAGACAGGCTTCGGCATCGGCGACATCGTGAATGTCGCCGTTCGCCACCAGCGGAAAATCTCCGGCCGCCCGCACCGCGGCGATGGCGCGCCAGTCTGCCTTGCCCTTGTAGAATTGCTGGCGCGTCCGGCCATGCACGGTGATCATCCGCGCTCCTGCGGCGACAGCGCGGCGCGCGAGCTCCGGCGCATTGCGGGAGGCGTCGTCCCAGCCCAGCCGCATCTTGACCGTCACCGGCACGGTGGTGGCGGCGACCGCCGCCTCGACCAGTGCCACGGCGTGATCGAGATCGCGCATCAGCGCGGAGCCGGCCCAGCCGCCGGTCACTTTCTTCGCGGGGCAGCCCATATTGATGTCGACGATGGCTGCGCCATTGGCCTCGGCCAGCCGCGCGGCCTCGCCCATCCAATAAGGATCGCAGCCGGCGAGTTGGACGACATGGGGAGAGACGCCCTCGCCTTCCGCGCGGATGCGCGCTTCCTCGCTGCCGCGGACAAATTCGTCCGAGGCCACCATTTCCGAAACGACGATCCCGGCATGGCGCCGCGCCGCGAGCCGGCGCATGACGATATCGGTCACGCCGGACATCGGTGCAAGAAAGGCCCGGGTTTCGATGGATATTCCTGCGATGTTCAAACGGCCCAGCCTGCTTTTAAGGCAACTCTCGATATGCATATTTATTGGACAATGCTGCGGGAGCGCAAGAGCTTAGAGGTTGATGCTGCATTGCAACAGAGTCACCCCCTGCCCAGCGCTGCCGGAATTGGCTATGGCTGCCGCATGAACAGCCATTCCGCGGACCCCCTGTCGTCTTCTGACCATGCCGATACCGGCGCTCCGGTGGCGGCGCTGCTCGTCGCTGCCGGACGTGGCTTGCGCGCGGGCGCAGGCGAGCCGAAGCAGTACCGGCTGGTCGATGGTGTGCCGGTCCTCGCCCGCGCGCTCGCGCCCTTCCTGGCGGAGCCCGCCATCGGCCGTGTGGTGGTCGTGATCGGCGGGGACGATGAGGCCCGCTACGCCAATGCCGTCGCCGGGATTGACGACGACCGCCTCGCGGCTCCGACGCCGGGCGGCGCGACCCGGCAGGATTCGGTGCGACGCGGATTGCTCGCGCTTGCACGCGAGGGTTTCGACGGTATCGTTTTGGTCCATGACGCCGCCCGCCCCTTCGTCTCGCAGGCGCTGATCGGCGCGGCTATCGGCGCGCTCGGCGACGGCGGATTGGCCGCGATCCCCGCCCTGCCGGTCACGGACACGGTCAAGCGCATCGATGCCGCCGGCCATGTCGCGGAGACTCCGCCGCGCGACCAGCTCGTCACCGTCCAGACCCCGCAGGCTTTCCGCTTCAAACCGCTCCTGGCGGCGCATGAAGCTGCGGCAGCGGTGGCGCTGCACGGCTTCACTGACGATGCGGCCTTGATGGAATGGGCCGGCCACCCCGTCGCGACCTTCAAGGGCGAGATTGCCAACATCAAACTGACCCGTGCCGAGGATTTCCGCCGCATGGATGCACGCGCCGGGCAGACGCTCGTGACGCGAGTCGGCACCGGCTATGACGTCCACGCCTTCGGTCCGGGCGATCATGTCTGGCTCGGCGGCGTCAGGATCGCGCATGAACGCGGCGTCGTAGCCCATTCGGATGGCGACGTGGCGCTCCATGCCCTGACGGATGCCCTGCTCGGTGCGCTGGCCGATGGCGATATCGGCACGCATTTTCCGCCGAGCGACCCGCAATGGCGCGGTGCGGCTTCGGCGCAGTTCCTGGCTTTCGCTGCCGAGCGCGTTCGCGCCCGCGGCGGGCGCATCGACCATCTCGATCTGACGATCGTTTGCGAGGCGCCGAAGGTCGGGCCGCATCGCGAGGCCATCCGCGCCGCGATCGCAGCGGCCGCTGGCATTCCCGTCGAGAAGGTCGCGATCAAGGCGACGACCTCCGAGCGCATGGGCTTCACGGGTCGGCGCGAGGGGCTCGTCGCGCTGGGAACGGCGACGATCCGGTTGCCCGAAGCGGAGTAGCGCGATGTTCGATGCCGAAGTCACGACACTGTCCGAGACCGTTTTGGCCCTGTGCCGCGAGGCCGGTCTCAAGGTCGCCACGGTCGAATCCTGCACGGGCGGCCTTGTCGCGGGAGCGCTCACGGCGATTGCCGGCTCCTCCGACGTCGTGAACGGCGGTCTGGTGACTTATTCGAACGCAGCCAAGACAGCGCTTGCCGATGTGGCGACCGAACTGCTCGCGGCCCATGGCGCGGTCAGCGAGCAGGTCGCCTGCGCCATGGCCAAAGGCGGGCGCGCCAGGCTGTCGGCGGATCTGGCTGTGGCGATCACCGGCGTCGCAGGTCCCGGCGGAGGAACCGAGCGAAAGCCGGTCGGCCTTGTACATTTTGCCTGCGCGACGGCCACCGGAACCGTTCACCGCGAAATGCGCTTCGGAAACCTGTCGCGCGACGAGATCCGGCGGCTATCCGTGGTCGTCGCGCTCGAACTGCTGCGGGACGCTGCGCGCTGAGCTGCCTCAGCGGGACAGGCGGCGCCAGATCGCCGGGAGGCATCAATCGCTGGCCGAGCGTCAGCCGCGCGTCGCGATCAATTGCCTGTCACAGCCTTTGACGCGGCTCCGCCATAGACCACATCGGCCCGGCGCGCGAAGGCCTCCGAGAATTTGTGGAAGGCCTTGTCGAACATCGCGCCCATCAGCAGGCCGAGCATGCGGCTGGCGAACTCATAGGTGATGAAGAAGCCGATTTCGCAGCCCGTATCGAGCGGCTTGAAGCTCCAGCGGTTCTCCAGATGGCGAAACGGACCGTCGACATATTCGACGAGGATCTTGAGGTTGGCAGGATCGAGCGTGACGCGGCTGGTGAAGGTCTCGTGGATCGCCTTGTAGCCCACCGTCATGTCGGCCAGAAGCACCTCGCCGCCGCCCTCCCGCGGCGTGCGTCGGCGCACCGTCAGCCCCTCGCAGAGCGGCAGGAACCGCGGATATTTCTCGATATCCGCAACGAGTGCGAACATCTGCTCGGGTGAGTGCTTCACCCGGCGGGTGCTGTTGAACATCGGCATGGGTGGGAGCCGCTACTGGCCCTGCCGCGCCGCCCGGTTCGCACGCAGCCGCGCGAAATCCTCGCCGGCATGGTGCGAGGAACGGGTCAGCGGCGTCGAGGACACCATCAGGAAGCCCTTGGCATAGGCGATGGTCTCGAAGCTCTTGAACTCGTCGGGGGTGACGAAGCGGATCACGGCGTGGTGCTTGCGCGACGGCGCGAGGTACTGGCCGATGGTCATGAAGTCGACATCGGCGGACCGCAGGTCGTCCATCAGTTGGAGAACCTCGTTCCGCTCCTCGCCGAGGCCGACCATGATGCCGGATTTGGTGAAGATCGAGGGGTCGAGCTCCTTCACGCGCTGCAGCAACCGCAGCGAATGGAAGTAGCGCGCGCCGGGGCGCACCTTGAGATATCTGCCCGGGACCGTCTCGAGATTGTGGTTGAAGACATCGGGCCTGGCCGCGACCACCACCTCAAGCGCGCCCGGCTTGCGCAGGAAATCGGGCGTCAGGATCTCGATCGTGGTGCCGGGCGACGCCTTGCGGATCGCGCGGATGACGTTGGCGAAGTGCTCGGCGCCGCCATCCTTGAGATCGTCGCGATCGACCGAGGTGATGACAACATGCTCGAGGCCGAGCTTGGCGACGGCATCGGCCACCTTGCGCGGCTCCTCCAGATCGAGCGGCTGCGGCACGCCGGTCTTGACGTTGCAGAAGGCACAGGCGCGCGTGCAGGTGTCGCCCATGATCATGAAGGTGGCGTGCTTCTTCTCCCAGCACTCGCCGATATTGGGGCAGCCGGCCTCCTCGCAGACCGTGACCAGCTTCTCGGCCTTAACGATCGCCTTGGTCTCGGCCCATTTGGGCGAGCCCGGCGCCTTGACGCGGATCCAGTCCGGCTTGCGCAGGACCGGGTTTTCCGGACGCTTCTGCTTCTCGGGATGGCGCACCTCGCCCGCGGGCTGGGCCGGCTGCGCCTTCGGATTGCCGGCATTGGGCCGCGGATCGCGGTTCAGCAGGTCGAGAACAAGCGCCATATCGAGGTCCGGGCTTCAAAAGCGGGAGCCGGCACTGCCGGCTCCCTCCTAGCTAATCCCCAAAGCGCGCTCCCGCAACTGCCGGGCCGCGCGCGGGGGGCGTCAGTTGCGGCTGCGCGCCGCATTCCAGATCGCGATGATGATGACGGCGCCGGCGATAGCCGCGGTCAGCGTGCGCCAGAAGCCGAAGACCGGGATCGCGAGCAGCTCCGCCACTCGCGTGCCAACGAAGGACCCGGCGACGCCGACGAGCATGTTGGTGAAAAGGCCGTGATCGGACGAGGTCAGGCGCTCGGCGATCCAGCCGGCGAGCACGCCGATCAGCAGCGTCATGAAAAAACCGTAGCCCGGCTGGGCCATGGTGGCGGCAAAGCTTTCCATCGAAGAAGTCCCCCTAGCCATGCGCAAATGCGCGTCCAGACAACAATGACGGCCCGCGGTTCCTGTCAGGCGATGAAGCGCGCCAGCAGGATGACGAGGATCGCGCCCAGCACCGCCATTCCGGCATCGTCGAGAAAGCCATAGCCGGTATTCAGCCGCCACCCGGTCAACCGCACGATGCCCTGCCCGACCAGCATGCCGAGCACGCCGACCACGGAGTGACGGATCAACCCGCCACCACCAACCACGAGGCTGGCGACGAAGCCCGTGACGGTCCCGAACGCCACGGTCGGCAACACGACGCTCCAGTCGAGCGGCAGCGTCCGGCGCGGCGGCAGAACCTCGACCTCCTCGTCGCGAACGACGCGGTCGGGTTTGGGCGGTTTGCGGGTGCGTGGCGGCATGGCACCAATATGGAGCGCAGGCAGGCCGCCGCCAAGTCGAAGCGTCATTCTCGGGCGGCGCGAAGCGGCGACCCGAGAAACGCTTGCAGGATGAGGCTCCCGGGCCATCCCGAGATGCTCGGGTCGAGCCCGAGCATGACGAGATCCCGGCTCAGGCGTTCAGCACCTTGCCGTAGGCGTCGAGCACGCTTTCCTTCATCACCTCCGACAGGGTCGGATGCGGGAAGATGGTGTGCATCAGCTCTTCCTCGGTCGTCTCGAGGTTCATCGCGACGACGAAGCCCTGGATCAGCTCGGTGACCTCGGGACCGACCAAATGGGCGCCGAGCAGCTTGCCGGTCTTGGCGTCGAAGATCGTCTTGGCAAGGCCGCTGTCCTCGCCGAGCGCCACGGCCTTGCCGTTGGCGACGAAGTTGAAGCGGCCGACCTTGATCTCGTAGCCGGCGTCCTTGGCCTTGGCCTCGGTCAGGCCGACGCTGGCGATCTGCGGATGGCAATAGGTGCAGCCCGGGATCATCAGCTTGTCCATCGGATGCGGATGCAGGCCCTTGATCGCCTCGACGCAGATCACCGCCTCGTGCTCGGCCTTATGGGCCAGCATCGGCGGGCCGGCGACGTCGCCGATGGCGTAGATGCCCTTGACGTTGGTGCGGCAGAAATCGTCGATGACGATGCAGCCGCGATCGGTCTTCACACCCAGCGCTTCCAGCCCGATATTCTCGATATTGCCGACGACGCCGACGGCCGAGATCATGCGATCGGCCGTGATGGTCTGCTTGCCGCCCTTCTCGTCCTCGATATGGGCGGTGACGGAGTCCGCTGATTTCTCGACCTTCTTGACCTTGGCGCTGGTGATGATCTTCATGCCCTGCTTCTCGAAGGCCTTGCGGGCGAAGGCGCCGATCTCGGCATCCTCGACCGGGACCACCTGCGGCAGCACCTCGACCACGGTCACCTCGACGCCCATCGTCCGGTAGAAGGAGGCGAATTCGATGCCGATGGCGCCGGAGCCCATGACGAGCAGCGATTTCGGCATCTTCGCCGGCACCATCGACTCGAAATAGGTCCAGATCAGCTTGCCGTCCGGCTCGAGCCCGGGCAGCGCGCGCGGCCGGGCGCCGGTCGCGACGATGATGTGGTCGGCGGTATAGGTGCCCTCGCCCTTGGCGTTCTTCGGCACCGGCCCTTGCGGTTGCATCGCCGGCTTCTTGGTCGGCGCGACGGTGATCGTGCCAGGCTTGGTCAGCTTGGCCTCGCCCCAGATGACGTCGACCTTGTTCTTCTTCATCAGGAACTGGACGCCGTTGTTCATCCTGACGGCGATGCCGCGCGAGCGCTTCACCACGGCGTCGAGATCGGCCTTGAACGAGCCTTCCAGGACGAGCCCGTAATCCTTGGCGTGCTCGCCATAGTGCAGGATCTCGGCCGAGCGCAGCAGCGCCTTGGTCGGGATGCAGCCCCAGTTCGAGCAGATCCCTGCGAGATGCTCGCGCTCGACGATCGCGGTCCTGAAGCCGAGCTGGGCGGCCCGGATGGCGGCGATATAGCCGCCGGGACCCGAACCGATGACGATGATGTCGTAGTCAGCCATGGGCGTTTTCCTTGCGTCTCCGACGACGATGATCGGTTCTAACGGAGTTGCGCCTGCAGCGCGGCGATCGTGGTGCGCGACGCCGGCAGAATGAACGGCACTGCCGTGCGTTGGGCCAGCTTGAAGACGTCGCCTGCAGCTTGATCCTGCGTCATCCGCATCCCCACAGTCGCGGGGATGCATTGCTTACCTCCGCGCTGACGGCTCCAGGCGTTGACTGTGTCGGCCCCGTATTCAAAGCAGATTCTGGTATCTTCGACCGGCCGCCCGAGGACAGGCACGTAGCGACCTGCGGCCTCCAGAGACCAGCGCCCGCGCAGCACTTCGCGGTTGCCGGGGAACCAAAGATAAATCGAGCCGTCAGGCGCCATATAGGAGACTTGGGAGCCCAGATTGTTGGCCGTCACCACTCGCGTGGTTCCGGCAAAGAACGCACGCGCCTGAGACAGGGACATGCCGTCCAGCCGCCGTTCGCGCACTCCGGATTCTGTACGCGCCGCGGCGACATTCGCCTGCTGCTCGGCGCTGACACACCCGGCTATCCCGAGCGTCAGCAGCAGGGCAACAGCACGCCCAAGCCCAACGGTTCTCGTCATGCGACCCGCCTGCCGGAGCTTCACACCAGCATCGCCATGGGCTTCTCGATATAGCCCTTGAACGCCTGCAGCAGCTCGGCGCCGAGTGCGCCATCGACGGCGCGGTGGTCGGTCGAGAGCGTCACCGACATCACCGTGGCGACAGCCGGCTGGCCGCCCTTGACGATGACGCGCTGCTCGCCGGCGCCGACCGCCAGGATCGTCGCATGCGGCGGGTTGACGATCGCCGCGAAGTCCTTGACGCCGAACATGCCGAGATTGGAGACCGCCGTCGTGCCGCCCTGATACTCCTCGGGCTTGAGCTTGCGGGCCTTGGCGCGCGCGGCCATGTCCTTCATCTCGTTGGAGATCTGCGACAGCGTCTTGTGGCAAGCATCGCGGATGATCGGCGTGATCAGGCCGCCCGGGATCGAGACCGCGACGCCCACATCGGCGTGCTTGTGCTTGAGCATGGTGTTGTCGGTCCAGGACACGTTCGCGTCCGGAACGGCCTTGAGCGCCAACGCCAGCGCCTTGATCACCATGTCGTTGACCGAGAGCTTGTAGGCCGGCTTGCCGTCCTTCTCGGGCGCGGCGGCGTTCAGCTCCGCGCGCAGCTTCAGCAGCGCGTCGAGTTCGCAATCGACCGTGACGTAGAAATGCGGGACAGTCTGCTTGGCCTCTGTCAGGCGGCGCGCGATGGTCTTGCGCATGCCGTCATGCGGGATCTCCTCATAGGAGCCCGGCGCGAACAGCTTCTTGACCGCCTCGTCGGAGGGGCCGGCCGCGAGCGGCGCGGCGGCAGGCTTGGCAGCCGGAGCACCGGCGGGAGCCGCAGCGGGAGCGGCCTTGGCGCCGCCGCCCTTCTTGGCAGCCTCGACGTCCTTCTCGACGATGCGGCCATGCGGGCCGGAGCCGGCGATGGCGGCAAGATCCAGCCCGGCATCCTTGGCGATGCGCCGCGCCAAGGGCGAGGCGAAGGGCCGGCTGCCATTAAGCTTGGCCGGGGCTGTGACGGGAGCGGAAGCAGCCGGGGCGGCCGGAGCTGCCGCGGGAGCCGGAGCCTCTGCCTTTGGCGCTTCAGCCTTCGGAGCCTCGGCCTTGGCAGGCGCAGCGCCGCCGGCCGCGGGGGCGGAGATGCTCTTGGCATCCTCGCCTTCGCCTGCGATCACGCCGATCACTTCGTTGACGGCGACATCGGCCGTGCCTTCCGGCACCACGATCTTGGCGAGGATACCCTCATCGACCGCCTCGACTTCCATGGTCGCCTTGTCGGTCTCGATCTCGGCGATGATATCGCCGGACTTGATGGTATCGCCTTCCTTCTTCAGCCACTTGGCGAGATTGCCCTTCTCCATCGTCGGAGAGAGGGCGGGCATCAGGATGTTTGTCGGCATCGGTCAGCCCCCTCTCAGCGATAGCAGACGGCCTTGGCCGCCGCGATGACGTCGCCGACATTCGGCAAGGCGAGCTTCTCGAGATTCGCCGCGTAAGGCATCGGCACGTCCTTGCCGGTGACGCGGGCCACGGGGGCGTCGAGATAGTCGAACGCCGCCTCCATGATCTTCATGCCGATCTCGGCGGTGACGCCGGACTGCGGGAAGCCCTCCTCCACCGCGACGCAGCGATTGGTCTTCTGCACGGAGGCGACGACGGTCTCGATGTCCATCGGGCGGATGGTCCTGAGGTCGATGACCTCGGCCTCGATGCCTTCCTTCGCCAGCGCCTCGGCCGCGCCGAGCGCATAGGTCATGCCGATGCCGAAGGAGACGATGGTCACGTCCGTGCCGGGGCGGACGACCTTGGCCTTGCCGATTGGGATCAGGAAGTCGTCGCCCTTCGGCACATCGAAGGACTTGCCGTACATGATCTCGTTTTCGAGGAAGATCACCGGGTTCGGATCGCGGATCGCGCTCTTCAGCAGGCCCTTCGCGTCGGAGGCGCTGTAGGGCACGACAACCTTGAGGCCGGGCACGTTCGAATACCAGGCGGCGTAGTCATGGCTGTGCTGGGCGCCGACGCGGGCGGCCGCGCCGTTCGGCCCGCGGAAGACGATCGGGCAGCCCATCTGGCCGCCGGACATGTAGAGCGTCTTGGCAGCGGAATTGATGATGTGGTCGATCGCCTGCATGGCGAAGTTGAAGGTCATGAACTCGACGATCGGCCTGAGGCCGGAGAGCGCCGCGCCGACGCCGATGCCGGCAAAGCCGTGCTCGGTGATCGGGGTGTCGATGACGCGCTTGGCGCCGAACTCCTGCAGCAGGCCCTGCGTGACCTTGTAGGCGCCCTGGTATTCCGCGACCTCTTCGCCCATGACGAAGACATCGCCGTCGCGGCGCATCTCCTCGGCCATGGCGTCGCGCAGCGCTTCGCGGACCGTCTGGCTGACGATCTCTGCGCCCGCCGGGAATTCGGAAGAGGCGTCGTAAGCCTTGGCCTGGGCCGGCACGCTCTGCGGCGCGCTGGCGGCAGGCGCCTCCTCGGCCTTCGCCGCGACAGGCGCTGCCTCGGCCTTGGGCTGGGGCGTGGCCGTCGTGGCACTGCCGCTCGCTGCGGCGCTGACGTCCTCGCCGTCAGCCGCGATCACGCCGATCCGCGTGTTGACCGCGACATTCTCGGTGCCGTCGCCGACGAGGATCTTGGCGAGAATGCCCTCGTCGACCGCCTCGACCTCCATGGTCGCCTTGTCGGTCTCGATCTCGGCGATGATGTCGCCGGCCTTGACCTGATCGCCCTCTTTTTTCAGCCACTTGGCCAGTTTTCCTTCCTCCATGGTGGGAGAAAGGGCAGGCATGAGAATGTCGATCGGCATGAACGCACCCGGAATCTAAGACGCGGGGAAAGACGGTGAGCGAGCCAGAGGCGCCGGGCGTCAGCCCTGCGCCGGCTCCAGCAGGATGTCGGTGTAGAGCTCGGACGGATCGGGCTCGGGGTCATGCGTGGCGAACTCGGCCGCGTCGTTGACGACCTCGCGCACCTTGGCGTCGATCGCCTTGAGCTCGTCCTCGCCGATCTTGAAGTCGCGGATCAGGCGGGCACGCACCTGCTCGATCGGATCGTGCTCCTCGCGCATGCGCTGAACTTCGTCCTTGGAACGGTACTTCGCCGGGTCCGACATCGAGTGTCCGCGATAGCGGTAGGTCTGCATCTCCAGGATGTAGGGCCCCTTGCCGGAGCGGGCATGCTCGACCGCACGCAGGCCGGCGTCGCGGACGGCGCGGACATCCATGCCGTCGACCTGTTCACCGGGGATGTTGAACGAAACACCGCGGCGGGAGAAGTCGGTCTGCGCTGAGGCGCGGCTGACCGCGGTGCCCATGGCGTAGCGGTTGTTCTCGATGACGAACACGACCGGCAGCTTCCAGAGCTCGGCCATGTTGAAGCTCTCGTAGACCTGGCCCTGATTGGCGGCGCCGTCGCCGAAATAGGTCATCGAGACCGTGTTGTCGCCGCGATACCAGTCGGCGAAGGCCAGGCCCGTGCCGAGCGATACCTGCGCGCCGACGATGCCGTGGCCGCCATAGAAGTTCTTCTCGCGGCTGAACATGTGCATCGAGCCGCCCTTGCCGCGCGAATAGCCGCCGCGCCGGCCGGTCAGCTCAGCCATCACGCCGCGCGATTCCATGCCGCAGGCCAGCATGTGGCCGTGGTCGCGATAGCCGGTGATGACCTGATCGCCATCCTTGGAGGCCATCTGCATGCCGATGACCACGGCTTCCTGGCCGATATAGAGGTGGCAGAAGCCGCCGATCAGGCCCATGCCGTACATCTGGCCGGCTTTCTCCTCGAAGCGCCGGATCAGCAGCATCTCATGATAGGCGTGGAGATCTTCTTCCTTGGTGAAGCTCGGCGTGTTGCTGAGCGCGGCGGAGGTCTTACCAGCCCCCTCCTTGGCGCCCCGCGCCTTCGCGGCGGCTTTCGGTTGAGCGGGAGCTTTCGACTTACGCGCAGCAACAGCCATCAGGCGGTCCTCCAAGGTCTTTCGACTTTTGTTTTAGAGGATCGCAAAAATCTTGGCGAGCACGCTATCTCGCAATGCAGCATTAGCTAAGCTGTTGAAAAATCGAGATAGACTTCCCGTAACCTGATTTCAGTTAATCGATACGTCCGGGACTAAATGCCGTACCGTCAGAGCCCTCAGCGGCCCATGATGACAACGTCATTCTTATGCGTACGACCGAGAATGGCGCGCGCGTTCTCTTCCAGCAGATCGCGATCGACAGCTTCGTCGCGCACCAGCGAGAGACGATGTTCCCAGGATTTGCGCTCGGCGACAAGCCCGGCGAGTTCCGCTTCCATATCGCGCAGCGATTCACGGACGGCGCCGCGCGCCTCGAGGCCGCGCGCGCCATGCTGCGCATGGAACATGAAATAGGCCACGGCTGCTCCCGAGACGAGATAGAGCGCCAATGTCACGAAGATCGAGCGGAGGCCGCGGCGGATAACCATGGCGCCACGCTAGGAAAACTTGGTTTCCGGCGAGTTAACGGAAGGCGCGGCTTGGGATTTTTGCTGTTGTGGTGAGCGGGGTGGGGATCGAACCCACGACCACATGATTAAAAGTTTTGATACAGTCAATTTATAGCCGTTCACAGTGTTGCACTAACTCCGAAAAATTGCGTATTTGCAACGATATGTAACCCGTGTCCGCTTGATTTTCTAGAGCGATCATCCATATTTCTGGCTACAATGTGGCTATAAGGATGGGCTGTGGCTACAATTCGGATCACTGCAGAGAGTGTGTCGGAGGTCATGAAGTCGGCCCGTCCGAATAAGACAACCTTCTATTTCGACGACGATCTGGCTGGCTTCGGCTTCTACCGAACGCCAGGTGACACCGGTACGTTCTTCGCCGAATTCCGTCCTGTAGCGGGTGGAACGAAGAAGCGCATCAAGCTTGGCCGGGTGGGCATCCTGAAGGCAAATGAGGCCCGCGAGGCCGCGCGCAAAGCGATTGCGAATGCTGCCCTAGGTAAGGACTTGGCTCAAAGTCGCGCGGACGAGCGAGCCAGCGTGACGGTCAAGCGGCTGCTTGAACTCTATATCGAGCGCACCCGCGACAAGAAAAAGGCGTCTACCGCGGACGGCTATGAACTGATTGCCAACGTCAACATAGTCCCGCACCTCGGCGCGATTAAAGCATCGTCGCTCACGCGCCGAGAGGTGCAGGCGATGCACACTAAGGTCGGCGCGACACGAGGCAAGTATGCAGCCAACCGTGCTGTCGCTGTCCTAAAAGCTGCGTATTCGTGGGGCAGCAAGCAGGAGCATGTCCCGACTGGCTTCAACCCTGCGTCCGGCGTTGACCGCTACGAGGAGCAAGCCCGCGAGCGGTTCCTTACACCAGCTGAAATGCAGCGTCTCGGCGAAGCGATGATTGAGGCCGAGACCGTCGGGTTTCCTGTCAATGCCGGTGATGCGAAGCACTCTCCCAAGGGGCAGCGTGTTGCTTTCCATCCGCACGTCACTGCGGCAATCAGGCTACTGATGCTAACGGGTTGCCGCTTACGCGAGATTTTGCGCCTGCGATGGAGCGAGGTCGACTTCGAACGCGGCGTGCTGCGGCTCCCCGATTCGAAGACCGGCCGGAAGGTTGTGTTTCTGCCGCAGGCTGCAATCGACATCCTGAACGCGATGACGAGAGTCGGATCATTTGTGATCGCCAGCGATAGCGCGGGTACGGATGATGAGAAGCCAAGGGCCGATCTAAAGCGGCCATGGGCCGCTGTTACGAAGCGCGCCGGGTTGGAGGATGTCCGCCTGCACGATCTCCGTCATTCGTTCGCATCGATTGGCGCAGGCTCGGGCCTGGGGCTGCCAGTCATCGGCGCGCTGTTGGGACATAGCAGCGCACAAACCACAAAGCGCTACGCCCACGCTGCGGATGACGCTTCTCGCAGGGCTGTTGGCGCTATCGGGGACCAGATCGCCGCAGTGATTGGAGGCACAAAATGAGCGACGACCAGAACGATCCACTGGCGCGCCCTCCCCTTCGCGTTGATGACGAAACGTCGGTGGCGGACCTTGTGCCGGAACTGCAGGATCGCCTGGGCGCTCTCCTCGAATTGCACGGATGCGATGCCGCCGCCGAGGGGTGGCAGAAGCTCGCGCTCGCCTTAGCGATACAGCACGAGCCAGCCTTTATGATTGAGACACCCGCCGACCGAACTGGACGCAGCGGCGCCGGCGGGCGCCCCGTTGGCATGCAGACCTGGCGGCTTCGGCACGAATGGTTGAAGGAAATGAAGGGCGGCGGCTCTGAGCGCGCGATAGCGTCACGCTTGGAAAAACGTCTCGGCATCAAAGCGGAGACGATTCGCAGCGCGGTTCGCCGCGATGCCAAATCCGACAAGATGCGTCGCGCGGATTATGTCGTGATAGCGCAAGCCGCGCTCAGAGCCGCCGCCGAAGCGCTGGTTGAAGAATGACCGGCTATTAACCAACCAAAAACCTACCCTTTATTGCGCCATGCAATCGCACGCCACGGAGGGCACGCATGGCGAATCTCAGGGTAAGGAAGGCTGCCGAATACGTCGGCCTATCAAAGAGTCTATTGGACAAACTCCGCTGCTACGGCGGAGGGCCGGTCTACGCAAAGTTGGGCACGGCGGTCATCTACAACACTGACGACCTTGATGCGTGGGTGGCTGAGCGGCGCCTTGTCGGCGCCAATGATAACAGCGTCGCCGCCCGCGCCGTGAGGGCCGCGTGATGGCCATCAATCGCAGCGCTCACATGTTCGCCTGGCGGTTTGCTACCATCGAGACTCGCGCCGAATGGGCGCGTCGCAACATCCTGAGATACATATCCGAGCATCGCGCCAGGATGCGGGAGCTAACCGGGGCGGACTGCTACGACGAGATGCCGGACTATATCACTGAAGCGATCGATACGTTTATTGATCTGGCGATCATGCAGGAGCGCGACGACGAGGAGGCGGATAAGGCTGCCATGCATCTCGTCTTCGCAATGGACGGGTTCGCGCGCGGCGCAGTGCCCGACATGTTTCTCTACCATGGCGCGCTCGGCCCGCGGGCTCGGGCTCGGCTCCTGAAGGAGGGATGGACGGACGGGAAGTCCGGATCGGTGCTCGGGCTATGGCGGCCCGGGCGGGACGTCCTGTGCGAGTACTTCTGGGAGACGGACCAGCGACTCCTGATGGACGACGAAGAGCACGCCGAGCTTGGGCGACTTCGCGGTAGAGGGAAGCCGATCACGATCTACCGCGGCGCTTGCATGAAGGCCGCCGGGGTTCGGGCAACGGGATATGCGATGTCATGGACCCGCGACCCTGCCACCGCTCGCCGGTTCGCCACGGGTAGCGCCTACGGAACCGGAGAGCCAGTTGTTCTGCAGGCTCAATACGACCCTGCGCACATCCTGGCGCTGTGGGAGACCTCGGGGCGCGAGCCGGAGGTTGTGGTGAACCCGCGTCGACTTCGGTCGATGTCTATACTCGAGCAGCCCGAACCTATGCGGCTTGCCGCCTAGCCCTCTTCCGGCGTGGCCGCCTCATCCTCGCAACCCGGGCTCCTCGCGCCTCGCCGGACAGACACCGCAGACCCCGCCGCTTCGGCGGCAATTTCCAAGCAACGGCGCCCCCCGCCATTGCACCTTCCCCTGCCCGTGATGGGCATCAAGCGTCGCGATGCGACCCGGAGATACAATGCACATTCCAGAACTCTGGCCAGTCGCCTGGCCGGGCTCGAACACGGTTGCGCGATTCAACGTCAACGTCTCGGACGACATCAAGCTCTGCGGCATGATCCTGCGAAAGCGTCAGGACGGCAGCCTTCGCGCCGCTTGCCCGCGGCAGGGCGACAATCAGTCATTCCACCTGGCTCCTCATCTGATGGAGCAGATCACGGTCGCCGCGCGTGCCGCCTTTGCGGAGCGTACCCGTGACGCAGCCTGACGGCCTTCTTCCGCAACACAACCTACTCGGCGCGGTGATCGATACCGACTGGGCGACGCGGCTGGACATGAAGATCGCTCGCCATATCATTTCCCGGTACTACTCGCGGTTCGGCAATGCCCGTGCGAGCCTGCGCTTTCTCGAGCAGGCGACAGGGTCTCAGCGCCCGAATGTCATCGCCTCGATTCGCAGGCTGGTAGATCGACAGGTATTCAGCGTCATCCGCCCCGGCGAGGGCACGCGCCCGACCGAGTACGGCTTGAACTTCGCCTTTCCGGCTAGCGGTACTGCTGACAATACCGCTCAAATGAGCCTAGCGGTATTGCGGACGATACCTCATGCGGTATTGCGGGCGATACCTCTAGGGCCGCTAGCGGTATCGCTGACGATACCGATTCCTATTTACTGAAACCGGCTTACAAGCCGGGTTTACAAGTAAATAGTTCCTCCGCCCGCCTGCGTGCGTCCGCCGCTGAAGCGGCGCCCGCGTCGGCGGAGGTTGGATTCGAGGACTTCTTCAAAGCGTATCCGCGGAGGCATCAAAAGCCCAAGGCCCGAGCCGCATGGGCGAGGCTCAACCCCAGCCCAGAATTAGCTGCCAAGATCGTAGCAGCGGCCCGTCGGTGGTCGGAGCATTACGAAGCCAACCCCGTCGACCCGAAGTGGATTCCCGAGCCCGCGAACTGGCTTGCCGGGGAACGATACGACGAGGACTTGCCGGCCGTGTTCGAAGGCAAGCCGCCCCATGCCGAGCGCCGGCCCAAAGCAGCCAAACCCAAGCCCGCGAATGACAACCGGCCCGCGAGCATCATAGGCGGCGTCACCAACATGCCGATGGGCAATCACCTGGTTGAGATCATCGAGTACGTCGACTGCGATCCATGGGCAACGCAGACCGCGGTGAAACTAACGCTTCGTCCGGCCACCGGCGAAGAGCCGTTCGTGCATGAGGCGTACTTCAGCCACCCGATCGACGAGGAATGGGAGGCCGGGCGGAAATCCAGTCGCTCACTTCTCTACGCGATCGGCGGTGACCCAGACGCCGGCATCTACCCCGATCCTGTCGGGACGCACGTTTGGGCCAACGTTGGAAAAACCGTCGAGTACCGGGCCGCGATGGCCCCAACAAAGAGCGCCCAAAGCGCCGCCCCAAATCGGAGCGGCGCATGATGTTGGACTTACCAGCGCGGACCATAACCGTATGGCGGCGGCGGCCGGCGATAGGCTGGGCGCGGGCCGTACCCGTACCCCGGGCGGCCATACCCTGGCCTTGGGCCGTAACCTGGCCGCGGACCATAACCGGGGCGACCGTAACGCTGCTGGCGCATGGTTTCACGCATGATCATGTGGCGGCGCTCAGCGGCTGCTGACCACGTGAACTCGGCGGGCGCCTTGTCGAGATGCTGGGCAACCGCAGGCGGCAACGCTTCGGATGCCTGGGCGGGCGCAGTGACCGCTGCCCCGATGGCGAAGGCCGCGACGATTAGGCATTTACGCATTTGGGTCTCCTTACGAGGAGGCATCCAACCCCGAGGAGGCTCAACAGGAGGTGAACGACGTTGTTGGCTGGTGTTCAGATGAGGTCCAGCCAGCCGCGCTGGTAGCCCCAGAGGGGGCGGGTCAAACTCTCCGATCGCCCATCCACACACCGGTCGGCTCATCGACCACTAACCCAAACACAGGAAAAGCTATGAGAACTCATGCGCGCACGCGCGCGAGCGCTACCGCAAAAACACCAGTGGACGCCAACACCCAGCACCGCCACGATCACGCCCCTAAGCAGGACGCCAATTATGCGGTCGTTTCGGATAATTTAACCCCGGCCGGTGACGCGCAAGATCGGCTTCAAATCGTCAAATAAGCGTTCGGAGTGGAGGCGTCGCAGGCGCATTATCGTTCTCTGCGGCAAGAGCGATCTTCGCATTTTGAAGCACAAGATCCCGAGCGTCTCTCCTTGCTCGTTTCCGCCTCTCCTGCGCACGCGTCTTTATCCTGAGATATCGGAGCCTAGCCACATGCTTGAACATCAGACCCTCATTGCCAATACTGGCTCTTGGAGAATGCAGACACAGTCAGACTAAGCCGCCAGAGCTTCCTCTGCAGGTATCACGCGTCCCGCGACGGCCAGATGCCGGTCACTTCGGCTGACCACCACAACGAGGACGGCGCTGCCGTCATCGCAGTCCAGTCTCATTCGATGGCCAAACAGGCCGTCGTCAAACTCTTCCGTCTCAAAGAACAAGTAACCGCCTCGTTGATCGTCGTATTCGCTGGAGAACTGATAAGACACATCGGCGCCGCGCCCATCAGGCAGGTTTAAGTAGCCATTTCCGATGATCATTAAGTGTCTCCGCTTGGCAGCATCAATTGTGCCGCACTCGGTCATATCCATAAGCAAGGAGACAACTGCTTCTGTAGGAGGCGCTCTTTCACGGCGAATAGCAAGAACATTCGTAGGCCGCGCAGGGGGCACCGAACTCGCGGTTGCTGACATCAGGACCGCGGACCTGCCTGGGAGCCACGCGCAACTTTTTTCCACCCGTATGAAAATCAATCAAAGGAACAGAGATGCCTAGAGGAGGCTACCGGCCGGGAGCCGGCAGGAAGAAGGGAAGCTTGGGCGCCGCTGGCAGGGCCAGGCAAATGGTTTCAACCCGGCCCGTTGGCGCCACTCCGCTCGAATTCATGCTCGCGGTCATGCGCGATGAGGCGCAGCCGAAAGAGATCCGCGACCAGATGGCAATTGCCGCGGCGCCATACTGTCATCCGAAGGCCCGGGGCGGGAGTGTCGCCGTAGATGGCCAAGGCAAACGCACACCGGCCCGGTAGCAAAAAACGTTCATCCGCAAAATTCGAAATAGCGAATTCCTTGACGATTTCGCTCCGCCAGCACTAGATTCTCTTATGCACCCCCTTTGCGGCGCCGCGAAGCCCTAGATTACCATAGCAGGGCCGCACGCGGCCTCTCTGCCCTTCAGGCTACCTGACTACCTTTTACTTCAAACAAGCCGCACACGGCCCGCGCAGGGCCGGGAAACCGCATTCAGTAATGCCTCGGGAGGGCAACAGTGAACACACCTTCGAACGATAACAGCACGCCGAACCGTATTCGCAACGCATTTCGAGACGACGCCATTAAGGCCGCGAGGGCTTATTCAGCTCTGCCTGAAGATCAGCAGACGCCGAGTGCTTACCGCGAAGCACAGGCGGCCGCGCAGCCATATATCAACTTCTTGGCGGTCGCCGAGTTGCTGCGGCCTGGTGAGGCATTCGCCAATGATGAGGCGATCACGACGCCTGGAAGCGGCTACGGGCTCGACTATCGACATGACGTGCGCCCTAGCATTGACGAAACGCTATCTGCATACAGCGACGGGCTGAGGCCATTCGTGCGCCTTTCACCGCTCGGCGAAATCGAGCGGTTTGCGGGCGGAATTCATTATCACCGCACTGACAATTCCCAGACTATCGGCGGATACTCATCCACCGGCCGGTTTTACGGACTGCATTTCTACAAAGGGAAACTAGAATATTTCGGGCAAAACGGACGCCGCAAGTCGGCGAAAGAAGAACGGGGCGACCCACGCGGGCCGGATGCCGATAACGACAACTTCAACACAACGCGGCGCGAGACTACCGCAGCACCAGGCGCATCCGTGGCGCTGGCCGAATTCAAACGCGACCAGAAACGTGCGGACCTTCTGAAGGAACTAGGCCACAAACGTGCAACATTCCTGCGTACCGTTATGAACGCCGATAGCTTCTCTGAAATAGCAGAGGCAGCCGGAACCGCGATAAACAGTCATAGTGGACGCCGACACGCGGTAAAAAGTCTAGCCGAGGCGGCCAATTTGATCGCTGCGTAAATATTTTTTGAGTGAGCGTCCGTTTCGGGCGTTCCCGCGCGGGATATAGTAGGAGGGCAGCAATGCCCTCTCGGTGACCCCTTCACCAATACCGACTAGCGCCCTGGCTTCGGCCGGGGCGTTTTCCTTTCGTCCATTCAATGCGGCGTGCCGCACCCCTCATCATGACGGAGCGTCCTGCCGCATGGCCGCCTGGCGTTTGAGCATCAGCTCCGCCGGGCACCTTATCTATGGAGCCCTCATGGAGCGCGTTTACAGCCAGCGCCTTGCTGATATCACCGGCCGCAGCTTCTCGTCATCGCGGCAACTGCTTCGCACCCTTCGCGAAGCCGGCCTAGTCCCCGGTCATGGTGACGCGCCGACCGCCACCAATGTCGTCAACGCCATCCTGGCGCTTGCTGCGGACACAATCGGCACGGCTCCGGAGCGCGTCCGAGCCCTGTCCGCCCTGCCGCAGACATCGACCACGGGTCTGCCGCCTACGGCAGGAGCAATGCTGGCGTCGCTACTAATCGCCCGCAAAGAAGGACCGGTGTTCGGTGACTACGACGCCGAGGACGGATGGCTACACCTCGGCGCGTCGAGCGTAGTTCTCGAGTGTTTGACCCTGACCGGCAAGCGCGCATGCGTTCGATATGGCGAAGGTACGCCAGGCATTTCCAAAACAACGACGATCCCACTGCCGATCGTCGCCAAATTCTCTCATTTGTTCTGAGGCTTTATGAAACCAATCGATATTCCAAATATTCGCGATTGCTCGGACGTTCTGGCCGGACTCGAAGCGCGGCATGCCGAAATTGGCAAGCTGATCGAGCGTAAATTCGCTGAACAGCTAGCCATCGGCGCCGAGCCCGATGACGCGCCGCCGGTGGATCCAGCGGAAGCGCGCGTAGCGGCCCTTCTGGGCAAGCCGCCCGCACCCGTAACCGGCTCGAAGCGCGAACGCCTCGGGAAGCTAACGCTCGAGCTGTCCGACCTTCGGCGCGCCGGCGAGCGGATTTCCCAAGAAATCTACGTTGCCCGCTCTCAGGCGACCCGCCAAGAGTCGAACGGCGATATCAGCGTGCTGATCAGCGCCATTGAGGCTCACATGGCCGACAATATGCTTCGGGGCCGCGGCCCGATGGCGGCGGCGACATCCGCGATCAACAGCAATAGGCGTTTCAGGGGATAGAATTGTCAGTAGTCAATATTATCCATGACGATTCCGCCATCCACATGTTCACAGACGCGGGAGTATGGGGCAATGATTGCAAAATTCGAGAGTTTAGACATAAGGGCTATATCTTACCCCACCTCCACTCGGTGATATCATCCCGAGGCGACGGGCGTCTCTTCGAATATATATCCCAACGAATTAGCACAACATGCGGTTCTTTCGACGAATTTATTTTGCTATTGAGTGCTATATGCAGAGATGAGTACTTTAGATATTGCGAATATGGAATTGACCTTGAGCTTTGGGTTTGCGGGTACTCTTCACGTATGCGAGAAGTTCAGGCTTATGGCCTGTGCAACGAAGGGCTAACCATCGATGACCATGGATTTGTCGCCAAGCCGTGGGAGTTAGCTCGGGTCAAAGACAATCTGTATCTGCCGTACTACGGATCGGCGGAAAACAGGCCATCGTTCAAAACCGGCCCGATTGTTGAAAACGCAATTGCGCTCGCGGAGCGACAACGCCGGATACCAGTCAAAGGCCCTGGCGGTCGCGACGTTTACTCAGTTGGCGGCTTCATTCAGCAAACAACTGTCACGGATCTTGGCGTATTCTCGCGCGTAATCCACCGATGGCCGGATAAAGTGGGGCAGGAAATTCTGCCCTTCAGCAGTAATTAATCTTAGATTAGGACCGAAATTGCTTAGAATAACAGATATAACCAATCCGCTCTCCACCATTGGACATACAATCAAAGGCCGCATCTCCGCAGGCACTGGCGACCCGGAAGACCTGACACCTGCCAATGTCCGCAGCATCATTGGCCAGAAGTGGGTGTCAGTCTTCGACACGACGCTGGCCTCTGCTGTCACGTCGATTGACGTTGACCTTCTTGGGTTGTCAGAATTCAGAATTGTCCTTTCGGTTACTCCAAATCCTGCAGTCGCGAATTTCATTTGCGGGTGGCGCTCAAGCACCAATGGCGGGGTTTCCTATGACTCCGGGGCGAGCGACTATCACTATGAACTTCTAACGCAGACCGGCACAACAGTCGCTGGAGCGAACGGGAATGGCTCCATTGCTTTCCTTCATCTCGCGGCGATAGACACGGCAAGCGCCGTTTTTGACGCGAAATCTATCATGCAGTTCAGCCGGGGTACGGCAAGTAGGTGGCCTCGGATGGATAGTAAAATCTCGTTATTTGACGGCACCAGCTCTTATCAATCGCTCACAACGACCTATCGAACAGCGGTCGGCCCGGTCACGCATCTGCGGCTTCTGGCCGGCTCTGCGAATGGTCTAGGCATCGGGACGCGCCTTATTGTGGAGGGCTGCTGACATGCACAACGTCCTGATCGGTGGGATCATCATCGATGAGCTGCCGGTGTTGGACTGGCCGCAGTGAGAAACGGCCGACTGCGGATGCGCGGTCGGGCCGGTTGATTCCACAGCCTCCCTTGACTCCACGGCGGCCTTTGTTCCTATTTTGTTCTAATAGTAGGATTGGAGGCCGCCATGGTGCGCAGGTCAGTTCGCTCATTGCATCCCCACACAGCCGCGGAGATGCGCCAGGAAACGCTCGCCTTCCAAAACAAGGTTCGCAGCTGGTGCTCGTCTATCCCCCTCGACACGCCCTCCATGGTCGCCATGGAGGCGCTCAACGACGTCGCCGGCCTAACCGCGCGATGCCTGCAGACCGTCATCGACGGCAAGAGGCAGAGCACGGGCCGCGCAGGGATTGATGATTTCGAGTGAGCCAGAAAAATCGATGGAACCTGCGAGAGCGACGCGCGTTAGCGCCTCCAAAAATGGAGGCGGAAATGTGGCGCGTTTCGTTTCTAGCGGCGTTGTTTTCGGTGGCGGGGATCACTTCGGTCGTGGCTTCTCCGTCGATTCCGACCACATGGTTTGGCGACGCAATCTGGCTCGTCATCGCAGGGTCGTCCGCTCTTGCCGTAATGGCGTTTGAGGGCGAAAACGGGTGACCATCCATGACCCCGCAAGATTTAATTGCGGTCACGACCAAAGTGGGACCGGAAGGGCATTTTCGCGTCGATATTCCGTTGGATCCCGCCACATTGAACGAGCAGCTATTCGAAGTCGGCACCTGGCTAGTCGAATGGAAAATCCCGCACCAAGCGCGGATCACGATGGACCCGCCGTCTCGCCGCGTGCGGATCAGCTTTCGCGACGAAGGCCACGCCCGGGCCTTTCAAGCCCAGTTTGGCGGCGAGCGGCATGATTGGTAGCGAGGCGCGGGGGCGGTAAGCGCGGATGTACCGCGACCGGGCTGGTCTATTTTGGCTTGAGGCCCTTCCGGATTTCCTCAATAGCCCACGCCTTCACCTGCTTTTTGGTTCCGGTGACCTTCTTGCCGTCATCCGTGTTCTCGACCGTCACCATCTTGGCTAGCGCCTTCCGCGTAGGCGAGGTCTTCCTCTTGATTATGAGCTTTGCCATTTGCCGCCTCCCATTTTCCGCAGCGTCACCCGCCGGGTTGGGCGCGGTCAAGGGGTGGTGCGCTCCTTCCGGCGGCGCTCGTCATAAGCCTCAAGCGCGGACTGGCCCTTCTTGCGCCTCACCCTCACGTACGGGCCTTCTGGCATGATTCGACGCACCGGCTCGTCCGGCAGTTTGGTGTCCGCAGTCCCCGCTAATTTCGCCTCGAGCGAAGGCCAGTGCCATCGATAGATTTGACCGTGCTCGATATGAGCGCGCGACACGAAGCCTTGCCGGACCCACAAGTCGAACGTCTCCACACTGATCATGAGTTTGGCCGCCGCCGTTTTGCGGTCGACGAAGACGGGCTCGACTGGGGCGGCGGTCATGGCGTGTCGTCTTCGTCCCACTTGTCGGCCGGGCGCTTGCTTGGTTTGAACTTTCGAACACCTGGAGTCGGTTCGCCCTCTAGCTGATGAGTTCGGGCCATTATCTCATTGATTGGCTTCTTCTCGTCGTGCGCCTTCCCAAGGTCGGTCATCAGCATAGCGTGACGGCACAGCGCGTCCATCTGGGGCGATGGATCCGCGTCGCGAACAACGATCAACCAGTACGGCCCGTGGCCCTTCCATTCGTTGAAAAAGTAGCGGCGCTGCACCTTCTGCAGCTCATAGTCGCCCTCGCCCCATATCATGCCGATCGTATCGCCCTCGATCGGAATCGAGCCGCCAAAATAGTGCGCAGGATGTTCGGCGGAACCGACGAGCGAGCCGTCATTGCGGTACTTGACGATGCGAATGCCCGCAGGGCATGCACGAAATGCCGGATGGCGAAGTCGTCAATCCTCGGCGGGTATGCCTCGCTCATTCCTTGGCCCCCAACGCCACTCCCGGGCCGGTGGCTGTTTCGCCGTCCGCTAAGAACTGGACGCCGGCGGCCTCTAGGGCGATGCGGATGGCCGCGAGATTGTTAGCGCCAGGCGTGCGCTTGCCCTTCTCGAAATCAACCACTGTGTTGCGAGAGACATTCGCCGCCTTGGCGAGCACCGCCTGGTCCATTTCGACTAGGCTTCGTCCGGCTCTGCACTGTTCTGATGTAATCGTCATGGTGCCCAACGTTGCGCGTGGTGTTGACATGCCGCCTAACGTTGGGCATGGTGCTCAACAGTTAGCACGAAGCGCAACCAAGGAGCAACGCCATGAGCCTCAACGCAGTTAACGAGTCCGCTACTTCAAAGCCCTGGCGTGCCGGACGTATCGCAGGAAGCTGCCGGGACTCATTCCCCACGAGCTACATCCCGTTTCCGGTCGGTGAGTATCAGCTTGAGATTGTTGAATCCGACTACGTCACCAACAGCACCGGGACGGGCAACATCCTCAAGTGCAAGGCTCAGGTCGTCGGCGGCGACTTCGATCAGCGCCCGTTCTACATCAACTACGACCTCGAGAATGATAACCCAGACGCGCAGGAAATCGGCCAGCGCGAATTTGCCAGGCTCCGCCGGGCCGTTGGAGTGCTCGCTCCCGAGAACAGCGCGGAACTGCACTGGAAGCGGTTCCGGGTGAAGCTCCATGCCGACGGGCCGGTGCAATACCTGTTTGACGAGCCCGCTGATCTGCGGAGGGCCGCCTGAGAATCGCCGCCTGCGACGCGATGGGAATCGCAGCAGCAGCGCCGGGATTCCCTTCGTCAGACGCTTTCGATCACTCGTCCGGCAAAAGTCATATAGTCCGCGCCGACCGACGTGATCCTTATATGGCACCGTCCCCCCTCGTCTGTCTCGAGCAGTAGATCGCCCTGAAGGTCTGCGAGCGCCAATACGCTGGGGTCGCAGAGCAGCTTACCCGATCTCTCATTCGACATGTCGCACACGATCTCGGCACGTTGTCCTGTCTTCGTGATCAAGCGAGCCATGGGTTCGATCCTTCTGCGCGAGGGCGGCGATACTGCTGGCGCTCGGAATGACGGACTGCCGGCCCATCAAATCTTTGCCTGCAAGCGAGGCCGGATCCTTGATATGGGTAATCGTCTGCAAATCGCTAGGGGTAGCTTGATATTAATAAGTCACATTCGGAGAAAACTGAATGTTACCCAAATGATATCAGCGCTTTAAAGACTTTTTTATTAAGCTGAAAATTTGATAATTACAGACTTACTTGGCGTGCGATGCTTGCCTCACGTCTTGTTTTGGCCGGTTCGACCAGGATCGAACGGGCCAAGCGCGCGACCGGAGTGCTTAGTCCGCAGGACAGCGCCGAGCTGCATTGGAAGCCGTTCCAGTTTCCGTTCAGCATTGAGCGTGTGGAACTCCTGAGGGCTGCCTAGAGAATCACGACTAGCGCCGCAATAAGCCCGCCTCTGAAACCAGGGCGGGTTTTCCGATTCTGGCTACAAGCGCTCAGCCTGGCTACAATGTGGCTATAAGCTTTATAGCCAGCGCCTCAGGTGACTGCTAAGTGCTTGATTTCGCTGGTGAGCGGGGTGGGGATCGAACCCACGACCACATGATTAAAAGTCACGTGCTCTACCACTGAGCTACCCGCCCTCACCGAGGCGCTGACATACGGAGCCATGCCGCCCGGGTCAACTCGTTCGATGAAGTCGTCACCATCTCAAGCGCCGCAAGGCCGCCGACCGGCGAAACTCGGCGTTTTCTTGCGGCATCGCAGCATCGGAACTTCTGGACGCCCTTCCCCTCCCATGCATTCTGGGGGCGCCCATAACAACGAACGGCGATTCAACGCCGGGGGATTCCAACTGATATCGGGAGAGAGAGAATGGACGAACGGGAAATCCGCGGCCTCGTCGCGGATGTGAAGGGTGGCGCGCTGTCGCGACGATCCTTCATCCAGAGGATGGCGGCAGTGGGCATCACGGCCCCGATCGCGAGCCAGATCCTGGCATGGAACGATGTGGCGATGGCAAACGCCGCGCTGCAATACAAGCCGACCAAGGCCGGCGGCGGCGGGGCGCTGAAAATCCTGCTCTGGCAGGCGCCGACCCTGCTCAACCCGCATTTCGCCTCGGGCACCAAGGACCAGATCGCCTCGCGCATCTTCTTCGAGCCGCTCGCCGGCTGGGACAAGGAAGGCAACCTCTTCCCGCAGCTCGCCGCGGAGATTCCGAGCAAGGCCAATGGCGGCCTCTCGGCAGACGGCAAGGAGGTCATCTGGAAGCTGAAGCAGGGCGTGAAGTGGCATGACGGCAAGCCGTTCACCGCCGACGACGTCGTCTTCACCTGGGAATATGCCGCCGATCCGGCGACCGCCGCCTACACCACCGGCTCCTACACCAACATCAAGGTCGAGAAGATCAACGATCACACCGTCAAGGTGATCTTCAAGGACCCGACGCCGTTCTGGGCCGATCCCTTCGTCGGCGTCGCCGGCATGATCATCCCGAAGCACCATTTCGGCGACTATAAGGGCGCCAAGTCGCGCGAGGCGCCCGGCAACCTGAAGCCCGTCGGCACCGGCCCCTACAAATTCGTCGACTTCAAGCCCGGCGACATCCTCACCGGCACCCGCAATGAGGACTACCACGTCAAGAACCAGCCGCATTTCGATACGCTCGAAGCCAAGGGCGGTGGTGACGCGGTCTCGGCGGCGCGTGCCGTGCTCCAGACCGGCGAATACGACTATGCCTGGAACATGCAGGTCGAGGACGAGATCCTCAAGCGCATGGAGACCGGCGGTCGCGGCAAGGTGGTGGCGGTTCCCGGCGGCGACATCGAGTTCATCATCCTGAACACGACCGATCCGTGGACCGAGGTCGATGGCGAGCGCTCCAGCGTCAAGACCAAGCATCCGACGCTGTCGGATCCGAAAGTGCGCGAGGCGATCAACCTGCTGATCGACCGCGATTCGATCCAGAAGTTCATCTATGGCCGCGGCGGCACCGCGACGGCGAGCTTCGTCAACGAGCCCAAGCAGTTCAAATCGCCGAAGCTCAAATACGAATTCAACATCGACAAGGCCAACAAGATCCTCGACGACGCCGGCTGGAAGAAGGGCGCCGACGGCATTCGCGAGAAGGACGGCAAGAAGCTCAAATACGTCTTCCAGACCTCGATCAACGCCCCGCGCCAGAAGACCCAGGCCATCATCAAGCAGGCCTGCCAGCGCGTCGGCATCGACCTCGAGCTCAAGTCGGTCACGGCGTCGGTCTATTTCTCTTCCGACGTCGCCAACCCGGATACCTACACCAAGCTGTATTGCGACATGGAGATGTACACCACGACGCAGCCGCAGCCCGATCCGGAGCGCTTCCTCAACCAGCTCGTCTCCTGGGAGATCGCCAACAAGGAGAACAAGTGGCTGGGCCGCAACGTCTCACGCTACTCGGACCCTGAGGCCGACAAGGCCTACAAGGCCGCCCAGAAGGAGTTCGACCCGGTCAAGCGCGCCGCGCTGCTGATCAAGGTCAACGAGATCTTCTGCGAGGCCAATATCCTGCTGCCGATCCTCTCACGCACGGTCGTCGGTGCCTCGGCCAACAACCTGGAGGCCGATATCTCCGGCTGGGAGGTCACGACCTGGAATCTGGCAGCCTGGTATCGGACCTGAGCGCACCGCCATTTCAAACAGGACCGGCCCCTTCGGGGGCCGGTCCGCTAATCCAACAAACCCCGTTCCAGAGCCCCATCGATGCAGCCATGGATATGGCCGTGCAACAGCCGCTGCGCCTCGCCTGCGTCGCGGTGAAGCGCGCAATCGAGCAGCGCGCGGTGCTCGCCGATCGAGGTCGGTCCCCAGAAGATGAAAAACACCATCTGGTAGCGCAGATAGCGCTCATAGATCCCGGCATGAAGATCGAGCAGCGCCTTTGAGCCGCAGGCCGAAACCAGCGCCTGATGAAACTCGAAATCGTAGCGCTTCCACTGCTGCGTGCCGGAATCGTCGCCGGCCAGCAGGCGCTCTTCCATGCGGGCGAGCTTGTGATGGGCCGCGACGACGCGCCCTTCCCATTCCATGTCGCCGGCTGCGAAAGATTGCGCGAGCGCGTGGCTCTCGATCAACAGCCTGAGGTCGGCGAGCTCCCGGAGTTCGCTGGCCGTGCAGGGCGCGACCTGGAAGCCGCGCTGCCCTTCCGCCACGACAAATCCCTCCGGCGCGAGGCGATTCAGGATTTCGCGAAGCGTGCTGATGCCGACGCCATAAACCGGCCGCAGCTTGTCGAGCGTCAGCCGCTGGCCGGGCTGCAGGCGCCCGAAGACGATATCCTGCCGGATTCGCTCATAAGCCTGCTCGCCCGTGGACAGAGCGGCGATCTCCTCGCCGCCGCTATCCGCTGCCGCTTCCGCCATGACATCCCCTTTCCTGATCATCACGCAGATTAAGCCCTTCGGCCGAGCGCGCCAACCGTTAAAGCTGTCCATCCATGAAATAGCAGACGATCTACGAATTATCAGTTGATTTGAATCGGGCACCGGGTAGGATCGTCGGCACAAGAAGCCGACGGAGCCGTGGACTCCGCAGCGAAGGATCTCGGGAGGTCATCATGTCGGCAGGCGGGAAGCCGGCAGCCGGGCGCGGCTGCATCTACATCCTGAACGGCCCCAACCTGAATCTGCTCGGGCAGCGCGAGCCGGCCATCTATGGCAGCACGACGCTGGCCGAGATCGGCCAGCGCTGCACGGCCAAGGCGAAGACGCTCGGTTTCACCGTCGACTTCCGCCAGACGAATTTCGAGGGCGAGCTCGTCGAAAGCGTACAGCAGGCGCGGCAGGAGGCCTGCGGCATCATCATCAACCCGGCCGGCTACAGCTTTACCTCGGTAGCCTTGCTCGATGCGCTGAAAATGTTCGAGCGACCGAAGATCGAGCTGCACATCTCGAACGTCCATGCGCGCGAGAGCATCTATCACAATTCGCTGGTTTCGCGGACGGCGACCGGGATCATCATCGGTTTCGGCGCCGCCGGCTATGAGCTTGCCATCCAGGCGATGGCCGGGCTGGTGGAGGCCTGAATATGGCTTTGATCGCCGCAAGCCGGATCGACGATGCGGAGCGGCGGCCTTCAGCGGCGCAGCGTGCGCAGCATGGTATCGATCGCAGCGGCCCTGCGGCGCGTCAGAGCCTCCGGCGCGCCCATGTCGTGGCCAAAAATCTGGCGGATGCTCGCGCGGTTCGAGACGTTGTAGAAGGCGAGCGCACTGATCGTCAGGTGGATGTCGATCGCTTCGATCCCCGGCCTGAACACGCCCCCCGCGACGCCGCGTTCATAGGCCTCGCGGATCATGTCGATCACCGAGAGGTTGAGGGCGGAGATCCTGTCGGACGACGCAAGGTGTCGGGCATGATGGATGTTCTCGATCATCACCATCCGAACGAAATCCGGGTTCTCGGCGTGATAGTCGAAGGTGAATCCCGTCAGCAGCGCGATCGCCTCTTCCGGCTCCAGGCTCGCAAGGTCGAGCCCACGCTCGAAGCTGCGGATGCGCTCATACATCTCTTCAAGGACAGCGCGGTAGAGCCCCTCCTTGTCGCCGAAATAGTAGTAGATCATCCGTTTGCTGGTGGCGGTTCGGGCTGCGATCTCGTCGACGCGGGCGCCGCTCAGGCCGTTCTCGACGAATTCCAGCCGCGCCGCCTCCAGGATACTGCGGCGCACGCCCTCCGGGTCCTGGGTCCAGGACGCCGATTTCCGGCTCGTTCCCCGCGGTTTGATCGCTGCCTTGCTCATGTTCTACCCGGCGCCCTGCTGCCCCGCCGACCTTCGGCGGCACCCAAATGGACAGCTCGGTTAATTTCGCTTGACCAAATGAACTAAGTGGTACAATTAACATACCATCGGCCTCATGCAAGCTGCGTGAGCGACTGAAAAGGCCCTCGCAAGAAGGGCTGCGAAGACAGACGGGACCCGGACCGACCCCTTTTTTTTCGAGAAGGTCGGCCGCTTTGGGAAGCGCCATGAATTACAAGCTCGATTTCACTCCCGTGATCGAGGGCATGCCCGACCTCCTGATGGGCTGCCTCGGCACGTTTCTACTGGCGCTCAGCGGGATGGCGCTGGCCATCGTGATCGGAATCGGCGGCGTGGTGCTGCGGGATTCGCGCTTTGCCCCCGTGCGCTTTCTGGTGCGGGCTTTCGTCGAGATCATCCGCAACACGCCCTTCCTGGTGCAGATCTTCTTCATCTACTTCGCGCTGCCGCTGACGGGCCTGCGCCTCGACCCGACGCCGACGGCGATCATCGCGCTCGGCATCAATGGCGGCGCCTATGCCATCGAGATCATCCGCGGCGGCGTCCAGTCGATCAGCAAGGGCCAGATCGAGGCCGGTCTGGCGCTTGGCCTGCACAAGGCGCAGGTCTTCCGGCTGATCGTGCTCAAGCCGGCGCTGCGCGCGATCTTCCCGTCGCTGACCAGCCAGTTCGTGCTGCTGACGCTGACCACCTCGGTCGCCTCGGCGATCTCCGCCTATGAGCTGACCTCGGTCGCGCAGCGGATCGAGTCCGACAGTTTCCGCTCTTTCGAGGTCTACGGCACGATCACGCTGTTCTACCTCGTGATCTCCTGGGTGATGATGCGCTTCTTTTCGGCGATCTCGACCCGCTACTTCAGCTACCCGGTGAAGTGAGGGCGCGATGGGCTGGAACGAATTCCTCTTCCTCCTCACCGGCCTGAAATGGACCGTGGCGCTGTCGGCGATCGGCTTCGTCTTCGGTTCGGTCTCCGGGCTCGGGATCGCGCTGATGCGCACGTCCGGCCGTTCGCTGCTGGAACGGATCACCGCCGGCTATATCGCCCTGTTCCAGGGTACGCCGCTCCTGATGCAGCTCTTCGTCGTCTATTACGGGCTGGCGCTGGTCGGGCTGAAGCTCGATGCCTGGGTCGCGGTCGCGATCGGCTTCACGCTGCATGCCAGCGCCTATCTCGGCGAGATCTGGCGCGGCTCGATCGAGGCGGTCCCGAAAGGGCAGACCGAGGCCGCCAAGGCGCTGAGCCTACACTATGTCTCGCGGATGCGGGACGTGATCCTGCCGCAGGCGATCCGCATCTCGCTGCCCGCGACGGTCGGCTTCCTGGTCCAGTTGATCAAGGGCACCTCGCTTGCCGCCATCGTCGGCTTCACCGAGCTGACGCGGGCCGGCAACATCGTCTCCAACCAGATCTTCCAGCCGCTCCTCGTCTTCGGGATCGTCGGCGTCCTCTACTTCCTGCTGTGCTGGCCGCTCTCGCTCTACGGCTCGCATCTGGAAAAGCGCATGGCCATCGCCGCGCGCTGAGCATCCCGGTTCAACGCCTAGACCAACCACCAACCATAAAGGGAGAGAAACATGACGAAGATGAAATCCACCCGCCGCAGCCTGCTGATCGCCGGCGCAGCCGCGCTGGCCCTGCCCGCCCTGGTCGGCAGCCCGGCGCAGGCGATCACCCCGGCCGAGATCAAGGCCAAGGGCAAGATCGTGGTCGGCATCCAGGGCGACAACCCGCCATGGGGTTTCGTGACCAGCGCCGGCAAGCAGGATGGCCTCGACGCCGACATCGCCACGCTCTTCGCCAAGGAGCTGGGCGTGCAGGTCGAGTTCGTGCCGCTCGAGGTCAACAACCGCATCCCGGCGCTGACCACGGGCCGCGTCGACGTGCTCTTCGCGACCATGGCGATGCTGCCGGAGCGCGCCAAGGCCGTGCAGTTCTCGAAGCCCTATGTCGCCAACACCATCGTGCTGATCGGGCCGAAGAAGGACAAGATCACCACCAACGAGGACATGGCGCGCTACACAATCGGCGTCGCCAAGGGCGCAGCGCAGGACACGCAGGTGACCAAGAACGCGCCGGCCGGCACGACGATCCGCCGCTATGACGGCGACGCGCCCTCGATCCAGGCGCTGGTCTCCGGCCAGGTCCAGGCGCTCGGCGGCAACATCTTCTACATGCAGCGCGTCGAGCAGGGTCGCCCCGGCGAGTTCGAGAACAAGCTCGAGTTCCAGAACCTCTACAACGGCGCCTGCACCCGCCTCGGCGAGAAGGAGATCAACGCGGCGCTCAACACCTTCATCGACAAGATCAAGGCGAATGGTGAGCTGCAGAAGGTCTACGACAAGTGGATGAAGGTGCCGGTGCACAAGTTCCCGGACAGCCTCGAAGGCATCACCTTCACCGCGAGCTGAGCGCTCCGGAGCATCTCCGCGCTACTCTGAAGCGCGGAGATGCTCCGACGCCTTGTTTGATCGCATTTCCTCTCGCGAACCGGCGTCCACTTCGCTCGAAAATGCTTGGGGACCGGAGCCCGGACCATGAACCAGCCAGTCCTCAAGAGCGCCGCTGCGGCGGATGCCATGATCGCCATGGCGCATGTCGAGAAATGGTATGGCGACTTTCTGGCCCTGACCGACATCAACCTCGAAGTCCGCAAAGGCGAGCGCATCGTCCTGTGCGGCCCTTCAGGCTCCGGCAAGTCGACGCTGATCCGCTGCATCAACCATCTGGAGACCTACCAGAAGGGTGAGATCAGGGTCAGCGGCGCCAAGGTCGACGACAACGCGAAGACCATCGACGCGGTTCGCCGCGAGGTCGGCATGGTCTTCCAGCACTTCAACCTGTTCCCGCATATGAGCGTGCTGCAGAACTGCATGCTTGCGCCGATGCGCTCGCTCGGCGCGAGCAAGGCGGAGGCGGAGGCGACCGCCCGCCAGCTGCTCGGCCGGGTCAAGATTCTCGAACAGGCAGAGAAGTATCCCGCCCAGCTCTCGGGCGGCCAGCAGCAACGCGTCGCGATCGCACGCGCGCTCTGCATGAAGCCCAAGGTCATGCTGTTCGACGAGCCGACTTCGGCCCTCGACCCGGAGATGGTCAAGGAGGTGCTCGACACCATGATCGCGCTCGCCGACGAAGGCATGACCATGATCTGCGTCACCCATGAGATGGGCTTCGCCCGGCAGGTGGCGAACCGCGTCATCTTCATGGCAAACGGTGCCATCGTCGAGGAGGCGCCGCCCGAGGAGTTCTTCCATAACCCGCGCCAGGAGCGGACGCGGAAGTTTCTCGGCGAAATCCTCCACAAGCACTGAACCCAAACGCCTGAAACGGAACGCAACCATGTCCCGCCTCGTCTACGTCCTGAACGGCCCGAACCTGAACCTGCTCGGCAAACGCCAGCCGCATATCTACGGGCACGAGACCCTGGCCGATGTCGAGCGCGATTGCCGAAAGCTGGCCGAGGAGCTGAAGCTGGAACTGCGCTTCCATCAGTCCAACCGCGAATACGAGCTGATCGACTGGATCCATGAGGCGCGCGAGGACGGCGCGGGCATCGTCATCAACCCCGCGGCCTTCACCCATACCTCGGTCGCGCTGCTCGATGCGCTCAACACCTTCGAGGGGCCGGTGATCGAATGCCATATCTCGCAGGTGCATAAGCGCGAGGCCTTCCGACACCATTCCTATGTCTCGCTGCGCTCCGACGGCGTCATCGCCGGCTTCGGCACGCAGGGCTATCAGCTCGGGCTGCGGCGCATCGCCAAGCTGATCGACGACAAGGCCGCTTGAGGATCGATCCGATGGCTCCGGTCAAAATCGCGGTGATGGGTGCGGGCCTGATCGGCAAGCGCCACGCCGCCCATGCCAGGGCCCAAGAGGGCGCGCTCCTGTCGGCGATCATCGACCCGGCGCCAGCCGGCAAGGCCTTCGCCGCGGAGATGGGCGTCACGTGGTACCCGGCATTCGACGCCGTCCCCGCCAGCGCGAGGCCTGACGGCGTCATCGTCGCCACGCCGAACCAGCTCCATGTCGCCAACGGGCTGGAGCTGGCGGCGGCCGGCATCCCGATGCTGGTCGAGAAGCCGATTGCGGATAGCGTAGACGGCGCGCGCAAACTGGTTCAGGCGGCGGAGGCTGCGGGTGTGCCCCTGCTCGTCGGCCACCACCGGCGCCATAATCCGATGATCCGCAAGGCGCGCGAGACCATCGACGCCGGCCGGCTCGGCCGCGTCCTGACACTGACCGGGCAGTTCTGGCTGGTGAAGCCGGACGCATATTTCGACGTCGACTGGCGCCGGCAGGAAGGCGCCGGGCCGATCCTGATCAACCTGATCCACGATATCGACCTGTTCCGCTATCTCTGCGGCGAGATCGTCGGGGTGCAGGCGCAAAGCTCGAATGCGGTGCGCGGCAACCCGGCCGAGGAGACGGCCGTCGCCATCCTGCGCTTCGCCAATGGCGCGCTTGGCACGGTCAGCGCCTCCGACACCGTGGTCTCGCCCTGGAGCTGGGAGCTGACGACCGGCGAGAACCCGGCCTATCCGCGCCAGGACCAGTCCTGCTACCAGATCGGCGGCACGCATGGGTCGCTGACGATCCCGGCGCTCGAACTCTGGAACCACACCGACAAGCGCGGCTGGTGGGAGCCGCTGAAGCGCGAGCGCATCCCGTTCGTTCCGGAGGATCCGCTCCAGGCCCAGATCCGGCATTTCTGCGCAGTGATCCGCGGTGAGGAGGAACCCCTCGTCTCCGGCCGCGAGGGATTGGCGACGCTCGCGGTCATCGAGGCGGTGAAACAGGCGGCGCGCTCCGGCGGGCCTGTCGAGGTGGCGACCGAACCTGTGTCGGCGAGGGCTTCGGCATGATCAAGGGCACGACACGGCTGATCGGCCATCTCGGCTTTCCGACCGAGAGCTTCAAGGCGCCGATGATCTACAACCCCTATTTCGAGCGGGATGGGATCGACGCCGTCGTCGTGCCGATGGGCTGCCGCAGCGAGGATTACCCTGACTTTCTCAAGCTGTTCTTCCGGCTATCCAACGCGCATGGCGCGCTGGTGACCATGCCGCACAAGGTGACCACAACCGGCCTCGTCGACACGCTCTCCCCGACCGCCGCGATCGCCGGCGCCTGCAATGCGGTGCGCCTTGAGCCGGACGGCCGGCTTGCAGGCGACATGTTCGACGGCGAAGGCTTCGTGCGCGGCGTCCTGCGCAAGGGGCGCAAGCTCGCTGGCGCCCGCGCGCTGGTCGTCGGCGCCGGAGGCGTCGGCTCGGCGATCGCCGCATCGCTGGCGAAGGCCGGTGTCGGTGAACTCGGCCTGTTCGATACCCACGGGGCGATGGCCGAGGAGCTGGGCCGGCGGCTTGTCGCGCACTACCCCGCCCTGCGCGTCACGACCGGTTCGAACGATCCAGTGGGCTTCGACATCATCGTCAATGCGACGCCGCTCGGCATGAAGCCGGGCGATCCCTTGCCGCTCGATGTCGCCCGCCTGCCCTCCTCCGCCCTGGTCGGCGAGGTCGTGATGGCGCAGGAAATCACGCCGTTTCTGGCCGCGGCACGCGCACGCGGCTGTGCGGTGCAGGTCGGCACCGATATGCTGTTCGAGCAGATCCCCGCCTATCTGGAGTTCTTCGGCCTGCCCACGACCACGGCCGAGGATCTGCGCGCCGTGGCGCGGCTGGGCTGAGAGGAGGCAATCCCGTGATTCCATCGATCGCCACCGTCTGCGTCTCCGGCACGCTCCAGGAAAAGCTCGAAGCCATCGCGGCCGCCGGCTTCACGGCGGTCGAGATCTTCGAGAACGACCTGATCGCCTTCCCCGGCTCGCCGGCGGAGGTCCGGCGCATCTGCGGCGATCTCGGCCTGACGATCGTAACCTGCCAGCCCTTCCGCGATTTCGAGGGCATGCCGGAGGCGCGCCGCCAGCGCGTCTTCGACCGGGCGGAGCGCAAGTTCGATCTGCTGCAGGAGCTGGGGACAGATCTGCTTTTCGTCTGCTCCAGCGTCTCGCCTGAAGCACTTTCCGGCATCGAGCGGCTCGCGGCCGATTTCATCGAGCTCGGCGAACGGGCCGGCCGGCGAGGTCTGCGCGTCGGCTACGAGGCGCTGGCCTGGGGGCGGCATGTCTTCGACTATCGCGACGCCTGGGAGATCGTGCGCCGCGCCAACCGGCCGGAAGTCGGGATCGTGCTCGATTCCTTCCATATCCTGGCGCGCGGGCTCGACCTTTCGGCCATCGGCACCATCCCGCGCGACAAGATCGCGATGGTGCAGATGGCCGATGCGCCGCTGCTGCAGATGGACCCGCTGTCATGGAGCCGGCACTGGCGCTGCCTGCCCGGACAGGGCGATCTCAACCTTTCCGGCTTCATGCGCGCTCTGGTCTCGACCGGCTATGACGGGGTGCTGTCACTGGAGATCTTCAACGACCGCTTCCGGGCAGGCTCCGCCCGTTCGGTAGCGCTCGACGGCCATCGCTCGCTGATCTGGCTGCTCGACGAAACGGCGCGCCAGATCGGCAAGCCTGTGCCCGGCGCGGTGCCGATGCCGCCGCCGGCACCCGTCGAGGCGGTGGAGTTCATCGAATTCGCCGTGTCGGAAGCCGAGCGGCCGGGCTTCGAGCGGCTGCTGCGCGCGCTCGGGTTTGCGCGTTCCGGCGCGCATCGCTCCAAGGATGTCGATCTCTGGAGCCAGGGCGATATCCGCATCGTGCTGAACAGTGAGGCGGACGGCTTCGCCCATAGCTACCAGATCACGCACGGCACCTCGGTCTGCGCTCTGGCGCTGCGCGTGCCGGATGCGCAGGCCGCGATCGCCCGTGCCACGGCCCTGCTCGACGTGCCGCATGCCGGCGCGGTCGGGCCGGGCGAGCTCGATATCCCGGCCGTGCGCGGGCTCGGCGGCAGCCTGGTCTATTTCCTCGACCACGCCTCGGCGCTCGGCCGCTGGGCCGAGGTCGATTTCGAGGCGACGGAGGAAACCGGACGCGATGCCGGTTTGACCGGCGTCGACCATGTCTCGCAGAGCATGCAGTACGAGGAGATGCTGACCTGGCTGCTGTTCTATTCTTCGCTGTTCGAAACGAAGAAGGCGCCGAGCCAGGCCGTGCTCGATCCCGGCGGCGTGGTCCAGAGCCAGGTCATCGAGAGCGGACTCGATGGCGAGCGAGGACACGGGCTCCGCCTCATCCTGAACGGCTCTCAGAGCCACCGCACGCTCTCGGCCCGTTTCATCACCGATTTCTTCGGCTCCGGGGTGCAACACATCGCCTTGGCGACCGACGACATCGCCGCGACGGTGGAGCGGCTGGTTGCGAACGGCGTGGCCATGCTGCCCATCCCCGAGAACTACTATGATGACCTCGAGGCCCGCTCCGACCTGTCGGCGCAGGAAATCGATGCGATGAAGGCGTTGAACATCCTCTACGACAGCGATGCCTCGGGCATCTTCCGGCAGGCCTATACGCAGACTCTGGACGGCGGGCTGTTTTTCGAGATCGTCCAGCGCGACGGCTATGCCGGCTATGGCGCCGCCAATGCCGGCATCCGCCTGACCGCGCAATCCAGGCTCGCCCGCCCGATCAGCGTTCCCGCCCCGAGCCACGGCTGAGGATCTGACGATGACCTCTCCTTGCATCATCACCGTCGCGATCACGGGGTCGCTGCCGACGAAGAATGATAACCCCGCGGTCCCGATCACGGTCGCGGAACAGGTCGAGTCGACACAGGAAGCCTTCGAGGCGGGCGCGACGCTGGTTCATGCCCATGTCCGCAACGATGACGGCACGCCAAGCTCAGATCCCGAACGCTTCGGGCGGCTGCTCGAAGGGCTGCGCCGACATTGCCCCGGCATGATCGTGCAGTTTTCGACGGGGGGCCGCTCCGGCGCAGGCCGCGAGCGCGGTGGCATGCTGCCGCTCCGGCCCGACATGGCCTCGCTGTCGACGGGCTCCTGCAACTTCCCGACGCGGGTCTATGAAAACAGTCCGGAGCTGGTCGACTGGCTGGCCGCCGAGATGAAGAGCCACGGTATCAAGCCGGAGATCGAGGCCTTCGACCTGTCGATGATCTTCAAGGCCGCCGAGATGGAGCAGGCGGGCGCGATCGCCGGGCCACTGCATGTTCAATTCGTGATGGGCGTCAAAAACGCCATGCCGGTCGATCGAGCCGTCTTCGAATTCTACATCGCGACCCTGAAGCGGCTCGCCCCGGCCGCGACCTGGACCGGCGCCGGGATCGGGCGCGACCAGATCACGCTCAATCGCTGGTCGCTGGAGCTCGGCGGCCATTGCCGGACGGGGCTGGAGGACAATGTCCGCCTCGATCGCGACACGCTCGCGCCGTCCAATGCGGCGCTGGTCCGGCGTATCGTCGCGCTGTGCCCCGAATATGCGCGCCATCCCGCCTCGGTGGCGGAGGCGCGCGCGCTCTTGTCCCTTCCCGCTGTCCCCTGACGGAGGCACGATGTCATGACCCGTCTCATCCTTCCCTATGCGGCACCGGACCAGGGCCAGCCGGCCTCGCTGTTCCCGGATTACCGCTCGACCGTGGCCCGCAGCCCGCGGCAGGCGCCGATCATGGTCCCGCAGACGCTGACCGAGGTGACTGGCCCGAGCGACTGGTCCCGGCTGATGGGGCCGGCGATGTCCGACCTCACCGCCCAGCACAAGGGCGAGCCGCAGGGTCAGCGCATCGTCGTGACCGGCCGCGTGCTCGACGAGGACGGCCGGCCCGTTCCGAACACTGTCGTCGAGATCTGGCAGGCCAATGCCGCTGGCCGCTATATCCACGCCAAGGACGACTGGCCGGCGCCGCTCGATCCGAACTTCACCGGCGTCGGCCGCGTCGTCACCGACGGTGAGGGCCGCTACCGCTATGTCACGATCCGGCCCGGCGCCTATCCCTGGGGCAACCACAAGAACGCGTGGCGCCCGGCCCATATCCATCTCTCACTGCTGGGGCCGGCCTTCGCGACGCGGCTGGTCACGCAGATGTATTTCCCCGACGATCCGCTGATCGAGATCGATCCGATCGCCAACGCCGTGCCGATGCCCTATCGCCAGCGCATGGTCTCGCGCTTCGACATCGGCACCACCGTGCCGAACTGGGCGCTGGGCTATGTCTTCGACATCGTGCTCAAGGGCCGCGATCAGACACCGTTCGAGGACGATCATGACGACGACCACTGACTCGACGAGTGGGGACCTGGAAACCCGCAACGCCGCCCCGCGGCACGACAATCAGGACGCGACGCTCTTCGGCCAGACGCCCTGGCAGACGGTCGGCCCCTATTTCCACTACGGCCTGCCGTGGAAGGGCGGCGCCGACCTCGTCGAGCGCTCCGATATGGGCGCGCGGCCGGACCTGATGCCGCCGGAGCATTTCCTGCTGTCGGGCTCGAATGTCTCGGGGACGCCCGAAGGCGAGGTCATCGCGCTGGCCGGCTGCGTCTACGATGCCGACGGCAAGCCGATCGAGGACGCGATGATCGAGATCTGGCAGGCCAACGCGGCGGGCCGCTATGCCAGCCCGGACGATCTTCGTGAGGAGGTGCCGCTCGACCGGCATTTCGTCGGTTTCGGCCGGGCGTCGACCGACAAGGACGGCGTCTTCCGCTTCCGCACCATCCGCCCCGGCCGCGTGCCCGGCCCCGGCAACAGCTTGCAGGCGCCGCATATCGCGCTCTCGGTCTTCGGCCGCGGCCTGCTGAAGCGGCTGCCGACCCGGCTCTATTTCGCCGACGGCGAGGGCAACGACTCCGACCCGATCCTCAACCTCGTGCCCGAAGCGCGCCGCCACACCCTGATCGCCGAGCGCAAGCCGGACGGCACCTGGTGGCTCGACATCAACCTCGCCGGCGAGAACGAGACGGTCTTCTTCGATCTGTAGAAGCGCGGCGCGCTCTCCCGGCCGAGATGCTCGGGCTTGACCCGAGCATCTCACAACGAGAACGCGCCCGCGCCCCTTCCTGCGAGAGCTTCTCGGGTCTGCGCTTTGCTCCGCCCGAGAATGACGGCCTTAAAAGGCGGCTGCTCAGGCCGCCTTTTTCCTTTCGGCGATGTGCGCGAGATCGGTCAGCAGCCGGCGCGTCGCCTTCAGGCGCTGCTCGACTGTCTCGAAATCGTCGATGAAGACGACGCGCATGTCGGGGCGCACCTTCGCCAGCGTGCCCTGCTTGGCAACGAAGCCCACCAGCCCTTCCGGATTGGCGAATTCGTTGTTGCGGAAGGCGACGATGATGCCCTTCGGCCCGGCCTCGACCTTCTCGACATTGGCGCGCTTGCACAGCGCCTTGATCGCGACGATCTCCAGGAGCTGGTTGACCTCCTCCGGCAACGGGCCGAAGCGGTCGACCAGCTCGGCACCGAAGGATTGCAGCTCGGCATCGTCGTCCATGGTCGAGAGGCGCTTGTAGAGCGTCAGCCTGAGCGTGAGGTCAGCGACATAGTGCTCGGGGATCATGACGGGCGCGCCGACCTGGATGGCCGGCGACCACTGCGTCTCGGCCTCGAACTCGATGCCGGCCTTGAGTGCCGCCACCGCCTCTTCCAGCATCTGCTGGTAAAGTTCGTAGCCGACTTCCTTGATATGGCCGGACTGCTCATCGCCGAGCAGGTTGCCGGCGCCGCGGATGTCGAGATCGTGGCTGGCGAGTTGGAAGCCGGCGCCGAGCGTATCCAGCGATTGCAGCACCTTGAGGCGCTTCTCGGCCTGCTCGGTCAGCTTGCGGTTGGCCGGCACGGTGAAGAGCGCATAGGCACGCGTCTTCGAGCGGCCGACGCGCCCCCGGAGCTGATAGAGCTGGGCGAGGCCGAACATGTCGGCGCGATGGACGATCAGCGTGTTCGCCGTCGGGATATCGAGGCCCGACTCGACGATCGTGGTCGAGAGCAGGATGTCGTACTGGCCGTCATAGAAGGCGGTCATCACGTCTTCCAGCGTTCTTGCCGCCATCTGGCCATGGGCGATCCCGACCTTGCACTCCGGCACCTGCTTGTCGAGGAAGTCCTTGACCTCGGCAATGTCCTCGATACGCGGCACGACATAGAAGGAGCGCCCTCCCCGGTAACGCTCACGCAGAAGCGCCTCGCGCACGATCAGCGGATCGAAGGGCGTGACGAAGGTACGCACGGCAAGGCGGTCGACCGGCGGCGTCGCGATGATCGAGAGCTCGCGCACGCCGGTCATGGCGAGCTGGAGCGTGCGCGGAATGGGGGTCGCCGACAACGTCAGCATATGCACCTCGGCGCGTAGCTCCTTCAGCTTCTCCTTGTGGGCGACGCCGAAATGCTGCTCCTCGTCGACGATGACGAGGCCGAGATCCTTGAAGTCGACGCCCTTGCCGAGCAGCGCATGGGTGCCGACGACGATGTCCATCGTGCCGTCCTTGGCGCCCTGCTTCACCGCCTTGAGATCGGCCGAGCCGACGAAGCGCGACGCTTGTCCGACATTGACAGGTAAGCCGGCAAATCGATCCGCGAAATTGCGGTAGTGCTGGCGAGCGAGCAGCGTCGTCGGCACGACGACCGCGACCTGCTTGCCGTTCAGCGCCGTAGCGAAGGCTGCGCGCAGCGCGACCTCGGTCTTGCCGAAGCCGACATCGCCGCAGACGAGCCGGTCCATCGGCCTGCCGGCCGCGAGGTCGTCCAGCACCGCGTCGATGGTGTTCTGCTGGTCCTCCGTTTCCTCGTATGGGAAGCGGGCGATGAATTCGTCATAGACCCCATCCGGCGGAACGAGGCGGGGCGCATCCTTGAGCGCGCGCGCTGCCGCGATCTGGATGAGCTTGCCAGCCATCTCGCGGATGCGCTGCTTGAGCTTGGCCTTGCGCGCCTGCCAGCCGCCACCGCCCAGCCGGTCTAGCTGGACTTCGGTGTCCTCCGAGCCATAGCGGGAAAGCAGTTCTATGTTCTCTACAGGCAAGAACAGCTTGGAATCGCCGGCATAGTGGATTTCGAGGCAGTCATGCGGCGCGCCGACGGCCGTAATCGATTGCAAACCGATAAAGCGGCCGATGCCGTGATCGACATGGACGACGAGATCACCTGGTGCGAGCGAGGAGAGCTCCGCAATGAAATCCTGCGGCCGGCGCGTCTTGCGGCGCGGACGGACGAGGCGGTCGCCGAGGATATCCTGCTCGCCGACGACGGCGAGGCGCCCGGCCTCGAAGCCAGTCTCGAAGCCCCAGACAGCGAGCGCGACCGTGCCGGGCTTGAGATCGAAGGCGGCCCGCAGCGAGCCCGTCATCTGGACGCTCTTCAGACCGTGGTCTTCGAGAACATGGGCGAGGCGCTCGCGCGAGCCTTCCGACCAGCCGGCGAGGATGACGCGCTTGCCGTCGGCTTCGAGCGCGCGGACATGGGCGACGGCCGCCTCGAAGACGCTGCCGGAATCGCCGGCACGCTCGGCCGCAAAGCTGCGCCCCTGCTTGCCGCCGAGATCGAGGATGAGCTTGCCTTCGCTGTCGGGCAGTTGGAAGGGGGTGAGCGTGGCGACGCCGGAGGCATCGACGATGCCTCGCCAATCCGCCGGCGAGAGATAGAGCGCGTCCGGTGGCAGCGGCTTGTAGGGAATGCCTCCTGCTCCGCCCTGGTCGAGCGCTGCCTTGCGGGCGTCGTAATAGTCCTTGATCAGGCTGATGCGCTCGCCGACCGCGTCCTCGGCCTGATGGTCGAGCACCAAGGGCACGTCCGGCAGATAGGTGAAGAGCGTGTCGAGCTTCTCGGTGAGCAGAGGCAGCCAGTGCTCCAGCCCGGCCGGGCGGCGGCCTTCGCTGACGGCCTCATAGAGCGTGTCGTCGCGGCCGGGCGTGCCGAAGGTCGAGATGTAGGATTGGCGGAAGCGGCGGATGCTCTCGCTCGTCATCTGCGCTTCGGACATCGGCACGAGATCGAGTCCACGGAGCTGCCCGGTGGTGCGCTGCGTCTCCGGATCGAAGGTGCGGATCGATTCCAGCGTGTCCCCGAAGAAGTCGAGCCGGATCGGCGCCGGCATGCCCGGCGGGAACAGGTCGACGATGCCGCCACGCACGGCGAATTCGCCGGTTTCGCGCACTGTCGAGGTGCGCAGATAGCCGTTGATGTCGAGCCAGCGCGCCAGCTCCTCGATATCGACCATGTTGCCGGGGGCCGCCGAGAAACTCTCCGACGCCACCTTGCCGAAGGCCGGCACGCGCTGGAGCGCGGCGTTGACGGTGGTGAGCAGCAGGCGCGGCCGCTCGCCCGACTTCGTCTTGGCGAGGCGCGAGAGCGTCGTCATCCGGTGCGCGACGATGGCGGGCGCCGGCGAGACGCGGTCATAGGGCTGGCAGTCCCAGGCCGGGAAGCTCATCACTTCGAGATCGGGCGCGACGAATTGCAGTGCGTTCTCAAGCACCTGCAGGCGCTGGCCGTCACGGGCGATGAAGACGAGCAGTGCCGGCCCCTCCGCCTTCTTGGCGCGGGCGCGGGTCAGGTCGGCGAGGACGACGGCGTCGAAACCATCAGGCACGCCGGCGAGTGTCGGCTTGTCGCCGCGGTTCAGCGCATCGAGGATGCGGTCGAGCTGCGGCTTGGCGATCTGGCTGGGAGGAGGAATGCTCATCGGAAAGGCGTCATTCTGCGAAAGGGCGTCATTCTCGGGCTTGCCCCGAGAATCTCGGGACGAGCGGGCTCCGATTCAGAGATGGCCGGGTCAAGCCCGACCATGACGGCCATGGGGCCGCTCACACATGGATCGGCTTGTCGTGATGGTGGAAAGCCTTGAGCTTGCGGAACAGTTCCGTGTCGTAGTTCTCGGGCACTGTGGCTTCTCCGGTCACCCAGCTCAGCAGATCCCGGTCCAGCACCTCGATCAGGCGCTCGAACTCGTCGAGCTCGGCATCGTCGAAGCCGGCGATGGTGTCATCGGCGAAGCGGCCCATGATCAGGTCCATCTCCCGCATGCCGCGATGCCAGGCGCGGAAGAGGATCTTGCGGCGGCGCGGGTCGAGATCGGCGCTGGAGCGGGTCGAGCCGGACATGGGAACCTCGGCAAGGAAATGTCAGGTCCGAAAACCTGGGGGATGGCGCAATGACAAACGGGCCGGCCCGTCGCGGAGCCTGCCTGCGCGGGTTATATAGCGACCTAACCCGGTGAAGTCAGCGGCCAAGCCACCGCGATCTTCGCGCTCCTGACAGTTTCGCGAGACATCTTGCGCCCTTCGATCCTCGATCCGCTCTTTGCTCCCGTCACGGCGCTCTCCGGCGTCGGGCCGAAACTCGGCAAGGTTCTCGATCGTTTCCTCGGCGATGAGACGCAGGCTGCGCGCGTGGTCGATCTGATGTTCCACCTGCCGACCGGTGCGGTAGACCGCAGGCCGAGCCCGACGATCGCGGACGCGCCGATCGGCGATATCGCGACCTTCGCCGCCCGTGTCAGCGAGCATCGCGCCGCGCCGGCCGGCAAAAAGGCGCCCTATCGCGTCCTTGTCGAGGATGAGACCGGCGACGTCACCCTCGTCTTCTTCCACGCCGATTCCCGGCATCTGGCCCAGACCCTGCCGATCGGTGCCTACCGGATCATCTCGGGCAAGCTCGAGCTCTGGGAAGGCATGCGCCAGATGGTCCATCCCGAGCGCATCCTCGATCCCAAGCTCGCGACCACCCTGCCCGCCTTCGAGCCGGTCTATCCGCTGACCGAGGGCATCGGCGCGCGCGTGATGATGCGGACCGTGCAGGCCGCTGCGGAGCGCTGCCCGGAGATGCCGGAATGGCAGGATCCCGCTTTCCTTGCCAAGGGCGATTTCCCCTCGTTCCATCAGGCGATCGAAGCGCTGCACCATCCCGCCGATCGCAAGGCGGCCGAGGGCGACACCGTCGCGCGGCGCCGGATCGGCTATGACGAATTGCTGGCGAGCCAGATCGCGCTCGCCCTCGTGCGCCGCCAGCAGAAGAAGATCGCCGGACGCGCCACCACCGGCGATGGTGGCCTACGCTTCCGCATCCAGTCCGCCCTGCCCTTCGAGCTGACCGAGGGCCAGCGCAAGGCGATCGCCGATATCCATTCCGACATGGCCCGGCCCGAGAAGATGCTGCGCCTGCTCCAGGGCGATGTCGGCTCGGGCAAGACCGTGGTCGCGCTGATGGCGATGGCGGCGGCCGCCGAAGCCGGGCGGCAATCGGTGCTGATGGCGCCGACCGAAATCCTCGCCCGCCAGCATGCCGAAAGGCTGGCGCCATTGGCCGAGCAGGCAGGGCTCAAGCTCGCCCTGTTGACCGGGCGCGAGAAAGGCGCCGGCCGCAAGCAGGTGCTCGCCGGGCTGGCGGATGGCTCGATCGACATCGCCGTCGGCACGCATGCGCTGTTCCAGGAGGGCGTCGCCTTCCATGATCTCGCTCTCGCCGTCGTCGACGAGCAGCACCGTTTCGGCGTGCACCAGCGCCTGCTGTTGGGATCGAAGGGCGAAGCGGTGGACGTTCTCGTGATGACCGCGACGCCGATCCCACGCACGCTGTCGCTGACCTGGTTCGGCGACATGGACGTCTCGATCCTCTCCGAGAAGCCGGCTGGCCGGAAGCCGATCGTCACCCGCGCCATCTCCTCCGAACGCTATGACGAGGTCGTCGGCGCCATCGGCCGGGCGGTCGAGAGCGGGGCGCAGGCCTATTGGGTCTGCCCACTCGTGCAGGAATCCGACACGCTCGACGTCGCCGCCGCGCAGGAGCGTTACGAAGCGCTGCAGGAGATCTTCGGCGCCAAGGTCGGCCTGCTGCACGGACAGATGCCCGGCCGCGAGAAGGACGCCGCCATGGCCGCCTTCGTCGCCGGGGAGACGCGCATTCTCGTCTCGACCACCGTCATCGAGGTCGGCGTCGACGTGCCCAATGCCAGCGTCATGGTGATCGAGCATGCCGAGCGCTTCGGCCTCGCGCAGTTGCACCAGTTGCGCGGACGCATCGGGCGCGGCTCAGCCGCTTCGACCTGCCTCCTGCTCTACAAGGGGCCGCTCGGGCCGGTCGCCGAGGCGCGGCTCACGATCATGCGCGAGACGGAGGACGGCTTCCGCATTGCCGAGGAGGATTTGCGGCTGCGCGGCGAAGGCGAGGTGCTCGGCACCAAACAGTCGGGTTCGCCGGACTGGCGCATCGCCCGCCCCGAGACCGATGGCGACCTTCTGGCGGCCGCCCGCGACGATGCTCGGCTCCTGATCGAGCGCGACCCGCATCTGGAGACACCGCGCGGCCAGGCGATCCGGGTGTTGCTCTACCTGTTCGAGCGCGATGTCGCGATCCGGCTGCTCAGGGCGGGATAGGCTTGGTCGTCATGCTCGGGCCTGCCCCGAGCATCTCCTGACGCGGAGGCCCGGGAGCCTCCTTCTGAAAGAGGTGCTCGGGTCTGCGCTTCGCTGCGCCCGAGAATGACGGGGTGGTCCCACCGCAATCCTGATCAAGCGCGGCCGTCTTGCCTGCGCCATGGTGTCGGCGCTTCGTGGAGAGAGCATGGACCCGGTCAAGGCAGCCATCTGGTGCATCGAGAGCCGCTTTACCGCCGAGCTCACGCTCGACGAGATCGCTGAGGTCAGCGGCGTCTCGCGCTTCCATCTCAGCCGCGCCTTCGGCGTGGCGACCGGCCGCTCGGTGATGCGCTATGTGCGCGAGCGCCGACTGTCGGAGGCAGCACGCCAGCTCGCCGGTGGCGCGCCCGATATCCTCACGGTCGCGCTCGACTGGGGCTATGGCTCCCACGAAGCCTTCACCCGCGCCTTTCGTGAGCAGTTCGGCATCACGCCGGAAGAGCTGCGCGCCCGGCGCGACCTCTCATCGCTCGCTCTCGTGGAGTCGTTGAACATGCATGACATCACCCCTGCCCCCATCGCCGAACCGCGCATCGCCACCGGCAAACCTATGCTGATCGCCGGGTTCAGCGGCCATTTCTCGATGGACAAGACGCAAGGCATCCCGCTGCTCTGGCAGAAGGTCGCCCCGCATTTCGGCCATATCCCCGGCCAGCGCGGCTATGTCGCCTATGGCGCGAGCTATAACTGCGATGACAACGGCGCCTTCGACTATATCGCGGGGGCCGAGGTCTCCTCCTTCGGCGGACTTCCGGACGAGTTCGTTCGGCTCAGCGTGCCCGAGCAGCTCTGCGCCGTCTTCGAGCATTGCGGCCATATCACCGGCATCAAGCAGACCTATGAGGTGATCTGGCGCGACTGGTTCCCGAAATCGGGGCGAGAACCGGCGATGGGCGTCACTCTCGAGGTGATGGATGAGCGCTTCGACGGCGCGACCGGCAACGGCACCGTCGAGATCTGGGTGCCGCTCAAGCGGTGACCGGAGGTTTCGTTTCGATCTTCGGCTTGCCGTTCTGCTCTCCGGGCTGGATCAGCCCGGCGGACATGATGAGCTTGGCGCCGTCCTCGACCGAGATCGAGAGCTCCACCACCTCGCGCCGGGGCAGGTAGAAGAAAAAGCCCGTGGTCGGGTTCGGCGTGCAGGGCAGGAAGACGCCGATCTGTTCCTCGCCATCCGGTAGGCGTCCGGCGATGTCGGGCGCGGCCTCCTGCGCGATGAAGACGATCGACCACATGCCGGGCTGCGGAAACTGCACCATCCCCACCTTGCGGAAGGAGGTGCCCGACTGCGAGAAGATCGTCTCGAAAACCTGCTTCACGCCCTTGTAGAGGCTGCGCACCACCGGCATGCGGTCGAGGATCGCCTCGCCGGCGCGGATGAGCGAGCGGCCGACGAGATTGGCGGTGAGGAAGCCGAGCAGCGTCAGCCCGACCAGCGCGATGATGAGGCCGAAACCGGGTATCGGATAAGGCAGATAGGCGTCGGGCAAGTATGAGTTCGGAATGACCGGCTTCACCAGCCCGTCAATGAAATTGATGAACCACCACGTCACCGAAGCGGTGATGGCGAGCGGCGCGGCGATGACGAGGCCGGTCAGGAAATAGCGGCGCAGCCGCGCGCCCCAGGTCGGGCGCAGGATTTCCGTCGGAAGAATGAGGCGGGGATCGGAAGGGCCGGCGGTCATCTCTCTCCCCTGGGCACCGGCGCGGCCTCCAGCCTGCTTGCAGACGCAGTCTCGCGCCGCGATATGACAAGATAAGCGAGGCGGAGCTATCCGCTAGAGAACTTTCGAGCGGTTCGCGTAAAGAAAATGCGCCAAAACAAAGAGATAGAGCATTTCCGCGATTCGGAGAAACGCGGAAATGCTCTAGCCCCGCGCTTCATGCAAGCAAGGACGAGGCCGTGAGCGACGACGATCGGCCGCAAAGCCGCTGGCCGCGGCCGCTTCTGTTTGCGGCCGGTTGGGTCTTCACGGCACTCGGTATCGTCGGGCTGATGCTGCCGGTAATGCCCGGCACCGTTTTCCTGATTCTCGCGGCCTGGTGCTTCTCGCGCTCTTCGCCGCGGTTCGAGACCTGGCTGATAGGTCATCCGAAGCTCGGCCCGCACGTCAAGCGCTGGCGAGAGACCGGCGCCATCGCCCGGCGGGCGAAATATGCCGCCTGTGGATCGATGGTGCTGAGCTTCGTGCTGCTGACGCAAACAAGCGCGCCGCCGATCGCGCTGGCGACGACGGCTATTTGCCTGATCGGTGCGGGCCTCTACGTCTCGACCCGCCCCGACCATTGATACCCGGCGCTGGCAGGATGCGGCATGCGCCGCACCCTCCACGTCACTCCACCGTGACGGACTTCGCCAGATTGCGGGGCTGATCGACGTCCTTGCCCATGAAGACGGCCGTCTGATAGGCGATCATCTGGATCGGCAGGGCGTAGACGATCGGCGCGAAGGTCGGATCCATGTCGGGCATGATGATCGTCGCCTCGGGCTCGATGCCGCATTCGGCGGCGCCCTTTGCGTCGGTAATCAGGATGATGCGGCCGCCGCGCGCCGCGACCTCCTGCATGTTCGAGGCGGTCTTCTCGTAGAGAGCGTCATGCGGCGCGACGACGATGACCGGCATGTCCTCGTCGATCAGCGCGATAGGCCCATGCTTAAGCTCACCTGCGGGATAACCTTCCGCGTGGATATAGCTGATTTCCTTCAGTTTCAGGGCTCCCTCAAGCGCGAGCGGGAAGCTGGTGCCGCGGCCGAGATAGAGCACATCCTTGGACTTGGAGAGCTCGCGCGCGAGCTTCTCGATCTCGGGCTCCAGCTCCAGCGCCTTGGCGATCAGACCGGGCAGCGCGATCAGGTGCTGCACATGGCCAGCCTCCTCCTCGGCCGAGAGCGTGCCGCGGGCACGAGCGGCAGCGAGCGCGAGCGAAGCGAAAACCGCGAGCTGGCAGACGAAGGCTTTGGTCGAGGCGACGCCGATCTCGGGGCCGGCGAGCGTCTGCGCGACCGCATCGCTCTCGCGCGCGATGGTCGAGGTCGGCACGTTGACGACCGAGAGGATGGCCTGCCCGTTCTGGCGGGCGTAGCGCAGCCCGGCCAGCGTGTCGGCGGTTTCGCCGGACTGCGAGATGAAGAGCGCGAGGCCGTGCTCCGGCAGCGGCGCCTCGCGGTAGCGGAACTCGGACGCGACATCGATCTCGACCGGCAGGCGGGCGAGCTTCTCGAACCAATATTTCGCGATGAGGCCGGCATAATAGGAGGTGCCGCAGGCGCTGATGGTCAGGCGCGAGAGGCCCTTCCAGTCGATCTTGTCGCCGAAGGGCAGGCGCACCGCGCCATTGGCCATGTCGAGATACTGCGTCAGCGTATGGCCAATGACCTCCGGCTGCTCGTAGATCTCCTTCGCCATGAAATGGCGGTGATTGCCCTTCTCGACCAGGAAGGCTCCGGCCGCGACGCGCTGGGCGCGGCGTTCCACCTCCGCGCCGGTCTTGTCGTAGAACGTCGCGCCGCGGCGGTTGAGCACGACCCAGTCGCCCTCCTCCAGATAGGCGATCAGATTGGTGAAGGGCGCCAGCGCCAGCGCGTCGGAGCCCAGATACATCTCGCCGTCGCCGATGCCGACCGCGAGCGGCGAGCCCTTGCGGGCGCCGATCAGCAGATCTTCCTGGCCGTGGAACAGGAAGGCGAGCGCGAAGGCCCCGTGCAGGAGCGGCAGGCTCGCGCGGACCGCATCGGCCGGAGACTTGCCGCGATCGAGCTCGCGGGTCACGAGATGGGCGACGATCTCGCTGTCGGTCTCCGTCTCGAAGACGTAGCCGTCGGCCTGCAGCGCGGCGCGCAGCTCGCGGAAGTTCTCGATGATGCCGTTATGGACGACGGCGAGCTTCGCTGTAGCGTGCGGATGGGCGTTGGTCTCGTTGGGCTTGCCATGGGTGGCCCAGCGGGTGTGACCGATGCCGATCAGCCCGTCGAGCGGCTCGGTCGACAGGCGGACTTCGAGATTCCTGAGCTTGCCCTCGGCGCGGCGACGGGCGAGCTGACCGGCCTCCAACGTCGCGACGCCCGCGGAATCATAGCCGCGATATTCGAGTCGCCGCAGCGCCTCGACGATCTGCGTCGCTACCGCTTCCTTGCCCAAAATCCCGACGATGCCGCACATGGGCGAACCCTTCGAATAGTTGCTGCTGGCGATACCGCTTAGCTGCAGAAGAAGCGGTTGCCCAATCAATCTAAATGACGAACTGTGAAAGGCCGTTCGCCAGCTTCTCTCGGAATTCCGACTATTCCGCGGCCTTCTTGGCCGCTTTCCGCGCCATTGCTTCCGCGCGGAACGTTTGCGCCCAGCCCTCCTTCTCGACCTGGCGGCCGCGGCCGATGGCCAGCGCATCCGGGGCAACGTCTCTGGTGATGACCGAGCCGGAGCCGATATAGGCGCCCTCGCCGATCGACACCGGCGCAACCAGCGAGGAGTTCGAGCCGATAAAGGCATTCGCGCCGATCGTCGTCTTCGATTTGGCGAAGCCGTCATAGTTGCAGGTGATCGCGCCGGCGCCGATGTTGGCGGCTGCGCCGATCGTCGCATCCCCGATATAAGTCAGATGGTTGACCTTGGCGCCCGGGCCGATATCCGACGCCTTCACCTCGACGAAGTTGCCGACCTTCGACCGCTCGGCAAGCCTCGCGCCCGGCCGCAGCCGGGCGAAGGGGCCGACATTCGCCCCCTGGCCTATGGAAGCGCCTTCGAGATACGAGAAGGCGTGGATCAAGGCAGCGTCGGCGATGCGCACGCCCGGTCCGAAGATCACATTGGGCTCGATCACGACGTCGCGGCCGATCTCGGTATCGAAGCTGAAGAAGACCGTTTCCGGGGCGATCAGCGTCGCGCCGCCGAGCATGACCGCGTTGCGCGTGCGCCGCTGGAATTCCGCTTCTGCCGCGGCCAGCTGCACCCGGTCGTTGACACCCTGGACTTCGCTTTCCGGTGCCCTCAGGACGACGGCGTCCAACCCAAGCGACCGCGCGATTGCGACCGCGTCCGTCAGGTAGAATTCCCGCTGGCCGTTTTCGTCGTCGATCGCTTCGAGAATCGCCAGGGCGTGCTCGCCGGCGAGCGCCATGAGGCCGGCGTTGCACAGTTTGATCTTCCGCTGCGCCGATGTCGCATCCTTGTGCTCGACGATCGCCTCGAGGTGGCCATCATGCTCGACGAGCCGGCCGTAGCCGGCCGGGTCGCGTGCCTCGAAACCGAGGACGGCGACCGCCGCTCCGCCGGCCAGCGCCCCGCGCAGCGCCAGGAAGGTTTCCGGCCGGACGAGCGGCGTGTCGGCGAAGGCCACCAGGATTTCTCCGTGGCCGTCCTTCAAGGCTTCCTTGGCCGCCAGCACGGCGTGGGCGGTTCCGCGCCGCTCGTGCTGCGTCGCGATCCGCGCCGCGGGAAGGAGCTTCAATGCCTCCTCGCCGACCTCCGGACGCTCGGATGAGACCACGACGGCAACGGCGTCCGCGCCGGCCTGCGAGACCGAGGACAGGACATGGCCCAGCATGGAAAGACCGGCAACGGGATGAAGCACCTTCGGGGTGCGCGATTGCATGCGGGTGCCTTCGCCGGCCGCCAGAACGATCGCAAGGCAAGAGCGAGCCGGCTGTATTTCGGTCATCTTTGTCGTTTCCCCTGCGGGCATGACTGGATTTCTGCCCGCTCCTCACGGTCGCTTTCGCGCATGCTGGCGTTGCAGGCGGCGTGGATAGCCGATCCCTGCGGCTTTTGCCAAAGTCGAAATGGCAAAATGAGGGCGTCCCGAAGACGGCCGCCGTTCATCCGCCGTTACAAGTCGGTCTGGGATACCCTCTCCAGCGGGTGCGATCACCACTAATTTCCTGATCGGAACCGCTTTTCAGCCGAACTGGAAATGATCTAGAAGCGCGGAGGACGAGGGCGTCGTCCGCGCAGTTTGGAAAAGATGTCGAATCCCTTGAATCGCAGACAGTTTCTGGAGGGCGCGGCTGGTGGGGCGGCCCTGCTGTCTCTCGCCGCGCCGGCTGCGGCCCAGACGCCGGCAGGCGCGGCCGCCCTTAACATTCCCGCTCTCGCCGATGGACAGCGTTTCGACCCGGCCCTGGTGGTCGATGCCGCCCGCACCTTGGCACAGCGTCCGTTGATCCCGCTTGGAGCGTCCGACCTTCCCGAAGGTTATGCGACGCTTCCGGCCGACCAGTTCGCCGGGATTCGCACGCGTCCCGAGGCGACGATCTGGGCCGGTGAGAATCGCGGCTTCACCGTCGAGCCACTGCATCGCGGCTTTGTGTTCTCCAACCCCGTCAGCCTGTTCACGGTCGAGGACGGCACCGTGCGCCGCGTCGGCTTCGATCGCGCCAAGTTCGACTATGGCCGCGTCACACCTCCCCCGGCCAATGCCGATTTGCAATTCTCCGGCATGCGGATCGCGGCCGGGCTCGAGCGGCCGTTCGAGGTCGCGATCTTCCAGGGTGCCACCTTCTTCAGAGCGCTCGCCCGCGGCCAGAATTTCGGCGCGATGTCGCGCGCGCTCATCCTGCGGCCGGGCGAGCAGCGCGGCGAGGAGTTGCCGTTCTTCCGCGCCTTCTGGATCGAGCGGCCGAGCCCGGCCACCGGCTCGCTGGTGATCCACGGACTGCTCGATTCGGAGAGCGTGACCGGCGCGGCGCGGATGACGCTGCGCCCGGGCGACGTGACCTTCATCGACGTCGAGATGACGCTGTTCGCCCGGCAGGCGCTGGAGCATGTCGGCTTCGGCTGCACGAGCGCGACTTTCCTCTCCGGCCCGCAAAGCCGGCGCACTTTCGACGACCTCAGGCCGTCGATCGGGGAGGTTTCCGGCGTTCAGATGCAGTCGGGCGGTGGTGAATGGATCTACCGGCCGGTGAGCAACCCCGCGACATTGCAGGTCTCTTCCTTTGTCGACGAAAACCCCAAGGGCTTCGGCCTGGTGCAGCGCGAGCGGGATCCCACCGCGTTCCAGGACGACGACCAGCGCTTCGAGCTCAGGCCCAGCGTCTGGAACGAACCTCTCGGCGACTGGGGCGCGGGCTCCGTCCAGCTGATCGAGATCCCCAGCGACTCCGAGCTGAACAAGAACATCATCATGTACTGGCGGCCCAAGCAGCCGCTGGCTGCCGGCAGCGAAACCTCGATCAGCTATCGACAGGCCTGGTGCTGGCAGCCGCCCGACCGGCCGCCGCTTGCGATCGCGACCCGCACCCGGCAGGGCAAGGGCTCGCAGGGTCGCCGCCGCCGCTTCATCGTCGAATTCGCCGGCGACAAGCTCGGCGATGCCGGATTGATCGCCTCGACGCGGGCAACCGTGACCGCGCAGCCCGGCGCGGTGCATGGCGTCCGGCTCTGGCCCTATCCGGAGCGCAAGATGATGCGCGTCGGGTTCGAGGTCGATCCGGGCACCGAAGCGCTCTCCGAGCTCAGGCTCGTCCTGCAATCCGGCGGCCAGCCCGTCTCGGAAACATGGTTGAACCGATGGACGTGGTAACCGCGCCCCGCCAGGAGATCGCGGAAACCGAGGCGCGCAGCTTCAACCCCGCCCGCGAACCTGCCACTCCGCCCGAAGACCGGCTGATCATGCCGGTTCAGTCCTTCCGGAGCTGGAGCGCCTCCGAACGGCGCAAGCCTGCGGCGCCGGCCAACTGGAAGACGCCCTGGCTGAAGCGCCTGTTCGTCTTCGGCGGCGGCTTCGCGCTCACGGCCTATGGCGCCTGGGAGATGTACAACGTCGTGTCGGTCAGCCGCACGACGTCGTTGCAGTACGCCTTGCTCGTGCTGTTCACGATCAACTTTTCCTGGATCGCCCTCGCCTTCACCAGCGCCCTGCTCGGCTTCTTCGGCGTGCTCTTCGGCGCCGGTCGTGCGGAGCGGGCGGACAGCCTGAAGCATCGCACCGTGGTGGTGATGCCGATCTACAACGAATCATCCGCACGCATCTTCGCGGCGGTGGCCGCCATCCGCGAGTCGGTCGAGGCCACCGGGCTCGGCGACCATTTCGACTACTTCATCGTCTCCGACACGACCAATCCGGATGTCTGGGTGGCAGAGGAGCGCGCCTTCCTGGCATTGCGTGAGCGGATCGGGCCCAATTCCCGCATCTATTACCGCCACCGCCCGAAGAACCATCACCGTAAGGCCGGCAACATCGCGGATTTCGTGACGCGCTGGGGCGGCCTCTACGAGCACATGGTCGTGCTCGATGCCGACAGCCTGATGACCGGCACCTGCATCGTGCGGCTTGCCGCCGCGATGGAGGCCGACCCCGACGCCGGCATCATCCAGTCGCTGCCGCTGATCATCAACCGCAACACCTTCTTCGCGCGGCTGCAGCAGTTCGCGGCGCGTGTCTATGGCCCCGTCATCGCCACCGGCCTCGCTATGTGGTCCGGACGCGACGGCAATTACTGGGGCCACAACGCCATTATCCGGACGAAGGCCTTCGCCGACCATTGCGGCCTGCCCGATCTCAAGGGCAAGCCGCCCTTCGGCGGCCATGTGCTGAGCCATGACTTCGTCGAGGCAGCGCTGATCCGCCGTGCCGGCTGGTCTGTCTACATGCTGCCGGACCTGACGGGGTCTTACGAGGAAAGCCCGCCCTCGCTGATCGACATCTCCGTCCGCGACCGGCGCTGGTGCCAGGGCAACCTTCAGCATTCGCGCATCATGGGTGCGAAGGGCTTCGTGGCGCCGACGCGCCAGCATTTCGCCACCGGCATCATGGGCTATCTCGCCTCGCCGCTCTGGCTGATGCAGCTGGTCGTCGGTATCCTGATCGTGTTGCAGGTCAACTACGCCAGGCCCGAGTATTTCACGCAGGAATTCACGCTCTTCCCGGTCTGGCCGCGGTTCGACCCCGAACGCGCCTTGCGCCTGTTCGCGCTGACCATGGCGATCCTGCTGGCGCCGAAGCTGTTCGGCCTGCTGCTGACGCTGTTCAACAACAAGCTGCGGCGTGCCGGCGGCGGCGCGATTCGCCTCGTGGTCTCCGCCCTGATCGAGGTACTGTTCTCCGCCTTCTTCGCGCCGATCATGATGCTGATCCAGTCCGGCTCGGTCTTCCAGATCCTGCTCGGCCGCGACACGGGCTGGAATCCGCAGCGCCGCGACGATGGCTCCATTCCGCTGAAGGACATCATCCGCCGCCACCGCACCCATACGGTGCTCGGCGTCGTGACAGGCCTGTCGGCGTTCATGATCGCGACCTCGCTCTTCGCCTGGATGTCGCCGACGATCGTCGGCCTCGTGCTGGCGATTCCGCTGTCCTGGGCCTCTGGCCAGCTCGCGATCGGCCTTTGGCTCAAGCGCCACAAGCTGCTGATGACGCCGGAGGAAGGCGCTCCTCCGGCCATCGCGCTGCGCGCCAACGAATTGCAGGCCGAGTTCGAGAAGGCCGGCTTCGACGATGCCGATGGCATCAAGGCGCTTCACGCCGATGCCGAGCTGCGTCACGCCCATGAGCTGATGCTGCCCTATGGCCAGTCACGCCGGCGCGGCGAGATCGAGCCGGACCGTGCCGTCGCCCAGGCCAAGCTCGTCGATGCCGAGACGGTCGACGACGCGGCGATCTGGCTCAAACCGAAGGAGCGCATGGTCGTGCTGCACGATCGCGCGCTGATCGGGCTCCTGGCCTCGCTGCCGCCGGTCGAGGTCAAGAGCTGAGTCAGCCCCTATCGCGTGAAGGGGCTGACGCCCGGCAGCGTGGCGGCAGGCTCAGATCTGCTCGAAGGCGATCATGCAGCCCATGGCATCCTCTGCCTGGACGAAGAGCCGTTCCTCGTTCTGCACGAAGGGAATCTCGGCCGCGGTCAGGCGCTCCGCCATCGCATCGAGGCTCGGCACCGCGACGCAGAAACCGAGGAACCGGGCAGGCGTGGTGTCCGGCTCGACCTGATAGGCGCCAAGGGCAGCTTCGGGATCGAGCACGTCGATGCGGCCGCGCGGCAAAGCGAGAACATAGTCCTCATTGCCTTCCAGCACCTCGGCGCCACCGCTGAAGGTGGTGAGGAAGGCCCGGTGCAGCGCCGGTTCCTCAGCGACGATCACGGCCGAGGTCAGAGCTGTCGCGCCATTCTCATGTTGCTGGAAATCCGGGTTCCAGAAGTTCTGCGGCTCGAGCTGCTGACAGACGAAGAAGCCGCATTCAGGCGCGCGGGAATCGGCTGCAAAGGCGAGTTCGAAGGCGACCCGCACAGTGGAACCGTCCGGCCGCGTGCCCTGACGCTCGAAGAAGAAAGGCTCGAAATCTCCGATTCCGGCAGCCTGGAACGTGGCCGCGTCGGCCTTGGCATTGGTGCTTTCCAGCACCAGCATCGAGAGCCCCTCCCCCTGCCCGGCCAGCGCATCGCGAACGAAGGCGCCGAAGGAGAAGAGGCGTTCGCCATGCGGCGGGATCGCGCTCTGGTCGGCGATGGTGACGAGTTCAAGGAACGAGCCCGGGAACTGCACGATTCGGTTCTCGGTGCCCCAAGGGTGGCGATTGCGGGTACCGACGCGGAAGCCGAGCTTCTCGTAGAAGCGCCATGCGGCATCGAGATCGCGCACGCCGATGACGAGATGGTCGAGGCCGCGGGGCGTGGAGGCTGTGGCAGGCATGGCAGGCTCTTTCGACAGGCGTCAGGAACCCAAGGCTAGCAACACTTCACGGCGCGGTCATGTGCCTGCCGCGCTTATGGCTCGATGAAGTGCGGCAGGAAGCGCGAGGTATTCTTGGTGATCGGCGAGGCATCCTCGCGCAGGCAAAGCCCGCAGGGCTGCGAGGCGACGAGCCAGGAGCCGAGAACGGCGTAGTTTCCGTCGGCCGAGAACAGGTTGCTCGCCGCATCCTGCAGGATATGACCCTCCGCGCCATAGGGGCCGTCATCGCTGTCGAGCACCCGGTCGCGTTCCATCAGCGTGATGTTGGCGCCCTCGCGCGAATAGAGCGGCTTGCGCACGCGGCGCGCCGACAGCGTCGCACAACGCGGATCGCCCTCGAAGAAGGCCGGCAGCAAATTGGGATGGCCGGGCTCCATCTCCCAGAGACAGGCGAGCAGCCCCTTGTTGGAGAGCAGCGCCTTCCAGGGCGGCTCGACGAATTGACATTGCGACCCGGCGAGCGCCCCGCCGTAGCTCTCGCGAAACAGCCATTCCCAGGGATAGAGCTTGAACAGCGTCTCGATCGGCTGGTTGGAGCCGTCGCAGAAACGCCCATCCGAGAGCAGGCCGATCTCCTCGATATAGGTGAAGCGCGCATCGAGACCGGCCTGGACGGCGCAGTCAGTCAGGTAGTCGACCGTGCCCTTGTCCTCGGCACTGCCCTGCACGCAGGTCAAATGCAGGCGGTAGGGAGAAGGCTCGCGCAACGCCGCGAAGGCGGCGATCAGGCGCTCGTGCAGCGAATTGAACTGGTCGGAGCCCTTCGGGATCGCGCCGCGCCCCATCGCCTGCTCCAGCCAGTCCCATTGCACGACGCTCGATTCGAACAGGGCCGTCGGCGTATCGGCGTTGTATTCGAGCAGTTTGGCAGGCCCATGCCCGTCATAGGCGAGGTCGAGCCGGCCATAGAGATTGCGCTCGCCGCGCTGCCAGCTCCGGCGGATATAGTCCCAATGCTCGGCTGGGATGGCGAGGCGGCCCAGGATTTCCTCGCTCGCCAATGCCTTCTCGATGAAGGCGAAGCACAGCTGCTCGATCGCTTCTGTCGGCGCTTCGATATCCCGCTCGATCTCGTCGAGCCTGAAGGCATAGGCAGCGCTTTCGTCCCAATAGGTCTCGCCGTCGATGGTGTGGAAGGCGAAGCCCAGACGCTCGACCTGGTCGGTCCAGTCCGGGCGTGGCGGGAGGGTGACGCGGCGCATCTCAGGACGAGGAATGCGAGGAATAGGAGCGCGCGATCGAACCGAAGCCGCCGCGGGAGGAGACACTGGTCGTTGCGGCGCTGCCACTCCGCGCACCCGTCGCAAAGGCTGCGGTGACGCCGCGTCCGCTTGTCTTCGAATAGGCCCGCGAACGGCTGCTGCTGGACGAACTGCTCCCGCCGGAGGAGCCCGATGACGAGCTGCCGCTGCGCGCTTGCTGGCATTCCGGCAGCGGCGATCCCGGCGGGCAAGCAGCGGTGGTGGGCGGCAGCAGCGGCTGCGCGCCGGCCAGGCCGCGCGCCAGCATGAAGCCGGCGAGTGCGGGGATGAAATACTGCGCCCCGCCGATGCTTGCCGAGCTGCAGCCATTGGCGCCGTATTGCGCCTCGCATTCGTTCTGATTGCGGAACTTCGGCGCATCCTTGAGCCGCGTGGCCGTCGCTTCGGCGAAGGCCGTTTCGCATTGCTGGGCGCTGAGTTGACCGCTCGCGCGGCAGTCGCTCAAATTGTTGTAGACGAGGTTCTCCTCGCTCTCGTCCCCTGTCATCGACCAGACGGTGGCGACGAGGAGGACACCGGCAGCAGCGAGCCCGATCTGGGACGAGCGCTTCATGGCCGCCTCATTCCGTCATGCTGGCCGCGGCCAGCGTTCCGGACACCACGGCGATGACCGCGAGCATCACGGCCGACGGCAACCCGTCCTCCTCGATCTTCCGCGACAGCTCGGGGATCAGGAGGCGCGCGAGACCATAGGCCGCGAACTGGATGACCATCGCCGCCACCGCCCAGAGGATGCAGTCGGGAATGCTGCTCGCCTGGGAGATTGCCTGCTCCAGCGGCAAGGAGAAGCCGACGACGTTGCCGCCGAGCGCAACTGCCGCCGAGAGATTGCCATCACGGATCAGGGCGATCTCGTCATGCGGCGTCATGCGCAGATAGAGCCCCGCGAAAGCGGCGATCAGCGCCGCGCCAACGGCGAAATAGAGGAGGAACGCGGGCAGGCCCGCCATGGAGATCGTCATGCCACCCTGCCCGATGCCCGCCCGATGGCCACTATATACCTACGGTTGCCGCGCGCCGCCAATACTATCCGAAAAACTGCGTCAGCCGTCATTCGAAGGGAGGATGAACCGCATGGCGATCCGGGAGAGGCGCTGCAGTTGCGGCCAGTTGCGCGTCGCTTGTCAGGGAGAACCGGCCATCGTCGCGCTCTGTCATTGCCGCGAGTGCCAGATGCGAACAGGCAGCGCCTTAGGGCGTTGCGCCCGTCTTTGCACGCGGAGCCGTAGTCATTTTCCGAGTATGGCCGGCCAGCTGATAGCGGCCTTCGCGTCCTGAACCATTTCTGTCCCCACTGCGGAAGCACGGTCTTCTCGGAGCCGTCGCGAAGGCCGGAGTTGATAACGGTCGCGGTCGGGGCGTTCGCCGACCCCGAACTCCCGGCCCCGCGGATGGTCGTCTTGGAGCAAACACCGTCACCTCTGGGCGACGGTGATTCCGGGAAAGCAGATCGCCACTCGCCCTTGCGGACAGCGAGCGGGGCGACCGACTCTTTGCCAACACATCGACCGCGCGCCTTAAAGCGGCTGCCGCATGTCGGGCCGGCGCCGGATCAGACCAGCCGGCTCTGGGCCTTGGCCGCCTCGATGAAGCTCGCAAAGAGCGGGTGCGGCTCGAAGGGGCGAGACTTCAGCTCGGGGTGGTACTGCACGCCGATGAACCAGGGATGGTCGGGATACTCGACCGTCTCCGGAAGCAGGCCGTCCGGCGACAGGCCGGCGAAGCGCATGCCTTTCGCCTCCAGCCGCTCGCGATAGCCCATATTGACCTCGTAGCGGTGGCGATGACGCTCGGAGATTTCGGTCGAGCCGTAGATCTCGGCGATCTTCGAGCCCGCGGCGAGCGTCGAGGCATAGGCGCCGAGCCGCATGGTGCCGCCGAGATTGCCGTCGGCGGCGCGTTGCTCCAGCTCGTTGCCGCGCATCCACTCGGTCATCAGGCCGACGACCGGCTCCTGGGTCGGGCCGAATTCGGTCGAGTTGGCGTTGTCGATGCCGGCAAGCGAGCGCGCCGCTTCGATCACCGCCATCTGCATGCCGAAGCAGATGCCGAAATACGGCACCTTGCGATTGCGGGCGAAGGTCGCCGCCTTGATCTTGCCCTCGGCGCCGCGATGGCCGAAGCCGCCCGGCACCAGGATGCCGTGGACATGTTCGAGGAAGGGCGCGGGATCCTCCTTCTCGAAGACCTCGGATTCGATCCAGTCGAGATTGACCTTGACGTTGTTGGCGATGCCGCCATGCGTCAGCGCCTCGATGAGAGACTTATAGGCGTCCTTCATGCCGGTGTATTTGCCGACGACGGCGATGGTGACCTCGCCCTCGGGGTTCTTCACGCGCTCGGAGATGCGCTTCCAGTTGGTGACGTCCGGCTCGCTCGAAGCATCGAGGCCGAAGGCGGCGAGCACCTCGTTGTCGAGCCCTTCCGCATGGTAGGACAGTGGCACGTCATAGATCGAGGCGACGTCACGGGCCTCGATGACGGCCGTCTCGCGGACATTGCAGAACAGCGCGAGCTTGCGGCGCTCCTCGCGCGGGATCTCGCGGTCGGTGCGGCAGAGCAGGATGTCGGGCTGGATGCCGATCGAGCGCAGTTCGGCGACCGAGTGCTGGGTCGGCTTGGTCTTCAGTTCACCAGCGGTCGGAATGTAGGGCAGCAACGTCAGGTGGATGAAGATGCACTGGCCGCGCGGCAGCTGCTGGTTGGTCTGACGGATGGCTTCGAGGAAGGGCAGACTCTCGATGTCGCCGACAGTGCCGCCGATCTCGACCAGCGTGAAGTCGTAATCCTCGTTGCCGTCGAGGATGAATTCCTTGATGGCGTTGGTGACATGCGGGACGACCTGGATGGTCGCGCCAAGATAATCGCCCCGGCGCTCCTTGGTCAGGATGTCCATGTAGATGCGGCCGGTGGTGATGTTGTCGCCCTTGTTGCAGGGCCGGCCGGTGAAGCGCTCGTAGTGGCCGAGGTCGAGATCTGTCTCGGCGCCGTCGTCGGTGACAAAGACCTCGCCGTGCTGATACGGGCTCATCGTGCCCGGATCGACGTTGAGGTAGGGGTCGAGCTTGCGCAGGCGGACCTTATAGCCACGAGCCTGCAGAAGGGCTGCGAGAGCCGCCGCCGCCAGGCCTTTGCCAAGCGAGGACACCACGCCGCCGGTGATGAAAACATACCGCGTCATGGGAGTTCACCTCTATCGCCACGGGTTCGATTCGCTAAGCGCGTTCAGTGCAGTCCCGCCTTGCCCTGAGCGCTTGTCCACAAAAGAGAAGGCCGGTCGCCCGGCCCCTCCAAACTCAAAAGAGAAGGGCCGGTTTCCCGGCCCTGCCCTGCTTACTGCTGCGGCGCCGCTGGCGGCGTCGGCGGCTGTGCGCCGCCCTGGCTTTGGTTCTGCATCTGGCGGAGCTGGTCGAGCACGCCGGCATTCGGGGCGCTCGGAGCCGCGGGCGCGCCAGGGGTCGCAGGCGCGGTCGTCGCCGGAGCACCGTCGATGATCGAGCGCTGGACGCGGCCGCGATTGGCCATGACGGCCAGCACGATCGAGGTCAGGAAGAAGAGAGCCGCGAGGATCGCCGTTGCGCGGGTCAGCGCATTGGCCTGGCCACGGCCGGTCATGAAGCCGCCGACGCCGCCACCGCCGCTGCCCATGCCGAGGCCGCCACCCTCCGAGCGCTGCAGCAGCACGACGCCGACGAGCGCGACGACGATGATCAGGTGGATGACGATGAGAACGTTCTGCATGGTCTCACGAAATGGATATGGCGCGGGCTGCCGGCAAGGGCCACCCGCTCCTCCTCGAAAGGTCGAGGCGAATTCGGCGGCGCACATAACATGCGTGCGCCGACAGCGCCACCCCTCAGTGACGGCCGATCAGCCCCGCGCCCTGCTCCGGCTCAGCCGTTGCAGGCGCGAGCGATCGCCAGGAATTCCTCGGCCTTCAGACTCGCCCCGCCGACGAGCGCGCCATCGACATGGGCGACGTTCATCAGTTCGGCCGCGTTCGAAGGCTTGACCGAGCCGCCATAGAGCAGCCGCACGCCGGCCGCCGCGGCCTTGCCGATGAGGAGGCCGAGCTCAGTGCGGATCGCAGCATGCATCTCGGCGACGTCGGCTGCCGTCGGCGTCAGGCCGGTGCCGATGGCCCAGACCGGCTCGTAGGCGACCACGAGCGTGCCCGCCGTCGATCCTTCCGGAATCGAGCCGCGCAGCTGCTCCTCGACGATGGCGAGTGCCTTGCCGGCCTCGCGTTCGTCCTTGGTCTCGCCGACGCAGACGATCGGCACCAGCAGCGCCTTCTGCGCCGCCTCGGCCTTGGCCTTGACCGTCGCATTGCTCTCGCCATGGAGCGTGCGGCGCTCGGAATGGCCGACGATGCAGAAGCTCGCGCCGGCATCGGCCAGCATCGCGGCCGAAAGCTCACCCGTGAAGGCGCCGGAGCCTTGCGTGCTGCAATCCTGCCCGCCGGTGGCGATGCGTGTGCCGATCAGGGTGGCCGAAGTCGTGAACAGCAGCGTGCCGGGCGGGCAGATGGCGATATCGACACCCTGCTTCAGCGCGGCGTCGTAGCCCTTCGCGACCTCGGCTGCGATGGCGAGATCGGCCTTGAGGCCGTTCATCTTCCAGTTGCCGGCTACCAGCGGCCTGATGCTGCGCGTCACGTCTTTCCTCCGAAAATTGATCGCTGCGCTCTAGCAACGCGCGCCCGCCGCCGCAATCGCATGCGACCTCGCGACACGATTCCGCTACGGCGATTGCGGCTTTCGCCGCCGGTTCCTATAAGCAGCGCCGAAACAGACGCGCGCAGGGCATAAATCCGCGCCACGAACAGGTTCAGGGAAAGACAGCTTCCATGATGATGCAGGGCATCCGCAAGGCGAGTCAGGGTTTTCTCGGCAAGCTCGTCGTCAGCGTCATGTTCGGCGTCCTGATCCTCGCCTTCGCGATCTGGGGCGTCGGAGACATCTTCCGCGGCTATGGGCGGAACGAGGTGGCGAAGGTCGGCAAGACCGAGATCGGCCTCGAGCAGATGCGCCAGGCCTATCAGAACGACCTGCAGAACCTGATCCGCCAGCAGCGCCGCCAGATCTCGCCCGAGATGGCGCGCGCGCTCGGCCTCGACCGCCAGACGCTCTCTCGCCTGCTGACCGAGGCGACGCTGGACCAGACGGCGCAGGGCATGCGGCTCGCCGTTTCCGACGACACGATCCGCAACCTGATCTTCGACGATCCGGTCTTCCGCGACGCCGCCGGCCAGTTCTCTTCGGCACGCTTCAACGAGCTGCTGCGCTCGAACGGTTACACCGAACAGAGCTATGTCGCGCTCCAGCGCTCGACCATCCTGCGCCAGCAGCTCTCCGAGATGCTGGTCGGTGGCCTCACCGCCCCGCTTGCCCTGCAGGAGCTCGGCAGCCGCCTGCGCAACGAGAAGCGCGCCGTCACCTTCGCGCGGATGCCTGCGAGCGCCGCCGGCGAGATCGCGGCGCCGACCGAGGACCAGCTCAAGACCTTCTTCAACGACCGCAAGATCGCCTTCCGCGCGCCGGAGTACCGCTCGGCCGACATCCTCGCGATCTCGGCCGACGCACTCGCCGATCCGGCCAAGGTCACGGATGAGGAGGCCAAGGCGCGCTACGAGGCGGTCAAGGCCCAGCGCTTCACCACGGCCGAGACCCGCACCATTCAGCAGATCGCCTTCCCGAATGTCGAAGAAGCCCAGGCTGCCAAGGCCAAGATCGACGGCGGCGAGACCTTCGACGAGATCGCGACCGAGCGGAACGTCGCCTTCAACGACCTGACGCTCGGCACTTTCACCCGCGATCAGGTCTTCGACGCCGCCGTGCGCGAGGCCGCCTTCGCCCTCGAGCAGGAAGGCGTCAGCGCACCGGTCACCAGCGCCTTCGGCACGGTGCTGCTGCGTGTGACGAAGGTCGACACCGCGCATGTGCGCCCGTTCGAGGAGGTCGCCGCCGAGCTGAAGCAGGAGATCGCGACCAGCCGCGCGGCCGGGCATATCACCGAGCTACACGACAAGATCGAGGACCAGCGCGCCGCCGCCAAGCCGCTCGCCGAGATCGCCAAGGAGTTCAACCTGAAGCTGCGCAGCGCCGGCCCGCTGAACGCCACGCTCGGCCGGCCCGACGGCTCGAAGGAAGAGGCATTGCCGGGCGGCGACGCGACGCTGCAGGCGATCTTCCGCTCCGATATCGGCGTCGATAACGAGGCGATCCGCCTGCCGCGCGAAACCGGCTATGTCTGGTTCGACGTCACCAAGATCGACCCGGCGCGCGAGCGCGGCTTCGATGAGGTCAAGGCCGAGGTCGAGAAGCAGTGGCGCGCCGACGAGACGGCGGCCAAGCTCGCCGCCAAGGCGCGTGAGCTGACCGAGCGGCTCGACAAGGGCGAGAACTTCGACGTGGTTGCCGCCTCAGTCGGGCTCACCATCGAGACCGCCGCCGATATCGGCCGTCAGGACCAGCGCCCGGAGCTGCCGGCTACCGTCGTCAGCCAGATCTTCGGCACTGCCGCCGGCAAAAGCGGCTCGGCGGCCGGCACAGATGGCGGGCGCATCCTGTTCAAGGTCGATTCGGCGACCGTTCCGCCTTACGTCCGCACCACGCAGGAAGCTGGCAATTTCGAGCGGGCGCTCTCGTCGAGCGTCAGCGAGGACATCCTGGTGCAATATGTCGCCAAGCGTCAGGCCGAGCTGGGTGTCAGCATCAACGAGGCTGCCTTCCGCAATGCCACGGGCGGAGCGCAGAATTGACGATGCAGCCCCTTCAGGAGTTCGAGCGCTTCGCGCAGATCTATGAGACGGGCGCACCGCAACTCCTGCGGCAGGTTCTGGTCGGCGACTGCGAAACGCCGGTCGCGGCCTTCCTGAAGCTGCGCCGCTCCACCTCCGGCCCGGCCTTCCTGCTCGAATCGGTGGAAGGCGGCGCCGTGCGCGGCCGCTACTCGATGATCGGGCTGGAACCGGACCTGATCTGGCGCTGCCATAAGGGCGAAGCCTCGCTCTGCCGGACCGCGCTGGGCGACAGCTTCCTCACCGATCCGCGGCCGGCCTTCGAGAGCCTGCGTGCGCTCCTCGATGAGAGCGCGATTCCGGAGGCTGAAGATCTGCCGCCGATGGCGGCCGGCGTGTTCGGCTATCTCGGCTACGATATGGTTCGGCTGATGGAGCGGCTGCCGGAGCCGAAGGAGACCGGCACCGGCCTGCCCGACGCCATCCTGACCCGGCCGACGCTGATGGTGGTGTTCGATTCGGTGCGCGACGAGATCCATGTCGTGACGCCGGTGCGGCACATGCCGGGCGTCGCCGCGCGCCACGCCTATGAGCGGGCGCAGGAGCGACTGGAAGCGGTGGTGCAGGCGCTGGAAGGCCCCCTGCCCGCCGAGGCCGACATCGACATCGCCAACCTGCCGGAGCCGGCGACGATCTCGAATACAAGCGAGGCCGAATTCCACGAGATGGTGGCCAAGGCGAAGGAGTATATCCGCGCCGGCGACATCTTCCAGGTCGTGCTGTCGCAGCGTTTCGAGGCGCCGTTCGCGCTGCCGCCCTTCGCGCTCTATCGCGCACTGCGGCGAATCAACCCGGCGCCCTTCCTCTGCTATCTCGACTTCAGCGATTTCCAGATCGTCTGCTCGAGCCCGGAGATCCTGGTCAGACTGCGGGACGACACCGTCACCATCCGCCCGATCGCCGGTACGCGCCGCCGCGGCGCCACGGAGGCCGAGGACGAGGCACTGGCGGAGGAATTGCTGGCCGATCCGAAGGAGCGTGCCGAGCATCTCATGCTGCTCGACCTCGGCCGCAACGATGTCGGCCGCGTCGCGCAGATCGGCACGGTCAAGGTGACCGATTCCTTCTTCATCGAACGCTACAGCCAGGTGATGCACATCGTCTCGAACGTCGAGGGGGCGATCGATCCCAAGCACGATGCGCTCTCGGCGCTGATCGCCGGCTTCCCGGCCGGCACGGTCTCCGGCGCGCCGAAGGTGCGGGCGATGGAGATCATCGACGAGCTGGAGCACGACGCGCGTGGGGCCTATGGCGGCTGCATCGGCTATTTCGGCGCCAATGGCGAGATGGACACCTGCATCGTGCTGCGCACGGCCGTCGTCAAGGATGGACGCATGCATGTCCAGGCCGGTGCCGGCATCGTCTACGATTCCAACCCGGCCTCCGAGCAGGAGGAATGCATCAACAAGGCCAAGGCCCTGTTCCGCGCCGCGGAGGAAGCGATCCGCTTCGCCGCCCGGACCGGGCGCGGGCAGTAATCTCCTCAAAAACAAACCGCCCGGCTGCTTGCAGCCGGGCGGTTTTCTTTTGTCCTGGCGCCGCGGCTCAGTGGCTCTTGCCGCCTACCGTCATCCGGTCGACCCAGGCGATGCCGATGGCGGAGAAGATGAAGACGACGTGGATCAGCGTCTGCAGCAGGACGCCTGTCTCGGTGTAGTTCGCGGTCCTGCCAACGATGCCGATATTGCCGGCCTCGATGAAGGTTCTGAGCAGGTGGATCGACGAGATGCCGATGATCGCCATCGCCAGCTTGATCTTGAGGATGCTCGCATTGACGTGGCTCAGCCATTCCGGCTGGTCGGGATGGCCTTCGAGCCGCAGCCGGGAGACGAAGGTCTCGTAGCCGCCGACGATGACCATGATCAGCAGATTCGAGATCATCACCACGTCGATCAGGCCGAGAACGACCAGCATGATCTGCTGCTCGCTGAAATCGAAGGCGTGGGTGACGAGGTGCCAGAGTTCCTTCAGGAAGAGGAAGACATAGACGCACTGAGCCACGATGAGGCCGATATAGAGCGGCAGCTGCAGCCAGCGGGAGCTGAAGATGAGCGCCGGCAGGGGTTTCATCGCGCCAGTGGCGCCTAAGTGGGAGGGCGGGCTGCCGGAGGCCATGGTCGGGTCCTGATCCTTCGAATGTATGACGAGGCTTTTCGGTGGAGAGACGCTAGATGGCGAGGAAAACGCCTCTGCGCAACCCGCCAGCCGATGCTCTGGCACCCAACAGCCACAATGTTGTGACGACCTATTTGCGCCGGGATTGCCTGCTAGTCTTTGCGCGGGATCGACAGATCGCTAGAGTTGAAACCGACCGGGGGAACATGCCGAGTTCCACTCGCACAGGACAGCAGAGGAGTTTCGTCATGATCAGGACGCTTGTCGTCGTCACCGCTCTCGCCGGTTGCGGCGCCATGGCCGCCCCCGCTTCGGCAGCGCCGCTGGCTCCGGCCTCTGCAGCTATCGCCTCGGCCAAGGTCGATTCGGGCCTGCTGCAGAGCGTGCAGTGGCGCCCCTACGGCTATTACGGCCCTCGCTACTATCGCTACAACCGAGGCCCGGCGGTCGGCGCCGGCATCGCAGCTGGCGTCATCGGCGGGGCCCTGGCGGCCGGCGCGCTCGCCGCTCCGCCGCCACCCCCGGTTTACTACGGCTATCCGGCCCCGGCGCCGGTCTATGGCGCGCCCGCGCCTGCCTATGGCTACGGCATCGAGGATGTCGACGCGGTGGCCTACTGCTCGCGCCGCTTCAGGTCCTACAACCCGGAAACCGGCACCTATATCGCCAAGGGCGGTGTGGTTCGCGCCTGCCCCTGACAGGGCTCGACAATCCGATCCCGGATGTTCGCTCCCCGCAGCAATGCGGGGAGTTTTCTTTTCGCGGTGGAAAGCGGCTTGCCATGACGGCGGCGATCCCGCTTATCCTGCGCCCTGCCTAACCCGGAGCGTCTCGTGCGTATCGCCACCTGGAACGTCAATTCGGTGCGCCAGCGTCTCGGCCACCTGCTCGATTTCCTGAAGGAGGCTGAGCCCGACGCGCTCTGCCTGCAGGAGATCAAGTGCGTGGATGCCGATTTCCCGCGCGCCGAGATCGAGGCGGCCGGCTGGCAGGTCGAGACCCACGGCCAGAAGACCTTCAACGGCGTCGCGATTCTCAGCCGTTCCCGGCTGGAGGATGTCCGGCGCGGCCTGCCCGGCGATGATGGCGACGAACAGGCGCGCTATCTCGAAGGGGTGCTGCCCTTGGGCGACGGCGTGGTGCGCGTGGCCTCGATCTATCTGCCGAACGGCAACCCGCCCAACACCGAGAAATATCCCTACAAGCTCGGCTGGATGCAGCGGCTGACCGCCCATGCCCGGATGCTGCTGGAGCAGGAGGAGCCGCTGGTGCTCGCCGGCGACTACAACGTCATCCCCGAGCCGCGCGACGCCCGCGATCCCGCCGCCTGGGTCAGCGACGCGCTGTTCCTGCCGCAGACACGCGACGCCTTCCGCGGGCTGATCAATCTCGGACTGACCGAGGCCGTGCGCAGCACGACCGATGCCGGCGGACTCTACACCTTCTGGGATTATCAGGCTGGCGCCTGGCAGCGGAACAACGGCATCCGCATCGACCATCTTATGCTCTCTCCACAAGCCGCGGACAGGCTCGCAGGAGTGAGGATCGCCAAGCATGTCCGTGGCTGGGACAAGCCGTCCGACCACGTGCCCGTGATGGTCGAGCTGAACTGAGGGCGGCAACCAGCCTTCAGGCTCGGGCTTGACCCGAGCATCTCGGAAACCAGCGCCATCTCGTCCTGAGATTCTCGGGGGCAAGCCCGAGAATGACGGCGCCCTAGTTCTGGCCGTTGTTGCTGTTGCCGCTGTTGCGCGAGCTCGCCATTTGCTGGCGCTCGACGAGGGCCAGCGCCGCCGAGCGATCGGCAGCGGAAGCTGCGGCGAAGGCGGCGGCGTGACGCTCGATGATCCAGGATTCGCGCGCCGGGTCGGCACCCTCGCGGGCCATGGCGAGCCACATCAGGCCGAGCACCGGCTGACGCGGCACGCCCTCGCCACCGCGCAGCAGCATCTCGCCGAAAGCGGCGCGCGCCGGTGCATGCCCCTTCTCGGCAGCGAGCTTCATCCAGCGCGCCGCCTGCCGCGGATCGCGGCTGGTGCCCTGGCCGGTCATGTAGAGGCGGCCGAGATTGTACTGACCGTCCGGGTCGCCGAAATAGGAGGCAGCATAATTGAACATGTCGAAAGCCCGGTCGGGGTTGGGCTTCACATAGCTGCCCTTGATGCCGTCGGAGAAGTAGCCGCCCAGCGCAACGAAGGCGCTGCCGACGATACGGCCCTCGGCCGTGCCCGGAATGGCGTCGGCATTCTCGTCCGCGATCTTCGAGAAATACTCGAAGGCCTTGAGATCATTGGCCGGAACGCCCTCGCCTCCGGCATACATCCGGCCCAGCTTGTACTGCGCGGTGAGGTGCCCCTGCGAGGCGGCGTATTCGAGTGCGCGAACGGCGCCGACCTTATCGCCGGCAGAGGAATCGCGCATCCAGGCCCGCAACGCATCGCGCGCGCTGTTGAACGGCACGAGCGGCAGCGCCGTATGCCCCGTCGGCGTATTGGGTGCGGGAGCGACAATCGCCGCTCCGGGGGCTCCCGACAGGGAATCGCCCGGTTCCGGCAGCGCGGCGCCCGGAATAGCGCGCGGCGGTACCGGCTTTCCGCCTGCAAGATCCTGGGCCCAGGCGGCCTGCTGGCCACCCAGGAACAGGAACAGGCATGCTATGGTCGAGCTAGATATCCGCATAGCAATGGGTTTCGGCCGCCCCTCCTGGATGGGTGACTGCGCCGCCCTTGGCGGAGCCAACCGTCTGCGCGTATTTCCACAGCGCGCCGGAGTTGTAGTCGGTTTTCCTCGGTTTCCAGCCCTTACGACGCTCTTCAAGTTCGGCATCAGAAAGGCGGACTGCGAGCTTTCCTGTGATGGCGTCGAGTTCGATGATGTCGCCGTCGCAGATCAGGCCGATCGGGCCGCCGACAGCGGCCTCGGGGCCGACATGGCCGACGCAGAAACCGCGGGTCGCGCCGGAGAAGCGGCCATCGGTGATCAGCGCGACCTTGTCGCCCATGCCCTGGCCGTAGAGGGCGGCGGTGGTCGACAGCATCTCGCGCATGCCGGGGCCGCCCTTGGGACCCTCATAGCGGATGACGAGCACGTCGCCTTCGTTGTAGGTCCGGTTCCTGACGGCCTCGAAGGCGTCCTCCTCGCGGTCGAAGCAGCGGGCGGGGCCGGTGAAGACGAGTTGATCTTCCGGCATGCCGGCGATCTTCACGATCGCGCCTTCGGGCGCCAGATTGCCCTGCAGGCCGACGACGCCGCCGGTGACCGTAATCGGCTTGTCGGCACGGTAGACGACGTCCTGCTGATCGTTCCACTTCACCGAAGCCATATTCTCGGCGATGGTGCGGCCGGTGACGGTCAGGCAGTCGCCATGGAGGAAGCCGGCATCGAGCAGGCTCTTCATGACGAGCGGAATGCCGCCGACCTCGAACATATCCTTGGCGACGTATTTTCCGCCCGGCTTCAGGTCGGCGATGTAAGGCGTCTTCTTGAAGATCTCTGCGACCTCGAAGAGATCGAAGTCGATGCCGCATTCATGTGCGATCGCCGGCAGGTGCAGCGCGCCATTGGTCGAGCCGCCAGTGGCGGCGACGACCATCGCGGCGTTCTCGAGCGCCTTACGGGTGACGATGTCGCGCGGGCGGATGTTCCGGGCGATCAGCTCCATCACCATCTCGCCGGCGGTGTAGCAGAAGGTGTCGCGGACATCGTAGGGCGCCGGCGCGCCGCAGCTATAGGGCAATGCCAGGCCGATCGCCTCGGCGACCGTCGCCATGGTGTTGGCGGTGAACTGGGCGCCGCAGGAGCCGGCCGAGGGGCAAGCGGCCTCCTCAAGCTCCTTCAGGTCCTCGTCGGACATCGCACCGACCGAATGCTTGCCGACGGCCTCGAACACGTCCTGCACGGTCACGGGGCGGCCCTTGAAGGTGCCGGGCAGGATCGAGCCGCCATAGATGAAGATCGATGGCACGTTGAGGCGCACCATCGCCATCATCATGCCGGGCAGAGACTTGTCGCAGCCGGCCAGGCCGACGAGAGCGTCGTAGCAATGGCCGCGCATGGTCAGCTCGACCGAGTCGGCGATGACCTCGCGCGAGGCGAGCGACGACTTCATGCCCTGGTGGCCCATGGCGATGCCGTCGGTGACGGTGATGGTGCAGAACTCGCGCGGCGTGCCGGCCGCGGACGCCACGCCCTTCTTCACGGCCTGGGCCTGGCGCATCAGCGAGATGTTGCAGGGGGCCGCCTCGTTCCAGCAGGAGGCGACGCCGACGAAGGGCTGCGCGATCTGCTTCGCGGTCATGCCCATCGCATAATAGTAGGAGCGGTGCGGGGCCTTGGCCGGGCCAACGCTCACATGGCGGCTCGGCAGCCTCGACTTGTCGAACACACGCGTATCCATCGCCACTCGTCCCGTCCCCCGGCCAGCACGGCGCGAAGATGTGCCACGCCATGCACGCCGGGAGCAATCGCACCCCCGAATACCCAACAGCGGCCCGGAACCGATCCGATACCCGCACGTTAGTTCCAATTTGAATATATCTCAGGGACTTAACGCCCCGTTTTGCTGGGCGCCGTTTGTGGCGGCATCGCGGCGATTGCGATAGTCGCGAGAGCGCGGGGCGCCGATCTCATCGGTGTGTTGCGGCGATGTCACAAAGTTGAGTGCGGCAGTTGACGCAGCGGCCGCTCAGACCCGTCTGCAAATTCCCTCAAGCCCTCATCCTCGGGAGCCATCCCGCCGGGAATGGTGTCTCGAAGGATGCTCCAGGAGACTCAGGCGAGATCAGGGCCATCCTTCGAGACGCGCCCGAAGGCGCCCCTCGGGATCAGGCTGGCGTTTTCAAGAAGCCGCTCAGAGCACCATGGGAAGGACGAAGAAGCCACCGACGATGATGGCGAGGAGGGCGAGCGCGGTCATCGGCAGATGCTTCTCGATGAAGATGCGGATGTCGTCGCCATAGAAGCGCAAGGCCACAGCGATCATCAGGAAGAAGGTGGTGCGCGACACCACCATGCCGATGGTGAACTTCCACAGGTCGAAATGCAGGAAGCCCGACATGATCGTGACGATCTTGAACGGAATCGGCGTCAGGCCCTTGGTGACGAGAACCCAGAACCAGTAATCCTGCGAGGAGGAGATCAGGTGCGCGGCCTTGTCCTGCAGCCCGTAGATGCCGATCAGCCAGGCGCCGACCGATTCGTAGAGCAGAGCGCCGATGGCATAGCCGAGATAGCCGCCGAGCACCGCGCCGAGCGAGCAGATGCCGGCATAGAACCAGGCGCGGTCCGGCCGGGCGATGCACATCGGAATCAACAGCGGGATCGGCGGCAGCGGGCTGACCGAGCTTTCAACGAAGGTGATGGCGAAGAGCAGCCAGGGGGCAGCAGGATGGGAGGCGTACGAAACGCACCAGTCATAAGCTCGCTTGAGCATGGGTTCTGAACAGCCGGTCCTTTGGCCGCCACGCATTCTGCATGGCGGATTTGCGTCGGGCGCATCTAAGCGGGGTCCGCGAGAGATTGCCAGTCCTCTCTTGGATCAACGTCAATTTGACGACATTGCCGTGACCGGATTGCGGTGGCCGGTCACGATAGCCGCGTCAGGGCCTCGGCGATCTTGAGCTTGCGCGCTTGCGCCGCAGCCTTGCGCTCGCGGTTCTCCTCGACGATCTCTTCCGGCGCGCGGGCCATGAAATCAGGGTTGCCCAGCTTCTTCTCGACGATCGCGATGTCCTGGTCGAGCTTGGCGAGTTCCTTCGTCAGGCGCGTGCGCTCCGCGTCGAGGTCGATCAGGCCGGCGAGCGGCAGCGCCGCCACCTCGCCGCGCACGATGATCTGTGCCGATTGCGCCGGCGCAGCCGCCTCGAAGGCGATGTCGGAAACGCGAGCGAGACGCTCGATCATCGGCCGCCAGCTCTCGATCGTCGCCCGCGTCGCAGCGGAAGCGTTGACGAGCACGAGGGGCGCCTGCGTGCCGGCGGGAACATTGACCTCCGAGCGCACCGAGCGGATGTCCGAGATCAGGTCGACGACGAAGCCGATCTCGGCCTCGGCCGCCGAATCCTTGAGCGCTGAAAGATCGGGCCAGCGGGTGAGGCAGACCAGCGAAGCATCGCCCGTCGCCAGCTTGCGCGGCGCGCCGGCCTCGGCCTTTTGCGCCCAGAGCTCTTCGGTCAGGAAGGGCATGAAGGGGTGGAGGAGCTGGCAGATCAGGTCGATGACGTAGGCGACCGTCGCCTGCGTCTCGGCCTTCGCCGCGGCATCGACGCCCTCGCCCTGCAGCACCGGCTTGGCAAGCTCCAGATACCAGTCGCAGAACTGGTTCCAGACGAAGCGATAGGCCGCGCCCGCCGCCTCGTTGAACTTGAAGCTGGGGATGCCGGCCGCGACCTCCTCGGCCGCCTGCGCGGCTTCGCTGAGGATCCAGCGGTTCAGCGGCTGCTTGACGGCGGCTGGGTCGAAATCGGCAGCGCGCAGGCAGCCGTTCAGTTCAGCGAAGCGCGCGGCGTTCCAGATCTTGGTCGCGAAGTTGCGGTAGCCCTCGACGCGGGAAGTCGCGAGCTTGATGTCGCGGCCCTGCGCCGCCATGGCGGCCAGCGTGAAGCGCAGCGCGTCGGCGCCGTATTTGTCGACGAGCACCAGCGGATCGATGACGTTGCCTTTCGACTTCGACATCTTCGCGCCCTTCTCGTCGCGAACGATGGCGTGCAGATAGACCTCGCGGAACGGCACCTCGTCCATGAAATTGAGGCCCATCATCATCATCCGGGCGACCCAGAAGAAGATGATGTCGAAGCCGGTGACGAGCGTCGCCGTCGGGTAATAGTGCTTCAGCTCGGCCGTCTGCTCCGGCCAACCCAGCGTCGAGAAAGGCCAGAGCGCCGAGGAAAACCAGGTGTCGAGCACGTCCTCGTCGCGCTTGAGCGCGACGGTGTCACCGTAATGCGCCATCGCCAGCGTCTGCGCCTCAGCTTCCGACTCGGCGACGAAGACCTCGCCGTCCGGTCCATACCAGGCTGGGATCTGATGGCCCCACCAGAGTTGGCGCGAGACGCACCAGGGCTCGATATTCTCAAGCCAGTCGTAGAAGACCTTGGTCCAGTTCTCGGGCGTGAAGGTCGTTCGGCCGTCGCGGACCGCCTTGATCGAGCGGTCGGCCAGCGGCTTGACGTCGACATACCACTGGTCGGTCAGCCAGGGCTCGATGACGACGTCGGAGCGGTCGCCATGCGGCACGGTATGGCCATGCGGCTCGACCTTCGCGAGATAGCCGCGCTCGGCCATCATCGCGACGACGCGGCGGCGCGCGACGAAACGGTCGAGGCCGTCGAGCGCGAGCGTCTCGGCTTCCGGCTTGGATCCGGCCAGGAAGTCCTCGTTGCCGGCGAGCAGGATGCGCGCCTCGCCGTCGAGGATGTTGACGACATCGAGCTTGTGGCGCTTGCCGACCTCGAAGTCGTTGAAATCATGCGCCGGGGTGATCTTGACCGCGCCGGTGCCCTTCTCCGGATCTGCATAGTCGTCGGGCACGATCGGGATGACGCGGCCGACCAGCGGCAGCACGGCATCGCGCCCGATCAGATGGCCGATTGTCTCGTTGTCCGGATGAACGGCGATGCCGGTGTCGCCGAGCATCGTCTCTGGACGGGTCGTGGCGACGGTGATGAAGGTCGAAGCGTCGTCCGCGTCGTAGGTCGCGCCTTCGAGCGGGTAGTTGAAATAGTAGAGATGGCCGTTCGGATCGCGGTTCAGCGCCTTGTCGAGCTTGGCGGCGTCGAAGGGCTCCTCGCCGCCCCGCTCCCATTTGAACGTGCCGGTTTTCTCGACCTGCAGGACCTCGATATCCGAGATCGCGGTCTGGAATTTTGGATCCCAGTTCACCAGGCGCTTGGCGCGATAGATCAACCCCTGCTTGTGCAGGCCGACGAAGACCTTGAGGACGGCGGCCGACAGCCCTTCGTCCATGGTGAAGCGCTCGCGCGTCCAGTCGCAAGAGGCCCCGAGACGGCGGAGCTGGTTGACGATCGTGCCGCCCGATTCTTCCTTCCACTTCCAGACTTCGGCCAGGAAGGCCTCGCGCCCCATCGTGCGGCGGTCGGTGCGGTTTTCGGCGGCGAGCTTGCGCTCGACGACCATCTGCGTCGCGATGCCCGCGTGGTCGGTGCCGGGCTGCCAGAGCACGTCCTTGCCGCGCATGCGCTCGAAGCGGCAGAGCACGTCCTGCAGCGTGTTGTTGAGCGCGTGGCCCATATGCAGCGAGCCGGTGACGTTTGGCGGTGGGATCACGATGCAATAGGGCTCGGCCCCGGCGGCGGCGCCCCTGCCCGCCTTGAAGGCTTCAGCCTCGTCCCAGGCCTTGCTGATCCGGGCCTCGACGGCTGCCGGCTCGAAAGTCTTGTCCATCATCACATCGCTCGAACGCAGAAAGGCCGGGGAACCTGCCCCGGCCGGAAAGATCACAGGCCAAAAGGTCTCGTGTCTTAAGAGCGCATGCGAAGGGCGCCCGTCAACGTTTTCGATGACGGGCGATCGCCAGCCTTGCGCTGAAGCGGCTCAACCAAGGTTCGACTGCAGGAACCAGAGCGACTTGTCGAGCATGCGCGAATAGGCCGTCAGGATGTCGGCGGAATCGGCGTCGCCAGCCTCGGCGCAGGCGTCGATCGCGTCGCGAACCTTGTTGCCGGTGTCGGCATAGCGCTCGATCAGTGCGTGGAGATGGTCCTGAACCGACACGATCTCGGTCGGATAGGGCTTGAGCGAGGTCGCCGCGACCGTCGTCTGCGCGGTGCCGAGCGCGATGCCGCCGAGCTGCGCGATCCGCTCCGCGACCGTGTCGACATGCTCGTCGAGGTCGTCGCGAAAGCCGTCCAGCATGAGATGCACGGCAATGAAGCCCGGTCCCTTCAGATTCCAGTGCGCCTGCTTGGTGACCAGCGCCAGATCGATGCCGTCGGCAAGTCGTTCGTTGAGCAGCCCGACGACCTTCGTCTTGGTGTTCGAAGCCAGATCGATCTTGCTCGATTTGACGATCTTCGCGGATGCGGAGGTCTTCGGCGCAGTCTTGGTGGCAGGCTTGGCCATGGCAAATCCCCCTGAGCGGAAAGCGACACATGAAAACGCCGCGCCGAGAACGGCCGCTGCGCGCCACTCCCTACGCGTGGGGGGCGCCATTGTTCCCTCGCCAAGGCCTGAACGCCGGAGGGAACCTGCCACGCGGCGATCCGTTGCATCCAAGACAGCTCAACGGGAGACGCCGACATGCCTCACAACGATCAGAAACGCGTCTGGGACCTCATCGACTCGATCAAATTCGCCATGCTCGTGACCCATGACGGCAATGGCGACGAGCTTCGGGCGCGCCCGATGCACGCCCATGGCAAGCGCGAGGAGGACACCATCTACTTCCTGACGGATCGCCGCCATCACAAGGACGACGAGATCCAGATCAACGATAATGTCTGCCTCGCCTTCTCCGACACGAGCGGACACCGCTATCTGTCGATCAGCGGCACGGCGAGCTTGGTCGACGATCGCGCCCGCGTGCGTGCCCTGTGGGAGCCGAGCAACAAGGCGTTCTGGGACGACGAGAACGATCCCAACATCCGCATCCTGCGCGTGCGGCCCGCAATGGCCGAGTTCTGGGACAGCCCCGGCAAGATCGTCACCAGCGTCAAGATGGCCGCGGCTGCTCTGACCGGCTCGAAACCCGAACTCGGAGAGCACCGCAAGGTCGTCCTCTAAAGCTCTGCTGCTGAACAGGAAAAACGATGCTGAAGCTCATTGTTCATGGCCTCGGGGCATGGTTCGCCGCCGAGGCCGCCTCGGGGCGCTATCCGCGTCCGATTGCGGTCGGGCTGACGATGCTGGTGTCGCGGCTTGGCGCACCCGCGACCTTGCTCGCTGTCGCTGGATACGGGCTCGAACGGCTCAGGGAAGCCGGGGCCTTCGACAGCCGGGCTCGGCGGCCACGCCGCCGCCAGGCAGCACCCGCTGTCGTCCGGCGGCGCCGAGTGCAACCCGCCAGCCCTCCCCGGGAAAGCTCGCAACGAACCGAGACCTGATGGCGCTCCGCCTGCCCCCATGAGCGGCCGCAGGAGCGGGCGGGCCTTGGAGCCGGTCAGCTGCGTCCGCCGCGGGCGACGCGCTCGATCTCGGAGCGGACCAGACGTTCGACCATCGTCGGAAGGTTGTCGTCGAGCCAGGTCTTGAGCATCGGCTTGAGCATGTCCTTGACCAGGTCTTCCAGCGTCCGGGCGTTGTTGCTGAGCACGGTGCTGGCGAGTTGGCCGAAAGCGTTGGTCACGGCCGAGCTGGCCTGGTCCGAGAGCAGGCTTGCCATGTCCACGGCAGGCGCGGGCGACGCAGCGATGACGGGAGCCGGTTCCGGCGCAGGAGGCGGCGGCGCCGCAACAGCAACGGCCGGCTGCTCATCGGCGAAGGCGATGTCGGAATCGTCGACGATGCTGATCGGTGGGGCTGGTTCCGCTTCAGCTGCAGGCGCAGCTGTCGGGGCTGCGATCAGAGCGGCTTCGGCTCCCAGATCAAGCACGTCATCGTCGATAGCAGCTATCGTGGCCGGCTCGGGCTCGGGCTCGGGCTCCGATTGCAGAACCTGAGCGGCAGCAGCCTCGCCCGGCTTCGCCTCATCGTCCGAAATGATCCGGCGAATGGAAGCGAGAATCTCCTCCATCGACGGTTCGTTGGGCTTGGCTTGCGCGCTCATGAAGGCCTGACCGTTTCGACAACGGGCGCGCCGATGGAATCAACGCTGCTCCAAGAGCTGAGTATTCCACGACTTGCGGGGCAGACAAGGCGAGCACAGCCTATCCCACAGGAGAAATCGGCGCTGTTGCGCGAATGCGCCGGCCCCGGTAGCCGCGCGTCCTCGCGCAATGGCGATCTACCTTTGTCTGAGCATCGGATTTGTCCGAAAAGCGAATTCCACTTTTCGGACCGATGCTCGAGGCGGCCGGCATCATGGCCAGCCGCATTTAAGGAGAGCCTCAGCGGCCGTCAGGCGTCTGCGTGCCCCACAACAGGCCCTTGACCTGATCGTAGTGCTGGCGGGGTTCGTAGGTCTCCGCCTTGAGTTTGAGCGTCTGCGAGGAGAGCTTGCCGACGGCCGAAAGCACCGCATAGGAAGCGACGACACGATCGCGCTGCGCCGTCACCAGGCTCGAACGCGCGCTGACCAGCTCCTGCTGCGCGTTCAGGACGTCGAGAGTGGTTCGCTGGCCGACCTTGGCCTCTTCGCGCACGCCGGCAAGCGCCGTCGAGGACGCCTCGACCTGAGCCTGCGCGGCGATGATCTGCGCTTTGGCCGCTTCCAACCCGCCCCAGGCGGAGACGACTGCCGCGCGAACCGTATCGCGCTGCGTATCGACATCGATCCGGCGTTGCCCGGCCGTTTCTTTGGCCTGGCGGGTGCGGGAATAGACCTGCCCGCCCTCATAGATCGGGATCGTCAGCGCGCCGACGATGGTCGCCGACAGGCGGTTGTCGCCGAAGAACGTGCTGTCGTAACGCTGCTGGACCGTGCCGGTGACGCCAAAGGTCGGATAGAGGTCAGCTTCCGTCACCTTCACCTGCAACTCGGCGGCATCGACGCCGTGCAGGGCCGCGACGATCGCCGGATGATTTCCGAGCGCATGATTCAGCGCCAGCGGCAGCGATTTCGGCAGGAGGTTCTCGACCGGACGGGCGGGCGTCAGCGAACGGGGCTCGATACCGATATTCTGGCGAAACCGCGCCACCGAGGTCTTGAGATTCGATTCGGCGAGAATCGCCTGCGACTGCGCGGAGGACAGCCGCGCCTCGGCCTGCGCGACGTCGGTTCGCGTCACTTCGCCGACCTGAAATCGGTCGCGCGTCTGGCGCAGCTGCTCTTCCAGAACCTCAACGTTGTTACGGTTCAGGCTGAGAATCGCCGTGTCGCGCAGCACGTTCATATAGGACGTCGCGCCATCGAGCAGCACGTTCTGCTCGGTATTGCGCAGGGTGGCGCGTGCGCCAAGCACCTGCGATTCGGACTGGCCGACCGAGTTGCGGGTCTTGCCGGCGTCGAAAATGTTCTGCGTGATCGAAACGCCGGCGCCGCGCGGCGCCAGCCGACTGACAGTGCTGTTGTGAAGGCCCGATGACGTACTGCCGGCCGGGGTGTCGGTCTCCAAGATGCTCGCGCCGATATCGGCCGAAGCCTGGATGCGGGGCCGATATCCGGAAAGAGCCTGCGGAACATTCTCGTCTACGGCGCGCACCGATGCGCGCTGCGAATTCAGCGTCGGGTTACCTGAATAGGCCCGAGCCAGCGCGGCTTCCATCGACTGGGCCGCCGCAGGCAAAGCCCATCCGCCTGACATCGCCAAGGCGATGATGGCGGAGAGCCCGAACCCGGAAATCTTGTCGTATTGTCTTTTCACTGGACGCCTCGTGTGCGCACTGAAGTCGCGCCCAGGCTACGCCCCAGCCTCGGCATAAGTCTCAATTTCATACTCTGCCCGACGCCGCGAGCCAACGCATGGGTGCCGTCAAGAGCATTTCCCTCGGAACCTGCCACAAAAATGCGACACCCTCCTTTCGAAAATGCAAACGCTCAAAAGATGAATGCCTCCGGTCGCCGGAACTCGGACAGAACCGGAGCCGCAGCGTCGAACACCGGGCGGCCGGCAACGATATCCGCGGATTTTCGATAGAGTTTGACGCGGGCGGCGCGGCCTGCCCCCTCGACCACGACCAGCCGCCCCTCGGCACGCAGCAAGGGGAAGAGCGATTCCGGCTCGGTCTCGCAAGAGCCGCTCACCAGAATCGCGTCGAACGATTCGCTGGCAGGCTGCGTGGCAGTGATCGTGACCTGGCGAGCGCCGGCGGCGCGCAGCGCACCTTCGGCAAGAGTGCGAGCAGCCGAGTCGGGCTCCCACAATGTCACCTTGGCGCCGACATGGGCCATCAGAGCCGCACCATAGCCGGAGCCGCCGCCATATTCGAGCGCATCCTCGCCCGCCTGCAGGTCGAGCAGCTGGATCATGCGGGCGATGACCATCGGCGCCATCAGCGCACGCCCAGTGCCCGGCAAGGCGATCGACTGATCGAGATAGGCAAGATGCGCGAAATTTTCCGGGACGAACACCTCGCGCGGGACCGCAGCGGCCGCAGCCAGAACGGCCCGATCGGTCACGTCATAGGTACGCAACTGGCAATCGACCATGTTGCGGCGCAGCCCGCTGAAACCTTCCATAACCCTGAATTCTCCGTCTGCGCTGGCACCGGGCGCGCAGCGGCTACGAGAGCACATTCCACGCGGCCGGCTCAGCGCCGTCACGGCTGCTTTGTGTTCGACCCGCGCGCAAAAGGCAAGCGCGCCTTGCATCGCAACAAGGCGGCGGGCGTTTGGGCGAACTAACGATTTCGGGGGGAAATGTTGGCTCCCGGAGCAGGATTCGAACCTGCGACCAATCGATTAACAGTCGATTGCTCTACCGCTGAGCTATCCGGGAACAACGTGGCGGGGTCATAGCGGGGCGCCCCCGGCAGCGCAAGCCCCTTGCGAGCCAACGAAGCAGATTTGTCATCAACGCTGTGGACGGTGCGATGCCGGCTTGCGGCGAACTGCGGCTTGTGGTTATAGCGCTTTCGCTGAAGCGGCAGACGCCGCTTTCGCCGGAAGGCCTCGTGGCGGAGTGGTTACGCAGAGGACTGCAAATCCTTGCACCCCGGTTCGATTCCGGGCGAGGCCTCCAACAGATTTTCAAGCGCTGGTTTCCTTGCGCTTTTCCCCGATTTGTCCCGGTTTTCGACCACCCCGCTTTCCGGCGGGACAATTTTGTCCGCGCTTTTGCCCGTGGAGAGCGTGATTCTCGCCGCGCCGAATCCGGCCAGGCGGCGGCGGCTCGTCTTCTTCGCGTAGAGCGCCGCCTGCTTCGGTGATTTGCCTTCAACATCGCCGAGAACGCTATTGGGCCGATTGCCTGGCCAAATATCCGATGCCTCGTGCGGACTGCGACAGCAGTCGCCACTTGCTTATCGCCATGTCGCGAACTGTCATATATCTGGGTCGCAGGGTCGGTTCTCAGTTTTAGGACCGCCAGAAAAGCTCGCCATGACACTCGCGAAGTCGCTCACCAACCAACTTCACAAGTCGCTCGATCCTTGGCTGTCGGTAACGCGAAAAACACGGCTGCGCGATTTCGGCCTTAAGCCTGATCAAATCCTGCCGATCGCGCATCTGGAGCCCGAAGCGCCGCAACGCTGCTTGCACCCCTTGTGCAGCCATATTATTTCCGATGCGCGTCGCTTCCATGAGCGAAACGCGCCTCGGTCGGGCCTTCGGCGTTGGACCGTTCCTACCGCCATGCTGTTGGACCTGGATCGTTTTCCGACATCGGACTCGTATATCCGTGCCGTTGCGAAGCGCTCCCACGGCAACATCGTGCGTGCGAGCAAGAAGGCCGCCCGCCTGGGCGTCAGCTGCGCACCCATTCAAGCGGAGAGCTATGCCGCCAGCATCGCAGCTATCGCCGCCTCCAAACGCTTCCGTTCCGGGGGGCCGGTGCTGTCCGCATGGTTTGGCGTCGGGCCAAATCTCGTCGATACGCTTGCCCCACCCTCCGCGCCGGCCTGCTCCTCGCATTGGACACTGACATGGGGGGCCTTCATTCAGGAAGAAGGCGGCGAACGGCTCGTTGCATACATTTCGCTGAGGCGCGTCGGCAATATGTGCCGCACACACGAAATCATGGGGCATGGCGACTATCTCAAAACGGGCGCCGTGAAGCTCCTTTTCCTTGAGGTGGCCCGCTGGCTCACGGATCGACAGGACCCTCAAGTCCAAGGCCTTCGCTGGCTCATGTACGGCACCATGGAGCATGGCGGGGCTGGCCTGCACGAATGGAAGCGGTTGCTCTGTTTCGAGCCCGCCAACCTGAAATTTGTGCCAGGCTAACCGTTGTATAGCCGCCTGCCGCGTTTGTGCCGGCATGACTGGCGTGCGCGCGATGTTGCGCCCCGCGGGTGAGGAATGATGGCCCAACACGCCCTGCACTGGTTCAGGAACGATCTGCGACTGGCTGACAACCCTGCCCTCGCCGCCGCGGCGCAGGCCGGGCCGGTCCTCTGCCTCTATATTCTCGACACCAGCCCCGATCGTCGCCCGCTCGGCGCAGCCTCGCGCTGGTGGCTGTCGCGCTCGCTCGACACGCTCGGCAATGCGCTGGCGCAGAAAGGCAGCGAGCTCGTGCTGATGCAAGGCGATCCGGCTGCGCTGATTCCACGCGTCGCGGCAGCGGCCGGGATCAGGCTGGTCACGTGGAATCGCCGCTACGAGGCAGAGGCGATCGCGCTCGATCGCCAGCTCAAGGAAGAACTGTCGCGGTGCGGAATCAGCGTCCATAGCTTCAACAGCCATCTCCTGAACGAGCCCTGGCAGGTCACAACCACGACCGGGCAGCCGATGAAGGTGTTCACGCCGTATTGGCGCGCCGCCCGGCAGAAGGGCGAGCCGCTGGCTCCGATTCCTGCGCCAGCGCGAATCGAGGCGCTTGCCCTGCCCGATTCGGTCGAGCCTCTCAGCATTGCGCTGCCGAATCTCGGGCTCGAGCCCCGGAAGCCCGACTGGGCCGCGGGCATGCGGGCGGAATGGACGCCGGGAGAAGACGGCGCCTCGGCCCGCCTCAACGATTTTCTCGCCGGCGGACTGGCGGGTTATGCCGAAGGCCGCGACCGGCCACGCCGCGAATCGACGTCGCGGCTTTCACCGCATCTACGCTTCGGCGAGATCGGTCCATGCCAGATCTGGCATGCGCTCCGTCATGCCCGCGCCACCGGCGAGGCGGCGGGATCGGAACGCGATGCGGAAAAGTTCCTGTCCGAGATCGGCTGGCGGGAATTCTCCTACCATCTGCTCTTCCACAATCCCGAGCTGGCGACACGCAACTACGATGAGCGCTTCGACTGTTTTCCCTGGCAACCCGCCAGGGAAGCGCTGAGCCGCTGGCAGCGTGGACAGACCGGCATCCCGCTGGTCGACGCCGGCATGCGCGAGCTCTGGACGACAGGCTGGATGCACAACCGCGTCCGGATGGTCACGGCGTCCTTCCTGATCAAGCATCTGCTGCAGGACTGGCGCGCCGGCGAAGCCTGGTTCTGGGACACGCTCGTCGATGCCGACCCCGCCAACAACGCTGCCAGCTGGCAATGGGTGGCGGGATCGGGCGCCGACGCCTCGCCCTATTTCCGCATCTTCAATCCGGTCACGCAGGGCGCGACCCATGACCCCGCCGGCGGCTATGTGCGCAAATGGGTGCCGGAGCTGGCCGGGCTCGCGGATGACGACATCCACGAGCCGTGGAAGGCGTCCGAGATGGCGTTGCGCGCGGCGGGAGTGCGAATCGGCGAGACCTATCCGGCCCCGCTCGTCGACCTCGCCTTCGGGCGCCAGCGCGCGCTCGATGCATTCGCCAAGATCCGCAACCGTTGAAGCAACGCTCAGTCAGGCCGCTCGGCAAAGCGGGACATCAGCGCGAAATAGATCGGATAAGGCAATAGCCGCGCCGCCTTCAGGATCCACGCGAGGCGACGCGGGAAGGTGATTTCGAAGCCGCCGCGCTCGAAGCCGTCGACGATTCGACGGGCGCCATCCTCCACCGTCAGCAGGAACGGCATCGGGAATCGCCGGCCCTGCGTCATCGGCGTGTCGACGAAACCGGGATTGACCAGTTGCAGGCGAATGCCGGCTGCCTTGCAATCGAAGCGCAGCGCCTCGCAGAAATAGATCGCGCCCGCCTTGGCGGCACCATAGGCGGCAGCACCGGGAAGGCCACGGTACCCGACCAGCGACGCGTTGACCGCGATCTGGCCGCGCCCGCGGGCAGCCATGCGCGGCTCCACGGCGAAGAGGCTTTTCACGACACCGAGCAGATTGACCGCGACAACCCTTTCGACCGTCTCGGTATTGATCCTGCCGCCTTGCCCCGACGCGATGCCGGCATTCAGGAACGCCAGCGCGATCGGTCCGTGAATGCTCTCGATGGCCTCCGTCACTCCCCGCATCGCCTGTGCGTCGGTCACGTCGCCGGCATGGGCTACGATCCGGCCCGGCAGGCCTTCAGCCTCGCGCGCCACCGCTTCGAGGGCATCGGTCCTGCGCGCGGTGATCGCGACCGTCCAGCCGCGCCGCGCCAACTCGAGCGCGACCGCCGCGCCGATGCCGGAGCTGGCACCGGTGATCCAGGCGACGCCGTCCTGCGGGGTCATGCGGGGCAAGGCCATCGGCGGCTCCGGTTTGATCGGAACAGCCATCTAGGCATCGAAACGCGATGCCGGAAGCCATGCGGTCCAAATCATCCCCGTTATCCCGCCAAGGCTGTGGCACAGTCGCAGCAATCGGTGCAGTCTGCGCGGCGAAGGCGCCTTGCGCGCGACCCACGAGATTGACGAGATCATGCCGACCGAACTGCTGTTTCGCCAGGATGCCTATCTGCAGGAGACGCCTGCGACCGTCCAAACCGTCAACGAGCGCGGCGGCGTCATCCTCGACCGTACGGTGTTCTACGCGACCGGGGGCGGCCAGCCCGGCGATGTCGGGCATCTCCGCCTGACGGACGGCGGCATCGTCGCCATCGGCACCACGATCTACGATCCCGAGGACAAGAGCCGCGTCATCCATGTTGCCGCTGAGGGACAGGCGCTGCCGGCGCCGGGCGATGCCGTCACGGCAGTGCTCGACTGGGAGCGCCGCTTCAAGCGCATGCGCGTGCACACCGCGCTCCATCTGCTCAGCGTCGTGCTGCCCTTCCCCGTCACGGGGGGATCGATCGGCGATGGCGACGGGCGGCTCGATTTCGACATCCCGGAAGGCGGACTGGACAAGGCCGAAATCACCGAAAAGCTCCAGGCCTTGGTCGCGCGCCATGCCGACGTGACCGAACGCTGGATCACCGACGAGGAGCTCGACGCCAATCCGGGCCTGGTCAAGACGATGTCGGTCAAGCCGCCGCGCGGCTCGGGCCGCGTCCGGCTCGTGGCTATCGGCGATATCGATCTGCAGCCCTGCGGCGGAACCCATGTCCGCAACACGGCGGAGATCGGCCTCGTCAGCGTCACCGATATCGAGAAGAAGGGCAAACAGAACCGGCGCGTGCGCATCGCGCTGGCCTGAGATTGGCTTTCGACGGACCGTCACGGTCATTTCGAGGCCGCGCCGATCCGGAATCCATCTCGTTCCATGATGGATTCCGGGGCAAGCCCGGAATGACGGAGCGGATCCGATCATCAGATAAGACTTTGCCCAGAGGATACGCCTATGGCCCGTGAAGACGTTTTCGTTTCAACCGAGTGGCTCGCCGAGCGCCTGAACGCGCCCGATATCGTCGTCGTCGATGCCTCCTGGTATCTGCCGGCGCAGAAGCGCGACGGAGCGGCCGAATATGCCCAGCGCCGCATTCCCGGCGCGGTCCATTTCGATATCGAGAAGATCAAGGACAGCCGCTCGTCCCTGCCCCACATGCTGCCATCCGCCCCCGAATTCGCGGCGGCCGTCGGCGCGCTTGGCATCGGCGACGGCATGCGCATCGTCGTCTATGACGGGCTCGGCTTCTTCTCGGCGCCGCGCGTGCGCTGGACCTTCAAGGTGTTCGGCGCACGAGACGTCGTTATCCTTGACGGCGGCTTCCCGAAATGGCTCGCCGAGGGCCGTCCCGTCGAGGAAGACAGTCCGCAGCCGCGCCAACCCCGCAGCTTCACCGCCCGGCTCGACAACGGCGCCGTCGCGAATGCCGAGGACGTGGCGCGGGCCACGGCCTCGCAGGCGATCCAAGTGGTCGATGCGCGCGCGGCCGACCGCTTCCGCGGCGAAGCGGCGGAGCCGCGTCCCGGTCTCCTCTCCGGCCATATTCCCGGCTCGCTCAACCTTCCGTCATCCCAACTCACCTCCGATGGCAGGCTGAAGTCTCCCGAGGAGATCACGGAATTGTTCCGGGATGCCGGCGTCGATCTCGACAAGCCCTCGATCATGACCTGCGGTTCGGGCGTCTCGGCCGTGATTCTGTCGACGGCGCTCGAGACCGTCGGCAAGCCGGCCAAGGCGATCTATGACGGCTCATGGTCCGAATGGGGCATGGGCCAGCGGCCTGTGGCGACCGGGCCAGCGAAGAAGGACTGATCGGGAGACTGCCATGGACCACGACCACGATCATTCGCACGACCACCCGCACGATCACAGCCATGACGGCGAGCCGCGCTGGAAACATGATGGCGTGCGCGTCATCTCCGGCGACAAGCTCGATCCCAACACGGCGCAGACGCCGGGCATGTTCCGGCAGGCGGCGATCAACCATGCCCGTGTCGGTGCGCAGAAGATCTGGGCCGGCACGGTTGCGATCGAGCCCAACGCCAAGACCGGCGTGCATCACCATGGCGAGCTCGAAAGCGTGATCTATGTGGTGAGCGGCAAGGCCCGCATGCGCTGGGGCGAGCGGCTTGAATTCGTCGCCGAGGCCGGGCCGGGCGACTTCATCTATGTGCCGCCCTTCGTGCCGCATCAGGAGATCAACGCCGATCCCGACAACCCACTGCAATGCGTGCTGGTGCGCTCGGACAACGAGGCGGTGGTGGTCAACATCACCGATGTCGACCCGGTCGAAAAGCCGGAAGAGGTCTATTGGGTCGACCCCATCCACAAGCACCCGCACGGCTGAGCGGGACTGCAGAAACGCCGTCGTTTTGCTCGGGCTTGCCCCGAGCATCTCCTGCCAGGGTTCTCGGGTCTGCGCTTCGCTCCGCCCTAGAACGACGGCGTTCTCAACGGGGCAACCTCAACCCGTCTCGAAATCGCCGGGCTGCGGCGGCGCGATCGGCGTGAACAGCGTGCGGTCCGGCTTGATGTCGAGGAGCGGCGTCTCGTCGAGGCAGTCGAGCCCGCGCACCAGCAACACCCGCCCTTCCCGCGCCACCAGCGTCGCGATCGAGGTGCCGATCGGATTGGGCCTCACCGGCGTGCGCAAGGCAAACGTGCCGTGGGTCTTGCCGTTGTTGGCTGGGCTCTGGCGGACGAGGTCCCGGCGCGACTGGTGCAGCCAGTAGAGCACCTCGAGCCGTTCGAAGCGCTCGACGCCATCCAGGGCCTCGTCCCAGGGCGGGAAGAGTTCGATGCGGCAGATCGGCCCGTCCGCCCTGCCCTGGCGCGGACAGGTCAGTCGCGAGGTCCAGGGCGTGCGGATCGTACCGATGAAGACGAGGCCGGCATCGGTCGCCTGCGGCGGCGCGACGGCGACCTCCTTCTCGCGGATTTCGTTCTCGCGGACCATGGCGGCAGACCTCCTCAGTCGATCGCGATCATCACGTCGGAAGCCTTCACCACGGCATAGGCCTCCTTGCCGATGGTGAGCCCGAGATCGTCCACCGCCGCGTTGGTGATCGAGGACGTCACGATCGCGCCGCCGATATCGATGCGGACATGGGCCGTCGTCGCGCCCTTGGTGATCTCGACGATCCTGCCCTTGAGCTGATTGCGCGCGCTGATCTTCATGGCTCGTCCTTTCGTTGCGACAACCCGACTGCGACGGCGCCTTGACTTGGCTCGGGGGGCGCGGCAACCATCGTTATATCCATCGATATACAACGATAAATTCGAGCGAGGAACAGCATGTTGAAGCGTCGCACCCTGCTGGGCATGGGCCTTGCCCTTGCCGTGAGTTTCCCCCCGGCGTTCAACGCCGCTCAGGCGCAGACGAAGGACCTCGTCATCTTCGCCGCTGCCAGCATGAAAAATGCGCTCGACGAGGCCGCCGCCAACTGGGTTAGGGAGAGCGGCAAGCCCGCGCCGAAGATCTCCTACGCCGCCAGCAACACACTCGCGAAGCAGCTGGAGAACGGCGCCCCGGCGGATCTCTTCGTCTCGGCCGATCTCGACTGGATGGACTATGCGGCCAGCAAGGGCCTGATCAAGCCGGACACCCGCGTCAGCCTGCTCGGCAACCGCATCGTGCTCGTTACCAGCAAGGATTCGACCGCCAAGCTCGACCTCAAGCCCGGCGTCGATGTTTCTGCGGCGGTCGGCTCCGGCCGCCTCGCCATGGGCAATGTCGATTCCGTCCCGGCCGGCAAATACGGCAAGGCTGCGCTGGAAAAACTCGGCGCCTGGGACAAGGTGAAGGACAAGATCGCGCAAGCCGACAATGTCCGCGCCGCTCTGCTGCTGGTCTCGCGCGGCGAGGCCCCGCTCGGCATCGTCTATGCGACCGACGCGGCCGCCGACCCGCAGGTCAAGGTCGTCGCAACCTTCCCCGAGGATTCGCATCCGCCGATCGTCTATCCCGTCGCCATCACCAAGGATTCGGCCAATCCCGATGCGCAGGCCTTCCTGACTTATCTGCGCAGCCCCGCTGCCAAGCCTGTCTTCGAGAAGCAGGGCTTCACGGTTCTCAACAAGCCCGCCACCTCTTCGTGACCGACTGGCTTTCGCCCGAAGAATGGACGGCGGTGAGGCTCAGCCTCATCGTCGCCAGCACGGCCATGCTCGCGAGCCTGCCGCTCGGGCTTGGCGTTGCGCTTCTGCTGGCGCGCGGGCGCTTCTGGGGCAAGTCTCTGCTCGACGCCATCGTCCACATGCCGCTGATCCTTCCGCCGGTGGTGACGGGCTACCTGCTGCTCATCGGCTTCGGCCGGCGCGGGCCGATCGGGCAGTTCCTCTATGACTGGTTCGGGATCGTTTTCTCGTTCCGCTGGACGGGTGCGGCGCTGGCCTGCGGCGTGATGGGCTTTCCGCTGATGGTCCGCGCCATCCGTCTCTCGATCGAAGCCGTCGACCGCAAGCTGGAAGCCGCCGCCGGGACGCTGGGCGCCAGCCCGCTCTGGGTCTTCCTCGTTGTCACCCTGCCGCTCTGCCTGCCCGGCATCATCGCCGGCATGATTCTCTGCTTCGCCAAGGCGATGGGCGAATTCGGCGCGACGATCACCTTCGTCTCAAACATCCCCGGCGAGACGCAGACCCTGCCCTCCGCGATCTACACCTTCACGCAGGTTCCGGGCGGCGACGCCGGCGCGATGCGGCTGACGCTGATCTCGATCGTGATCTCGGTCGCGGCGCTCTTCCTCTCCGAATTGATGGCGCGCATCGTCGGTCGCCGGATCGACATCGAATGAAGCCCGCCCTCGATATCGCGGTCCGGCACCGGCTCGGCGACTTCAAGCTCGATGCCTCCTTCACCTCCGACGGGCGCCTGACCGCGCTGTTCGGCAGTTCGGGCTCGGGCAAGACCTCGCTCGTCAATGTCATCGGCGGGCTAATCCGCCCGGATTCCGGCTATGTCCGAGTCGATGGCGAGACGCTGGTCGACACCGAACGTGGCATCTTCCTGCCGAAGCACCGCCGGCGCATCGGCTATGTCTTTCAGGAGGCCCGGCTTTTCCCCCATCTCACCGTGCGCCAGAACCTGCTGTTCGGGCACTGGTTCGTGCCGCGCGGACAGCGCAAGCCGGCCGAACTCGACAAGGTGCTCGAGTTGCTCGGCATCGGCCATCTGTTGCTGCGGCGGCCGGGCACCCTCTCGGGTGGCGAGAAGCAGCGGGTCGCCATCGGCCGCGCCCTGCTGGCGCAGCCCCGCCTTTTGCTGATGGACGAGCCGCTGGCCGCGCTCGACGAAGCGCGCAAGGCCGAGATCCTCCCGCATATCGAGCGGCTGCGCGACGAGGTCGGCATACCCATCGTCTATGTCTCGCACGCGCTGGCGGAGGTCGCGCGCCTCGCCACCACCGTCGCCGTGGTCGAGAACGGGCGCATCGCCGCTTGCGGTCCGACAGTCGAGATCCTCGCCCGCCCCGATCTGGCGGCGCGGCCGGGGGCGCCGGAGGCGAGCACCTTGCTCTCGGCTGAGGTCGCCGGCTTCGAGGAAGCTTTCGGGCTGGCGCGGCTCACGACTCCGGCCGGGCCGCTGGCGATCGCGCGCGGCACGCTTCAGCAAGGCCAGCGCATCAAGATCCGCATCCTGGCGAGCGACGTCATGCTCAGCCTCGGCCGCCCCGGAGACATCAGCGCGCTCAACGTGCTGTCCGGCACAATCTCCGAGATCGGGGAGCGGAGCGGTTTCGGCGGCAGCACCGTGCATCTGCTCATCGCCTGCGGCGAGGCGAAGCTGGCGGCGCGTCTGACGGCGAAATCCGTTGCCTTGCTCGGGTTGGCGCCCGGAAAGCCGGTCCATGCGGTGATCAAGAGCGTCTCGGTCGAGATGCCTTGATCCGGACGGTCAGGGCGTCATTCTCGGGCGAAGCGAAGCGCAGACCCGAGAATCTTAGGCAGGATGAGATGAAAAGAGCCTCTTTCGGCATGAGATGCTCGGGTCAAGCCCGAGCATGACGGCCAAACCGGTGATCGGAGAATTCGAAGCCCATTACACCCCTTGACCTTCCCACCATGGGAAGCCCTATATCGCTCGTCATCACCCTAAAGGAGACGGCGATGACGGTCATCGACAGGAGCAGGAACGACCTCGAAACCCTTGATGTGGGCGTCGAGGGCATGACCTGCGCGAGCTGCGTCGCCCATGTGGAGCGCGCCATCGCAGCGGTGCCGGGGGTCGATGCGGTCTCGGTCAATCTCGCGACCGAACGGGCACATGTCACTTTTGCCAAGGGCGGCACCGATCTCGGGCAGATCGAGACCGCGATCCGGCACACCGGCTACACGCCGGTCGAGACGATGATCGAGCTGTCAGTCTCGGGAATGACCTGCGCGTCCTGCGTCGGCCATGTCGAGAAGGCTTTGCGCGCCGTGCCGGGCGTGGTCGAGGCCACCGTCAACCTCGCCACCGAGCGCGCCAGCGTGAAGACGCTCGCCGGCGACGAGATCGTCCCGGCCCTCGTCAAGGCCGTGGCCGGCGCCGGCTACAAGGCGAGCCCGACGGTCGCGGCCGATGGCGACGCGGCCTCGCGCCAGCAGGCCGCCCGGGACGAGGAGCAAGGCAAGTTGCTGCGCTCGGTCATCCTCGCCGGGCTGCTGACCTTGCCGCTGCTCGTCGTCGAGATGGGCGGGCACATGGTCCCTGCGCTGCACCACTGGCTCGCCGGCACCTTCGGCGAATGGAACGTGCGCGTATTCTCCTTCGCGCTCGCGACCATCGTGCAGTTTGGCCCGGGCCTCGTCTTCCTGCGCAAGGGTTTCCCGGCGCTGCTGCGGCTCGCGCCCGACATGAATTCGCTCGTCATGCTCGGCACCGGCGCGGCCTATCTCTACTCGACGGTCGCGACCTTCCTGCCGAATCTGCTCCCGGCGGGAACGGAGGGCACCTATTTCGAATCCGGCGCCGTCATCGTGACGCTGATCCTGCTCGGCCGCTGGTTCGAGGCTCGCGCCAAGGGGCGGACCAGCGCCGCCATCCGCAGCCTGATCGCGCTCCAGCCCAAGACCGCCCGCGTGTTGCGTGACGGCGCCGAGAGCGATGTGCCCGTCGAGAGCGTCCGCCCCGGCGATGTCGTCATCCTCCGGCCGGGCGAGCGGGTTCCGGTCGATGGCGAGGTCACGGCCGGCACCTCCTTCGTCGACGAATCCATGATCACCGGCGAGCCCGCCCCCGTGCGCAAGCAGGCCGGCAGCGTCGTCACCGGCGGTACGATCAACGGCTCGGGCGCGCTGCGCTTCACCGCTCGGAAGGTCGGCTCCGACACGCTGCTGGCCCAGATCGTGCGGACCGTCCAGGCCGCGCAGGGCGCCAAGCTGCCGATCCAGGCGCTGGTCGACCGGGTCACGCTCTGGTTCGTCCCGGTGGTGATCGCGCTGGCGCTGGCGACCTTCCTGGTCTGGCTGACATTCGGCCCGAGCCCGGCGCTCTCGCATGCGCTGGTCAATGCCGTCGCGCTGCTGATCATCGCCTGCCCGTGCGCCATGGGCCTGGCCACCCCGACTTCGATCATGGTCGGCACCGGCCGCGGCGCCGAGCTCGGCATCCTGTTCCGGCAGGGCGACGCCCTGCAGGCGCTGAAGGACGTCCAGATCGTCGCGCTCGACAAGACGGGCACGCTGACCAAGGGCAAGCCCGAGCTCACCGACATGGAGCCGGCGTCGGGCTTCAGCGCAGACGAGGTCCTGCGCCTCGTCGCCTCGGCCGAGAACCGCTCGGAGCACCCGTTGGCGCAAGCGCTGGTCGCGGCGGCCAAAGCGCGCGGGCTCGCGCTCGCCGAGCCCGTCGATTTCACCAGCGATCCCGGCCGCGGCGTCACAGCGACGGTCGAGGATCGCAAGGTCGCGATCGGCGGGCACCGGCTGATGGAAGAGGCGAAGCTCGACATCTCGCCCTTCGCGGCCCGCGCCAAGGCGCTGGCGGAAGCGGGCAAGACGCCGCTCTATGCCGCGATCGACGGCCGGATCGCCGCCGTCATCGCCATCGCCGATGCTGTGAAGGAGACCACGCCCGCCGCCATCGCCGCCTTGCACAAGCTCGGCCTCAGGGTCGCGATGGTGACCGGCGACGACCGGCGCACGGCAGAAGCCGTCGCGCGTCAGCTCGGCATCGACGAAGTCCGGGCCGAGGTGCTGCCGACCGACAAGGCCGAGGTGGTGAAGGCGCTGCAGCAGCGCGGCGCCAAGGTCGCCTTCGTGGGCGACGGCATCAACGACGCCCCTGCCCTCGCCCAGGCCGATGTCGGCATCGCCATCGGCACCGGCACGGACATCGCCATCGAGAGCGCCGATGTGGTGCTGATGTCGGGCGACGTGATGGGCGTGCCGCGCGCCATCGCCCTGTCGCAGGCGGTGATCGCCAATATCCGCCAGAATCTGGCCTGGGCCTTCGGCTACAACGCGCTGCTGATCCCGGTCGCGGCGGGCGTGCTCTATCCGGCCTTCGGCATCCTGCTCTCGCCGGTCTTCGCCGGGCTCGCCATGGCGCTGTCGAGCGTCAGCGTCGTCAGCAATGCACTGCGGTTGAAGCGCTTCCAAGTTCCGGTTTCGCATGTACAGGAGACCTGAGATGAATATCGGCGAAGCCGCGACCCGCTCCGGCGTCAGCGCCAAGATGATCCGCTATTACGAGAGCATCGGCCTGATCACACCGCCGGCCCGAACAGCCGCGCAATACCGGGTCTATGCCGATGAAGACGTCCATACGTTGCGCTTCGTGCGCCGCTCGCGCGATCTCGGCTTCTCGCTGGAGGAGACGCGCGAACTGCTCGCGCTCTGGCGCGACAAGAGCCGGGCCAGCGCCGATGTGAAGAACCTCGCCATGGCGCATGTGCGCGAGCTCGAGGAAAAGGCGGCAGAACTCAAGGCCATGGCCGACACGCTGCGGCACCTTGCGACGCATTGCCATGGCGACCACCGGCCGGATTGCCCGATCCTCGCCGATTTCGCCGCCACCTCGCCGGTGCAGGGCAAAGCCTGAGACGCTGTTCCGCCATGCGCTGAATGTCTGGACGGCGCCGGCCGAGATTGCTCATATGCCGCTGCCCACCAGAGGCGGGTCCGGCCCGGCTGCATCGGCCCCGTCGGGGAATCCGCCTCTCAACGAAAGACGGGGAGCGCCCAGGCGTTCTCCAGGCGGAACGACAATGGACAATCGAAACGATCTCTGGCGGCATGTCGATGCGAACAAGGAGCGACTGATCGCGCTGAGCGACCGGGTCTGGGGCATGCCGGAGGTGTGCTACACCGAGAAGCGCTCGGTCGCCGAGCATATCGCCGAGCTGAAGCACCAGGGCTTCAAGATCACCGAGAATGTCGCGGATATCCCGACCGCCGTGATCGGCGAGGCCGGCGAAGGCGGCCCGGTCATCGCCTTCCTCGGCGAATACGACGCCCTGCCCGGCCTCTCGCAGGAAGCTGGCCTCGCCGAGCACAAGGAAATCGAGACCAACGGCCATGGCCATGGCTGCGGTCACAACCTGCTCGGCTCCGCCGCGATGCTCGCTGCCGTCGCGATGAAGGACTGGCTGGCCGAGAACAAGATTCCCGGCCGCGTGCGCTATTATGGCTGCCCGGCCGAGGAAGGCGGCGCCGCCAAGGCCTTCATGGTCCGCGCCGGCGCCTTCGACGACGCCGATGTCGCCATCAGCTGGCACCCGTCGAGCTTCTGGGAGGTCGCCCCGGCTCTGGCGCTGGCCAATACCCGCGCCGATTTCGTCTTCACCGGCCGCGCCTCGCACGCGGCGGCGGCGCCCCATCTCGGCCGCTCGGCGCTCGACGCCGTCGAATTGATGAATGTCGGCGTGAACTATATGCGCGAGCACATGCCGTCCGATGCGCGCGTCCACTACGCGCTGCTCGACACTGGCGGCATCGCGCCGAACGTCGTGCAGGCCCATGCGCGCGTCCGCTACTCGATCCGTGCGCGTGACCTGCGCGGCATGTTGGAACTCGTGCAGCGCGTGAAGAAGATCGCGGAAGGCGCTGCGTTGATGACGGAAACCAAGATGGAGATGCGGATCGTCAGCGCCGTCTCCGACCTCGTCGCCAACACGCCGCTCGAAGAAGCCATGCACAAGGTGATGGAGGATCTCGGCGCGCCGCATTTCGACGACGCCGACAAGGCCTATGCCGAGAAGATTCGCGGCACGCTCTCGCCGCAGGAGATCGCCTCGATCTGGCGCACCGTCGGCATGCCGGATAGCGGCGCGCCGCTCGCCGACTTCCTCGTGCCGCGCGATGCCAAGCGCAACCCGGCCATCGGCTCGACCGATATCGGCGATGTGAGCTGGGCGGTGCCGACCGTGCAGGCCCATGCGCCGACCGTCGCGATGGGCACGCCGTTCCACACTTGGCAGGTGGTGGCGCAGGGCAAGTCGCCGGCCGCGCACAAGGCGATGGTCCATGTCGCCAAGGCGATGGCTGCGACCGGCGCCGCCGTGCTCAGCGACCCCGCCCTGATGGAAGCCGCCAAGGCCGATCACAAGGCGCGCCTCGGCAAGGAAGGCTACACCTCGCCGCTGCCGCCCGAGGTCAAGCCGCCGCTGACGATGTCGCTGGGCTGATAGCGACGGGCTTGCCGTCATTCTCGGGCGCCGCGCAGCGGTGACCCGAGAATCTCGCACCGATGGATGCGCCCTTCCTTCATGAGATGCTCGGGTCAAGCCCGAGCATGACGGCTGTGCTAGCCTGCGCGATTGAATGAATACATATGATCCGGGACAATGACCCCTGCCGGCCAGCCGGCAGAATCGCCGCCCGGAGCCAGCATGGATCGCACAGAGGAATCGGAAGACGGGCTCGGCCGGCATCATCGCTCGGCCAGTGGTCAGGCTGATTCCGCCACTCCCGAACCGGTCGATCTCGCCGGCTATGTGCTGGACGAGCAGTTCGGCTTCCTGCTGCGGCAGATGCAGCAGCGCTATGTCGCGATGTTCCTCGAGATGATGGGCCAGGATGGGCCAACGCCACCGCAATTCGCGGTATTGTGCCGCCTCGCCGCCGATGGACGCATCTCCCAGAATCAGCTCGGCCGCATGACGGCGATGGACCCCGCGACCATCCGGGGCGTGGTGACGCGCCTTGCCGAGCGCGGGCTGGTTGAGCGCCTGCACGATCCCGACGACAAGCGGCGCGTGCTGGTGCAGCTCGGCCAGCGCGGCCGCGAGCTGCTGCCGGAATATGTCGGGCGCGCCAAGGCGATCACCATCGCGGCGCTGGACCCGATGGCGGAGCAGGAGGTCGAGCCGCTGCTCGACGTGATGCGGCGCCTGCTCGCCGGCTTCAAACCGCCAGATACTGGCTCCGCGCCGCCTCGTCGGTCTTGAGATCGGCCATCGTATCGTCGAAGCGGATCAGCCCCTTCTCGATGATGACGGCGCGGTCGGCGATGCTGCCGGCGAAATGCAGGTTCTGCTCGGAAAGCAAGACCGAAAGCCCCTCGCCTTTCAGCACGCGAATGGTCTCCGCCATCGCCTCAACGATGACCGGCGCCAACCCCTCCGAGGGTTCGTCGAGCAGGAGCAAGCGCGGATTGCCCATCAGCGTGCGGGCGATGGTCAGCATCTGCTGCTCGCCGCCGGACATCGCGCCGCCCGGCCGATCGCGCATGCGGCCGAGATTCGGGAAGAGGTTGAAAAGCCGCTCCGGCGTCCAGTGCGGCGCACCCGCCCGCGCCGGCTGGCGGCCGACTTCGAGATTCTCCATCACCGTCAGCTCGGAGAAGACGCGCCGGTCTTCCGGCACATAGCCGACGCCGAGCCGGGCGATGGCGAAGGGCTCGCGCCCGGCGATCTCCTTGCCTTCGAAGCGGATCGAACCCTGCGGCTGCGGCACCAGCCCCATCACCGTCTTCATCGTCGTCGACTTGCCGGCGCCGTTGCGCCCCATCAGCGCGACGACCTCGCCCTGTCCCACCGAAAAGCCGACGCCGTGCAGGATCTTGGCGCGGCCATACCAGGCCTCGACGCCGGCGAGTTCGAGGAGCGCCGCCATTAGTGGCCTCCCGAAGTCGCGCCGGAGCCGAGATAGACGGCGCGCACTTGGCGGTCATTGCGGACCTCGGCGCTGGTCCCGGCTGCGATCAGCCGGCCGCGGTCGAGCACCAGCACGCGGTCGGCATGGGCGAAGACGACATCCATGTCGTGCTCTGTGAACAGCACGGCGATGCCGCGCTCCCTGGCGATGCGGGCGGTGAGCGCCATCAGCGCGATGCGCTCCTGCGGCGCCATGCCGGCGGTCGGCTCGTCCATCAGCAGGAGTTTTGGCGCATTGGCGAGCGCGACCGCAAGCTCGACGCGCTTCAGGTCGCCATAGGCCAGCACGCCGCAGGCGCGCTCCGCCTGCTTGATCATGCCGACCTGATCAAGCAGCGCGTCCGCCGCCTCACTGTGGCGCCCGTTGGCGCGGCCGAAGAGTCGCCAGCTTTCGCCGGCATGTGAAATCAGCGCCATCTGGACGTTCTCGCGCACTGTCATCGAGGCGAAGGTCGCGGTGATCTGGAAGGTGCGGCCGACGCCGAGGCGCCAGATCTTGCGCGGCTCAAGCCCGGTGATCGGCTGGCCAGCGATAAGGACCTCGCCGCGGTCGGGCTTGAGCTGCCCGTTCAGCATGTTGAAGCAGGTCGTCTTGCCGGCGCCGTTGGGGCCGATCAGCGCGACCAGCCGCCCGGCCGCGACCGAGAAGGACACCCCATCGACTGCTTTCACCCCGCCGAAGGATCGGGCGAGGTCGCGTGCTTCCAGCACGGGGGCCATGGGTGCGGTCATGCCGCCACGGTCGCTTGCGCCGCGCTGTCCCGCCTAGCGCGCCAGAACAGCCAGGTGCCCACCAAGCCGCGCGGGAACAGGACCACCAGCAGCACGATCGACAGCCCGAGGCCGAAGCGCCAATAGGCGGTCACCTTCGCGAGCTGTTCGTTCAGCCCCATATAGGCGAAGGCGCCGACGACCGGCCCGGCAACCGTCTGCACGCCGCCGAGCAACACCATCAGCAGCGCGTCGACCGAGCGCGGGATCGCCATATAGGTCGGGAAGACCGAGCCCTTAGAGAAGGCGAAGAGCCCGCCGGCGATGCCAGCCGCGATCGCGGCGATGACGAAGGCGGCCCATTGCAAGCGCCCGACATCAAGGCCGATCGCCTCCGCCCGCAAGGGGCTGTCGCGGCCGGCGCGCAGGGCGTAGCCGAAGGGTGCGAAGATGATGAGGCGCAGGGTCAGGATCACAAGCACGGCGGTGGTCAGTGCGAGATAGTAGAACGCGGTCTTCGAGACTGCCCACGCCGAGGGCCAAACGCCGAGAATGCCGTTATCGCCGCCGGTCAGATCCACCCATTGGAAGGCTGTCGCCCAGGCGATCTGGGCGAAGGCCAGCGTCAGCATGGCCAAGTAGACGCCCGAGAGCCGCACGCAGAACCAGCCGAAGATCGCCCCGGCGACGCCGGCCATCACGGGCGCGAAGACGAGCGCAGACTCCATCGATGCGCCCAGCCATTTTACCGCCAGCGCCGCGCCATAGGCCCCGAGGCCGAAATAGGCGGCATGGCCGAATGAGATGATGCCGCCCGGCCCCATCAGCAGATGCAGCGAGGCGGCGAAGACCGCGAAGATCACCAGATCGGTCAGCGTCAGGACGAAATGATCGGGCACGACGAGCGGCGCGATGACCAGCAGGGCAAGCGCGACAGTGCCAAACAGCTTGGCCGCGCCATCGGCCGGGCGCAGCAGGAAGAGCTGGCCGGCATGGCCGCGCGGCTCGGCGCCGGCTTTGCCGAGCAAGCCGTGGGGCCTGGCGATCAGCACCACCGCCATCACCAGGAAGACCAGCACCAGCGTGATCTTGGGGAGAATCAGGATGCCGAAGGCGTGGAGCACGCCGATCAGCACGGCGGCGAGATAGGCTCCGGTCACGCTGCCGAGCCCGCCGACAACCACGACGACGAAGGCCTCCGCGATCATCGACAGATCCATATGCAGGTTGATCGCCTCGCGCGGGAGCTGGAGGGCGCCGCCAAGCCCCGCCAGCGCGGCGCCAAAGGCAAAGACCGAGGTGAAGAGCAGGCGCTGGTTGACGCCGAGCGCGCTGACCATCTCGCGATCTTCAGTCGCGGCCCGGATCAGCACGCCCCAGCGTGTGCGATGGAACAGCAGCCAGATCAAGCCGAGCACGACCGGGCCGACCGCGATCAGAAGCAGATCGTAGCTCGGGAAACGGTTGTCGAACAGGATGACGAAACTGCGGAAACCCGGTGCGCGCGGGCCGAGTTTGTCCTCGGGGCCCCATGTCGCCAGCGCGATGTCCTGCAGCATCAGCACGACGCCGAAGGTCGCGAGCAGTTGGAACAGCTCGGGCGCCTGATAGATCCGCCTGAGGATCGTGACCTCGATCAGCACGCCGACGACGCCGGTGAGCAGCACGGCCAGGATCACGCCGCCCCAGAAGCCCAAGGGATCAGCCGGGCCGAACCAAGTCACCAGCGTCCAGGCGAGATATCCGCCCAGCATGTAGAGCGAGCCATGGGCGAAGTTCACGATGCGCGTGACGCCGAAGATGATCGACAGCCCGCACGCCACCAGGAAGAGCGACGACGCCGAAGCCAGGCCGTTCAGGGTCTGGGTGAGGACGAGATCCAGCATGTCGTCTCGGGCAAAGCGATAGGTCTCAGACGGTGGGGATCTTAGCGGTGGTGGCATCCGGTGATGCCGGCGCTTCGCTCCGTCATTCTCGGGCGAAGCGCAGCGTAGACCCGAGAATCGTCCGCCGAAAGAGGCTCGGGAGCCTCATGCGTCAAGAGATGCTCGGGTCAAGCCCGAGCATGACGCGCTGATTTTCAACGCCCTCAGACCGCCGGCCGCAGCTTGCGGACCTCGTCGTCGCTCGGCAGGTACTTGGCGCCGTCGCGATAGCTCCAGTCGACCATCACGCCCTTGCCGTTCCGGAGCGCGCTCTTGCCGACATAGGCGCCGAGCGTCGATTGGTGGTCGATCTTGCGGAACTCGATCGGGCCGAAGGCCGAGGTCATCTTCAGCCCCTCGAAGGCGTCGACGAGCTTCTCGTTGTCCGTCGAGCCGGCCTTCGCCAGCGCCGCAGCGATGGCCTGCACCGTCTCGTAGCCGACGACCGATCCCAGGCGGGGATAGTCGTTGTACTTCGCCTTGTAGGCGTCGCGGAACTTGACGTGCTCCGGCGTCTGCAGGTCGGCATGGGGATAGCCGGTGATGATCCAGCCTTCCGGCGTCTCGGCGCCGAGCGTGTCGAGATATTCGGGCTCGCCGGTCAGCATCGAGACGACCTGGCGCCCCTCGAACAGGCCGCGCGTATTGCCGGCGCGGACGAAATTGGCGAGGTCGACCGCGAAGGTGACGTTGAAGATCGCCTCGGGCTTCGCGGCTTCCAGCGCCTGGACGGTGGCGCCGGCATCGATCCGGCCGAGCGCCGGAAACTGCTCGGCGACGAAGGTCACGTCGGGGCGCGCCTTGAGGAGCAGCTCCTTGAACCATTTCACGGCCGACTGGCCGTATTCGTAGTTGGGAGCGACGATCGCCCATTTCTTCGCCGGGAGCTTCGCCGCCTCCTCCACCAGCATCGCCGCCTGCATGTAGGTCGAGGGTCGCAAGCGGAAGGTGTAGCGGTTGCCCTTCGACCAGACGAGCGCGTCGGCCAGCGGTTCGGAGGCGACGTAGAGCCGCTTGTTCTGGTTGGCGTAGTCGGCGAGCGCCAGGCCGACATTGGAGAGGAAGCCGCCGGCGATGATGTCGACCTTCTCGGCCGTGGCAAGGTCGGCGGCGTGGCGCACCGCATCCTCGGGCTTGCCGGCATCGTCGCGGACGACGGTCTCGAGCTTGCGGCCGAGCACGCCGCCCGCGGCGTTGATCTGCTCCTGCGCCAGTTCCCAGGCCTGCCGATAGGGTTTCAGGAAGGCCGGCTGGGCGGTATAGGAGTTGATCTCGCCGATGCGGATCGGCCCGGCCCCCTGGGCGCGCACCAAGCCGGGAGCCCCGACGGCGGCGACGCCGGCGATGAAACTGCGACGATCGATCTGCATCAGGCTATCCTCGCCCGCTTCGGCCGCGTTGCGCGCCGATACCACCCGCCACGCGATGCGGCAGGAGCGGATTCATTTGTATGCATATGAAAATCGATACCGGCCGATTGTCAACAGCGTCTCGGCAATGCAGCAGAAGCAGGACTGCCGAGAAACTCATCGCCGCCGCCGCAAATTTCAAGAAAACTTTTTGATATCAAGAGATTAATGGCCGCTGAAAAATAAGTCAGTGCTGCTGTCCTTTTCCTCTTGCGGGAGCGAGGTGACGCTCCTATCTAGTGCGCAGCGCAGCAGAGATGTTGCGTCGCCCTCCTTGGGCGTTTCCTCCCTAGACTTGGGCTGCGCTTTCGGGCGTGGCCCTTTTTTCTTGTCTGGAAGGTGGTTAGCTCACCACCAATTGCGGCCGTAATACCAACCGGGCGGTGCATCGTATCGGTCGAAGCGGGCACGCCGATCCGCGGCGCGATTGAGATCGAGCTGGAGCAGGCAGTTCGCAAAGCCTTCGCTCGATGTGCGGAAGCCGAATGAGTGGCAGCGCGCCTCGTCTGCCGCGCGCAGCTCGGCTTCCGTTACGCAGCCGCTGCAGGCGACCGCCAGAAGAGCGCCGGCTGCGAGCTTTCCGATATCCATGGCGCGTCTCCTTTGCGCACTGGCTGCGAACGCGACGACGCGCAAATGGCGTCCGGGTTCCCCATCTACCTCAGCGCGAGAACCGGACGGGCACCGCAAGCGCGATCGCGCTGCCACCGATCCCGTCCGGCGGCGCCGGCACGGGGCTCGCCCGCCTGATCATTGCGACCGCCTCCTCGTCCAGAGCCGCATCACCAGAGCCACGGACCAGCCGCGCCGACAGGACCCGGCCGCCCCGGTCAATGCTGAACGCGACCTGCACGGTACCGGGACTGGCGCCGTTCGGGAAGCGCTTGAAGCGGTTGAGATGGGCGATCAACGAGCCCCGCCAGCTGGCATTGGCGGCCGGCGCAGCGGTCGAGGCACCCGAGGCAGGCGCCGCGGCCTGCAGGGCGGCCTGCGCCTGTGCGATCGGCGCCGTGGTCTGCTCCGCCTTCGGCTTGTCCGGGTTCACCGGCTTGCGCCGCTCGACCACTTTCGGCTTGGGCTTGGGCTTGGGCTTCGGCTTCACCTCCGGCAGCTTCGGCTGCTCCTTCGGCGGTGGCGTCAGCACGGCGGCAGCGTCAGGCAGCGGCGGCAGTTCTGGAATCTTGATCTCGGGTTCCGGAATCGCGACCGGCTCGGGCTCCGGCGGCGGCGGCTCTGGCTCCTTGGGCTGCTCGACAGGCTCTGGCGTCGGCGGCTCAGGCTCGGGCTGCGCCTCGACCATCTCCGGCCCCGGCGCGATATCCTGCTGTGCCGAAGCGGGCGCGACGGCGAGCGGCGCAAGCTCGATCATGACGGCGGCAGGAGGCGAGCCCATCGCAGCCTCGGCGCGCTGCCAGTTCGCCGCGACCCAGCCAGCCGTACCATGGGCACTCGCGACGACGAGCGCCGCCACGCTCCAGCGCAGCGCGGCCGGGGCAAAGCGCGACAGGGAGCGGCGTTCCAGGCTCATGGCTTGGCCCCCGATGGGGCGGCGCCCTGTCCGGTATCCTCGAGGCCGACGAGAGCGATCTTGAGATAGCCGGCGTTACGCAGCAGGTTCATCACCTCCATCAGCTCACGATAGGCGACGGTGCCGTCGGCGCGGAGAAATACGCGCTGCTCGCGGTCCCGGTTCGTGCGCTGGTCGAGCGCGGCCTGCAGCGCCTCGCGGGACAAGGAGTCGTTCCCCAACGCCAGCGAGAGATCGCCCTTGACGGTGAGGAAGACGGGCGTGTCCGGCCGGGGCTGCGGCTGCGCATTCGACACCGGCAGATCGACAGCGACGTCGACGGTCGAGAGCGGTGCTGCGACCATGAAGATGATCAGCAGAACCAGGATCACGTCGATGAAGGGCGTGACGTTGATGTCACTGACTTCGTTGAGATCGCCGTCCTGTGGGTCCTTGAGGGAAATGGCCATGGCTCACTCCACCGGCACGAGCGCGGATGCGGCTGCCGCCGCCGAGGAGGAGGCCGAACGGGGAGTGGCCACGACGGCGCGATGGCGCCGCTCGAGATCGCGCGAGAGATGACGCAGGATCTCGCCGGAAGCATCCGAAAGCGTGGCGCGATAGCCGGTGATCGCACGGGCGAAAACGTTGTAGATGATGACGGCGGGGATCGCCGCGACGAGGCCGATCGCGGTCGCCAGCAGCGCCTCGGCGATGCCGGGCGCCACCACGGCGAGATTGGTCGTCTTCGCCTGGCTGATGCCGATGAACGCGTTCATGATGCCCCAGACCGTGCCGAACAGGCCGACGAAAGGTGCCGTCGAGCCGATGGTCGCGAGCAGTCCTGTTCCGCGCGCCATGGAGCGGCCGGCACGGGCCTCGATCCGCGACAGGGCGATGGCGACGCGCTCCTTGGTGCCGTCCTCACCGAGATCGGCCGAGCGCCGGGTCTCGGAGAGCGCGGCCGTGAGGAGTTCGCCGACGGCGCCGCGCAGCTTGCCGCTCTTCGAAGCTGCAGCGCTGGCCGCAGCGCCGAGACTGTCCGCCGCCTCGATACGGCGCAGTGCCCGGCCGGCCGCGGCCTTCGCGCCGGCGAGTTCCATCGCCTTCGCGAGCCAGATCGTCCAGGTGACCAGCGAGGCGAAGGCGAGGCCGAGCATCACGGCCTTCACGACGATGTCGGCAGCCATGAACATGCCCCAGGGCGACAGGTCGTGCGGCAGCACCGCTGCCACAGCCGGCGCGGCAGTGGGCGCCGATGGAGCCTCCGTCGTCAGCGGCGGATGCGCGGTGCTTGGCGGATTGATGCCGAACTGAGGCGGAACCGCGGGCAGCGGATTGGTCGGGGTGGCCGACTGGACCTGAGCAGCAGGAGCCTCCTGAGCGTGGACGGCAAGCCCGGACAGCGCCGAGAGACCCGCTGCGACGAGAGCCAGACGAAACGCACGCATCATAACCAAGTCCAGTCTTCGCTGGAGGTAAGCTTACCCAGCTGCTGCCGGCTCGGAGTCTTCCGGTTTGCGCTCTCTGCACACGGCCATTGGCTTCGTGCCAAGAGATCATTCCGAATACTTAGACTCCACCGCTTCCTCATTAGAAAAATTACAAAAAAGACCTGCAGAACTCATTCTGCATATGCGATACGCCTGTTCGAATAGGCTGCGGATGTCAAGGCTGACCAGCTTAGAGCTGTGTCTGTGCGCAGTCGTCTTTCCGGCGCCCAAACCGGCCCGGACGTTTCCGCATATCCGTTCTTCGATGGATGCGAGGCCGGGCGCCGGCTTGCGCTTCAGGAATTCGTCGGCCGGTCGATCTCGGCCTGAAGCGCGGCAAGGTGTTCGCTTGCGGCTGCGGTAGCGGCCTGCTCGACGGCCCGGAAGCGCGTGATCAGGGCCTGACCGAGATCGGTCACGCGGGCTCCGCCGCCATTGCGGCCGCCGGTCTGGCGCTCGACGACAGGCTTGCCAAACAGGGTATTCAGCTCCTCGACCAGTTCCCAGGCCCGCCGATAGGACATCGCCATCGCCCTGCCCGCAGCCGAGATAGAGCCCTGCGCCGCGATCTGCTCGAGCAGCTCGATCTTGCCGGGGCCTATCCGCCCCTCGGGATCGAGCTGGATGCGCAGGCTAAGCGAGGGCACCGCTCGGCTCAGGAAGCTTTGGCGAGACGGGCGCCCTCGCCGCAGGCGGCAAGATAGATCGCGGCGATGCGCTCGATCCCGGCCTGATCGGCGGCGTCGAAACGCGCGACCGAGGGGCTGTCGAGATCGATGACGCCGATGACGCCGTCACGGCCGATCAGCGGGACGACAAGCTCCGAGCGGGAGGCCGAATCGCAGGCGATATGGCCGGGAAAAGCATGGACATCCTCGACGAGAACCGAGGCACGGCGCTCGACTGCGGCTCCGCAGACGCCCTTCCCGACGGGAATACGCACGCAGGCCGGCTTGCCCTGGAAGGGCCCGAGTACGAGTTCCCCGTTCCGCATCAGATAGAAACCGGCCCAGTTCAGCTCCGGCATCATCTGGTAGAGCAGCGCCGAGGTGTTGGCCGCGTTGGCGATCGGGTCGCTCTCCCCGGTGAGCAGGGCTTCGAGCTGCGTCGTCAGCTCGTCATAGAATGCGGCCTTGTCGGTCGTGTCGATGCGCTGTGCCTCGAACATGGTCCTGCGTCTCGCTGAAGGGCTTTGAAGTCCGATGGCTGTCCTACCACCATCGACAGGCCGGCGCCAAAGCCCTTTCCGAAGGAGCGCGCGTCATGGCAATCCTCCCCCGCGCCATCTGAAAGGGAATCGACCTTTGATCGGGACGACCCGGCGGCTGCGCATTGCGACCGCCCTGCTGACGCGGGACCATATCCTGCCGTTCTGGCAATCCATGGCCTCGGAGGCCCTGAATGACCACTGACCTCAATGCCGCCACCAGCCTGCGCCGCGCCGATGGCAGCGCGGGAGATGCCGATTACGGCCGGATCGGCCAGGGCTATGCCTCCTATCGGCAACCGGAGCCGGCTATCGCCGCGCTGATCGAGAGCGCGCTCGGCCCGGCCGGTCGCATCCTCAATGTCGGGGCCGGCGCAGGCTCCTATGAGCCGCGCAACCGCGACGTCACGGCGGTCGAGCCTTCCGCCTCGATGCGGGCGCAGCGGCCGGCCGATATTGCCGTGGCGATCGATGCGACAGCCGCGAATCTGCCCTTTCCCGACAAAGCCTTCGACGCGAGCATGGCGACCTTCACCGTGCATCAATGGCAGGATCTCGATGCCGGCCTGCGCGAGATGCGCCGCGTGACCCGCGGCCCCGTCGTCATCCTCTCCTGCGACCCGGAGCTGGTCGAGGCTTTCTGGCTCAACCACTATGCCCCCAAGGTTCTGGCGACGGAGGCGCGGCGCTATCCCTCGCTCGGCCATATCGGCAAGGTCCTGGGCGGCGATGTCGAGATCGTCGCGGTGCCGATCCCCCTCGCCTGCCGCGACGGCTTCAACGAGGCCTATTACGGCCGGCCGGAACTCTTCCTGGAGCCGGGCGCTCGTTCGGCCTGCTCAGCCTGGAGCTTCGTCAGCGAAGCCGAGAGCGCCGCCTCGATTGCCCATCTGCAGGGCGACCTCGAATCCGGAGCCTGGGATTCGTGCTACGGCTTCCTGCGCAGCCAGCCGAGCTTCGAAGGTTCGCTGCGCCTCGTCGTCGCGCGGCCGTGACTCAGCGACTTTCTGGCGGGGTGCAGGCGTTTCCGCGATCCATCGCTCCCGAGGCGAAACTCGTCAGCCGCGGCCTGACGCGGCGCGTCGGCTTCGTCGTGCCGAATTTCCAGATGGTCCAGACACGGCTGCACGGCTCGGACATGGTCGCCCTGCTGCCTTCGCGCGTGCCGTCATCCTGCGGGGCTGGTTTCGTTTCCGTCGCCGCTGCGGTGCTGGGCTTCTCGCTCCATTTCGGCACCGGCGACGTCGCACTGCGGCATGCCGCGGCGATCCTGACCAAGATGTTCCGGTAACGACATGGTTTGAAAGCGGCCCTGCAAGGTGCCGAAGATGTTGGCCCCGCTCTTCGGACGCCCTACATTGCCATTTCCGAAGCCAGTCTGGAGCGTATCCCATGGAACGACGTTCATTTCTGCTCGGATTGCTTGCCCTTGCAACGGGCTCCGCCCTGGCCCTGCCGGCCCGCGAGGCCGAAGCGGCGCCGCGGCAGCCGACGCCATCGCCGGATCAGGAACTCAGGCTGCCGGACGGGACACCGATCGACTGGTCCCAGAATCGCAGGGGCCACCCCGTCCACCGCCGGCATCACTATCGGCACTGGCACCGCCATTATCGCCGCCGTCGGCGGGTTTGCCGGACCCATTGGGATCGGTGGGGAAGGCCTGTTCGCCGGTGCCACTGGGTCTCGTTCTAGAGCGTTTCGAGCCTAGCGGGTATCGCTTCGCGTAAAGAAAATGCCGTAAAACAAAGAACTAGAGCATTTCCGCGTATCGAGGACGTGCGGCGATGCTCTAGCATTGTTTCTGCGGGCGGCCAGAGCGAAGGTCGTCCCGCCATCGATCGCGACTTGGGGGAAACATGCAGACGCTCGATCATGTGATTGTCTGGATCATCATCGGGGTGATCGGCGGCGGCCTCGCCGGCCTCACGATCAAATGGGACAAGCGCGGCTTCGGCCTCCTGCGGAATCTCGCCGTGGGTCTGGCGGGCGCCGTGGTCGGCGGCCTCCTCTTCCGCTGGTTTCAGATCCTGCCGGGTCTCGACAACATCGCGATTTCGCTCAGGGATGTGATCGCCGCCTTCGTCGGGTCCCTGATCGTGCTCGTCGCCCTCTGGAGCTGGAAGCGCTTCGAAGGGCCTTCGGCCTGAGGCCGAGGCGCCGGCAACCCTTCAGAACCGCCAGATCAGCGGTACGTAAAAGACCGCCATTACGAAGAACCAGAGCATCAGCGGTGTGCCGAGCTTCCAGTAGCTGTTGAAGCTGTAGCCGCCCGGCCCCATGACCATCATGTTGGTCGCCGTCGCGATCGGCGTCAGGAACGAGGCCGAGCCGGCGACGCACAGGCTCATCAGCACCGGCCGCGGCGATACGCCCATGCCGGCGGCGGCGGCCATTGCGATCGGAATGACCAGCATCGTCGTCGCGGTGTTGCTCATGACCTGGCCGAGGCTCGCCGTCAGCACGAAGAGACCGGCGAGGAAGACGATAGGCCCTGCCCCGCCCGTCAGAGCCACGAGATGGTCGGCCACGACCTTGGCCGCGCCCGACTGCACCATCGCTGTGGAGAGCGGCATCATCGCCGCGATCAGGATCACCGTCGTCCAGTTGATCGCACGGTAAGCCTGCTCGACGGTCATGATGCCGGCGGCGATAAGGGCCCCGGCACCGAGCAGCCCGGCGACGGCCGGCGGCAGGATACCCGTCGCGAGCGCGGCGACGAGGCAGGTCAACACCGCCAGCGCCACTCCGGCGCCCGCGCCCATCGGCACGGCCTGGCGCCGGACGAGGTCGGGCGAGTTGACGACGAGCACGTCGGGATCGTCGAGCTGGAGATCGAGCGCTTCCCAACTGCCTTCGAGCAGCAGCGTATCGCCGGCCAAGAGAGCATCGCCCGGCTCCAGATCGACCCCCGCGCGCTGGACGGCCAGCACGACGAGATCGCCACTGTCCGTCACCATTCCTGGAAAGAGCGCACGGCCGATCAGTGCCGAGCGCGGCGGAATCACCACCTCCGCCAGCCCCGAGCGGCGGCTGAACAAGCCTTTCTGAGCAGGGTCGTCGCGCAGGGCGAGATGCTTGTCGGCTGCCAGCGTCGCGACGGCCTCCGCATCGCCGCGCACGAGGAGATAGTCCCCCTCGGAAATGGCCGGCGCCCGCAACGGTATGCCGGAAGCTCCCGCCTGCACGGCCATCAGGCTGAGCCGCCCGTCCGCGTTGAGATCGACCTCGAGCGGGCTGACACCGATATAGGAGGAGGTCGAGCGCACGCGCAGCCTGAAAATCCCGTCGCTTAACCCATAATGCTCAACGAGAGTCTGAGCGTGCCGGCTAAAATCGGCCGGCAGCCGCGCGCTGCTCTGCTGCGGCAGCAGGCGCTTGCCCAGCAGCAGGATGATCGCCATCGTGCCCGCCAGCAGCGGCAGGCCGACGAGCGCGAACTCGGCAAAAGCGAATCCCTGCAGGCCGGCATCCTCCAGCGCCTCGGACACCAGGATGTTCTTGGGCGCTCCGGTCAGCAGCAGGTTGGAGCCGGCATGGGAGGCGAAGGCGAGCGGCATCAGGAGCTGGGCCGGCGACTGGCGCAGCCGCACCGCGGCCATGACCGCCACCGGCATGAGGGCTGCGACCGAGCCGCTGCCGCTGATGAGCGCGCTGAGACAGCCGGCCGCGACCATGATGATGATCAGCAGACGCGTCTGCCCATCGCTGCCAGCCTTGGCGATCAGATATTGCCCCGCCCAGGCGGTCACGCCGGTCTTGTCCAGCGCCGCGCTGATGATGAAGAGGCTGGCGACGAAGAGTGCGGCGCGGTCGCCGAAGCCGGCGAAAGCCTGCTCGAGCGTCACCACGCCCGTGGCCCAGAGCGCCAGCGCCGCCCCGATCGCGACCACGACGACCGGAAGCCTGTTCCAGGTGAACAGCACGATCGCAGCCACGGTGACGACGGCGGTACTTTCGATCGGTGTCACGCGGCGGTCTCCTGCAGGCCTTCGTCAGGTCCTGAGCATCAAAGCGCCGCCGAGCAGGATGGCAAGGGCGATCAGCCCCAACCCGGCTGCGGGCCAGCGCCGGAGATGCACATCGATTTCTCCGATGCGGTTCGAGATGCCACGAACCAACGGGCCGCCCTTTTGCGCGAGGACGACGATGTCTCCCTCCGGAATCCTGCCCAGGCGTTGCGGCCAGCGGTCGACGAAGAGCATCACCGCCGCGCCCAGCAGCATCGGCCAGCTCACCTTCCAGAGCGCCTCGGGCTCGAGCAGGCTGGCGATGGGTTCGCCGGACACGGCCGGATAGAGCGACCAGGGGATGACGAGCGAGGCGGCCAGCACGACGAGCCAGGGCAGGAGCTGCCCGAGCGGCGGCGATCCGACAGGGTTGTCGAGCGTGTCGCGGCGGAGGATCAGCAGGAAATGCACCATCAGCGCGGTGCTGCCCGCGGCGGCGAGCGTCATCGCGCCGGCGAGCCAGCCATAGCCGAGCATCGGCTTGGTCGCGAGCTTGGCCAGCGCCCCGCTGGTCAGCGGCAGGCCGCCGAGGCTCAGCGCCAGCACGGCCGTCAGCAGCAGAACAGGCGTCAGCCGACGCCCGCCGGTTGCGGCGAGGATGCCGATGCCGAGAAAGAGCGCGCCCTTCACCAGTGTGTGGTGGACGACGTAGTAGGCCGTCAGATGGGTGGCGGCCGGGTCGGCCGTGTCGAGGCCGATGCCGAGCAGCACGGCGAGCAGCCCCATCTGGCTCACGGTGGAATAGGCCAGCACCGTCTTGGCGCGCCGCTGGGTGATGCCGAGCATGGCACCGTAATAGGCTGTGACGAGGCCCGCGCCGATCAGGACGGCACCCGCGAACGGCATCCCGGCCTCGAAGGGCAGGAAGCGGATCAGCCCGATCACGCCGGCCTTGACCACGACGCCGCTCAGCACCGCCGAGGCCGGGGTCGGCGCCGCCGGATGCGCCAGCGGTAGCCAGACATGCAGCGGCACCAGCCCCATCTTCAGCGCGAAGCCGAGGACGAACAGCGCGACGATGCCGTCCCGCATCGGATTGGCCGAGAGATCGGCGACGACGCTGCGGATCTGCGGGTTGGCGTCGGGATGGCCTGCCGCCAGCATCACCAGCGCGATCAGCAGGAACGCCTCCGCCAGCAGCGCCAGCACGACATAGATGACGCCGGCCCGGTGTGCGGCAGCGCTCTGCTCATGGATGATCAGGCCATAGGCCGCGAGGCTCGCCAGCGTGAACAGCAGATAGAAGTTCACGACATCGCCGACGATGAACAGGCCGAGGCTGCCTGCGAGCGTCAACAGCCACCAGATCGCGAAGCGCGGCGCAGCCCGATCTCGTGCCATCTGCGAGGCGGCGTAGGCACCGGCCGCGCTCCAGAGCAGCGCTGCTCCCCCGAGCAGGATCGCGCCGGGCTGGTCGAGCACGAGCGTCAGCCGGAACGGCGCCGGGAAAAAGGCGAAGCGGCCTTCAGGCACGAAGATGGCCCCCGCAAGCGCGGGGAGCGGGGCAATCACGAGCACGGCCAGCACCCTCGCCCGGAACCAGGCCGACAGGCAGCACGCGGCAAGCAGGAGCGGCACGAGCAGGGCCGAAGCTAGGAGGAGACCGGCGGCAGTCATGGCGCCAACGCCGTGGCGAGGCCGTCGCGGCCGATCTGCAGGAAGCCGAAGGGGCGCAGCGGCACGAATCCGAGCAGAACGGCGGCCACGGCCAGTGTCAGCGCCGCGATTTCGAGCCGGCGCGGCACTTTGCGTCGCGGCGCGACGGGAACGGCGGGGACGGCGAGTGCCTTGTCGATCACGCGGAAGACGTAGCCGCCAGCGAGAAGCCCGCCGGCCAGAATGGTCGCGGCCAGCCAGGGATTGCCCTGAATGACCGCCGCCGTCAGCAACAGGCATTTGGCGACGAAGCCGCCGCTTGGCGGAATGCCCATCAGCGACAGCCCGGCGAGGCCGAAGGCCGCCGCGCTGAGCGGCAGCACGCGGCCGAAGCCGCCGAGATCCGCAATGCGGTCATGGCCGTAGGCCTCGGCGATGACGCCGGCCGCAAGGAACATCGCCGCCTTCGCCAGCGCGTGAGAGATGAGCTGGAGCGCGCCGCCGGTCCAGGCGATCGTTCCCCAGGGCGGCAGCTCGGCGCTGCCGGCCGCCAGTGGAAAGACGATGAAGAGATAGCCGATCTGCGCGACCGTCGAATAGGCGATCATCAGCTTGAGCCGGGCCTGCCGGAGCGCCATGACGCTGCAGAACAGAATCGAGGCCGCGCCAAGGACGGCCAGCATCTGGCCGGCGATCGCGGCCGATTGCGGCGGGGCCACATCGAGCACCAGCCGCAGGATCAGGAAGATCGGGGCCTTGATCACCAGCGCCGAGAGCACGGCGCTCGCCGGCGCGGGCGCCCCGGCATGGGCCGGCGGCAGCCACAGATGCAGCGGGAACAGCGCCGCCTTGGCCAGGAGGCCGACGATCATCAGCGCCAGTGCCGCCGCGAGCGCCGGATCCTGCCGGCTCAGGCGCGAGAGCGCGAGCAGGTCGAGCGTGCCGTACTGGCCGTAGATCAGCCCGGTCCCGAGCAGGTAGAGCAGCGAGCCGATCAGCGCGAACAAGAGGTAGCGCAGCGCGGCTTTGACGGTTTCGGCCCGGCCGTCGAGGCAGACGAGCGGCACCGCTGCGAAGGTCAGCAGTTCCAGCGCGACGTAGAGGTTGAACAGGTCCTCGCCGACGAAGACGGCGTTCAATGCACTCCAGAGCGCGAGCAGCATCAGCCAGAACGTCGTCTGCGCACGCCCGTCGTCTGCGCCCTCATGAAGCTTGTGCTGGGTTCGTGCGAAAAGGCCGACCGTGACGACGACCAGCGCCGTCATGACGAGCATGGCGCCCGAAAGCCCATCGGCCCGCAGTGCGATGCCGAGCGGCGGCTGCCAGGAGCCGACGACATAGGACAGGGCCGCGCCGCTCGATGCCAGCTCGACGGCGATCGCAATGGCAAGGGCGAGCCCGGCCGCAAACGTCGTCATTGCGATCCGCGCCGCGCTGCGCGGCCCGCAGGCGAGGATGGCGAGCACGGCACAGACCGGCAGGATCACGGCCAGGACCAGCAGGAAGCCACCCGGCGAAGTGGTGTGGACGAGCGGCATCATGACCCGCTCCGCCGTTGGGCCGGCGCAGAGGCATCTGCCTGATCGCCCACATTCAGCTCGGAGAGGCGCTTCAGCAGGGCAACGGCCAGAGCACTCGCCGAAAAGGCGACGACGATCCCGGTGATGACCAGAGCCTGCGGCACCGGGTCCGCTTCGAAGCCGGCGGCGGCGCCCCGCCGCGCGACGGCGCCGAAGACGAGGAAGATGCCCGCGCCGAGAATGTTGCAGCCTACGATCCGCCGCAGCAGGACGGGGCTCGTGACGATGGCGAAGAGCCCGATGCCGACGAGCGCAGCGCCGCACAGGCCGAACAGAATGCCGGGCTGCAGCGCCGCCGTCATCGTGTGGGCGCCTTTCGGGCCGGGCCGGCCACCAGCATGGCGAGCGCCGCGGCGACGGACAGAGTGAGGGCAGCCTCGATCGCGACGATCAGCGGCTTGGCGAGCCCTTTCGGATAGGCGAGGAAGCCGTCGGCAACAGCGAAGCCGAGAAAGGCGATCGCCAGGAACAGGGCCGGGCCGCCCGTGAGCGCAAGCCGAAGCAGCGGGCGCGCCGTATCGGGCGGTGGACGGAGACCCGCCATCATCACCAGCAGCCACATCGCGGCAAGGACTGTGCCGGCCTGGAAGGTGCCGCCCGGCGCGTCGGCCCCGACCCAGAACATGTAGACGCCGATCACGATTCCGAAGGGTGGCAGGATGCGCGCGAGATAGGCCAGCGGCCCCGGAACGGCGGTGGGCTTAACCTCGGGTGCGCCACCCCAGACACCGTCAGGCGCCAGGGACCAGACCCCGATCAGCGCGAGCAGCACCACGACCTTCTCCAGCAGGGTGTCGAGCGCGCGATAGGCCAACAATACGGCGGTGACGGGGTTGCCCAGCCCCGTCGTCCCCAGCGCCTCCGAAGCGGCCGGCGCCAGCGTCGGAGCGGGCGCCGACAGGGTCAGCACGGCAAAGGCGAGCCCCGCGGAGATCGCGGCGCAGCCCACGGCCACGGCGAGCTTGCCGGCGCGCGTCATCGCCTCCTCATGCTTGCCGCGGCCGCGCAGCGCCGCTTCCGCTCGCAGCAGCAGGATGCCAGTCCCGCCCCCCCCGATGGCGATTTCCGTCAGCGCGACGTCCGGCGCCGCGAGCCGGACCCAAACCAACCCGAGCAGGAGCCCGAAGGCGAGGAAGGCGATGATCGCGCTGCGTTCATCCGGCTGCGCGACCACATAGACCGCAAGTCCCAGCAGCCAGGCGACGAGCGCGAGATCGAGCAGGAGCGTCATGGCTCGGCCCGGTCGCGGTGGAGGGCGCGCGCGAGCAGCTGGCTCGCCGTCGCGGCCGAAAGCTGAGCGAGCAGCCAGACGCAGATCAGCTTCAGCGCGCCCGTGACGCTCGCCGCCTGTGGCAGGAGACCGAGAACGATCAAGCCGAGCCCCAGATTGTCCGCCTTGCTGATGGCGTGCAGCCGGCTCAACGTATCGGGGAAGCGCAGCAAGCCGAGCGTGCCGGCGAGAAAGAGCAGCGCTCCCGCCATCACGAGAACGACGGTGACGATGTCGGCGAGGCCGCTCACGGCCGCTCCTTCGACGAATCCCCACCGGCGCCCGGCCCGTCGGCGCCAAGCACGAAGGCGACGCAGGAGAACGCCGCGAACAGCGCGAGCAACAGCGCGACATCGCTCGTCGCCGCCGATCCGGAAGCAGTTCCCAGCAGCAGGAGGGCCGCCGCTCCGCCGGTCCCCAGCAACTGTACGGCCATCATGCGCTCGGGAACGATGCCGGAACGCAGCACGCGGAACAGCGCTATCGCCGTCACGGCCAGGATGAAGAGCGCGGCCCCGGTGAGGAAATCAGCCATCGTGCCGCCCCGGTCCGAGGATGCGCAGGAATGCCGCCTCGTCATCGGCGACCTGCTCGGCCACGGCCTCGCGCAGATCGAGGCAGTGGATCAGCAACGTCCCGTCGGGCTCGGCGGAAACGGGCAGCTTGCCCGGTTGCAGGCTCATCACGGCGCAGGCCGAGTCGAGCGCAAGGCCGGCTGGAATCAAGAAGAGACAGGTCGCAAAACCGGGCTGCAGGTCGGGCTCGCGTGCAAAGGCGCGCCGCGCCACGTCGAGACCTGCAACGACGGATTGCGGGAGAAAGCGAGCCAGAAAACCAACGAGGCCAATCCATGAGAGCTTCCCGCCGGGCGGCCAGAGAGCCGTGCTGGCCCAGACTCCGCAGGCGCTGGCGACCAGCCCGACCGGCAAATCCTCGAGCGCCGGTCCCATCAGGATCACCCAAAGCAGCAGCAGCCCGAGCCCTCGGGCGAAGAGCGCCGAGAGGGGCGCGTCGTCGGCTGCGGCCGCCGCCTTCATTCCATCCGCCCGTCTCTGGTGGGTGCCCTGCCGGGCCGTGAGACCAAGGTAGCTTCCACCTCCGCGGGCAACATCAGCCCGACGTCTCACTCCTGTGCGCCGCGTCCCATTCTCGCCCGCGCTGCTGGCAGTGGCCCGCCCGATATGAGCAGGATGCGTTCGGTGCCGCACTCCGGGGATCGCATGAATCGGCCAAGGCTTTCGCCAATCACAGCTCTCGGCTCCGCCGGGGTGCCGTGTCCATGATCATCGAACCGCGCAACGGCGACGCCGAGGACGATGCCAGCAGCACCAAGAAGCACTCGCTGATTGCGATCGCCGGCAGTCTGCTCGGCGAGATCAGCCTGCCCAAGCTCGCGCTCGCCTGGGTTCTGGGCGCCTTGCTGCCGAGCCTCCTTCTGGGCGCAGCTCCGCTGGTCATGACGGCGTGGGTCGCATCGGTATCGGGCCGCGTGGTGGCGCTGGCCGGGATCAGCTCCCTCGTTTTGCTCGCATTTGTCGGAATTGTCGGCTGGTATGGCTTCCGGCCACTGTTCCGCATGGCAGAGAAGAGCTTCTGGTCGTTGAACGCTCTGGTGGTCCAGCCGGGCTACGCGGTCTGCCGCGAAGGGCTGCAGCATCTTGCGGAGAGTTTCAGTTCCGTCGGAACCGATCCCGATAAGCGCGCACGATTGCGGGCAGGCAGCGCGATCGGGGCAGGCTTGCTGGGTTGTGCCGTCGCCGGGGTCGTCTTCTGGCTCGTCTGGCCGGCGACGCGCTGGTCCGGCGGCTTTGCCGATTTCGCCGATCCGCTGCGGCTCGTCGTTCCAGCGCTGGCCAATGCGGTTGCGTTGATGTCGCTCTATCTGGCTGCGGCGTCGCTGCTCTGGGGCCTGGCCGACGGGCTGATGGACCAGCCGCGCGATCTCGATGGCTTCGACACCGCGGCCGCATCGGCGCGGCGATGGCGCGTCGCCCATCTGTCCGACGTCCATGTCGTCGGCGAGCGCTACGGCTTCCGGATCGAAAGCGGGCGCGCGGGTCCGCGCGGCAATGAACGCTTCCTGCAGGTGCTCGACAGGCTGGCGGCGATCCACGCGAGCGAGCCGCTCGACCTGCTGCTCATCACCGGGGACATGACCGATGCCGGGCGCTCGGCCGAGTGGGGCGAATTCCTCGACGCGATGGAACGCCATCCCGCCCTCGCCGGTCGCTGCCTGATCCTGCCGGGCAACCACGACGTCAACATCGTCGACCGCGCCAATCCCGCCCGGCTCGAGCTGCCGGGCAGCCCGGGCAAACACCTGCGCCAGATGCGGACCCTTTCCGCCATGGCGGCCCTGCAGGGCGAGCGCGTGCAGGTCTTCGACCAGCGCCGGACGAGGCTCGCGGGCAGCCTCAGCGCGGCGCTTGAACCGCATCGCGAGAAGATCGCCGCCTTCGCCGACACCGGCGGCCTGCGCCGAGCGGCGGGGCTCGAAGCGGTCTGGGCGGATGCCTTTCCGATGGTGCTGCCGCCGGCGGAACCGGAAGGGCTCGGCGTCATCCTGCTCAACTCGAATGCCGAGGCGCATTTCTCCTTCACCAACGCACTTGGGCTCGTCGCCGAGGAGGACATGCAGGCCACTCTCGCCGCGGCCCGCGCCTTCCCGCAGGCGCGGTGGATTTTGGCGCTCCATCACCACCCGATCGAATATCCGAAACCGGCGAAAGCCTTTTCGGAGCGGATCGGAACCGCGCTGATCAACGGCAGCCGCCTCTTGCGGCTGCTGCGGCCCGTCGCCGCCCGCATGGTCGCGATGCACGGCCACCGCCATATCGACTGGATCGGGCGCTGCGGCGCGCTGAAGATCGTCTCCGCGCCCTCCCCGGTCATGGAAGCGACGAATGCGGAGCCAACCTGCTTCTACATTCACACGCTGGCGGCAGCGCCCGAGGGGATCGCGCTGCTCGAACCGCAGCGCATCCTGATCGCGCCGGCACCGCCCGCCATTACGGCGTGACGGGCGCGCCTTCGGGGACCTTATCTTCCTTCTGCGGCGAGCCGAAGATTTCGGCGAGCCACAGGCTCGACGGATGCAGGGCGCAGAAGGTGAGGAAGGCGATGGTGATGGGCACGCCGATGAATGCGCCGAAGACACCCCATAGATAGCTCCAGAAGAACACCGAGAACAGCACCGTCGCCGGCGAGATCGAGAGCGCACTGCCGGCCACGCGCGGCTCGACATAGCTGCCGACGACGAACTGGATCAGGTTGAGGCAGGCGAAGACCGCGACCACCGCCTGCCAGGAGCCGAACTGCGTCATCGCGAACAGCGTCGGGAAGACGGTGGCGACGAGAGGCCCGAGGAACGGGATGTAGTTGAGCGAGAAGGCGATGAAGCCCCATTCCTCGGCCAGTTGCAGCCCGACGGCTCTGGCGAAGAGCCAGACCAGGACGCCGGTGATCACGCTCATCAGCGTTCGCACCAGCATGTAGCGCCTGATTTTGGCCGCCGTCATCATGCTGCCTTGCAGCAGCAAGGACCCGGCGGCGCGGTTGCGCATGCCCTTGAGCTTGCGGCCGAAATCGTCGACCTCCAGCAGCCCGAGAAAGACGTAGACGAGAACAACGAGCCAGAAGCTCATGGTGCTGTTCAGGCGGCCGGTCACGGTCTGCGCGGTGCGCAGCATCCAGCCGACACTGAACGCCTCCGACCAGGCTCCCGCGACCGCTATGCCGTGTCCTTCGAGCCAGAGCGTGATCTGGTCGTAGAAAGCCTGGAAGCGGGCGGCGTCGCTGACGATCCAGCGCCCGACACGTCCGAACGCGGACACCACCAGCGACCCGACATAGACGAACGCGACGGTCATGACGATTACGCTGACCGCGAGCGCGAGCAGCCGCGGCAGAAAGCCCTGAAGCATCTTCTGCAGGGGCCAGACCAGCGCGATGATGAACAGCGCAAAGGCGACCGGCGCGAAGACCGAACTCGCGATCGACAGCGCCGCAACGACGAGGATCGTCGCGACGACGACCTGGGCCGCCTGATAGATGCCGCCACTCGTCATAGGCCCGCCCAATTCCGCATCCGGAGCGTCGCCGACACGGCTCGATTTCAAAGACACCCGTCAAACCCCCTTGGTGAACTCGGCGAGATCGAGCGTCGAGCGCTTTCCGATCTCGTCGCGATGCGTCCGGTAGAACATCTCGGCCGAGCGCCTGCCCTCGTCATGCAGCATCGTCAGGAACTCCCACTCGGCATTGAGTTTGGAAGAGTAGCCGAGCTCCGTCATCGCGTCGCTGGCGATGCGGTGGATGCGCATGCGCGCCCAGCGGGCGCCCTCGCCCGAGCCGGAGACTGCCTCACGCTGCAGGAGAGCCATCATGCGCAGCTCCTTCAGCAGAACCGCGTTGAAGGAGACCTCGTTGAGGCGGTTCAGAATGTCGCGCGCCGTCCGCGGTGTGCCCGGCCGCTCGACCGGATTGATCTGGACGAGGATCGTGTCGCTCGCGTTGCTCTCCTCGATCAACGGGGTCATGGTCGGGTTGCCGGAGTAGCCGCCGTCCCAATAGCTGTCGCCGTCGATCTCGACGGCTTGAAACAAGGTCGGCAGGCAGGCCGAGGCGAGCAGCACCTCGGGGGTGATTTCGGCGTTGCGGAAAACGCGGTTGCGGCCGGTCCGGACATTCGTCGCGCTGATGAACAGCTTGATCGGGCATTTCGCGAGCGCCTCGAAGTCGATCACCTCGGCGAGGATGTCCGTCAGCGGGTTGGTGCCCATCGGGTTGAGGCTATAGGGCGAGACGACGCGGGACATCATGTCCATCGCCACGAACAGCGGCGAGGTGTCGAGCGTCCAGCGCCCGAGCAGGACATCGAGCGGCGAACGCTGGAACGGGCTGAAGCGCGCAGCGTCCGAGACCTTCCGCCAGAATTCGTTCAGGGCCTCGCGCGCGCCGGCCCGCCCGCCCGTGACATAACCGGAGGCGAGGACCGCGGCGTTCATGGCGCCGGCCGAGGTGCCCGAAATAGCCTCGATCGTCAGCCAGTCTTCCTCGAGGATCCGGTTCAGCACGCCCCAGGTGTAGGCGCCATGTGCGCCGCCGCCCTGCAAGGCGAGATCGATGTTGAGCGGCTCGCGCGACGCTGCACTGCCGCGCTCATCGCTGGCGCTGCTGGAAGTGGAAGGTGCCTTGCTCACGATTTCACCCTTGTTGATAGAACCGGCCGCCTCACGACGACTTCACCAGCCCGGAGAAGCCCGCGACGGCGAGCAGGCTCAAGGCCCAGCCGACGACCGACTGGAAATAGAAATAGTTGATGGCGGCCCGCCCCCCCGGCTTGGTCGGATTCGGCCGCCAGAAGGTACGCTGCCCCATGTCGAGCACAGGAAGCAGCGTGTCGAGCGAATACATCCAGGGGCTGAAGGCGGGGTAGCTCGAGGCCTCCCAGCGCTGCCGGAAGCAGGCGAGCTGGTTCTGGCCGGGCGCCGCCAGCCCTTGCGAGGGGCCGGTGGCGACCAGCGGCCGCTGCTCGCCCCGCTCGATGCCGCACAAGGTCCATTCGGGCGCGCGCAGCACCACGGCGCTGTTGGGCATCAGCGCGCCCTGGCGCTCGGCATAAGCGAAGATCGCGACGCCCCCGAGCCAGAAGAACGCCAGCCAGACGAGCGCGAAAAGCGGCCTGCGGCCATATCCGAGCGTGATCCCCAGAATGCCGTCGGCGACGAAGAGAATTGCCCGCCAGACCGGGTGCTCCGTCCGGGCGCGGCGCGCCCTGCGCTGCAGGCGCTCCTTGATGACGAGGACGGAGCTGGCATCCTCGCCATGGCCCATCTCGCGAAAGACGGCGGCGAGCTGCTCATAGGGCTGCGGCCAGAAATCCTCGCCCCAGCGCTTGGGCGTTTGACGCGCCAGCCAGTCCAGACGGCTCTCGGCATCGACCGGCCCGTCGATGAAGGCGCCATAGCGGCAGCGGTTGAGGAGCAGGTCGCCGGCCCTCGGCCAGCTCGCTGCCTCGTCATGGATCGTGCCGATCGAGGCGCCGGTGAGTGCGAGCGTGCCGTCCAGCCTTGCCTCGCGCCGCAGGAAAAACGCGCCCTTGACCACGACCCGGCTCGCTTCGATGGCCGTCTGCCCGGCATTTTCCACGGTCGTGCCGGAGCAATCGAGATCGCCGGCGATGGCCGAGCCGGTCAGCCGTACCTCCCCCGTGATTCGGGTGCCGCGCAGGACGACGCTGCCGTGGCAGGCGATCTCACCGGCGTCGAGCGCCATCCGATCGAAAGCGGGGATGCTCGCACCGGCCGCATCCAGATCGGCGGCCAGCACGGCGCCGGACAGGTTGATCCCGCCGCGCAACGTCGCCCCGCGCAGGAGCACGTTGCGAGCCTCCAGGCTGCGGCCCAGCAGCGCATAGTCTCCGCGGTTGCGGATCGCCGCACCATCGCATTGCAGGTTCCCGCCGAGCCGCGCCTGGTCGAGATTGACCGCCCCCTCGACCTCCGCGCCCCGCAGATAGACCCCGCCGCGCGCCTCCAATCGCTCGCCCTGCAGGCCGGGAAGCCGCGAGCCATCGAGGAACAGCCGGTTGATGATCGCCGCGCGCAGGATCGGCGTCGCCTCGAAATGGCAGTCGTTCAGGCCGATATCGCGAAAGACGCGGCAGGCTTCGAGATCGAGGACCTCCGTGATCCAGGCGCCCCGGATCAGGACGCCCTTCTCATGCGGGCGGAAGCCCGGCTCGCCGCCCAGGATCAGGAAGCGCAGGAAGGGGGCGCGAACCGACCGGGTCGGATCCGCCTGCGTGGGCAGGATGCCATCCCCCAGCCTGTCGAAATTGCCGGACTGGAGCCTGGCGACGATCTCCTCCTCTGCCGGAAGCAGAGGCCGGAAATCGTCGAGACGCGCGGTCGACGCCGCCCAGACGGCAGCCTCCGCTCCCAGGCTCCAGTCCAAGGTCACGTCGCGGCCGCTTGCGTGTCCGCCACGAACGAGAGGGCTTCGCGCAGCTGGGCTTCCTTTGTTTCATCGAAGGAGGTGCTGATCAGCGTGCCGCCGGTTCCCTTGAGATCGGCCAGAACCTTGTCGGTGGTCATCTTGCGGATGAGCAGGAAGAGACCGGCGGTATTCGGCTGGAGCGCGGAGGCGGCATCCTTCATGAACTGGTCGTTGATGCCGATGTCGCTGAACTTGCCGCCCAGCGCACCCGAGGCGGCGCCGATCGCGGTGCCGATGAGCGGCGACAGGAAGATGAAGCCGATCAGCGTGCCCCAGAGCGCGCCCGAAGCTGCGCCCGTGGCGGTCAGGTTGATCATCTGGTTCAGCTTGACGTGGCCCTTGTCGTCCTTGACCACGACGACGGCGTCGCCGAGCTCGATCAGGTATTCGCGCTGAAGCGAGAGGACCTTCTGACGGACCTCCTCGGCCTTCTGTTCGGTCGGAAAGGCGATGAAGACGAGATCGCTCATGAGTGTAGCTCCGGGTTCGGGCGGGGGGGAAAGATTGACTGGCCGGGTACCGCCCGTGCCCTGCCGATCAGGAATTCGGCCAGCAGCGGGACAGGACGTCCCGTAGCGCCGCGGATGCGGCCGGCGGTCGAAGCGGTTCCGGAGATGTCCAGATGCGCCCAGGGATAGGCGGTGGCGAAACGGGCCAGATCGGAGGCGGCGGCGATGGCGTCGGGCGGTCCGTCGGCCGGGTCCGCCTCACCGGCCGCAGAGGACGCCGGATCGTCATCCCATAGGGGCAGCCGCCAGACGCGATCGCCAGACCGTCCACCGCATTTCATCAGTTCCGATGCAAGAGCTTCGTCATTGGCGAACAGGCCGCTGGCATGACTGCCCAAGGCGACGACGCAGGCGCGCGTCAGCGCTGCGACATCGATGACGCAGCTCGGCGAGAACTGCGCGGCGTAGCCAAGCACGTCGCCCAGCAGCGAGGACTCATGTGCCTGCCGGCGCCGGACTGCTTTCGGCGCGGCTGGGCGCCATCCGCCTTGACGCGGTGTCCAACCCTGGCTGGCGACGATGAGCCCCACGACATTCAGAGCGAGGCCGAGCCGTTCCACCGTCCGCATCGCGCCCAGCACGCTGGCGATCCCGCGCATGTCGCGGATCGGGGCGCGATGCAGGCGCTGCTCATGCTCGGGCAGCGCGTCCAGCGCCGCCACGCCGTTACCGATCAGGACAATCGGCCGGCCCGTCGCCATGCGCCGGTCACTTCTCAGGACGATGAGTTTGCAGTCGCCAGCGGCGATCTGTTCTCCGGCGAGAAACGCCGCCAGCCCGTGTTCCTCGAATTCGCGCCGCCCGAGCACGTCGACGCTGAAGCCGAACTGGTTCGCCATCGCCTCGGCCGTTCGCGCGATGAAAGTCGGCGTGCACAAATCCGGCGGCAGGTTTCCGAGCTCCTTGGCGAAGGAGACGCCCTCTCCGATGGCCACGCCCTGCCGAAGCGCCGTGACCAGCTCCGAGGTCAGGGTTTGCGGCACCAGCAGCATGATGTTGCGCCGCTCCTCCCGAATGGGCACGTCAGGCAAGCCGAAATCATAGCGGCCATCGGCGAGGATGCGCCCCGCCTGCTGCATCCGCCAGCTGAGCGTCCGGCGCGGGACCTCGTTCTCCGCCAGCGTCACGACCACCTCCGTAGCGGGGTCGCCATTGAGGGCTTTGGCCACGACGGAGAGTGCCTGGCGATAGGCCCTGTCCGAAAAAGTCTCCGCACGTCCGAGGCCGACCAGCAGCAGTCGTTTCGCCGCGACGCCCGGCAACGGCCCGACCATATGCACGGCGCCAACGGCGTCTCCGAGACCGGCCCGGCCGAGGATGCCGGCGAGCCGGCCGGAGCAGCGATCGTTCACGGCCCGAGCCGACCCCGTCAGCGGGCCATCGCCGAAGACGCCGAGGACGAGCAACTCGGCCCCGAGCTTTTCCGCTTCTCCGACTGCCGGAATGATCTCCATGGATGCCCTCTGCCGGGGAAACATCGTGTCGGTGGCCACATTTCGAAACGCTTTGACCTGGTATCGCGCCAGCTCCTGCCGCCGCGTCACGGTCGCTGCGGCGAAGCAGCGGCCTCCTGGCGCGAGCCGGATCGCTGCTCGGGCAACAGCCTGACGCGCTGACCGGGATGCAGCGCCTGGATACCGGCCGAGACGATCGTTTCACCCGGCTCCAGCCCCTGTGACAGGATGACCTTGCCCGGATCGAAGCGCAGCACATCGACGCTGCGCAGGGAGACGGTCGACTTGACGGGATCGACGATCCACACGGCGGGCGAGCGGCCCTGCTGGGTCAGCGCGCTCGCGGGGATCGAGACGATTGCGGCGGTGGTGAGCTCGACCGTGCCGACGACGGTGGAGCCGAGCCGCATCGCCTCGGGCGGATTCTGCAAGCCGACCCTGATGGCGAAGGTCCGCGTCACCGGATCGGCCTGCGGGGCGACCTCGCGCACTGCGCCATAGGCCGTCACCGTCGGCGCATCGGCCAGCGCGACGCGGATCCGAGCGTCGCTGAGATGGGTATCGAGCACGGCGGCCGGCACGTTGAAGACCGCATCACGGCTGTCGTCGCGGGCGATCTGGACGACGACCTGACCGGGCTGCACGACCTCCCCGGGCTCGATCTGCCGCGCCGTCACCACGCCGTCGACATTGGTGCGCAATTCGGTGAAGCCGAGCCGGTCCCGCGCCAGCTCGAGCTGCGCCTCCGCATTCTCCAGCCGGGCCTGCGCGGTTTCCTGGGCGCGCTGCGCCTGGTCGAAACGCGGCCTCGTGGTGAAGCCCTGCGCCATCAGGCGCTCCTGGCGCTCGAAGGTGTTGCGCGCCGTGTCGACCTCGCCGCGGGCAGCTTCCAGCGCCGCCTTGGCTGCCGCCAGCGCATTCTGTTCGAGGGCCGGTTCGAGCCTTGCGATGACCTGCCCCGCCTTCACCCGGTCGCCGACATTCACCGGGCGTTCGAGGACGCGCCCGCCGATGCGGAAGGCGAGCCCGACATCCTTCTTCGCCTGGATCTCACCGCTGAGCTGGATGTCGTCGGAGAACTGCCCGGCCTCGACCGTGACGACCCCGACAGGCCTCCCCTCCGCCTGCGGCGCCTTCTCGCTGCTGCAGGAAACGAGAACCGTTCCCAGCAACGCGGCGGCGGCGACCCGTCCCAACCCGTTCATCGGCATCCGCCTCGTCGCGATCGCGCTCATGACAGGGAGCCTCCCGCACCGGCCGTCCGCCCCGCCCTGCCGCCCGCGCTCGCTGCGCCGAAGACGGTGACGTAGAGGACAGGCAGAAGAACGAGGGTCAGCACGGTCGCGACCAGCAGGCCGCCCATGATCGCGAAGGCCATCGGCCCCCAGAACACGGTCGGCGCGATCGGGATCATGCCGAGCACGGTCGAGATGGCCGTCAGCATGATCGGGCGGAAGCGCGTGCCGGCGGCGTCGATGGCGGCTTCGACCACGCCCTTGCCGGCTGCACGCTCGTCCTCGATCTGTCCGACCAGGATCACCGCGTTCTTGGTGATGATGCCGATCAAAGCGAGGATGCCGAGCAGCGCGACGAAGCCGAGCGGCTTGCCGGAAAGCAGCAGCGCTCCGACGACGCCGATCAGTCCGAGCGGCGCGATGCTGAGCACGATGGCGAAGAGCCTGAAGCTCCTGAGCTGCGCCATCAGCACCGTGAACATGATCAGCAGCATCACGGGGATCACGGCGATGACCGATGCCTGCGACTTGGCGCTCTCCTCGACCGTGCCGCCGACGGTGATGTCGTAGCCGGCCGGCAGCGTCTTCCGGAGCGCGTCAACCGAGGGCTGCAGTGCGCCGACGACGGCATCCGGCAAGGTGCCGGGCGGCACATCGGCCGAGACCGTCAGGTTCGGCACCCGGTCGCGACGCCAGATCAGCGGCGCGTCGAGCCCGTAGCTGAAGCTCACGAACTGCGAGACCGGCACCGAGCGGCCGCTCGGCAGCGCGACCTGCATGCTGCGCAGCGTGTCGAGCGAGGCGCGCTCGGCGTCCTGGGCCCGCACGACGACGTCGACGAGGTAGATGGAGTCGCGCACCTGGGTGACGACCGTGCCGGAGACTACGGTGTTGACGATCGCGGCGACTGCGGCGGAGCTGAGGCCGAGCCGGCGCGCCTCGTCCTGGTCGACGCGCAGCCGCAGCTCGCGGGCGGGCTCGATCCAGTCGAAATTGATCTGGAGCGCCTTGGGATTCGACGCGACGACCTGCGCGAGTTGCATCGCGATGGTGCGGACCTCGGCGATGTCGGGGCCGCTGACGCGGTACTGGACCGGCCAGCCGACCGGTGGGCCGAGCTCGAGCGGCGAGACGCGCCCGACCACATTGGGGAAGTCCTTCGCGAGGAGCGCCTCGAGCTTCTTCTGCAGCCGCTCGCGTGCCGCAACATCCTTGGCGACGATCACGGCCTGGCTGAAGAAGTCGTTGGGAAGCTGCGCATTCAGTGGCAGGTAGAAGCGGATCGCGCCGCGGCCGACATAGGTGCTCCAGCGCTCGACATCGGGATCACCCTTCAGCGAGGCCTCGAAGCGCTCGACGAGGTTCTCGCTCGCATAGATCGAGGCGTTCTGCGGCAGGGTGAGGTCGACGAGCAGCTCGGGCCGGTCCGAGGCCGGGAAGAATTGCCGCGGCACGAGCGCCAGCGCCAGGATCGACGCCACGAACAGGCCGAGCGTCACTGCGATCGTCACCCAGCGCAACTTGATCGCGCCGGAGAGCAGGGAGCGGAAGCCGCGTTCGACCCGCCCTGGCTCCTTGCCCTGGGCCGAAGCGTCAGGTGCCTTCAGCATGGCGACGCCGAGCACCGGAGCGAAGAGGACGGCCACGAACCAGGATACGACGAGCGCGATCGTCACCACCGCGAAGAGCGAGAAGGTGTATTCGCCGGCCGAGCTCGCCGCGAAGCCGATCGGCACGAAGCCGGCGATGGTCACCAGCGTGCCGGCCAGCATCGCAGTGGCGTATTTGTCGAAGGCGAAGGTCGCCGCCTTCATCTTCGCGTCGCCTGCGGCCAGCCGCGTGACCATGGCATCGGTCGTGGTCATGGCGTCGTCGACCAATAGCGCGAGCGCAATGATGAGCGCGCCGAGCGAGATGCGCTGCATGTCGATGCCGGCGACCAGCATGCAGGCGAAGACGATGGCGAGCGTCAGCGGGATCGCGAGCGCGACGACGAGGCCCGGCCGCACGCCAAGGCTAATGAAGCTGATGAAGAGGATGATGCCGACCGCCTGCCAGAGCGAGGTCATGAAGTCGTTGATCGCGTGCGAGACCGTTACGGCCTGGTCGGCGACGAGATAAGGCTCGATGCCCAGCGGCAGGCCGGCGGTGATCCCTGCCATCGCCTTCTTGATGTTGCTGCCGAGCGCCAGGATGTCGCCGCCCTCGCGCATGGCGATGCCCAGCCCGATCGCATCGCGCCCGTTGACGCGGAACATCGGCGCCGGCGGATCGACCTGCCCGCGCCTGATCGTCGCGATGTCGGCGAGGCGTACCATCCGGTCGCCGGCCGGGAAGTTGATGCCGAGCAGATCGGCCTCGGACTGGAAGGCGCCGGACACCCGTACCGAGAACGTCTCGTCCTGCGTCTGCACCTCGCCCGCCGGCCGGACCACGTTCTGCGCCTGGAGCGCCGCAAGCAGCGCGGAACGATCAAGGCCGAGATTGGCGAGCTCTCTCACCGAGAATTCGATGAAGATGCGTTCGTCCTGCGCGCCGATGATCTCGATCTTCGAGACATCGGGCACGAGCAGGAGGCGCGACCGGATGGTCTCGACATGGTCGCGCAGCTCGCGGCTGGAGAAGCCGTCCGAGGTGAAGCCGTAGATGATGCCGAACGTGTCGCCGAAGCGGTCGTTGAAGAACGGCCCGAGCGTGCCGGCCGGCAGCGTGTGCCGCATATCGGCGATGAGATTGCGCACTCTGTACCAGGTGTCCTGGACCAGGCGGCCGGGCACTTCACCCTTGAGGTTGACGAAGATCGTCGTCACGCCAGGCTTGGTGTAGCTGCGCACGCTGTCGAGGCCGGGCGTCTCCTCGAGCTGCCGCTCGAGGCGCTCGGTGACCTGGCTCAGCGTGTCTTCCATGCTGGCGCCGGGCCAAACCGCCGAAACCACCATCGTCTTGATGACGAAAGCCGGGTCCTCGTTGCGGCCGAGGCGGATAAAAGCGAAGATTCCGGCCGCGACCGCCACGATCATGAGATAGATCACGACCGAGCGGCTCTTCAGCGCCCATTCCGAGAGGTTGAAGCTCATCGCGGCTCCGCTCCGATCAGGCGTACGCGCTGGCCTTCACGCAGAAGCCCCGCACCGGCGGTGACGACGATGTCGCCGATGTCCAAGCCCTTGGCGATCCTGGCCGCCGCCGGGTCCGCGCTCGCGACGTCGAGCTTCCGCAGCGAGACCGTCAGATTCTTGGGGTCGACCACCCATGCCCCTGTCGCCTGATGACGCTGCGTCAGGGCCGTCGCGGGGATGGTGATGGCGCCGCTCGCGCCGGCGCGGATCGAGCCCGAGACGGCAGCGCCGAGCCGGAAGGCCGGCGTGGGGTCGGTGAGGCCGACCCTGATCCGGAAGGTCCGAGTCACCGGGTCCGCCTGCGGCGCGATCTCACGTACGCGGCCGGTCGCCTCCGCTCCCGCCTCCCCGGTCAGCGCAAGCCGCACCGGCATGCCGGGCGTGAGCTGACGCACCAGATCGGCCGGGATCTCGAAGACCGCGTCGCGGCCCTCTCGCCGCGCGAGCTGGACGATCATCCGGCCGGCCGTGACGACCTCGGAAGGCTCGGCACCGACGCGCGTCACGATGCCCGGCGCGTCAGCCGTCAACGTCGTGAAGCCGACGACGTCCTCGGCGGAGCGAACACGCGCCTGGGCGGCGTCGACCTGCGCGCGGGCCGCCGTGAGCGCCTGCTGGGCGGCCTCGAAATCGGCCTGCGTGGTGATGTGGCGATCGAGCAGATGGCTCTGCCGCTGGAACTGGTTCTCTGCCTTGCGCAGATCGCCCTGCGCGGCCGTGAGCGCAGCCTGGGCCGAACGGAGATCGTTGAGCTCGTTCTCGGAGTCGAGCCGCGCGACGATCTCTCCCTCCTTCACGCTCGCGCCGACGCCGACAAGGCGCTCAGCCAGCCGTCCGCCGATGCGGAACGCCAGCGAGGCCTGATCCTGCGCTTCGATATGGCCGGTGAAGGCGAGATCGGGCGCCTGGCGCGGCGCCTCGACCGTCACGGTACGGACATAGCGCACCGGAGGCGGAGCCTCCTTCTCCTCCCGATTGCAGGAGGCGACGCCGAGCGCGACGACGGCCGCGGCCGCGACGCAGCCCAGGCGCGATGAAGCTTCGCTGCGCCTCATGCCCGCTCCGCGGAAGCCCCCCGGTGCCCTGTCGGCCCCGGACGCCGTAAGCCTCGCCTCTGCATCGAACTGTTCCTCTGACGGCTGCCGCGTCGCGCATCCGCAAGCGCGTTTGCGCCCAGCAAAGCTCTTCGGGACCCTGGATCGACGCTAGCAACAGCCGAGGAGACGTGGATTAGCTCAGAATCCCAACTCTGGGCTGCTCATCCCATTGTTGGGAAAGGTCACTCTCCCGCTAGGTCGCGCTCAACGGTTCCCGCGTCGAGACACGGCGCAGACCGAGGGCAACCGCCAGCAACAGGGAGAGCCCGGCCGCGGCGACCGCGGCCATGACGAGGTAGATCTGCTCTCCCCACGTCTCGTAGAGCAGGCCGCAAAGGGTCGTCAGGACGGCCATGGCGCCGGCCCAGCTGCCCGCGAGCCAGGCCTGGGCACGGGCTTGCATTCCACCCGGCGCCAGCCGCGCGAGGAGGAAGATGCCGGCAAGATGCGTAGCGCCGAATGTCACCCCGTGCGTCAACTGGAGAAACACCAGCGTGGAAAGGCTCGGATCCTGCGACATCGCTCCCCAGCGCAGGATGGTGGCGACCGCCGCGCCGACCAGCAGGCCGGCTGCGCTCGAGACGCCTTTGACGCGGTAGCCAAGGAAGGAAAACAACACGACCTCGGACAGGACACCGAGCGCCCAGAGCCCGCCCATCGCTGCGCCGGGAACCCCGGCTGCCTGCCAATGGAGCGTACCGAAGCCATAGTATGCGGCGTGGCTTGCCTGCACCAAGGCCGCGCCGGCAATTGTGCCGATGAGCAGCAATGGGCGCACCGCCCGCGCTTCGCTCGCTTCGGCAGCGCGCGGGCCGTTCGATCGGGGGGCCATGCAGCTGGTAGCGGCCGCCGCCGTGAGGACGGACGAGAGCAGCAGCATTGGGACGATCGAAGAGGTCGAAAACCATTCGAGCGACCAGCCGGCTGCGAGATTGGCTGCCGCGAAACCGAGCGATCCCCACAGCCGGATGCGCCCGTAAGTCAGCTCGGATCGCGGCGTTTCGGCGAGACGGCCGAGCGTCATCGCGTCGGCCAAGGCAATCAATGGGCCCTGCGCCAGAGCAATGGCGACGACGACGGCGAGGATCGGCCAGAAGCCGCGCGCGACGGTCAGGAGGCCGGTGCCGGCAGCAACCAGCGCCGCGCAGATCGCAAGCGTCGCCGAGATGCGTCCGCTCCGGTCCGCGAACGCCCCGACCGTGGGATTCGCGATAATTCGGATCAGCAACGGCGCCGCCAGAACGATGCCGATGGCGTCGGCGTCGAGAGACTGGGCTTGCAGCCAGAGCGGGAAGAACGGGAGATTGACCCCAAGTTCGAAGAACAGACATGCGTAGAGAAGCGAAAGCCGCCCCCTGGGCAGGCCAGCGGCCGGGCTCGCTAGCGGGACCTGCCGAACAGCGGAATCCGAGGCCCACCGGCCGAAACGCGGCGTTCTGGCACGTGCTCGAAGCCGCATCGTTCAGCCTTCGATCGCCTCGCCCCGCTCATCGGTGAAGGCGCGCACGATCCCCTGCTCACGCGCTTCGGTCGGGCTGTAGCCGAACTCGCGGCGAAAGGCCCGGCTGAAGGTGGAATGATCGACGAAGCCGACCTCGCTTCCGATCGCGTGGATCGAAAGCGTTTCACGCTGCGAGCTCAACCGGAGATGGGCTTCGCGCAGCCGCTCCCTGTTGATGAAATGAGCCACCCCGCCACAGTTCTCGAAAAGCCGGTAGAGCTTCGAGCGGGACATCGCCAGCAGGCGGGCCAGCCGTTCAGGGCCGAAATCCGGCGAGGCCATGTTCTGGCGCACGATGTTGCGGGCCCTGTCGACGAGAACCGACCCAAGAGGCGCCCTCGCCGCCTCTTGGTAAACCGATTGCGGGATGATGCAGGCCGCAACGAGCGCCCTGGTAGGCATTTCGAGGCTTGCTGCATGCTCCGCGGTGACGTGCGGCAACTGTCGCACCAGACTGTCCAAGTAGCCGATGAGCAGGGGCGCGAAATCCTGGCTCACGGCCAGATCATGCGCCCAATCGAAGCGCTGCTCGTCGGCAACGCGCTGGTCGCGCGGGAGATACAGGGTGATAACCTCGCTGTCCCGGGCTCTCCCCTCATAAGGGAGCGCCAGCGAACGGAAGCTCAGCTCTTCGTGCAGCACGCCATTCGCAGCCTTCGTCCGCGCCAGCACGACGCACCAATGATCGAGATAGGATCTGGGGCGGTGCCGCCATTGCCTGTCCGGCGCGCCGGAATAGACGACATGCGTCAGGGCAAGCTCGCCCACGCGCCATGAGGAGAATTCGGCGGCGAATCCCGCCAGGGATTCGCGTGTCGGGAAAAGCTCGATGGTGTTTCCGTGCAAGGACCGCCAAGCGTCAAACTGATCCTTCGCGCGAAGCTCTGCAGTGCAAAAATGCGCTACGGAAAACACGCTGGTGTCCTTCCTCACCCCGCCATGAGAGAAAGCCGGCATCGGACACTCCGATCATTCGACGCTCGTCAGAAGTAAGGTGAAATTCCAGCACAAACCGAAGTCGATTGAAATTGATCGAAGTCAATAAACTGAAACAAGATCAATATTGCTTATTCAGTATTTCAAGTTTAGTATATCAGTCAAATATTGGCACCATCGACCTAGGCCGTCAACCCTATGGCGTCGCTGCGGCATCGAACACTCTGATCGGCGCGGTGACGAGGAGTGTCGCCGCCGAGCCGATCGCCCCGGCAGCAGCCAGCGGTGCCGGAACGTCGACATCGGTGATCACCTGGCCTTGCAGCAACCTGTCGCCGATCAGGCGAACGGCGTCCGGGCTGGCCGCGAACAGATCATGGTTGATCCTGTCCCCCGCATTGATCGCGGACAGATCGATCACGGTGATCCCGGACAGCCCCGCGAACTGGGTGCGGTACTCCTCCTGCGTCGGGTCGATGCCGCCGAGCCGGGTCCCCCCGCGCGAAATAAAGCGGGACAGCTGCAGTGCCCGGTCGTGCTGTGCCGTGAACAGGGTGATCTGCGGTCGTTTCGGACCCATATCCTCGATCTGACGGCGGAAGACCCCGACATCGAGATCTGGCGATGCCAGGATGAGGTTGCTGATCTTGCGCGGGACGCCGCCATCCCTGAGGGCGATCTGCCTGACCGCTTCGACCGCGGGCCAGCTCCCCATCGAATGGGCCAGGATCACGATTTCCCGAACCGAGGGGCTCGCAGCCGCCACCTTCAGCAGATCCGCCAGATCCGAGCGCGAGTAGGAGGCGTTGTCGAAGTCGCGGCTGTAGTCGAGCAGATAGCCGCGCGATGGCCAGGAGAACAGCACGGGCGCCGCATCGGCATCCGCATCATGCGCCAGCTGCGCGAAACGGAAGACTGCGCGGTCGAACGGCGTGTTGAACCCGTGGACGAAGACGAAGACGCGCTTCGACCGCCCGCTCGTCGAACGAAACCAGTCGACGAGCTTGGCTTTCGGCAGCGGCGTCGCGCTTGTGACGACGAAATCCGTGGCGGGATTGCCGGGAACCGAGCGCGGCAACTGGATTGTGCCGGCCTCGCGCTCGCGCGGGATCGAGACGATGATATTGCTGAACGAAACATGCTCGCCCCGGTCGCCGGTGAAGAGGATACCGGGATCGGGCGAGGCTGCGCGCGTCGTTGCAGCCAGCATATCGACCCGGTCGGTTCCGGGCGCCGCGGCGACGGGCTGCAGCAGCCCCTGCGGCGTCGAGGCGCAAGCGCCGAGACCGACGGCAAATACCAGGAGAGCAAGACGGCATCGAACCATCCGGCCGATATGCGCGCGCAGCTCAGGCTGAATCCTGCCGTCGGTCGCGCAGCGGGCCCCCGCCCAGCTTGCGCGGCCATTATCTTTGCCCCGAGCTGGCATCGCTTCGACTCGTTAGGTTACCGGAAGGCGGCATTTCGCATGCGCAGCAGACCCTAGGAAACCCCCTGGCCCACGGCAAGCGAAAGCATCTCCTGCCGCCGTGACCGGTCGAACTTTGGGACAGGGGGCCCAAAGTTTGGGATTCTCTGCCGATGCTCTCCCCGTACCCGGATTTATGGTTCTCTTTCGAGACTCGGAGTCTTGTCGGCGCCCATCATCGGGTCGTGCGGGCCTGCCGCTGATCTTGCGTCGAGGGCCTTGGCTCAAGGGGGATTAAGAGCGATGACGACTGACGCCGCCGCGCCGAAGACAACCATGCAGAGGTTCCTCGACACCGTCGAGAAGGTCGGGAACATGGTTCCCCACCCCGTCATCATCTTCCTGATCCTCATCGGCATCGTGATCGTCCTGTCGGCCGTACTCGGGCTCTTCGGCGCCGCCGTCACCTTCGAGCGGATCAATCCCGACACGCACAAGATCGAGACGGCGAGCACGGCGATCCAAAGCCTGCTGACGATCGACGGCATCCGCTTCATGTATTCGTCGCTGATCCCGAACTTCATGAGCTTCACGGCGGTGGGGCTGATGATCGTCGCGATGATCGGCGCCGGCGTCGCCGAGGAATCGGGGCTCGTCACCGCGCTGATCCGCAAGCTGGTCATCGTCTCCCCGCACTGGGCGCTGACCTATATCCTGGCCTTTGTCGGCATCCTCGCCAGCATCGCGGCCGACGCCGGCTATCTCGTGCTGATTCCGCTGGCCGGCATCGCCTATCTCGCTGTCGGGCGCCATCCGGTTGCCGGTCTGGCGCTGGGTTTCGCTGCAGTGGCCGGAGCCTTCACCGTCAACATGCTGATCAAGCCGCTCGACGCGGTTCTGGTAGAGTTCACCAATGATGCGGCGCGCCTCGTCGACCCCAACCGCACGATTGGCCTGGCTTCCAATCTCTGGTTCTCGATCGCCTCGGTGCTGTTCCTGACCGTCATCATCGCCTTCATCACCGACAAGATGATCTCGCCGCGCCTTGGAGCCTACGATCCGAAGCTGGCGGCCGAGGGAACCGTCACCGAGCAGGGCGCCGTGCTGTCCGAGGCGGAGTCGAGCGGGCTTCGCTTTGCCGGCTTCGGCCTGCTCGCGCTGATCGCGGTGTTCTGCCTGCTGACGCTCCCCGCGGGCGCGCCGCTGCGCAACCCGACGACCGGCGAGCTCATCGGCAACTCGCCCTTCATGAACGGCCTGATCGCCCTGATCATGCTGATGTTCCTGATCACCGGCTGGGCCTACGGCATCGGCGCCGGGACACTGAGGACGCTGTCGGAGGTCATCGCCGCGATCGAGAAATCGATCAAGAACATGGGCGGCACGATCTTCCTCTTCTTCGTGCTCAGCCAATTCGTCGCCTATTTCACCTACACCAATATCGGCACGGTGATGGCGCTGAGCCTTTCCGGGATGCTGCAGGCAGCCAATATCGGCGCCCTGCCGCTGCTGCTCGGCTTCATCGTCGTGGTCGCGCTCATCGACCTCCTGCTGACCGGCGCGATCGCGAAATGGGCGATCTTCGCTCCGGTCTTCGTGCCGCTGCTGATGAAGCTCGGCGTCGAGCCCGAGGCCGTGCTCGCCGCCTATCGCATCGGCGATTCCCCGATGAACGCGATCACGCCGCTTAACGCCTATTTCGCTCTCGTGGTCGGCTTCATCCAGAGATACGACAGGAACGCCGGCGTCGGCACCGTGGTCTCGCTGATGCTGCCCTATGTCGTGTGGATGTTCGTGCTGTGGACGGCGCTCTTCGCCGTCTGGAAGATGCTCGGCCTGCCCTGGGGGCTGTGAGCCTCTTCGCCGGCCTCCCCCGTCGCCAACTCAACCCGACCGGATGCAGATCATGACGACACCATCCATCCCGCTCGATGTCGAAGCCGCCATCGCCCATCTCATGCGCTTCCTCTCGGTCGAGGGCGTGACCGGCAAGGAGGCGAATATCGGCGCCGCGGTCAGCGACGCGCTCAAGGCCGTCGGCGTGCCCGCCTCGGCCATCCGCTTCGACGACGCCAACAAGCGCATTCCCCTGCCGACCGAGACGGGAAACCTGATCGTGGACCTGCCGGGCACCAAGGCCGGCCCGCGCCTGCTGTTCTCGACCCATCTCGACACTGTGCCGCTCTGCGCCGGCGCCAAGCCGAAGCGCGAGGGTGACCGTATCGTCTCCGACGGCACCACGGCGCTGGGCGGCGACGCCCGCACCGGCGTCGCCCTGCTCGTCGTGCTCGCGGAGACGCTGATCAAGCATAAGCTGCCGCATCCGCCGATCACGCTGCTGTTCACGGTGCGCGAGGAAAGCGGCCTGCACGGCGCGCGCGAGCTCAACCCGAAGGACCTCGGCGGCGCCGTCATGTGCGTCAATGTCGATGGGCAGCTCGCTTCCGAGTTGCTGATCGGCGCGGTCGGCCAGGAGAACTGGGAGGTCGAAATCACCGGCAAGGCCTCCCATGCCGGCGTCGCACCGGAAAAGGGCATCTCGGCCACGCTCGTCGGCTCGATCGCCATAGCGGAGGCCCGCCGCGAGGGCTGGTTCGGCAAGATCGTCAAGCCGGACGGGCGCGGAACCAGCAATGTCGGCATCTTCGGCGGCAAGGGCGGCACGGTCGCGGCCGGCGACGCCACCAATGTCGTGACGGATTACGCCTATATCCGCGGCGAAGCGCGCAGCCCCGAGGCCGCCTTTGCCACGAAGATCGCCGAGGCCTTCAAGGCCGCCTTCGCCAAGGCGCAAGCCGAGGTCAAGGACGATGGCGGCGAGACCGCAAAGGTGACCTTCACCCATAAGCCGGCCTATCCGCCTTTCGAGCTCGACAAGAATTCGCCGGTGGTGAAGCGCGCCGCCAAGGCCCTCGGCATTCTCGGCATCGAGCCGAACTACCTGTTCTCCAATGGCGGCCTCGACGCGAACTGGCTCGACAAGCATGGCGTGCCGACGATCACGATCGGCGCCGGCCAGGCCGAGATCCACACGATCAAGGAATATGTGAACCTGACCGAGTACGAGAAGGGCTGCCGGCTCGGCATCCTGATGGCGACGCTCGAGGACTGAGACCCTTCCAAGCAGGGTCTGCGATCGAGCAGGACCCACAAGGAGCTGATGCGTGAGTCCGATCGCCTATACCGGCATCATCATCGCGATTGCCGTCGTCCTGTTCGTCACGAACAAGGTGCCCGTCGTGCTCGTCGCGATGGGCACGGCGCTCGGCTTGTGGGCGACCGGCGTCCTCACCTTGCCGCAAGCGCTGAGCGGCCTGGGCGATCCCGCCGTCATCTTTATTGCCTCGCTCTTCGTCGTCAGCTCCGGCCTCGAGGTGACGGGCGTCACTGCCTGGGCGGGCCAGCTCCTGATCAAGGGCGCGGGTGAGGAAAGCCGAACACGTCTGCTGCTGATGATGATGGCGCTGGTCGCGCTTCTCGTCGCGCTGATCAGCCTCAATGGCGCGGTCGCCGCGCTGCTGCCGGTCGTCGTCGTCATCGCGGTCCGGCTCAAGCGCAACTCGTCGCAGCTCCTGATGCCGCTGGTCTTCGCCGGTCATGCCGGCTCCATGCTTGCGCTCACCGGCACGCCGGTGAACGTGCTGGTCTCCGAAGCCGGGCTCGACGCCGGCGTCGGCGGCTTCGGCTTCTTCGAATTCGCTTTGGCCGGCATCCCGCTGCTCGCCGGCACGATGGCGATCATCATCCTCTTCGGCGAACGCCTGCTGCCGCAGCGCAATGGCGCGACCATGCCGGCTGATTTCAGCCGCCATGCCCGCACGCTGGTCGAGCAATACGGGTTGGCAAGCGGCCTCCATCAATTGCGTGTCCGCGCGAGCTGCCCCTATGTCGGAGCGTCATCCGGCGCGATCGTGCTGGACGAATGGCCCGGGCTTCAACTGGTGGCGGTCCAGGACGGCAACACGGCCGGCCCACTGCGTCGGACAACCATCGCCGAGGGCGATTATCTGCTGCTGCGCGGCGACGCCGAGGCGGCTGCCAATTTCTCGGCCAAGATGCATCTCGCCTTCCGTGAAGAAGGGGCCGGCGACAGCGAGGAAACCCTGTTCAACCGCCGCTCGGGCTTGGCCGAGGTGGTGATCCCGCCGCGCTCCGGCTTGATCGGCCAGTCCGTGTTTCCGGGCATGGTCACCGAAAGCGGCGACCTGATCATCCTCGCCGTGCAGCGCGGCGCGAGCGCGGCTCCGACCGTCGGCGCAACAAAGGCCGCCGGCGTCATGCTGCAAGCCGGCGACACCATGCTGCTTCAGGGCACGTGGAAAGCGCTCGACACCCATCTCGACGACCCGGACGTGCTGGTCGTCAGCTCACCGGAGCTGGTGCGGCGGCAGGCCGTGCCGATGGGGCCGGGAGCCAAGCAAGCGATCATCATCCTGTTCGCGATGGTGCTGATGCTGGCGACCGGTGTGGTGCCCTCCGCCGTGGCGGGCCTGCTGGCGGCCGGCGCCATCATCCTCTGCGGCATCATGACCGTCGAACAATCCTACCGCGCGATCAGCTGGACGACCGTGATCCTGGTCGGCGCGATGATGCCGCTCTCGACCGCGATGATCGAGACGGGCGCGGCGAAGATGCTCGCGGACCGACTCGTCGGCCTGGTCGGCGACGCCGGACCTACCGCGCTGCTCGCCGGCCTGTTCGTGCTGACCGCGATCATGGGGCAGCTCATCAGCAACACAGCGACCGCGCTGATCGTCATCCCGATCGGCGTCGCCGCCGCCGCCAGCATGGGCATCTCGCCGCGCCCCGTGCTGATGAGCACCGCCGTCGCCGCCGCCGGCGCCTTCCTGACGCCGATCGCCACTCCGACCAATCTGATGGTGATGGGCCCCGGCGGCTACATCTTCAGCGACTATTGGAAGCTCGGGCTGCCGCTCCTGATCTGGTTCTTCGTCGTCGCGGTTTTCATCGTGCCATTGATCTGGCGCTTCTGAGGGAGGAATACGATGCGTTGGAAGTTTGCTCTACTTGCGGCTGGCCTGGTCCTCGCGGGCTGCAATGCCGACTCGGCCGATCAGCGGACGCTGGGCGGCGGACTCATCGGCGCCGGCACTGGAGCCGCGATCGGCGGCATTGCGGGCGGCGGGCGTGGCGCGGCTGTCGGTGCCGCGATCGGCGGCATCACGGGTGCAGTGATCGGGCGCGCGACCACCCCCAACAACTGCATCTATCGCGACCGCTACGGCCGCACCTTCGAGGCGCGCTGCCCCTGACGGTCGCCGATCATTCGGCCCGGAGGTCATGGGACCGCCGTGACGTCGGCGGATGATGGTCTTCGAAGCCTGATCCGCGCGGCGCGCTCCACGCGCCTCGCATCCTGCTGCCCAGGAGGAAAAGCATGATCCGCGTGGGCAAGAAATATCAGCACCTGATCCACGGCGCAGCCTGCGGCTGCTCCAATCCGATGCTCGTCCAGGCCTCGCAGCGTCTCGATGCCTTCACGCGCCGAGGCCTCCTGACAGGGGCGGCCTTGCTGGCCGGCGCAGCGGTCGCGCCGACTCAGGCGCAGAGCACGCGTCCTCCGACGAAGACCTTGTTCCGGCAGGTCAGCCTGTTCGACGGCAAGTCCAGCAACCTGCAACAGGGCGCGCAGGTGCTGGTCGAGGGCAATCGGATAGCCGCGGTCGAAACCAGCAACAATCCGCCCCAGGCAGACTGGACGGTGATCGACTGCGGCGGCCGCATGTTGATGCCGGGCCTGATCGATGCCCATTGGCATACGCTGTTCGCGGCGGTTCCCGCGCCGACCCTGATGACGGGTGAGCCCGGCTCGATCTTCACGGCCTCGACCGCAGAAGCCAATCGCACCCTGCTGCGCGGCTTTACCACGGTCCGTGACGTAGGCGGACCGGTCTTCGCCTTCAAGCAGGCTATCGACGCGGGCATCATCCCTGGGCCGCGCATCTTTCCTTCGGGCGCGATGATCACGACGACAGGCGGGCATGGCGACCTGCGCATGCTGAGCGACATCCCGCGCGATCCGGCGCGCCTCAGCCTGATCGAAAGCATGGGGGCTGCCGCGATCGCGGACGATGTCGGCGACCTCAGAATGAGAATCCGCGAGCAGTTGATGCAGGGCGCCTCGCAGATCAAGCTCGTGGGCGGCGGCGGCGTCTCCTCACCGCGCAGTCCGCTCGACATGACGACATTCAGCGAGAGCGATCTCCGCGCGGCTGTCGCCATCGCCAGCGACTGGAACACCTATGTCACCGTCCATGCCTACGCGCCGCGCACGGTCCAGCGCGCGGTGGCGGCGGGCGCCGCCTGCATCGAGCACGCCCATCTGATGGATGAGGAAACCGCTGGCCTGCTCGCTCAGAAGGGCATCTGGCTGAGCATCCAACCCTTCCTGACCGAGGCGGATTCCGTGCCGCTGACGGGGCCGAGCCGCGAGCGGATGCTGCAGGTCTTCGCCAGCACGCCGCGGGCCTACGAACTCGTCCGGAAGCACGGCATCAAGACGGCCTGGGGATCCGACCTGCTGTTCTCGCCCGAGATGACGCCCCGCCAGGGCGTGATGCTCACTCATCTCGGCCAATGGTATAGCAACGCCGAAGCGCTGCGCATGGCGACCGCAGGCAATGCCGATCTCCTGGCATTGTCCGGCCCGCGCAACCCCTACCCCGGCAAGCTCGGTGTCATCGAACCGGGAGCGTTGGCGGACATCCTTGTCGTCAACGGAAACCTGCTCGACGATCTCAAGCTCATCGAACAGCCTGATCGGAGCCTCGCCGTCATCATGAAGGACGGGACGCTCTACAGGAATTCGCTGACCTCGTAGCGGGCTATGCGGATGTCTCAAACGCAGCAGAGGCCGGAACGCGCGCCCGGGCTGCAAGGCCGGCGAATCCGTGCCGGTAAAGGGAGCACAACGATATGATGGACAGGCGCCTGTTCCTGTTGGGCCTTTTAGGCGGCGTCGGCCTGGCGCCGAAAAGTGCCGCTGCCGAGACAGGCCTTCTCCCCGGCGATGATCGGCCCGTCACGGTAGAGATCGCTCGCGCGCTGGACGAGGCCGACGCCGCCTTCAGCCAGCAGCGGCCGCAATTGCACTACAACCGCCAGCGCCAGCACGGACAGCCGCCGCGGCATCGTCGTCAGCGCCGGCGTCCGCCGCATTGGCGCCATCGCTGATCGTCAGCAGGCCCTGCTCTGCGCAAGAACGGCCGCCGGGCGGGAGGCTCTTGGCAAGCCTCCCGGACATGAAAGAAAATGGCCAATTCAGGCCCCGAACTCCGTCGGGCGCCGCCCTAGAAGGTTTTTATGCGGCACATTTTGTCCACTGTGTGTGTCAGTCCCCGGAATTGATCGAGTCCTCACCATTTAGAAAGCTTGTCCAGCCACCCCTTTAGTGACGCGCGCTTGTTTTGGTTCAGAAAGGCGTCGTGCATGCGATTGTGCGCGTTGGCTTGGAAGCCATTCACTGCGTCGCCGTCCACTTCCCTGTCCCCTCCCCGCTGACAACCGCTATCCTTTTTTTGGCTGGAGAGGCCAAGCGGATCAAGTTTGGCTACCCACGGAGCTTCCGCTGATGGCCGATACCCGGCATTCGGAATGTCCGCTTTCGAGCGGTTCAGTTTGACCAGATATCGCGTAGCCGAGTTGCCCCGTGGCTGACATCAGGAAAGCCCGCTCCCGGGACAGATCGTGATTCCGCTTTTGGCGCGACCCGGTGGTTGACCTTGGCCTTGGTCGTGCTGAAAGCATTGCAAAGCGCGGCGCTGACCATCGGCCCCAAGTTCCCCTGGCGGCGGCCGCGGGCTTCGCGTGGGGTTAAGGACCCTTGCGGAACGCTTCGAATACCAGTGCACGGAGCCAGCGATGGCCGGCATCGGCATCTATCCGCGGGTGGCAGATCTGCGACACGACGAGCTCGGGCATCTGGATCGGCCAATCGCAGAAGAAGTCATCGAGGCGTTCAGTTTCGAAGGCGCAATTAGCCCTACTCCGGAATCCAAAAGGGAGTAAAATCAGAGTGGTTGAGGGCACCCGGCAGAGATCGCAACCCACCGATGAACATGGAGGCGGATCATGACCGACTTCGGCGCCAAGAGGATCAAGGATGAGGTCATTCTGATTGCTCGAATCCTGCTTGCTCTGCTGTTCCTGATATTCGGTTGGAGCAAGCTCACCGATTACTCCGGGACCGTTGCCTACATGACGCAGATCGGCGTTCCCCTGCCGATGATTGCCACCCTCGTGGCGATCGTGGTCGAATTTTTCGTGTCCATTGCAGTCATTCTTGGTGTCTGGACACGGCCCCTGGCGGTGGTGCTGGCACTCTACACCATTGCCAGCGCGTTCATCGGTCATCCCTTCTGGACCATGGCGGGGGCCGAGCACTATGAGAACATGATCAACTTCTACAAGAACGTCAGCATCATGGGTGGCCTCTTCCTGCTCTACGTCACGGGAGCAGGCAAATACTCGATCGATGCGAGGCTGGGGGGCTTGGCCGGTGCACCGCCGCTGCGGCCTCGGGCTCCCTGAACGCGACCGGATTTGGCGGGCGGTGTCGATGCGCCGGCCGGCGGTATGCGCGCGCCGCCTCGGACCGGGGGATCAGACAGGGGTTTGGTTGCAACGAAATTAGCAAGCCCGATGGCATGGCCGGCGCGGCGCGCCATCGCGACGACATCGACCTCCTCATTGGTCGAGTAACCGTATAGGTCTTCCGCCCATCATCTACACGGGCCATCGTTCCCCGCCGGCGATCATCGCCCATGCGGTGCAGCTGTATTTTCGCTTCCCCCTGAACGTTCGCCTAGTAGAGGAAGCAAATTGGGGCGTTCATCGCCGTCGCTCCTCGTCCGAATTATCTCTTTCGGCACGCCGCTGCGCGGAGAGATGCGCAATCGGAAGATGCCAACCACGCCTGATCGCCATGAAGCGAAGGCCGAAGCACACGGCGGCTCCAGCCAGCGCTGAAACGCCATAGGAAAGGCCGAGCATATGGCCGATAACAACGAAAGACGCGGCGGTCAGCGCTGCGACGGCGTATAAATCGGAACGCAACACGTGTGGAATCTCCGCAAGCAGAACATCGCGCGTCATGCCTCCGCCGATTCCGGTCATCATGCCCAGAAGCGCTGACATCACCGGGTTCAGTCCGAACTCGAGCGCCTTCTGTGCACCGACCACTGCGAAAAACGAAAGGCCCACCGCGTCGAACAGGAGGACGGGGCTACGCAGCTTGTCGACGCCGGCATACCAGAAGAAGGTGATGAGCCCGGCCAGGACTGAGACCAGCAGATACCGCCAATCCGTCAGAGCGGCAGGCGGGATGGCGCCGATGAGGACGTCACGAGTGATGCCGCCAAAATTGCCGGTGACGAACGATAGGACGAGGATACCGAAGATATCGAGGCGGCGATTGACTGCGGCAACCGCCCCGCTGATCGCGAAAACGAAGGTACCTCCCAGGTCGAGAATTCGCACAAAGGTTTCGATCGCGATCATGACGAATCCGCCCGCGAAATCCTGGCGCATCCGGACGAAAGCACCGAACAGCATTCAAATGAGACTGATCTCCGGTGCAATCGGGTAGAGCGGTTCATGTTGTTTTTGCGCCCAGCCAAGCGAGCGCTCCGACAACCAGTGCCTCGACGCCCGTTTCCAGCGTAGGATGCAGAACCGGCGCGAATTGCGGGCTGTGATTGACCGGCAATTCGTTCAGCTTGCCGGCCGCCTTGGCCTCGGCATAGACCTTGGGATCGTTGCCACCCACGAACCAGAATACCGAAGGCACCTGCCATGCGGTGCCGAAGCAACCAAAGTCCTCGCTCGCAGGGGCGGGACCAGTATGCTTCACCCGATCGGGCGAAAAATACCCGCGAAACGCTGCGGCGATGCGGTTGCTGGCGGCTTCGTCATTGACGTTCAGAGGGTAGCGATCGAGCGGCGTGATCTCCGGTTTGCGCGGCGCGCCGGAGGCTTCGGCCTCAGCGTTGACGATCCGCTCGATGGCGGCGAGCACATGCTTGCGCACGCCTTCGTCGAACGTACGCACATTGAGCTTGATGACGGCGTCGTCGGGGATGACGTTTTCCTTGGTGCCTGCCTGTAGCACGCCCACAGTGACCACTGCCGCGTCGTTTGCGGCAACCTCGCGGGACACGATAGCCTGGAGCCGCAGGACCACGGATGCCGCCATGACGACGGGATCGATGCTGGCCTGCGGCATAGACCCGTGTGCGCCGCGCCCGAACAGGCGGATTTGCAGGCTGTCCGCAGCGGACGTGATCGGTCCAGCGCTTCCGGCAACGCTGCCGGCGGGGCCGACCATGACATGCTGGCCAAGCACGACATCGGGCGTTGGGAAACGTTGAAGCAGACCGTCATCGATCATCGCCCGAGCGCCTTGCGCGGTTTCCTCGCCGGGCTGGAAGACGGCCATCAACGTGCCCTTCCAGGCACCGCGCGCCTGTGACAGCAACGTCGCCGCACCAACCAGCCAGGCGACGTGCATGTCATGGCCGCACATATGGCCCACCGGGACGGTGCTGCCTTCGGCATCCGTCGCTGTGACCTTGCTGGCATAGTCCAGGCCAGTGTTCTCGGCGATCGGCAACGCGTCCATGTCGGCCCGGAGCATGACCGTCGGCCCCTCGCCGTTGCGAAGCAATCCGACCACGCCCGTCTTACCCACGCCAGTTGTCACCTCGAAGCCGGCTTTCCTGAGCTTGTCCGCGGCGAGGCTCGCGGTTCGCGTCTCCTGCATCGACAGTTCGGGATGGGCGTGAACGTCCTTGTAGAGCGCCTCGAGATCGGGCAGCAGCTTGGCCATGTCCGCCAGGACTGCAGATGCACTTCGGGAGGAGTCATGCCCAGCCATCATAATCTCCTTCTGACGCTGCCCTTGGCTAGTATCCGCCGGTGAAGCGATTGCGGCTGTTGGCAGGAGGCTCGAGCTCATCGACCATCGCGATCGCGAAATCTTCGATTGTTTCGAGGTGCCAGTTGACCTGAATCTAACCGCATTCCGTCAGCGTAACGCCGGCATCCTATCTCGCGGTCGCGATCCCGGAGTCACGTCGCCATCACCTTCCTAATCTTCCAAATGCTGCCAGTGCTGCATGCGCAACAGTCAAAAATGAGATTATCCTCGGATCTGCGCTGTGCGCCTGCTTTTATTCCGCCGCACAAGGAACCAACTGATAAGGCCAATCACGACAAGCCCCCCCGCCGCCATGGCCGTCTGCGCGAGAGTGACGAGGACGGTGCTTGTTGTTCCGCTCCGAACCGAGGCTGTTTGTTCGACAGAGACCTTGGCCGCCGGGTTGCCGAAATGCTGGATCAGATAGTTGCTCAGGGTTGCAACCTGCGTATCCGAAAGCTCCTTGGCGAAGCCCGGCATAAAAACATCCGGCTGGCGGCGCAGCCCATCCAGGATGACCATCACCAGATTGTTGGTATTGGTCCTGCCCAACGCGGTATTGTGCAGCAGCGACGGCAGGCCGCCCTTAAAGCTGCCCTGTCCCTGCGCCTGGTGGCAGGTTGCGCAATAAGCATCGTAAATCTGCGGACCGCTCATGGCGTCCGGGTTCGACGGCAGCGCCACGCCGCGGATGCTAGCCAGCTCATCTGACGGTACGCCCCAGTCAAAGACCGGCTTCGTGTCGGCCGGGTCACGAATAGGCGAAACCGTTTTAAGGTAAACCGCGATCGCCTTCAGGTCCTCCTCGGTCAAAAACCGCAAGCTGTAGTCGATTGCTTCTGCCATCGGGCCAGCGGCCTGGCTTTTTCCTGAAGCGTGGCCGTCGCGCATATAGGTGACCAGTTCTTCGACGGTCCATCCACCAATCCCGCTGTTGGGGTCGGATGTGATGTTGGGCGCATGCCAGAAGCCAACCTCGCCCCCGGCCATTTCGCTCGACGTCCTTTCCGCCATGAACAGATTGCGCGGTGTATGGCAGCTTCCGCAATGCGCCGGCCCACGCACGAGATAGGCGCCCCGGTTCCATTCGGCGTTATGCGCGGGATCGGGCTTGAACGGGCCTTTGTCGAGGAACAGCAGGTTCCAGGCGGCCATCGACAGGCGGATGTTGAACGGGAACGGCAATTTCGTTTCAGCAGGGCGGGTTTCGACCGGCACCACGTCATTCATGAAATAGGCGTAGAGCGCGGCGACGTCGTCGTCGGACAGCTGCACATAAGAGGTATAGGGCATCGCTGGGTAGAGCTGCCTGCCGTCCGCCCGCACGCCTTTGCGCAACGCGGCGTCGAACTGTTCAAGCGTGTAATTGCCGATGCCGTTTGCCTTCGACGGCGTGATGTTGGTGGCAACGATCGGGCCGATGGGCGTGGCAATGGAAAGGCCGCCGGCCATGGCCGCGCCGCCGGGCGCCGTATGGCAGGCCATGCAATCGGATGCCGTGGCGAGGTATTTTCCATGCGCGATCTGATCGACCGCGGCCCCGGTGGACTGCTGCGCGTCTGACGTGCCGGGCACGGACAACGCCAGGGCAAGCGCGAAACCGGAAAACAGGCGATGCATCGCGCGGCTCATGTCTTCGCTTCGCTCATCGGAGCGGCAAGCGAGGCGCTCTTCCGCCCCAGAATATGCGCGACCGAGCGCAGGGCGACGGCCAGGCCGTTCTCCGTCGAGTTGCAGGTCGCGGAAGTCGGCAGCACGCCGGTGCTCGCCAGGAAGAGGTTCTCGTGGTCGTGCGCACGTCCCCATTGATCGCAGACTGAGGTTTTGGGGTCGCTGCCCATGCTGAGCGTGCCGCAAATGTGCTGGTTGTTGGCGAAGTCGCCGTCCCTGCTGAAGCGCAGGTTGGTCCCACCCATCCGTTCGGCGATGCGGCGGAAGTCCTGCTGGGAGCGCTCATGACCACGCTTCGTGTAGTCGGCGATCGCATAATGCGCTTCGGGCTTCGGAATGCCCATCGCATCCTTCTCGGAGCTCAGGGTTATACGGTGCTTGGGGTCCGGTAGCACCTCGAGCACGTTCTTCACGTTCATCTCGCGGGCCGCACTGTAGCGCAGGCGCTTCTCCAGTTCCGTACCATAAACGCCGGCCGCGATTAGACTTTTCGTGGCACCATCGACACGCGAGATGTTGGTGAAATCCAGCCGGTAGGGAGCGTGCTCGGAGCGGAACGCGCCGTCGCGCATCGTATTGATCGAACTCGGGCTTTGCGGTCCCCGTCCCAGCCATACCTCCTCGTCGGCGTCGAAGGTCAGCGAGGTGCTCGGATGATCCATCAGATTGCGGCCGACCATGTCGGAGCTGTTGGCGAGGCCCTTCGGGAACTTGCCGCTGGCCGACAGCAGCAGCAGGCGCGGGCTTTCGATGCCGTTGGCAGCGACTATGAAGGTCTTGCCGGTGACCCGGTGCGAGACCTTGTCGGGATCGTAGTAAAGCGCCGCCGCGATGCGGCCCTTCTCGTCATGTTCGAGCTTGTAGACATTGGCGTTGGGAACCAGCTTTGCCCCGGCCGTCTCGGCGGCGGCCGCCGCGAGCCCACCATGGTACTGGGCATCGATGGGGCAGATTGGCTGGCAGGAGTTGTTGCCGCAGCAGGCCGGCCGGCCGTCATAGGGCCGGCTGTTGCGCGCCGTGGTGTTGGTCACGACCGGGTAGTCGGAGGCGAGCCGCTCTCGCAGGCGGCGCATGGCAAAAGGCTCGGCGACCGGCTCCATCGGGAAAGGCTTGTTGCGCGGCGAGCCGGTGTCGGGCGCGCCCGAAACGCCCATGATCTCCTCGGCCTCCTGGTAGAAGGGCTCGATGTCGTCATAACTCATCGGCCAGTCGACGCCGACGCCATACAGGGTTTTGATCTTGAAATCGTTGGGCAGATTGCGCCAGGCTTGGGCCGCCCAATGCCATGTCGTGCCGCCGACCTGCCGAACATACTCGGCGGCGTAGGGGTAGGGTCCGGCCTGTACGAGATAGTTGTTCGGCTCCGGCTGATAGATCGGATGCGGTGCCCAGGCCGCGGGCGGGTAAGGCGACATCCAGTCGCTGCGGCGCGGCGAATTGCGGAAGCGTGCCACCAGCTCGCCGCGCGTGACGCGTGGGCCGGCTTCGAGAATGAGAACCGACGCGCCGGCGAGCGCAAGCTTGCGAGCGACCAGCGAACCGATGATCCCCGATCCGATGACGACGAAGTCCGCTGACAGCGTATCGGCCATCGTGTTTTCCTCAGATCGGGCTTCGCGCCCAACTGCCATAGGCGCCGTAGGCATAGGTCGGCGGCTTCAAAACGTCGGCGACGGTCTGCGCATTAAGCGCCGTCTCGAAGGCGAGGCAGCGCGCCTTGGTCCCGTCCCCAACGATGCCCATGTACCAGGCCGTCACGATCCGGGTCGGCAACGGCGCCAGTGACGACTTTTCGTCGTCCAAAGTTTTCTGCAACTGCATGGGATCGATCTTGCGCTGCTCGATCATGTCGAGCAGCGCCTTCGTTGCAGCAGGAAAACCGGGATCGTCGGCCACAAGGGCGCCGAACAGACGCAGGGACTGTGCCGCGTCGAGCGACGGGCGCCCTGCCAGGATGGCCGACAGCGCCAGGAACGCGCCATGGTCTGCGTCCGTCGCTTCCTGAGCCAGCGCCCACGGGATCAAGGATGCCGTGTAGGCCGAAACAAGTCCGAAAAGCAGAAGCCGGCGGCCAGGATCAGGATGCGCTTTTGAAGCCTGCATGACACATGTCCGATGTTGCAGTCGCGACGCCGGCGGATTTGAGCCGACAGCGTCGGCGTCGGAATAGTCCGCCCCCTACGCGTCCGGAGGCAGGACTGAAAGAACCCTTGCGATGAAGGTATGGAATTCGGTCATATAGTTTCGCAAGAAATCTTCGGTTTCTTCATTGCTCACCTCACCATCATCGGAAATCAGGCCCGGAGTGAAGCGAATATAGGCTTCAGGAGCGTTCATCTGCGGCGAATTACAGAAACTGAGCACACTGCGTAGACTCTGCTGGGCGACGGCCGTTCCGATCGCGCCGGGCGACGTGCCGATGACTGCAGATGGCTTGCGCGTGAACGAATTCTTGCCATAGGGGCGGCTGGCCCAGTCGATTGCGTTTTTCAACCCGCCGGGGATCGAACGATTATACTCCGGCGTGATGAAGAGGACGGCCTCTACGGCAGCGAGGGCATCCTTGAAGGCGCGTGCAGAAGGCGGAAAATCAGCATCGTAGTCGTAGCTGTAGAGCGGCAGATCCTTGAAGGACACCTCCGACATTTCTAACTCCGGGGGCGCAAGTTGGACCAACGCCTTCGCGAGTTTGCGATTGATCGATCCCTTGGCGAGGCTGCCGATAAGGTAGCCAACTTTATGTACGGTCATCGAAACCTCCATTTAGGCGCGGCGGTTTGAGGCCGCTCAGTCCGCGGCCGAAACGAGCTTCTCGCGGCCGGTTGCTTCGACAGCCTTGCGGAATTCGACATCTTCCCAAGAATTGATAGTGGTGCGATCAGCAACGGGCGGTCCATCGAGGCGACGGATTTCACCTGCACCGGCTGGTCGTCGATGATGATGAAGGCCGCATTCTCTGGCGTCAGCAGATGGTCCTTGACGGGATCGCGGATCGGTTCGCTGGACATCGCTTTCCTCCTCCGATCATCGCGCGGGGAGACCCGGCACCCCGTCAGATTCTGTCGAAGCCTCCGCCGGCGGCAACCAAGCCGCCGCTCACGCGCAGGGATTCGATCGCGCCATGTTGTTCGACGGGAGCTACGCCGGCTCCGTTAGTCTTGATGCCGCCGGCGAACTCGATCTCGAACGCGCCGGTGATGACATAGACGCCATATCCGTGCGGGCGTTCTGTCTCGCTCCGAGCATCGGCCGCGATGATATCGAGCCCGTTCACATCGACATGGCCTGCGCGAACCTTGTCGCGGGCGAGGATCCGAACGCAGCCAGTCGTCGTGACGCCGCGCAATTCGATCCGTCCGAGGCTCTGCCCGGGAGACAGACGGATCGACGGCACGTTCGCCAGACTGCCGTGAACGACGATTCGCTGGATACCCGGGTCCTTGGTGACCGCTACCAAAGCATCGACGGTCGAGACGGCGCATTCCACAGTCTGCATGAGGCGATCCTAAGCCGATGCCCATAACGCCCAGACCGACATAGGGACACTGCGTTTAGATCAATTCAAGGCGACGTTTCGGGGAAAGCAATCGATCAACTGAATGTGAATTCGCGGAGCCTAGGTTCAGGCAAATGAAACAGGGCGCTGCACTTATCAACTTTGGTCGCACGATGTTGCCGTGGATCTATTCTCGTGTGAGGGCAGCCTCGCCGCAGCAGTTTCTGCGGAGGCTTATGGCTGCTGCTCAACAGTCCGAGTTCGAAAAAATGGGCGAGGCCGAAACCGGCCCCGCCCTTCCAAAGCGTTGAAATATCGCCTTCGCTTACTTCGCAGCGCGTCCGGCCGCGACCCAGCTGTCGAACTGGGTCTTGTGCGCACCGACCCATTCTTCGGCCATCTTCGTGATGAGGGCGTTGCTGCCGCCGTTCTTGTTGATATTGAACTCCCAGTGGGACCAGTCCTCGAGCGGGAACTTCATGTTCTCGACGAGCGCCTTCACAGCCGGATTCGCGGCGATAAACTTCTTGTTGGCGACCGAACCCCAGTTCCAGGAGGCCATCGCCATGCGGCAGGGATCGGCGCCGCCGGCGCAGCCCTTGACACCCTTGACCAGGGCCGAACCCTTGTTCGGGACGGAGGGCGGCAGCGCGTCCTCCGGCGTCGGCAGCCAGACGACATCCTTGCCAGGAACCAGCGCGTTGTTCACCCAGGACGGGCTCCAGGCATAGAAGAAGGCCGGCTCGCCGCGCTTCACGCGGGCCACGGCCTCGACCATCAGCGCCTCGTACTTGCCGCGGATCGACTTGACGTTGTCCTTCAGGCCGAACTTGTCGAGCTGGAAATCGACGACGTCGCCGCAGGACCAGCCGGGATCGCAGTTGATCAGGTCGGCCTTGCCGTCCTTGCCGAACAGCGCCGCGATCTTGGGGTCCTTCATCTGGATCAGAGAGGTGATGTTGTGGGCGTCGGCGGTCTTCTTGTCGATCAGGTAGCCGTTGATGCCGCCGCCGACGATCATGCCGCCTCCGACGATCTCGGCATCCTTCTCCACCGCGCGGAAGCCCGGCTCGCGTTGCGGGAAGTTGACGTCGGTCGCAAGGTCGAGATCGCCCTGCCCCGCCGCCTGGAAGAACAGCGTCGTGTTCACGGTGCTGAGCTTGACGTCGTAGCCGAGCTCCTTCAGCGCTTTCATCACGATCTGGGCGGTGACGTAGTTGGCGCCGAGGCTGTCGCTCTGGGCGTAGCGCACGGTCTTGCCCTTGCCGGGCAGTTCCTGCGCCTGAGCAGGCGCCGCCGCAAAGGCGAGCGCGCCAGCGGCCATTGCCACCGTCAGCATCTTCAATCTGGTCATGGTCATCAACTGTTCTCCTCGTCGTCGACCGTGCCGGCCGTGGTTGCTTTCCCCTGCCCGCCCTTGCGACGGGTCTTAAAAACCGGAACGCTGCGCTGTCCCGGCCATTCCTTGAGTGCGAGCACCTCCCGCGGCGTGGAGGCTCCGCAACGCGTTCAGAGCGCCTGCTTCACCGGTGCCACGGCCTGGACGGTCTCGTCCGGCCGACCGCCCTTGAACAGCCGCGCGACCGCGCCGAGCAACGAGGCGCGTGCAGCTGCCCTGCCACCGGCCTTGGGAGCGGCGAGCTTCTGCGTGATCCGGTCGAGCACCATGGCGAGGAGCACGATGGCGATGCCGCCCACGGCAGCACGGCCGACATCGAGGCGGCCAAGGCCCTGCAGCACGACGAGGCCGAGGCCCTCCGCACCGATCATGGCGACGACCACCGAGAGCACCATCGCCGTCAGGACGGTCTGGTTCAGGCCGCCGAGGATGGTCGGGATAGCCAGCGGCAGCTGGATCTCGAAGAGGAGCTGGCGCTTGTCCGCACCGAAGGCGAGACCGGCCTCGACGATCTCGTGCTCCACCATGCGGATGCCGAGATTGGTGAAGCGGATCAGCGGGGGCGCCGCCGCCGTCACGACCGCGACCTCGCCGGGCACGGTGCCGACGCCGAACAGCATCACCACCGGCACGAGATAAACGAAGCTCGGCGTGGTCTGCATGATGTCGAGGATCGGGCGGACGACGTTCCAGACCCGGTCGCTGCGCGCGCACCAGATGCCGATCGGAATGCCGATGACGGCGCAGAAGACGATGGCGGTCGAGATCAGCGAGAGCGTCGTCATCGCCTCGTTCCACACGCCGAGCATGGCGATCACGATCAGCGAGACCGCACTGAAGATCGCGATGCCGGGCGTGGAGAGCCGCCAGGCCAGCAGGAAGAAGCCGACCACGAAGAGCGGGAACGGAATGGCGTGGAGGAGCCAGTCGTTTAGGCTCAGCAGGTTCTCGACCGGCCATTTGATGGCGAGGAAGATCGGCCGCAGATTGAGCGCGACCCAGCTGACGCCCTGCTGGATCCAGGCGTCGATCGGGAAAACGGCGAGATCGTCGGCTTTAAGCATGATGCTCTCCGACCGAAGCGGGCTTGGGAGTGGTGGATGAGATGCGGGCGAGGATGTCGTCGGCGCCGAGCGACCCCATGAACTTGCCGTCATCGTCGACGACCGCGATCGGGCGGCCGTCGCGATAGCTGCGGGCCACGTCGAGGAGCTTCGCGCCGGGCGGGACGCTGACATAGTCGCCGCTCGGGGCCGCGATCTCGCCGCCCGCACGGGCTTGCCCGCAAGCTTCGGCGTCGAGCGTCCCGAGCACCTTGCCCTCGCGGTCGAGCACGAAGCCGGCGCCGCCGGCCTCGCCGATCAGCGCTCCGCGCTCCGACTGCAGGATCGGCTCGCCCGGCCGCATCACGGAACGCGCATCGAACAGCCGCGCGCGGTCGACCTCGCGGGTGAAGGCGGCGACATAGTCGCTGCCCGGCTCCAGCACGATCGACTGAGGCGTGCCTTCGCGCACCAGCTCGCCATCGGACATGATGGCGATGCGGGTGCCGAGCTTCAGCGCCTCCTGGAAATCATGGGTGATGAACAGGATCGTCTTGTTCAGCGTGCGCTGCAGGCGCAGCAATTCGTCCTGCATCTCGGTACGGATCAGTGGGTCGAGCGCGCTGAAGGCTTCGTCCATGATCAGAATGTCGGCGTCGGTCGCCAGCGCGCGGGCGAGGCCGACGCGCTGGCGCATGCCGCCCGACAGCTCATGCGGGAAGTGGTAGCCCCAGCGGCCGAGGCCAACGACGCTCAGCACCTCCTCGGCGCGGCGGCGCCGCTCGCCCGGCGCAATGCCGCGCAGCTTCAGGCCGAATTCGACATTCTCGATGACGCGCTTGTTGGGCAGCAGTGCGAAATGCTGGAAAACCATGGAGATGCGGGTGCGGCGCACCTCGCGTAGCTCCTCCTCGCCCAGCGGAACGATGTCGCGCCCGTCGAGCAGGATCTTGCCGCCGCTCGGCTCGTTCAGCCGGTTGATGCAGCGGGCCAGCGTCGACTTGCCCGAGCCCGACAGGCCCATGACCATGTACATGGCACCCTCGGGCACGCTCAGCGAGACGTTGTTGAGCCCGACCACCGCGCCGAGCTTCTCGAAGACCTCGTTCTTGTTGCCGCCCTTCGCGAGCATCTCCAGCGCCGGGCGCGGCGTGCTCGAAAATATCTTGTACAGATTCTGGATTTGCAGTCGCTCGGTCATGTCCGGCCCCCTCTTCTCGGCGCCCGATTGATCGGGCTTGTTCGACCTGCCTGCCGACACCATTAAGTGCCGGCGGGGATGACGCGTCTTCCTGCGATCCGATGGAGGAACGTTCCTCTCCCTCGTCCCCCTGGAGGAATACGCAGGCGGCCGCTGCTAGCGGAGCGGCGAAAAATCCGTCGGCAGCAGGATCCGGTTCTCGGCCTGCTCGATGTTCTCCGACAGCCTGGGCAGGAAGGCCTGCCAGCGCGGGTCGTCCGCGAGCTGCCGGCGCCGGCGCGTCCTGTCCTCGAAATCGGCATAGGCCCAAAGATGGGTCACATGGCTGAGCGCCCCGATCTCGGTGGTGAAATAGCCGACCAGATGGCCGAGGATGGGTTGCTGGATCGCCAGCCCTTCCTCGCGGACCAACTGGAGATAGCGGCCCATCCGGCCGTTGCGGATCCGGTAGATGCGTTCTTCGACGATCATGGCTGCCGCTCCTCCCTGCCGTCCCCGAGGAAGCCGCGCATCAGCCCGGCGACCTGCTCGGGCGCCTCGGTCAGGATCGAGTGGCGCAGGCCCGGCAGGATGTGCAGCTTCGAGCCGGAAATGCGCTCGTGCATGTAGCGCGCCATGCGCGGATTGGAGCCGGCGTCCTCTTCCCCGGTCGCGATCAGGACGGGCACGCGGATCTGGTCGAGCAGCCCGCCGAAATCCGTTTGGGCCAGCACGCGATAGGCCGCAGCATAGCACTCCGGGTCGTTCTCCGCATTGCGCTGGCGCAGCTTGGCGATGAGTTCCGGGTTCTTCGCCTGGAAGTCTTCGGTCAGCCAGCGCGAGAGCGAGGCGTCGTAATGCGAGCCGCGATCGCCCGCCTGCAGGGCGGTAAGTCGGGCGGCGACACGTTCCCGCTCTTCTTCGGTGCGCCCGGCGACGGTTGCCAGCAGAATGAGGCGGCGGATGCGCTGTTGATGCGTCAGCGCCAGGCGCTGTGCGATCAGCCCACCAAGCGAGAAGCCGGCGAGGTTGAAGCTGCCGAACCCGGTATGATCGGCCAGTGCCAGCACGTCGCCGACGAAATCGTCGATCTCGTAGCGGCCGCGCGGCTTGCTCGAGCGGCCATGGCCGCGCAGGTCGAAGCTCAGGATGCGGAAACGGTCTGAGAGGCGCTCGACCACGCCCTCCCAGGCCTCGAGATAGGAGCCGACGCCGTGGATGCAGATCAGCGGCTCGCCCTCCCCCTCGATCCGGTAATTCAGCGTGACGCCGCCGACGGTCAGGCTTTGCGGTCCCTGCGCCGGCTCGGCACGCCGGGCAGGCAATGTCGCGCCAGCCATCGCCTTAGTGCCCGACCGCGGCCAGGCGCGGAGCCTGCGCCGCCGCCTTGGTCTTCTCGCGCTCGCGGGCGGCGAAATGCGGCATCACCTCGTCGATGAAGAGCCGCAGCGTCTTCATCTGCAATGCGAAAGGCAGGTTGAAGGAGAGGCCCAGCGCGAACTGGTCGACGCCGGCATCCTCGTAAACCTGCAGCTTGCGGATGATCTCGTCCGGCGTGCCGAACATCAGATTGTCGCGCACCGCCTGCGGATTGTAGTTGTCGCGGTTGGCGATGGTCTCGAACGGAATGGCCTCGGGGAAACCGTTCCTTACCGCACCGCTGTTCTGCATCAGATTCTCGAAATAGCCGCCATAGTCGACCGAGTGCCGCACGGCGAGCTCCCAATCCGCCTGCCGGTCGTAGACGCAGGTGCGCCGCTGCATCATCAGGCGCGGACGCGGGCGCTCCGGGTGATCGGCCACCGCCTTGCGGAATTTCTCGCCGAGCACCCCGACCTCGGCCGGCGGCGCCGAGAGCGGCGTCGAGAGGATATTGGCGCCGATGCCCACCGCCCAGTCGAAGGTGCCGGGGTCGCGTGCCGCCACCCAGATCGCCGGGTGCGGCTGCTGCAAGGGCTTGGGCACCGAGGTGGCGAGCGGGAATTTCCAGTACTGGCCGTCATGCTCGTAGTCACCGGCCCAGAGCTTCCGCACCGCCGGGACCAGCTCCTTCATGAAGGCGACGCCTTCCTGCTGGGGAATGCCGCCGGCCATACGGTCGAACTCGTATTGATAGGCGCCGCGCGCGATGCCGAATTCCAGGCGCCCGCCCGTCAGGTGGTCGCAGAGCGCCGCCTCGCCGGCGAGGCGGATCGGCGACCAGTAGGGCGCCACCAGCGTCGCGGTGCCCAACCGGATGCGGTCGGTATGCTGGGCGAGCCAGGTCAGCGTCTGAAAGGGGTTCGGCGAGATCGTGCACTCGATGGTGTGGTGTTCAGCGGTCCATAGCGTCTCGAAACCGCCCTCGTCGGCGACTTTCGCCAGCGCACGGAAGTTCCTGACGGCGTCCTGCATGGACTCCCCCGGCGAGAAGCGCTCCATGCTGATGGAAACGGCGAATTTCATGGCTTTCCTCCGTCGTTCTGGCTCATGCCGTGGGCCGCTCAGCGCAGGCGGATCACGAACGGGTCCTGCATGGCGCCCGAGTAGTCGATGAGAACGTTCTTCAGGCGCGAGAACTCGCGCATGACCTCGAAGCCGCCGCGGCGGCCATAGCCGCTGTTCTTCATGCCGCCATTGGCGGACATGTAGGCGGCAGAGCGGTAGGTGTTGATCCAGACGGTGCCGGCATCGATCTCGCGGGCGAAACGCATCGCCCGATCGATATCCTTGGTCCAGATGCCCGAGGCGAGGCCGTATTCGGTGTCGTTGGCGAGCTGGATCATCTCGGCCTCGGTCTCGAACGGCACGATGCCGACGACCGGCCCGAAGATCTCCTCGCGCATGAAGCGCATGTCGTTGCGGGCCTCGACCATGACGGTCGGCTCGAAATACCAGCCGCGGGCCAGCTCGCCGTCCTGCGGCTTCCGCCCGCCGACCGCGACCTTCGCACCCTCGCGCACGCCGGCCCCGACATAGTCCTCGACCTTGGCGAGCTGCGAGGCGAGCGCGACCGGGCCGATATCGGTGTCTTCGCTCTGCGGATGGCCGACCTTGATGCGGCGCGTGCGCTCGACCAGCGCCTCCACGAAACGGTCATAGATCGGCCGCTCGACGAAGCAGCGGGAGCCCGCGACGCAGGTCTGGCCCGCGGCGGCAAAGACGCCGGAGACGACGCCGTTCACCGCGCGATCGATATCGACATCGGAGAAGATGACGTGAGGTGACTTGCCGCCGAGCTCCATCTGGCAGGGAGCGAGGTGGTGCGCGGCATTGGCCGCTATCTTGCGGCCGGTGAAGGTCGAGCCGGTGAAGACGTATTTGGCGATGCCGGGGTGGCGCGTCAGCGCCTCGCCGGTGGTGGCGCCGTCGCCGGTGACGACATTGATCACGCCGGGCGGAATTCCGGCCTCGATCGCGAGTTCGGCCAGCGCGAGGCTGGAGGCGGTCGCGTGCTCGGAAGGCTTCACGACGATGGTGTTGCCGATGGCGAGGCAAGGCGCCAGCGTGCCCGTCAGCATCATCAACGGCGAGTTCCAGGGAATGATCATGCCGATCACGCCAAGAGGCTCGCGCAGGTTGAAATTCAGCGAGTCGAGCTTGTTGACCGGAATCGTATCGCCCTGAAGCTTGTCGGCCATGCCGGCGAAGTAGAAATAGGAGTCCGGGATCGCGCGCATCTGGGCGCGCATCTCCTTGAGCAGCTTGCCGTTGTCGCGGCACTCGATCATCGCGAGCTCATCGGCGTTCGCGAGCACAAGCTCGCCGAGACGGCGCACCAGCTTGCCGCGCTCGGTCTGCGTCATCCGGCGCCAGGCCGGGTTGACGAAGGCGGCCCTGGCCGAGCGCACGGCGGCGTCGACATCATGGGCGTCGCCCTGGGCGAATTCGTACCAGGGCACGGCCGTGGTCGGATCGTATGACGCGACGTAGGCGCCGCTCCTGGGCGCGACGAAGGCGCCATCGATGAACAGGCCCTGGCGCGAACCTTCGAGAGATTTGACGGTCGTCTTCATGGTCGCTCTGCCAGCTCAGATTTGCGGAAGGTTGGCCCAGGGCTGCGCATCGCCGACCATGGCGAGGCGGCCGCCATCATCGGAATCCATGTAGATTCCGAAGCGCTTGCTGGCGCTCTCGCGGACGTAGCGGCGCAGCATCGAAGAGATTTCCCGGGTCGGAATCTCGTCATAGGGAAGCTGGTCGATCGGGAAGAAGCGCAAGCCGGCGGAAAGCGGTTGCGAGGCCGCTGCCTGTGCGAGGCGGGCGCGGTAGATCAGGTAGCCCGGATCGCCGTCGGTGACGTCGAAGACGGAGTAGAGGAAGGTGTCGTCGGGCAGGAGCGTCAGCGCCTCGCCACCATCGAGCTTCAGCTCGCTATCGGCGATGCGGCGCTTCGCGCTCGGCAGCACCCAGCCGCCCTTGCCGTCCGACCGCAGCAAAAGCCTGCCGTCGGACTCGATCAGATAACCGACGATCATACCCTGGGATTCAAGCCAGCCCGGCGGCAGCGGATCCTTCACATTCGCATAGCGGCCGCGGCAGAAGCCGAGCGGCGCGGAAGGGCTCGTACCGAAGGCCTGCACCTCGCCGATCAGCACCAGGTGATCGCCGGCATCGACGCGGCTATGCACGGTGCAGTCGAACCAGGTCAGGCAATCGGTGAGCACCGGCGCGCCGGTATGGACGTGGTCATGATTGATCGTGTCGAACTTGTTCGCGGCCTTTGAGGCAAACAGGTTCGAGATATCGGTCTGCGCCTCGTGCAGGAGATTGACCGCGAAGGCGCCGGAACTGTTGAAGGCGCCGTAGCTATGGGCGCTCTTGCCGACGCAGACCAGAAGCAGGGGCGGATCGAGCGAAACCGAGGTGAAGGAGTTCGCGGTCATGCCGCGGGGTGCCCCCTCGGCATCGCGCGTCGTGATCACGGTGACGCCGGTGACGAAGGTTCCGAAAGCGCGTCGCAGCGCGACCGGATCGATTGCCGTTGCTGTCTTTTCCGCGGGAGCGAGCATCCGCCTCACCTCGATCAATGCGGGATCGTGGTAAGAGGCTAGGCGCCGAGGCTGCCGTTCGCTTCCTAGGAATAGCTGGACAAATTCCGGAAATGTTTCGCCGGATCGGTGGAAGCGAGTTTCGCCTCAGGCCACCGTCGCTTCGGTGTTCTCGATGACACCGTGCAGCCGGATGGCAAGCTCGATCGCAAAGCGCTTGTCGGCGGTCTCCGGGTCGATGCCGAAAAGATCCTGGATCCGCGAGAGCCGGTAGCGCAACGTCGTGACGTGGAGCCCCATCGCATCGGCGCAGGCCTGGGCGCGGCAGCCCTCGCGCAGATAAGCCGCAAGCGTCGCCAGATAGGGCGTGTCGTGCTTACGGTCATGCGCGATCACCGCACCGATCGCGCCGTCGACGAAGCTGCGTACATCCACCGATTCCGCGGCGCCGATCAGCATCGGCATCGGGCCAAAATCGAAGGCTGACAACGTTCCACTGCGCCCGAAGGAACGCGCGATGCGGATCATCCGCCAGCAGCGATCCCATTCCTTGGGATAGCTCTCGAGCCCGTCACAGATGCCACCGAGCACGGCGATCGGCTCGCGGCTGAAACTGTGGCGGAGCACCTCGACCATGCGGCGCGCCAGCTTTCCGGCGCGCTCCGTCTCGCCGCTCTTCTCCTCGGGAACGAGGCAGACGAGCCCGCCGCCGACAGCGATGACGTTGACTGGCAGGTTCATCTGGCGCGCGAGCCTGGTCACGGCGTGATGGCAGTCGACGCTGATATCGGCCGGCAGAGACGGGCCGTCGGGAAAATCCACCACGATCATCCGGGCCCGAGCGCCCAGCGCCAGCCCGAGCCGGCGGCCGCGCTGGACGATGTCGTCGGCATCCCGCCAGCGCCGTTCGACGATCTCGAAGAAGAGCTCCGTCAGCGTGCGCGTCTCGAAGCGGAAGCGGATGACGCTGCGCATCATCTGCACGCTCAAGGCGAATTTCACGCTGTCGAGCAGCAGGCGCCGGAGATCGCCGGCGCCCTCCCCGGCTTCCGGAAAGATCACCAGCGCGCCGACAGCCTGCCCATCGACATCGAGCGCCTCGATCCGCGCCGTGATCTGCAGCCGCTGAGCTCCAACGTCGAGGCGCAGAACCAGAGGCTCGGTGCGGCCCACTGCCACGGCGTCGCGTGCGGCGGCCGTGATCTGGGCGCCGATCGCGCCGTCGAGCGCCCGCTGCCAGGCGGCATCGTCGAAATGCAGCGGCGCCGGCGAGCGGCTGGACGCGAGTGCGTTTCCGGCGAAATCCACCACCAGGATCGCTTCCGGCAGCAGTTCGGCCAGCAATGTCGAGAGCGCCGCGGTCGAGCCGCCCGACAGAACCGCTTGCAGCAGCGTGGTCTGGGTCTGCAATGCGTTCTGCAACTGCTCGGCCGCTTGGCGCTCTGCGCGCAGGCGATGCTCGCGCTCGACGGCGATGCCGCCGAGATGGACGATCATGCTCATGAAGGCGAGGTCGTCGGCCGAGACGTCCTGAATGTCGCGGGAGACGACGTTCAGCACCATGGCCCGCCCCTGCGCGTCTGCGCAGCTCATCGGCAGCACCAGCACGGTGCGGTAGTCGCGTTCGAAGGCTTCCCGGCGATAGCCCGGAAACTCCTCCGAGGCGCGCGCGTCCCGGATGTAGACGGGCTCATTGCGCTGGAGCGCGATCAGGGCGGGGCTGGTGGCCAGCTCCCAACGATCCTCCAGACGCCGGCGCAGCAAGGTCGGATCATGGCGGACGACGACATGAGCGTCGCCATGCGGAGCGTCGATCGCCATGATCGACCCCAGCGCCCAGCCGCCATGCTCGCAGGCCGCGCGGATGAGATCGCGGAGCACCGTGTCGAGATCGCCGCCCGAATTGATCCGGCTTGCGACATCGCGCAACGAACGCATCTGCGAGGCCTGATCCGCCATGGGTCTCTCCCTACCGACCGCAGATGATCTTACGCCGCATCGCAGGTCGATCCATGAGTTTCTTCCCGCGTTCCGATGGAAGACGATCCGGGAATGGCATCGTTAGGCTGCTCCATCCATTCACGATCGCAACAGGTGGACACGCCATGGATTACGGCCTTCGCAAGATCTCGACCTTCGTCGAGGAAACCTTCATCGAGGGTGGCAAGGCCGCCGACAAGCCGGTGCGCTTCGTCGTCGTGGCCGCCGTGCTGCACAACCCCTGGGCGGGCAAGGGATTCGTCGAGAATTTGCGCCCCGAGATCCTGCGCATCGCGCCCCGGCTCGGCGAAGAGCTGACGAAACGCCTCGTCGCCGTGATGCCGGCCGAGCAGGTCGAGGCCTATGGCAAGGCTGCCGCCGTCGGTACCAACGGCGAGATCGAGCACGCCTCGGCGCTGATCCACACGCTGCGCTTCGGCAACATGTTCCGCGACGCGGTGAAGGGCACGGCCTTCCTGAGCTTCACCAACACGCGTAACGCACCGGGCGCGCTCATCTCCCTGCCGATGATCCATAAGACCGAGACCGGCAAGCGCTCCCACTTCCTCACCGCCCAGTTCCTGATTCCGGATGCCCCGGCCGCCGACGAGGTGCTGGTCGCGATCGGCGCCGCCGACAACAGCCGCGCCCATCCCCGCCTCGCCGATCGCTTCCAGGACATGGAAGAGATGAAGCGGGAGCTGGTGAACGCCTGACGCCGCTGGGCCGGACGACTCTCCCCGCCTCGCAGGGCCCGCCTGATCGGCGGGCCCTTTTTTCATGGCCTGAGCGCATGGGAGCGCCATCTCAGGCGAGCGCGGCCTTGTCGCGAGCAAGCTCGTCCATCACCTGCCGCACCGCCTTCTCGGCGATGGCGACGATCTCGTCGATCTCGTCGGGGGTCGTGACCAGCGGCGGCGCGAAGCCGAGGATCTCGCCATGGGGCATGGCCCTGGCGATCAGCCCGCGATCGCGCGCCGCCTTGGAGATGCGGGCGCCGACCTTGAGAGCGGGATCGAAGCGCGTCTTCGACTCGCGGTTGGCGACGAATTCCAGCGCACCGAGCATGCCGACGCCGCGGACCTCGCCGACGATCGGGAGCTGCGCGAAGACCGCCTTCAGCCGCTCCTGGAAATAGCCGCCGACATCGCGCGCCTTGCCCGCCAGATCCTCCGTCTCGACAATGTCGAGCACCGCATTCGCCGCTGCCGCGCCGATCGGATGGCCGGAATAGGTGTAGCCATGCGAGAAGGCGCCGACGCGGTCCGCGCCCTCCTCCATCACCTTGTAGACCTTCTCGCCGACGATCGCGGCGGAGAGCGGGAAATAGGCTGAGGTCAAACCCTTGGCGACCGTGATCAGGTCCGGCTCGATACCGTAGAGATGCGAGCCGAAGGGCGTGCCGATGCGGCCGAAACCGGTGACGACCTCGTCGGCGATCAGCAGCACATCGTATTTGCGCAAAACCGCCTGGATCGCAGACCAGTAGCCTTCCGGTGGCGGCGTGATGCCGCCCGTGCCGAGCACGGGCTCGCCGATGAAGGCACCGACCGTCTCGGGCCCCTCGCGCAGGATCAGCTCCTCAAGCTCGGAGGCGAGGCGCAGCGAGAATTCGGCTTCGGTCTCGCCGGGCTGCGCGCCCCAGTAATGATGCGGCGCACCGGTGTGGAGGATGCCGGAAAACGGTAGATCCATATGGTCGTGATAGAAGCTCATCCCGGTCATCGAGCCGGAAACGACCGAGCAGCCGTGATAGCCGCGCAGCCGCGAGATGATCTTCTTCTTGCGGGGCTGGCCGCGCAGGTTGTTGTAGTACCAGACGAGCTTGGCCTGGGTCTCGTTGGCGTCGGAGCCCGACATCCCGTAGAAGACCTTGCTCATCCTGCCCGGCGCCATCCTGACGAGGCGATCGGATAGGATGGCGAGCTCGTCGGTCGTGTGGGCGGCATAGGAATGGTAATAGGCCAGCCGATAGGCCTGCCGGGAGATCGCCTCGGCGACTTCGGTGCGGCCATAGCCGATATTGACGCAGTAGAGCCCGGCGAAGCCGTCGATATAGCTGCGGCCGGTCGCATCCTGGATACGGATGCCCTTGCCGGTCTCGACGATGGTGGGCTCGCCGAGCTTGCCGGTGGCGAAGTCCTTGAGCTGGGTGAAGGGGTGCAGGGTGCTGGCGCGATCCAGCGCGCCGATCGCCGCGACGTCAATCGTCATTGTCTCATCTCCTTGATTACGCTGCCAGATTGCCGAAGCAGAGATATTTCGCTTCGAGATATTCGCTGAGGCCGTGGCGCGAGCCCTCGCGGCCGAGACCGGACTGCTTCCAGCCGCCGAAGGGGATCGGCGCGCCGGTGAATTTCGGCGTGTTGACCGCGACCATGCCGTATTCGAGCTGGTCGGTCAGGCGCATCGCCCGGCGCAGATCCTCGGTGTAGAGGTAGGCCGCGAGCCCCATCTCGGTCGCATTGGCGCGGGCGACGACCTCCTCCTCCGTATCGAAGGGCAGGATCGCGGCGACCGGCCCGAAGGTCTCCTCGCGGGCAATCAGCATCTCGTCGGTAACGTCGGCCAACACCGCAGGCTGGACGAAACTGCCGCCGAGCGGGCTGTCCTGCCCGCCCGCGACGAGGCGGGCACCCGCGGCGAGCGCCTGCGCGATTTGCTCGCGGCATTTCGCGGCGACGGAGGGGCGCGTCATCGGGCCGATATCGATGCCCTGCTCCAGCCCATGACCGACCTTGAGCCGGGCCGTCGCCGCGGCATAGGCCGCGACGAAGCGCTCATAGGCGCAGCGCTGGACATAGATCCGGTTGGCGGCAAGACAATCCTGTCCCGAGGTCGCGAACTTCGCCGCGATGCCGCCGATGACCGCCTTGTCCAGCGGCGCGTCGTCGAAGACGATGAAGGGCGCGTGGCCGCCGAGCTCCAGCGAAGTGCGTTTGACTGTCTGCGCGGCATGGCCGAGCAGGAGGCGGCCGATTTCCGTCGAGCCGGTGAAGGAGAAGGCGCGGATCTCGGCATGCGCCAGCAGACGATGCGCCATCGGCGCGGCCTCGCCGGTGAGCACCTGGAATATGCCTTTCGGGAAGCCGACCTCCTCGGCGAGCTTCGCCAGCGCCAGCGCCGAGAGCGGCGTTTCGGGAGCGGGCTTCACCACCATCGCACAGCCGGCGGCCAGCGCCGCGCCGGCCTTGCGGGTGATCATCGCGCTCGGAAAGTTCCACGGCGTAACCGCGGCGGCAACCCCGATCGGCTGCATCTGCACCGAGAGTCGGCTGCCCGGCATATGGCTCGGGATGGTCTCGCCATAGCTGCGCTCGCCTTCGGCCGCGAACCAATCGAGGAAGGCCGCGGCATAGGCGATCTCGCCATGGGATTCCGCCAGCGGCTTGCCCTGCTCGGCGGTCATGATCACGGCGAGGTCGTCGACATTGCGCCGCATCGCCGCCGCCCAGTCGCGCAGCAAGCGGCCGCGCTCGACAGGCAGGGTCTCGCGCCAGAGCTTCTGAGCAGCGACGGCTGCAGCCACTGCCTCATCAACGGCTTCCAGCGGCAGCGAAGCAATGGTCGCGATGGTTTCCTGCGTCGCGGGATCGACGACCGGGATCTGCTCGTCCGCCGCGCGCCAGCTGCCATCGACGAAGGCCCGGCTCTCCAGCAGGTCGGAACGCTTCAGCTCTTTCAGCGCTTTCGCGGATAAACCCTGCATCACATCCTCCGCTTCGATGATTGAGTGGCGAGGACGCTAGTGCAGAGAATGCGTCCCATGCCGTCGAAGCACGCGCTTTCGCGATGATTTTCGGCTTAGGTCGACAAAACAACGCAGGTTTTCAGCATGATCGAACTCGACAGCCTGGATCGCAGACTTCTGGATGCGGTGCAGCAGAACAACCGGCTGACGACGGCCGAGCTCGGCGAGCGCGTCGGCCTCTCCGCCACCGCCTGCCAGCGTCGCCTCAAGCGCCTGCGCGATGCCGGCGTGATCGAGGCCGATGTCGCCATCGTCTCGCCGCGCGCCGTCGGGCGGCCGCTCTCGATGTTGGTGCTGGTGACGTTGGAGCGCGAGCGGGCCGACATCGTCGACCGCTTCAAGGCCTCGATCCGGGCGACCAGGGAGGTGATGATCGGCTTCTATGTCACCGGCGATGCGGATTTCGTGCTGCATGTCACGGCGCGGGACATGGAGGACTACGAGCGCTTCACTCGCCGGTTCTTCTACGAGAATCCCGACATCAAGGGCTTCAAGACTCTGGTGGTGATGGACCGGGTGAAGGCGAGTTTCGCCCTCCCCTTCGATCCGTAAGCTCAAGGCAGCTCATGGCCGGACATGACAAGCTCGATCGGATCGACATCAACATCCTGGGGTATATCAGGGCTATGGAGCAAGGCTCGACCTCGCGAAACTAACGAGCAGCGTGACCGTGTTCACGAAGTGACACCGGGTCACCACGGAATCGACGACATCACCAAGTTCGAGTCCGGCATTCGAGACGTCGACGGGCTCATGGAATGCCATCTGATAAGGGGCGGGTACAACTATCTGCCGCGTTCCTGGCGCAGAATATCGCGCGTTACCAGGAGCAAATAGAGAGCCTCCTCCGACGCAATATCGCGATCGAGAATACTTCAGCTATATCGCTGGCAGACCAACCTGCTCGTGCTGACGCCGCAGATGCTGAAGGTCGTTGTCGCACCTGCCGCCAGCTACATGATCGTGCTGTTCAAGACGACGCCCTATCTGGCGATCGTCGGCGTCAAGGAGATGCTGGGCACGGCTTTCGACCAGGCCCCGGAATCCTTCCGCTATCTCGAGCCGATGAGCGTCGTGGGAATTCCATTTCCAGCCTGCTGTCTAACCATCGCGCAGGCGGTGAAAAAGCTCGGAGCCGAGTCATCCGGCGTGCCGCTGGGCGTACCCGCATGGTGACACCGAGCGGGTACGCGACCACCGGAGAGCGCTCTGGCGCTCAAACTCCAAGCCAGACGGCTCTAAGTTTGATCGAACGCCTGCTTCAATGCCTGTGTCAGGCTGGAAACATAGGCATCGAGGAATTGCTTGCCCTTGTCCGCGGTCGCCGCAGTCGCGGTGTTGAGCACGCCATCCGATGGAACGGCTTCGACGTCGTATGGCCAAAGCTCGTAACCCGGCACGCGGGACGGCGCATGTTCGACCAGGCGCTCCATATGGACGAGGTCGGGCCGCAGATGCAGCATCATCGAGGTTTCCATGATGCCGGCGTGCTCAAGGTCCCAGTCGATCTGCGTCGTGCCGAAGATGGCAGTCGCGGTTTCCGCGGGCAGGAACTGCCAGTAGCCGACATTGAGAATGCGAAGGCCATCGGCGAGGCGTGCGTTCTCGCGGTAGGCGAGATCGCATCCTTCACTGACATGCCAGAGATTCTCGGTGTGGCCAACGATGAACGCGATGTTGCGCGCGCCATGCCGTACGAATTCGCGCGAGATGTCCTTGACCTGCGCGATCAGGCTCGCCGCATCGAGGCTCGTCGTGCCCGGAAAGTGCTGCCCTCCGCCGGAGCGCGGCATGGATTTGTAGCCATACGCCAGCGGCGGCGCGACGAGATAGCCGCCGCCCTCAGCTACGCCTTCGCACACTGCCGTCGGCAGGATGACGTCGACTGAAAGGGGCAGATGCGGGCCGTGCTGCTCGGTCGCGCCGACCGGAACCAGCAGGGTGGCGCCGCGCGCGATCGCATCGCGGTATTCGAGCCACGTCATTTCGGTCATTCGGAAGCTGGTCACGTCATTTCCCCGTATTCTCTCGGACGATCAGGTTTCGAGGACATAGGCATTGCCCGGCTGCCAACCGGCGAACAGTGCCTCGCCATGCGCCGGCGCAAGCTGCTCGAACTGGTGCAGGGGCAATTGAGCCCGAAGGCTGCGCTCATCGCCGGCGTCGAGATGAACCACCACGACCGAGCCGACAAACTGCTCGCCGAGGACGCGCACCGGCACGACGTTCGGCAGATCGGGACGCTCGCGCGACAGCGTCAGGAAATCGGCGCCGATCACCAATTCGACCTTGCGCCCCGGTGCCAGATCGCTGCTGCGCGGAAGCTGCAGGATGCCGAAGCCCGACTCGATCATCGAGCCACCGCCATCGGTGCGAACCTTGCCGGCGATGATGTTGTTGGTGCCGATGAACTCCGCCACGAAGCGGTTCGCCGGCTTGCGGAAGATCTCACGGGGAGCGCCGACCTGCTGGATCGTTCCGCCGTTCATGATCACCACGCGGTCTGCCATGGCGAAGGCTTCCGACTGGCTGTGGGTGACATAGCAGAAGGTGATGCCGAGCTGTTTCTGCAGCTGGATCAATTCGGCCTGCATCTTCACGACGAGATGGGCATCGAGCGCGCTCAGCGGCTCGTCCAGGAGCAGCAGTTCAGGTTCCAGGACGAGCGAGCGGGCCAATGCGACACGCTGGCGCTGACCACCGGACAATTGCGTGACCGGGCGCGTCGCGAAGGCTCCGAGACCGAGGCGTTCGAGCCAGCCATCGGCCTTTGCGCGCCGGGCCGAGGCATCGACCCCGCGCATCTTCAGGCCGAATTCGACGTTCTGACGAACGTTAAGGAAGGGAAAGAGGGCCAGGCTCTGCCAGACCAGCGGGGTTTGTCGCTGCCAGGGGTCGACATGGTTCAACACCTTGTCGCGCAGCCGGATCTCGCCGGCCGTCGGCACTTCGAGCCCGGCGATCATGCGCAGCGTCGTGGTCTTGCCGCAGCCGCTGGGCCCCATGATGGCGATGAACTCGCCGGATTCGACGACCAGATCGATCGATTTCACCGCAGTGAAACCGCCATAGTCCTTTTCAACCTTATTGAGAACGAGCAGGGGCGAGTTCATCACGCGTCGCTTTTGTTCGAAGAAATCGGGGAGCGCTCAGGACGGTCGCCGGTCCGGCGCCAGGAGAACAAGGCCAGCGCCACAAGCGCCAGGAGGATGGTCACGAAGAAGACGATGCTGCCGATCGCGTTGACCCGCGGGCTGACCTCCCGCTGCAGCAGCACCAGGATCCGCACGGGCAGCGTCTCGTTGAAGCCGGAGACGAACCAGGCCATCGCGAACTCGTCGAACGAAACGGCCATCGTCAGAAAGAAGGCGGCCAGGATCGACGGTAGCGCAAAGGGGAGGATGACATGTCGTAGCGCCTGTGTCTGGCCAGCCCCTAGATTCCAGGCGGCCGCCTCCAGATCGGGATCCATCTGCGACAGGCGCAGGCGAATCAGCGCCATGGCGAAGGGCGCACAATAGATCACATGGGCGATGATCACCGAATGCAGGGCGCCCGCGAGGGAAAGCTGGCTCTGGTAGACCAGCATGGCGAGGCCGAGGATCATCACCGGGACGTTTGGCGGCAGCATCGCCAGCGCCACATAGACCGCCTTACCCGTGAAATTGTAGCGATAGTCGGTATAGGCAGCGGTGAAGCCGAGGACGGTCGCGATCGCGGCCGAACACACGGCCACGATCAGGCTGTTGGCGAGCCCCGACCGGATGGCCGGCTCCGTCAGAACCGCGACATACCAATCCGTGCTGAATCCCTGCCAGGGCAGGCTCGGAAAGCGTCCGGCATTGAAGGAGAAAACGAAGCTCGAGACGATCGGCGCCAGAATGAAGGCGATCATGAGCACGACGTAGCCGAGCAGCGCCCAGCCGATCAGACGGTTGGTCATCGCGCTGCCGCTCCCTGCTTTCCGTAAGCGAGCTTGAGGGCGCCGAGGCCCGCCGCCAGCAGGGTCACGACCATGACCATGGCGATGACGGAGGCGCGGGGCCAATCCGAGCCCGAGCGCACCGTGTCGACCATAAGGATGCTCAGGACCGGCGGCTTGCTGCCACCCAGAAGGGTGGGACTGACGAAGTCGCCAAAGGCGAGGACGAAGGCAAATGTCCCGGCCAGGACGAGTCCGATCTTGGCCGAGGGGATGACGACCGCGAACACCGTGCGCAGGCGGCCGCACCCCAGATTATGGGCGGCCTCGATGAGGCGCCGGTCGACATTGGACAGGCTGATCAACTGGATCAGCAGGACCAGCGGAAAGCAGAGGGTGACATAGCCTACCATCGTTCCGAACAGGTTGTTGTACATCCGGAAGGGGCCGAGCCCGAGCCCGCCGAGAGCGAGATTGATCAGGCCCTGATCCGTGAGCAGGATCTTCCAGGAGTAGATGCGCACGAGATAGCTGGTGAAATACGGTGTGATCAGCAGGAAGACGACGATGCGGCGAACGCCGGCCGAAGCGCGGTAGGCGAGGTAAAATGCCCCCGGGAAGCTCACGAGGCTCGTGATGGCTGCGGCAAGGAGCGCATAGAGCAGCGTGCGCAGATAGATGTCCCAGAAATAGCCGGTCGAGAGCACCTTGTTCCAGTTGGCGAAGGTGAAATCGGGTGAAAGCGCGAAGTTTCGGACGCTCCAGAACGTCATCATGACGAGGAAGCCGAGTGGCACAACGAACAGCAGTATCTGGCAGACCAGCATCGGAGCGCCGAGGGCCACTCCGAACAGGCTCCTTCCACCGCTGGCGCGGCCTTCGCGGGTCGCGTCGCCTGGCATTGTCTTGAGTTCCCGTAAAGAAGGACAGCGAGCCGGTGGCAGCGAGCTGCCACCGGCCATGACGATCACGCGTTCTTGAATCGAGTCCAGACGTCGGTCCATTCCTCGATGGACTGCTGCGTCGGCAAACCGCGAATCTGGATCTTGCCCTCGGTGATTTCCGTCATGACGTTGCGCGTATCAAGGCGATGCTCCAGCAGATCGGCCATCTTCGGATCCGTCTTGTTGAGCAGTTCCCAGGCGGCCTTGTTGGGCATCGACGCGACATAGGACGATTTCGTCGCCGTCTTCACCTGCCCCTCGGGCGAGGCGCGGTACTGCAGGAACTTGACCGCGAGATCCTTCTTCCGCGACGAGGAGACGATCGAAAGCGACTCCGTCCATTGCACCGCGCCCTCGTCGGGAATGGTGGCCGTAATGGGCACGCCGTTCTTCTGCAGGAGAATGGCTGCCCAGGCGCCGACGCCCGGCATGACCCAGGCCTCGCCATTGGTCAGCGAGGAGAAGACAGACGACCACGGGCCGATGCCGGACATCTGCGGCGACAGCGACAGCAAGGTCTGGCTGAGCTTTTCGAACTGCGCCTTATTGAGGTCTGAGGGCGGCTTGTTGCCATTATACATGCTGAGGCACGACATATTGGGCAGATACCAATCGTACATGCCGACTTTCTTGGCGACTTTCTTGTCCCAGAGAATCTTGTAGGACTTGGCTTCTTCGGCCGAGATCTTCGTGTTGTTGTACACCAGCCCGAGATAGCCGAAGCTGTTCATCAGCGAGTAGAGCTTGCCGTCCTTCCAATGGGTCGGAAATTTCTGGAACTGCGGCCAGAAATCGTTCAGCGGATATTGGGCCGGATCGAGCGCGTCGATCTTTCCGGCCTGAGCGAGCATGGTGACGTATTCGGCGTCGGTCAGGACGACGTCGAAAGTGCCCGGCGGTGACGATTGCAGCAGCGCCAGCATCTCCTCGCCGCCGGTATATTCCTTGGCCTGGACTTTGACGTTGTACTTCTTCTCGAACTCGCCGACGACCTCCGGGCCCGCGTGCCCCGGCCAGCTCAGCAAGCTCAGAACCTGATCATCCGCGGCCAGGGCCGGCCGAAGCGATGCGGAGACAGATGTACCCAGACCGATCGCTGCACCCGTCTTGATGAAAGAGCGGCGCGAAACGTGACGGCTGAAGAAGCCGCGACCTTCGAATTTATCCATTATTGTAATCCCCTCTGATCGATTGCTGGTTATTATTGCGGTTTTTCACCGTTCTTCAGTGCTATGAGGCATAGGAGCTCGAACAGAACCTGCGCGGCAATCTGCGCGGTATTGCTGGTCGGATCGTATTGGGGAGCGACCTCGACGACATCCGCGCCGATGATATCGAGGCCGGCGAATCCACGCAGCAACTGCAAGACCTCTCGCGGCAGGAGGCCGCCCACCTCCGGCGTGCCGGTCCCCGGCGCAAATGCCGGATCGAGGCTGTCCACGTCGAAGGTGATGTAGGTGGGGCCATCGCCGACGACCTCGCGGGCCTTCGCGATCACGGCCGGAATGCCCTGTTCGACGAGTTCCTCGGCGTGGATGACGGTCATGCCCGAGGCGTAGGAAAACTCCCAAAGATATTCCGCGCCGCCGCGAATTCCGATCTGCACCGTCCGGCGCGGGTCCAGGGCGCCCGCCAGAACGGCCTCGCGAAACGGGCCGCCATGGTGGAACTTCGAGCCTTCATAGGGACCGGCGGTGTCGCAATGCGCGTCGATCTGGATCATTCCCACCGGCCGCCCTGCGCCCAGCGCCTTGAGGATCGAGCCGGTCATCGAATGGTCACCGCCGACCGAAAGCGGGACGGCCCGCGTCCCGGACACCATGCGGTAGCAGACTTCGATATCGGCATGGCATTCAGCCAGATCGAAGCGACTTCTCATCGGCACGTCACCGACATCGGCAACGGCGAGCGTGCCCATCGGCGCCAGCCGCAAGATATGTTCGTAAGGGCCGACCCGATCGATCGCCCTGACGGCTCGCGGCCCGAAGCGGGCGCCATTGCGATTGGTCACGCCGAGATCCATCGGAACCCCGATGAGCGCAACATCCAAGGTTTCCAGAACGTCCGGGTTCAATCCATTCGCGATGAAGGGCGCATCCAGCAGGGTGGCAGGATCGGCAAAGGGCCATTTGCGGCCGTCGGAATCGCGAAAGATCTGCCGCGCGACGTCCCGGAAATGCGGATCGAACATCTCGCCGCCGCCGGCGCTGCCATAGCGCGCCCGCAAATCTTCCAGGTCGAGAATATCAAATGGCATGATTGTCGCTTTACCGTCCGGGCTTCGTCGCCTTCCGGGTATCGGCCCTTGAGAAGCGACGCATTATCTGGCCTGGACGGTGGCACCCCGGCTCCGTCCCGGATAGCCTCAAAAGACTGGAGAGGGTATAAGGAAAACTGAATGCCGAGCCGGAAGGCACGCGAACGCGCCTGGCACTCCAGATCTTGTAATCATATGAGAAACAAGGGAACTTTAGGCGACTCTGCGCGCCTGCAATATAATGATATGTGAACGATGAATCTCGACCCCTACCTCCTGCGCGCCTTTTTGACTGCCGCCGAAATCGGCACGGTGAATGGCGCGGCGAACACCCTGAATCGCACCCAGGCTGCCGTCAGCATGCAGATTCGCAAGCTGGAGGACCTGGTCGGCAAGGAGTTGTTCGAGCGCTCCTCGCGCGGCTTGACGCTGACCGCAGACGGCCAGCTTTTCGCCACCTACGCGCGCGAGATGATCGCCCTGAACGAGGAGGTACGGCGGCGATTTCAGGGGGACGAGATCGAAGGACGGGTCAGGCTCGGCGTCGTCGAGGATTTCGCGGCGACGCGGCTGATCCAGATCCTCAAGGCATTCCGCGATCAGAATCCGAGGATCGACATCGATATCATCGTCGAGCCCAACCGCCGCCTCGCCTCGCTGTTCGAGGCCGACAAGCTCGATGTGACGATCTGCGACGTCTCTCAGATCGCTCGCAAGCCGATTTTGGTCTGGAACGAGGAACTGCACTGGATCGCGCGCTCGGACCTGGTTCTATCGACCGACGCGCCCTTGCCGATCATCATGTTCGCGGAATCCTGCCCGTGGCGCGCGCCGACGATGGCTGCCCTTGCGAGCCTCAAGCGCAGATGGAGCGTCGTCTGCGAAGCGTCGACATTGGTCGCCATGATCACCGCCGTGCGTGTCGGAATTGGCATCGGGCCGATGATCGCCGCGACGGTGCCAAGCGACTGTCGCATCTTGGATGGTTCGGGTTCCTTTCCCCGGTCTCCCTATATCGATGTCGGGCTGTACGCTCACTCCGCCGCGTCCAGCGAGGCTTCCTACCTCGCCGATTTCATCGCCCGGAACAGTCGCCTCAGGAAGTTTTGAAGAGAGGCGGCAGCCGATAAGCGCTCGGTGCGGACGATACCATGGCGAAGTCGTCCGCAACGACAGTTGCTAACTGGGTGGGTTCCCAATCGGAGCGGGCGGCGCACCTCAGCGGCAGGTATTATCGGCACCACTCAATCGTTTAGCGCGGAACTATCGAGAAACCGAGCAGGTCAGTGCGCTCAGCAGGCTCTCGCCAGCAGGCATCTCCGCTGCTCGCGTTCAGGGCAGCTGCTGGTCTTCGAAGAAGCCGTCCAGCGGGATTTGCGTGGTTTTCTCGAAGTCGTCCATCGCTGCGAGCAGACGCTGGCGATAATTCAAGAGAGCCAACAGCAATTGCGCAGCATCGCGCGAAAGGCCGTAGCGAGCCCAGCTCTCAGAGGTTCGCGGCTCAAGGCCGATCTTGTCCCCGAAGGCCTCGACCGTTGCGAAGCCCAATCTCTGGACGACTTCGAGCAGTTCCTCAGCCGACATGCGCGGCTTGACGACGTGAGAATGCACACGCTCCAACATGAGGCGAACGTCTGAAGGGCGGAACTGAAGCGAGTTTTGTGCGAACTGCCCTAAATTGCTGACCATAGAACCCTCCCGAATCTCTTCTATGCGCGTGCGCGCCATTCACTCTGTCGTGCTTCGGCGTTTCCGGCCAGCAGGCCTTCGGCGGCGCCTTCATCCGTAATCAGGACCTTGGCGCCGCTCGCACGCAGGGCTGCCCGGATCGCTCCCTCCTTATGCGCGCCGCCGGCGGCGATCGCGACCAGCCCGATACCCCGCAGGTCCGCAGGGCTGATCGCCATCACGCGCTGGTTGACGGGGTGATCGACCAATTGCCCTTCGGCATCGACGAAATGGCAGACGAGGTCGCCGACGGCACCCGCCTTCTTCAGCGAGACCAGATCGGCACGAGGCAGGATCGCTTCGCGGAACAGCGTCGAATCCGGGGCGAGATCGCCGACGCTGATCAGCGCGAGGTCCGCCGCACGCGCCCGATCGATCAGGTCCCGTAGCGTCGGCTCGCGCCAGAGCGCCTCCCGTAGCTCGGGGCTTGAAACGAAGACCGGCGCCGTGAGCTGAAAGCAATCCGCTCCGAACATGTCGGCGACGCGGCGCGCCACGGCGGACGGATTGATGCTGCGCGAATGGGTCAGTCCTCCGAGGAGCGACACGACCGACATCGCCTCGATCTGTCGCGGCTGGATGCCGCGTAGCGCCTGGTGCAGCGTCTGCCCCCAGCCGACTGCAAGCGACATGTTGTCTTGCAGCCGGTCCGAAAGCCACACGCCCGCGGCATGGCCGATCAGCGCCGAGATGTTGGCCGGATCGCGCGCCGTCGGTACGACCACCGCCTCCTGCAGTCCGAAGCTGGTGACCAGCCCGCGCTCCAACCCGACCTGCCGGGCCGAGCGCGCCTCGATCCTGATCTTGACCAGGCCTTCGCTGCGCGCCGCGGCCAGCATGCGGACCACCTTGATCCGGCTGAGGCCGAGAAGGTCTGCGATCTGCTCCTGCGTCAGCCCCTCGACATAATAGAGCCAGGCCGCACGAACTTTCGCATCCGCAACCGACTCCTCACGCGGGAAATGTCCAGAATCTAATGTGTCTTCCACCGTTTCGTCGCCAGGCTGCCCCGCACTCGTTGCCAACATCGCAGCATCGCAATGCGAAACGCAATAGGCCCGCACATATGGGCTATTGACAGAACAAAAGATACGATCTTTTGTTCCAGACAAAGAACATATGTCCTTAGGGAGATTCCGAAACGATGGCTGCGCTTCTGACGCAACTGCCTCCAGGCGCGCCGACAGCCGGCCTGTCTTTGGCCGAGGCCCTCGAGTTGCGGGAGGCCTCCGGCAAGCGCGTTCGTGTCGGCTTGATCGGCGCCGGCCAAATGGGAACAGACATCGTCGTCCAGATCTCCCAGATGACCGGCATCGAGATCGCCGCCGTCGCCGACATCGCGCCCGATCGCGTCGCGGAGGCGGCCGCACTGGCCGGGCGCAAGGGCGAAGTCGATAACGTCACCGACGAGGCCGGGCTCGATGCCAGCAGACGCAAGGGCCGCATCGCCGCCTCGACCTCGCTCGACCTGATCTGCCGTTCGCCCCATGTCGACGTCATCATCGACGCCACCGGCAATCCCGAGGCCGGCTCGCGCGTCGCGCTGACCGCGATCGCCGCGCGCAAGCATATCGTGATGATGAATGTCGAGGCCGACATCACCATCGGCTCCTATCTCGCGGTCGAAGCTGCCAAGGCCGGCGTGGTCTATACGCTCGGCGCCGGCGACGAGCCCGCCGCCGCGATGGAACTGATCAATTTCGTGCGCGCCATGGGTTATCCCGTCGTCGCCGCCGGCAAGGGCAAGAACAACCCCTTCCGCATCGACGCCGTGCCGGCCGACTATGTCGAGGAAGCCACGCGCCGGAACATGAACCCGCGCATGCTCGTCGAATTCGTCGACGGCTCGAAGACGATGGTCGAGATGGTCGCCATCGCCAACGCCTGCGGCTTCATCCCCGACATCCCCGGCATGCACGGCCCGGCCGCGCCGAAGGACGAATTGCAGAACTATTTCTGCCCTAAGGAGGAAGGCGGCCTGCTCTCGCACAAGGGCGTGGTCGATTTCTCCGTGGCCAAGGGCGTCGCGCCCGGCGTCTTCGCCGTCGCCGAGATGCGCCATCCCCGCGTCCGCGAACGGATGAGCGACCTGCATCTGGGCCCCGGGCCCTACTACTCCTTCTTCCGGCCCTATCACCTGACGAGCCTGGAAGTGCCGCTCTCGGCCGCCGCCGCCGTCATTTTCAACCAGAGTCATATGCGCCCGCTGCCGGTGCCGACCTCCGAGGTCGGCTGCATCGCCAAGCGCGATCTCGCGGCCGGCGAGACGCTCGATGCCATCGGCGAATACGGCTATCGCGGCTTCGCCCTCTCCCGCGCCGACGCGCAGGCCCGCAAGGCCCTGCCGATCGGCCTCGCGCAGGGCGCAACCATGACGCGGGCCGTCGCCAAGGGCGAATTGATCACGCTCGCCGACGCCACCCCCGACAAGCGCTTGAAGATCGTGGAGGTGCGCCGCGCTCAGGACGCGATGATCGCCGCGCTGACCTCCGGAGCCCAGGCATGAGCGCACGCAAGACGGACGAGATGGCGAGCGCCGCGCCGAGGCCCAACCAGCGACCCGAACTCGCCGCCCTCGACGACGAGACGGTGGCCCGCGCGCTGACCCGGATGCACCTGATCCGCAAGTTCGAGGAGGCGGCCGAGGCGAGCTATATGCGCGGCCTGATCCACGGCACGATGCACCTGTCGATCGGCCAGGAGGCGAGCGCTGTCGGCACGACGCTGCCGCTCGAAGCGCACGATTACATCCTCTCGACCCATCGCGGCCATGGCCACTGCATCGCGCGCGGCGCCGAGCCCAAGCTGATGTTCGCCGAGTTCTTCGGCAAGGAGACCGGCTACTGCAAGGGCCGCGGCGGCTCGATGCACATCGCCGATGTCGAGGGCGGCAATCTCGGCGCCAACGGCATCGTCGGCGGCGGCCTGCCGATCGCGGTCGGCGTCGGCATGAGCATCAAGGCCCAGAAGAACGGCCGCGTCTGCATGGTCTTCTTCGGCGACGGCGCCTCCAACGAGGGCGCCTTCCACGAAGCACTCAACATGGCCTCGATCTGGAAGCTGCCGGTCGTCTTCGTCTGCGAGAACAACAAATACGGCATGTCGATGGACATCTCGCGCGCCATGGCGGTGGCGAATGTCGCCGACCGTGCCGCCGCCTACGCCATGCCGGGCCACAGCCTCGACGGAAACGATCTCGCCGGCGTCGCGGCGGTGGCGCGCGAAGCGATTGCGCGGGCCCGCTCCGGCGAAGGCCCTTCGCTGATCGAGTGCAAGACCTATCGCTGGCGCGGCCATTCCAAGAGCGACCGCAATCTCTACCGGACCAAGGAGGAGATCGAGGAGTGGCGGGCGCAGGACCCGATCCGGCGCCTGGAGGACGAGCTCAAGGCGCATGACCGGTTCGACGCTACGGCACTGATGAAGCTGGAGGAGGATGCCCAGAGCGACATCGACGCTGCCGTCGAATTCGCCCGCGCCTGCCCGGACCCCGATCCGAAAGACCTGACCCGTGACGTCTATGCCCTCTGACACCCTCGAAGCCGTGAGCGAGATCCGCGAGCTATCCTATGCCGAGGCCGTGCGCGAGGCGCTCGGCCAGGCGATGGAAGCCGACGAACGCGTCTTCCTCTTCGGCGAGGACGTCGGAATCTATGGCGGCGCCTTCGGCGTCTCCGGCGATCTCGTCCACCGCTTCGGCAAGGAGCGCGTGATCGACACCCCGATCAGCGAGCTCGGTATTGCCGGAGCCGCCGTCGGCGCGGCGATAACCGGTATGCGGCCGGTGCTGGAGATCCAGTTCTCGGATTTCGTCACGCTTGCCATGGAGCAACTCGTCAACCAGGCGGCCAAGATCCGCTTCATGTTCGGCGGGAAGGCGAGCGTGCCGATGGTGGTGCGCCTCCCCGGCGGCTCGGGCACCGGCGCCGCCGCGCAGCACAGCCAGAGCCTGGAAGCCTGGTTCGCGCATGTGCCGGGTCTCAAGGTTCTGCAGCCAAGCACCCCGCATGACGCCAAGGGCATGCTGCTCGCGGCGATCGACGACCCCAACCCGGTGCTGATCTTCGAGCACAAGCTGCTCTACAAGACCAAGGGCCATGTCCCGGCCGAGGCCTATCGCGTGCCGATCGGCCAGGCGGCGATCCGCCGCGAGGGCACGGACGTCACCATCGTCGGCTCCTCGATCATGGCCCGCAAGGCGGAGGCCGCGGCCGAGCGCCTCGCCGCCGATGGCATCTCGGCGGAGGTGATCGACCTGCGCTCGATCCGCCCGATCGACTTCACGACCATTGCCGAGAGCGTGCGCAAGACGCATCGCCTCGTGGTGGTCTACGAGGGCGTGAAGACAATGGGTATCGGTGCCGAGATCTCGGCGATGATCGCCGAGAGCGAGGTCTTCGATTTCTTGGACGCGCCGATCATCCGGCTGGGCGGCGCCGATGCGCCGATCCCCTATAATCCGGTGCTGGAAAAGGCCGCCGTCCCGCAGGAGGACGACATCGTCGTCGCCGCAGCCAATCTCGTGCGTCGCGGGGAAGCCTGATGCCGGTAGAGGTCATCCTTCCCAAGGTCGACATGGACATGGAGACGGGCACGATCGAGGCCTGGCATGTCAAGGAAGGCGATCTTGTCCGCCAGGGCGACACGATCTTCGAAATCGGCACCAACAAGGCCGTGATGGAGGTCGAGGCGCCAGCCAGCGGCGCGATCCGCGGTATCAAGCTCGAGACCGGCGTGCCGATCACGGTTGGGACGCCCGTCGCCTGGATCTACCTCGACGGTGAGGCCGCCACCACGCCGTCCGAGCCGGCAGCCGCTGCGGCTTCCGTGGCGGCTGCCACCTCCAACCCTGAAGGCGCGGCCCCGACGTCAGGCGCCTCTGCGGCTCAATCCGCGGCGCCGGGCCTGCGCGCGACCCCCCTCGCCCGCCGCATCGCCCGCCAGAATGCGCTCGACCTCAAGATAGTGGCCGGCACGGGGCCGCGCGGGCGCATCGGCGAAGCGGATGTGAAGCGTCATTTGGAGCAGCGGCCTTGCTGCACCCCGACGCAGGAGGCTCGCCCGGCGCCGACGCCTGCCACCAGCGCTTCCGAAGGCCGCCTGCAACCTTTCTCCGCCATCCGACGCATCGTCGCGAACCGGCTCTCCGAGAGCATGCGCACGGCGCCGCATTTCTATCTCACCTCCGAGATCGAGATGAGCACAGCGCGCGAACTGCTGCGCCGTCTCACGGCTCGGCATGAGCGGATCGGCGCACCCAAGCCCAGCATCACCGTGCTGATCGCGCGTATCGCCGCCCGCATCCTGCGTGACCACCCGGTCATCAACGCCTCGGCCGAGGGCGAGGCGACGCGCTTCCACGAGCGCGTCGACATCGGCATCGCCATGGAACGCGATGGCGACCTCGTCGTCCCTGTGTTGCGCGATGCCGCCGGCATGGACATGCCTGCCATGGCTCGCGAGTTCGCCAGGCTGCGCGACGGCATGGCGAAGCGCACGCTGACGCCGACAGAGCTCGGCGGCGGCACCTTCACCATTTCCAATCTTGGCATGTATGGCGTCGACAGCTTCACGGCGATCATCAACCCGCCGCAGGGAGCGATCCTCGCAATCGGGCGCACGCTCGACAAGCCGGTCGGGCGCGATGGGCAGATCGTGCTCAGGCCGATGGCGAACTTCACCCTTTCCTCGGATCACCGCATCGTAGACGGCGTGGCAGCCGCCCGTTTCATGGCCGACCTGCGGGAGGCGGTGGAGAACCCCGAAGTCATTTTGTGATTGAACGTCACCGTCGGCACTTCAACGGGCGCCGGCCATAGACCATCGATGATCGAGATCGACCGACGCGACAGGCGTAAAGGTCGGCGGCAAATAACGGAGGAGACAGAACGATGACCCCGACGAAACGCAGGTTCCTGATCGCCGCCGCCTTCGGCACCCTGCTCGCGGCTGCCCCGGCCTTCGCCCAGGCGCCCTCGGGCAAGCTGGTGCTCTATACCTCACAGCCCGAGAAGGATGCCGCCCAGACCACCGCAGCCTTCAAGAAGGCCTACCCCAATGTCGAGATCGACATTTTCCGCTCCGGCACGACCGAGGTGATGGGCAAGCTCGCGGCCGAGATTTCCGCCGGCCAGCCCGGCGCGGACGTGTTGCTGATCGCGGACGCGGCGAGCATGGAAATCCTGAAGGCACAGAACCAGCTTCTCGCCTATCCCGGCGCGAAGACCGAAGGCCTGCTGGAAGGGTCCTTTGACAAGGACAAGAGCTATTTCGGCTCCAAGCTGATTACGACCGGGATCGCCTACAATACCGCCGCGAAGGAGAAACCGGCTTCCTGGGCCGATCTCGACAAGCCGGGCTACAAGGGACAGATCTCGATGCCGAGCCCGCTCTATTCGGGCGCTGCGGCGATCATGCTGTCGACGATGACGGCGCGTCCCGATCTCGGCTGGAAGCTGTTCGAGGGGCTGAGGGCCAACGAGGCCGTGGCGGTGCGCGGCAATGGCGCGGTGCTGCGCTCGGTCGCCACCGGCGAGAAGGCCTATGGCGTGCTGGTCGATTTCATGGCCTACAACGCCAAGAAGCAGGGTTCGCCGATCGACTTCGTTTTCCCGAAGGAGGGCGCCCCCGCCGTAACCGAGCCCGTCGCCATCGTGAAGACGACCAAGAACGTGGCTGCCGCCAAGGCCTTCGTCGACTTCATCCTCTCCGATGACGGCCAGAAGCTGGCGCTCGCCATGGGCTACATTCCGGCCAAGCCCAGCGTCGGCTCGCCGTCTTGGCTGCCGGAGGGCACCAAGATCAATGTGATGGCCTCGGACATCCCGGCCGTGGTCAAGGCGACGGAGGCCGACAAGGCCCGCTTCGCCACCATGTTCGGCAACTGAGCCGGCTGGGTGCGCATGTCCCTCGCTGATACCGCGACGCTTCGTACGCGCGTCGAGGAGGCGGGCCTTCTCTGGGGTCTCGTCGGTCTCGTCGCCGTACTGTCGCTGCTACCGATCGGGCGACTGGTCGTCGAGGGCTTCGCCCCTGGCGGCCAGCTCTCGACGACCGCGCTCGGCAAGGTGCTCGCCAGCCCGGCGACCTGGACTGCGACCTGGAACAGCCTCGTCACGGCGATAGCAGGCACCGTGCTCGCGGTCCTGATCGGCGGCGCGGTCGCGCTGATCGCGACGCTGACCGACATCCGCGCCCGCAACGCCTTCACTTTCTGCTTCGTCCTGCCGCTGATGATCGCGCCGCAGGTCACGGCTCTCGCCTGGCTGCAGCTCTTCGGCCCGTCGAGCACCCTGCTCAAGGTGATCGGACTGGCTCCGCCGCTCGGCAGCCGCAACCCGCTCTATTCGCGCGAAGGCATCATACTGCTGCTCGGCATCCAATATGCGCCACTGGTCTTTCTGACCCTGCGTGCGGGGCTTCGCGCTCTGCCCAAGGAACTGATCGAGGCCGGGCTTGCCGCCGGCGCCGGCCCGCTCACGGTGCTGCGCACCGTCGTGCTGCCGCTGATGACGCCGCCCCTCGTCGCCGGCATAGCGCTCTGCTTCGTCTCCTGCCTCGGCAATTTCGGCATACCGGCCTTCCTCGGCATCCCCGGCAACTTTCTGGTGTTGCCGACGCTGATCTATCAGCGCCTGGCCGGCCTCGGCCCTGGCGTGCTCTCCGAAGTCGCGATCCTCTCCCTGCTGATCGGCGCCATCGCGATGGCGGGCATCCTGCTGCAGGATTTCATGATGCGCCGTCGCGATTTCCGCATCACCACGACCTCCACCGCCGCGCGGCCCTTCGAGCTCGGCCGTTGGCGGGCGCCGGTCGAGATCCTGCTCTGGACCTTCGCGGTCCTCGTCCTGGCGCTGCCCTTCCTCGGCCTGCTGACGACGTCGCTGATCCCGGCCTTCGGCGTGCCGCTCAATGCAGCGACGGCGACGCTCGCCAATTATGCCTATGTGCTGATCGAGCACGCCGCCTCGAAGCGCGCCTTCGTCAACAGCTTCCTGATGTCGGCCGGGGCGGCGCTCGCCATCGTGCTGATCTGCGTGCCGCTCGGCTATTTCCTCGTCTGGAAGAAATCCCGGACCCTGCGCCTGCTGAACCTTGCCGCCGAGCTGCCCTATGCGATGCCGGGCGTCGTGCTCGCAATCGCCGCCATTCTGCTCTTCCTCAGACCGATCTTCGGTATCTCGCTTTACAACACCGTCTGGATCATCGTTTTCGCTTATCTCGCCCGTTTCCTCGTGCTTGGCCTGAGACCGGTCGTCAGCGGATATCTTCAGGTCGATCGCACACTGGAGGAGGCTGCACAGATTGCGGGTGCCAGCCTGCCGCGCCGCCTCGTCACGGTCATCTTTCCGTTGGTCGCCCCTGCCGCGGTCGCCGGAGCGCTGTTGATCTTCCTGACCGCCTTCAACGAACTCACCGTCTCCGCACTGCTCTGGTCGTCGGGGGCCGAGACGCTGGGCGTCGTGGTCTTCTCGTTCGAGCAGGGCGGTGATTCCACCTATGCCTCGGCGCTGGCGACGATCACCGTGCTCGTCACCGTCGGGCTGATGGCTTCCACCACCCTCTTCGCCCAGAGATTGCCCCAGGGAGTCCTGCCGTGGCGCGACTAACCATCGACCGGGCGCAGAAGCGCTTCGGCTCCTTTATCGCACTCGACGACGTCTCGATCGATGTCGCGGACGGCGAATTCCTCGCCGTGCTCGGCGCCTCTGGCTGCGGCAAGACCACGCTGCTGCGTCAGATCGCCGGTTTCGACAAGCTCGACGGCGGCTCGATACGCATCGGCGACCGGCTGGTCTCGTCAGCGGAATCCCATGTTCCGCCCGAGCACCGCAAGCTCGGTATCGTCTTCCAGTCCTATGCGCTCTGGCCGCATATGACGGTGGCGGAGAACGTCGCCTATGGACTCACCGTCGCCGGCGTGCGCGATCCCGAGCGGGCGCGCCGCGTCGCTTCAGCGCTCGAGCTCGTCGGCCTGAACGGCTTTGCCGAGCGCCGCCCCGGCATGCTCTCCGGCGGCCAGCGCCAGCGCGTCGCGCTCGCCCGGTGCCTCGTGACCGAGCCCTCGCTGGTGCTGCTCGACGAGCCTCTCGCCAATCTCGACGTGCATTTGCGCGCTTCGATGGAGGACGAGTTCGCCCGCTTCCACGAGCGCACGGGAACGACCATGGTCTACATCACCCACGACCAGGCCGAGGCGATGGCGCTGGCCGACCGCATCGCCGTGATGGACCGTGGCCGGCTGCTCCAGCTCGCTACGCCTTCCATGCTTTACCGGGAACCCGCGAACGCCCTCGTCGCCGGCTTCATCGGCGAGGGCATGGTCCTGCCGGCGGCGGTGCTCTCCGCGCCGCAGGCCGGCCGCTGCAAGGTCAGCGTGCTCGGCGTGGAGGCGGTAGTGCGCTGCCGGCCCGACCAGACCGTCACCGAACGGGCGAAGCTCTGCCTGCGTGCACGCGACATCGGCATCGCGCCCGCAGGAGACAGCGGCCTTTCCGCCGATGTCGAGCGGCTGTCCTATCAGGGCGGGTACTTTCGGCTCGAGGCACGGCCGGCCGCGAACGAAGGTGTCATCCTGCATCTCGACGCCGCCGAGCCGGCCCCGGCCCAGGCAGGCGAGGCGATCCGCATCGCCATCAATGACGGCTGGGTGATTCCGGAGCACGGCGTCACGGACAAGGCCGCATGACATCGGCCGTATGAGATCTGCGTATGAAACTGACCATTCATGGCGGCGTCGGCGAGAAGGGCCGCACCTGCATCGGCGTTGAGGAAGGCGGGACGCGTCTTCTGCTCGATGCTGGTGTCGACACCAGCGTGCCGCGAGGCCCTGGCTACTACCCTGCGATCAGCCCGTCCGAGCTCGAGCGCCTTGATGCGATCATCGTCACTCATGCCCATGAGGACCATGTCGCGGCACTGGGCTGGTGCCTCGCGCATGGCTTTATGGGCCGGATCCTGATGACGACCGAGAGTGCGGCTGAAGCCGACGCCACACTCGCCGCCTATGCGACGCCGCAAGAGCATGCGCTCGTGCGGATGGCCGCTATCGAGACCATCGCGCCCGGCCGGGAATTCGCCATCGGTCCGCTGACCATTCATACGGGCCGCAGCGGCCATGTCGTGGGCGGCGTCTGGTGCCATCTTTCCGCGGGCGGGCGCGGGCTTGTTTACTGCGGCGATGTCGTGCCGGCCAGCCCCGTCTTCGCGATGGACCCGCTGCCAGCCAGCGACCTGTTGCTCGTCGATGCGTCCTATGGTGCCGACAATGTCCCCGCCGCCGAGCGTGGCGCTGCCATCACGCGCTGGCTGGACCGCCATCCGCAAGGGAGTGTCTTGCCGACCCCGCTATCCGGCCGTTCAATCGAACTGATCGGGCTGATCGGGGGGCCGATCGCAATCCACCCTTCGATGCGAAACGCCCTTGCCGCACAGATCGCCGCCAGCGGCTGGCTGAAGCCCGGCATCGCCGAGGTTTTGTCGCACCGCCTCGCCGCTGCACTCCTCTGGGAAGAGGGGCAGCCGCTGCCTCCGGCCGCCCTGCTCTGTGACGACGGAATGGGGCTCGCAGGTCCCTCCAAGGCTGCGCTCCACCAGGCGGAGCGCGCGGGGCATCCTGTGCTGCTGACCGGCCATATCCCGAAAGGCAGCCCGGCCGATGCGTTGCGCGCTGCCGGAAAAGCCGATTGGCTGCGGTTCCCAACCCATCCCACGCTGCCGGAGAATGCCGCCATCGCCGCGGCCAACGGCGCCGGTCGCGTGCTCGCCCATTCCTGCGACGCCACAACTGCCCGCCATCTCGCCGCCACCATCCCCCGCCTCGTGGCCGACTTGAAGCCCGGCGACAAGATCGAGATCTGAGCCATGCGCATCCTCATCGCCAATGACGACGGCATCAACGCGGCCGGGATCGCTCTGCTCCGTCAGGCCGCCTCCCGCGTGGCGTCCGATATCTGGGTCGTCGCCCCCGAGCGGAAATGGACGGCAGCAAGCCACCATCTCTCCTTCGATCGCGACCTGACGCTGACCCGTCGCGAGCAGCAGGTCTACGCGTTGGACGGCACCCCGGCCGATTGCGTCGTCGCCGCCATGACCGTGCTGTTCCGCGATGGAGGCCGTCCCGATCTCGTCCTGTCCGGTGTCAACGACGGTCGCAACGCCGCCGAAGACGCCGCCTATTCCGGCACGCTTTCAATTGCGCGCGAGGCGAGCTTCTGGGACGTTCCGGCGATTGGATTCTCGCGTACCAAGGGCGGCGCATCCGAGGAACGGGATATCACGGCACTCGCCGCCCTGATCGAGAATCTCTGGCAGCGTCGCGCGCTCTGGAGCCGCGAGGGCGCCTATCTCAGCGTCAACCTGCCGAAAGACCTGCCGGCAGAGGCAGGCCTCGCCACGATTGGCCGCGACAAGATCGCAGGAGCGGCCGATGTAAAGTCAGATGATGGCGAGCGCATCATCTGGCGCATCCGGCGCGGCCGGCCTCATACGAGCCGGCCCGGCGACGAAAACAGCCTGATCGATTCGGGCCGGATCGCCATCGTCCGCCATTGCTGGATCGATGGGGCGCCGCTGCCTGACGGCTTCGCCGCCGGGCTCAACGCCGCGCTGTCCCCTGCCCCGGTCGCGACAGCTGAGCAATAGCGTCTTGGCGAGATCGTCTCGCCGGGCTCCTGTGAGTCCGCCAGAAAGCGCGGCGTCTCGAAACCACACTGGTGCAATGAAAAAACCCCGGGAAAACGGCAAGGCTAATCTGCAAGTCGGAGCGTTACCGCTTCGACGGACAGCCGCCGGTTCTTGGGAGGTTCTGCTCGTCACTACGCGTTCGACAAAACGCTGGACCGTGCCAAAGGGGTGGCCGATCAAGAGACTGAAAGCTCATGACGCGGCAGCAAGAGAGGCGCGTGAAGAGGCTGGCGCGGTTGGGCTGATGAAAAAGAAGGCCGTCGGGCGGTATCTCTATTGGAAGCGAATGGAAGCCGAATTCAGGCTCTGCAAAGTTCGCCTCTATCCCTTGCTTGTTACAGAGCAGTTGTCCCAGTGGCCCGAACAGGCACAGCGCCTGCGACATTGGTTTAGCCTGAAGGACGCGGCCGACCTTGTGGAAGAGCCGGGACTTAGAAAGGTGCTGGCTACGCTGAAGCTCTGATGCCAACCTAGCCAATGTTGCATCCGTCGGGCGCTTGGCGAGGCCGAATGCCGCATTCGCATAGGATGCACCGATGCGCGGCACGACAGGGCTTGGCCCATATTTTCATTCGTTGTTACTAGGGCTCGGAATCGAACTTCCCCCCATTGCCGGTGGAGCTATATGCCGACGCTCGGCCTCACCTCTCGCCAGAAACAGATTCTCGCCGTTGTGCAGGAAGTCGGCTTCACGACGATCGAGACTCTCGCAGCTCGCTTCGGCGTGTCGACCCAGACAATCAGGCGCGAAATCATCCGTCTGCAGGAACAGAATTATCTGCAACGCTTCCATGGCGGCGCCGGCCTGGCGTCGGGCGGCATCCGCTCGGCCTACGCCCAGAAACTCACCATTTCCCCCAAGGGCAAGCAGCGGATCGGAGCGGCTCTGGCGGACGTCGTTCCACCAGGCGCTTCGGTGTTCCTCGACGTTGGCACCACTGTAGAAGCCGCAGCCCGTGCATTGCTAGGGAAGCCGGGACTGCGTGTCGTGACCGCAAGTGTTTCGGTCGCACAGATCTTCTGCCAGGGCGGCGTGTTCGAGGTCGTGGTCACAGGCGGAATCACCCGCGGTGCCAACGGGTCCCTCGTTGGCCAGCAGGCCATCAGCATGATTGCGGGTTTCCGCTTCGACTATGCGATTCTCGGCGCCGGTGGTTTCGACGACGACGGTGCGCCGATGGACTTCGATCTCGAGAAGATTGCCGTTCGTCAGGCGGCGATGGCCCGGTCTCGTCAGACGGCCGTGCTCGCAGACCACAGCAAGTTCGGCCAAGTCGGCACCGCCAGGATCGCCGAGCCAGGCATGGTAGACCTGTTCGTCGTCGATGCCGCACCGACCGAGCCGCTACGCCAAGCCTGGCTCAAGAGCGGCAGTCGCTGGCTGGTCGCCTAGGAGGCGCAGTGGCATCTGAGTAGCCGGCAACCCTTGTCACGCTGATCGATATTGATCAGGATGGAAGAAATCTTACACGAGCGCTGTTCACAGGCGCCGCTTCCGGGGAGGTTGCCATGCTGCGCGTCAAAACCGCGTTCCTTTGCCTGTTCGCTCTTGGTGTCGGGCTCGCGGGCTCCGCGCAGGCGCAGGATTGTGCGAACCGCGGGACGCTCGATGCACGCTATTGCGACGCCAATCGCGACTTGCTCGCCGACACGCCGACCGATGCGGCGAAACAGAAAGACCCCGATACGCTGATCTTCTCCTACACGCCGGTCGAAGATCCGTCGGTCTACGAAAACGTCTTCGCCGACTTCCTCGCCCATCTGAGCAAGGTCACCGGCAAGAAGATCAAATGGTTCGGCGCCGAGTCCTATGCCGCGCAGGTCGAGGCGATGCGCTCCGGGCGCCTTCACATCGCGGGCGTCGCCAGTGGACCGACGCCGTTTGCGGTCAATCTCGCAGGCTTCGTGCCGATTGTCGCAATGGCGAAGAAGGACGATTCGATCGGCTACACGCTCCAGCTCATCGTGCCGAAGGATTCGCCGATCAAGAGCATCGCTGATCTCAAGGGCAAGCGCGTGGCCCATGTCGCGCCCTCGTCGAACTCCGGCGACACCGCGCCGCGCATCCTGTTCAAGGAGAAGGGCGTCGTACCCGGCAAGGACTACGAGGTCCTCTATTCGGGCAAGCACGACAACTCGATCATGGGCGTGGTCAACAAGGACTATGACGCGGCGCCGGTCGCCTCCAGCGTCGTCGAGCGTATGGCCGATCGCGGCATGTTCAAGCGCGACGACATCCGCATCGTCTATGAGTCGAGCCCGTTCCCGCGCACGGCCTTCGGTCTCGCCCATGACCTCAAGCCCGAGCTGCAGGCCAGGATCAAGCAGGCCTTCCTGACCTTCGACTTCCTTAATTCCGCGCTCGCCAAGGAGTTCAAGGACACCAAAGGCTTCAAGGAGCTCAGCTACAAGGACGCCTGGAGCGACATCATCCTGATCCAGAGCAACAGCGGCATCACCTATACCCAGGACGGCCTCTCGAAGCTGAAGGGCGATTGATGTCGGCGGCGTTCGGGGCGGCGGCAGGCAGCGGCGCGCCGCTGCTGGCCGTCGAGGGGCTGACCAAGGTCTATCCAACCGGCAAGAAGGCCCTCGGCGGGGTCGATGTCGTGATCGACAGGCCGCAGCTCGTGGCGGTGATCGGCTCCTCGGGGGCCGGCAAGAGCACGTTCATCCGCTGCATCAATCGGCTGGTCGAGCCGACTGCGGGCAGCGTGCGGCTCACCGGCGAGGATATCGTCGCGCTCGACCGGCGTGGCCTGCGCGCCGCACGGCGCCGCATCGGCATGATCTTCCAGGAATACAATCTGGTCGAGCGGCTCAGCGTCATGCAGAACGTGTTGTCGGGGCGGCTCGGCTATACCGGCCTCCTTGCCTCGTTGCGCTACCGCTTCCCGCCCGAGGACATCCAGGCGGCCTTCGCCCTGCTCGACCGCGTCGGCCTCGATGGCTACCACAACCAGCGGGCGGACGCGCTCTCCGGCGGGCAGCGCCAGCGTGTCGGCATCGCACGCGCCCTGATGCAGCGGCCGGACCTGCTGCTCCTCGACGAGCCAACCGCGAGCCTCGATCCCAAGACGTCGCGCCAGATCATGCGCCTCGTGCGCGAGCTCGTCGCGGAGCGCCAGACGCCGGCCATCATCAATATCCACGACGTCGCGCTCGCCCGCGCCCATGCCGACCGCATCATCGGCATGAAGGACGGGTTGGTCGTCTTTGATGCGGAGGCCCCGGCCCTGACCGATGCGGCGCTGACGCGAATCTATGGCGAGGAGGACTGGTCGAGCCCGACGGACGAGGAGGCCGAGACTTCTCCCGCGAGCGCTACGATGGCCCCGCTCGGCGCACTGTCATGACGGTGGCGGCAGCCTCCCATCCCAGCAAATGGCGTGCGCCCAGCATCTTTGGCAGCCCCGGCCGGCGGCTGGTATTCTGGATGCTGGTGGTTGCCTATCTGGTCTGGTCGCTCTCGACGCTCAATGTCGACACGGCCCGCATCCTCGCCGGCCTGCCGCGCGCCTGGACGATCCTCGCACGCATGGTTCCACCTGATTTCGGCCGCTGGCAGCTATTGCTGACCGGCATGGTCGAGAGCGTGCAGATCGCCATCGCCGCGACGATCATCGGCGCGGTGCTGTCGATCCCGATCGGCATCGCGGCCGCGGCCAATCTCTCGCCCCGGCCGCTCTATCTGCTGGCACGTGCCTTCATCGTCACGGGGCGGACCTTCCACGAGGTCATCATCGCGATCTTCTTCGTGAAGCTGTTCGGCTTCGGCCCGGTCGCCGGCTTGCTGACGCTCGCCTTCTCCTCGGCGATCTTCCTCGGCAAGATGCTGGCCGAGGATATCGAGAACATGAAGCCGGGCCCGGTCGAGGCGATCCGTGCCACCGGCGCAAGCTTCGGCCAGACCTTCTTCTACGCGGTCGTCCCGCAGGTCCTGGTCAAGACGCTGGGCGTGCTGATCTACCGGCTCGATTCCAACCTCCGGCATTCGACCGTGATCGGCATCGTCGGGGCCGGCGGCATCGGCCAGACGCTGTCGGCCTCGTTCTCGCGCTATGATTTCGACTTCGCCAGCGCGATCCTGCTGACGATCGCGGCGATGGTCGCCTTCGGCGAATGGTTCAGCGACTGGGCCAGGCGGAGGCTGAGATGACGGCGCATCAGCTCCCGCAGGACCGCGCGCCGATGCGCCGCTATCCCGACCAGTGGGAACGCTATTCGCTGCGCGAGCGCATCGTGCACTGGCTCTGGCTCGGCGGCATCGCGGTCGCTGCGGCGTGGTCGGTCTCGGCGCTCGACATCGAGTGGGCCTTCTTCGCCGATGCCCACGAGCAGGCGGCCGACCTGATCTCGCGGATGTGGCCGCCGCGCTGGTCCTATCTGCCGCGCATCGTCCAGCCGCTGATCGAGACGCTGCACATCGCGACGCTCGGCACGATGATCGCCATCGTCTTCGCGCTACCGGTCGCCTTCCTCGCGGCGCGCAACACCACCTACAACCAGGTGACCTGGCTCATCGGACGCTCCATGCTGGTGCTGTCCCGCTCGATCAACACGGTGATCTGGGGCCTCCTCTTCGTCGCGATCTTCGGGCCGGGGCCGGTCGCCGGCATCTGCGCGGTGGCGGCCCGCTCGATCGGCTTCATCGCCAAGCTCGTCGCCGAGGCGATCGAGGAGGTCGATGGCGGCCAGATCGAGGCGGTGGAATCGACCGGCGCAAGCACCTTGCAGGTCTATGGCATCGCGATCCTCCCGCAGATCCTGCCGGTGCTGATCGGCACCTCGATTTATCGCTGGGACATCAATGTGCGGGAGTCGAGCGTGCTCGGCTTCGTCGGCGCTGGCGGCATCGGGCTCCTGCTCTACGCCTCGATCAACCAATTCGCTTGGTCGCAGGCGATCGTGATCCTGATCGCCATCCTCGGCATCGTCATCATCAGCGAGGCGCTTTCGGCCTATGTCCGCTCTCGCATCGTCTGATCTGCATGGGCAGACAATCTTCGTGGAGGGCGTGGCGCAGCTGGCCAGGCGTTACGACGGTTTCCTGCTAGATCAGTGGGGGGTGCTGCACGACGGCGCTGCCGCTCACGAAGGAGCCGTGGCCTGCCTTCGGGCGCTCCGAGCAGCCGGCAAGCGCGTCATCATCCTCTCGAACTCGGGACGCGGAGGCAGCGAGAACGACGCGATCCTCGCCAGTATGGGCTTTCACCGCGACCTCTACGACGTTGTGGTTTCCGCCGGCGACGATGCCCGGGATGCGCTGTTGAGGCGTGATGAGCCCGGCTACCGAGACCTCGGCCAGCGTTGCCTGCCGCTCACGCGGCCCGGCGAGCAACATCTCGCCGACGGCCTGGGCCTCACCCTCGTGGAAGCCCCCGAGGAGGCGGATTTTCTCTTCACGCTCAGCATCGATGCCGAGAGGCAGTCGTCCGCCGGGTGGCGGCCCGTACTCGAACGAGCTCTGCGACTGGGGCTGCCGATGATCTGCGGCAACCCGGATCGCCACCGTATCCATCCGGGCGGGCGTCTGCTCGAGGCGCCCGGAGCAGTCGCTCTCGCCTATGAGCGGATGGGCGGGACGGTGCATTATCACGGCAAGCCGGAGGCGCGCATCTATCGCACCTGTCTGGAGCGGCTGGGATTGCCTCCCAGCCGCCTGCTCGCGATCGGGGACTCGCTCGAACACGACCTGGCCGGCGCGGCGCGCGCCGGCGTGGATTGCCTCTTCATCGCCGGCGGCATTCATCGCGACGAACTGAGCTGGAACGAAGGCAGCCAGGCGTTTCGGCGAAGCTGCGAGGACCTGTTCGCCCGCAACGCCGGCGCGCCGCGCTATTGCCTGCCGACATTCGCCTGGGAGCCGGACAGTGGAACAATGAGCAGTTCCGCCGGGCTCACCCCAACCAACAATACCTCGGAGGGAGATTCACAATGTTGACGCGCCGTTTCGTGATCGCCGCCGCGCTGGGCGCGGTGAGCCTGCCTGCAGTGGCCTTCGCCCAGACGTCGTCGGGCAAGGTCACGGTCGTGACCTCATTCTCGAAGGATGTCACGGATCCAATCAAGAAGGCGTTCGAGAAGGCGGTTCCGGGCGTCACGCTCGAAGTGCAGAACCGCAACACCAATGCCGGTGTGAAATATGTCGAGGAGACCAAGGCCAACAACCAGGTCGACCTGTTCTGGGCCTCGGCGCCCGACGCCTTCGAGGTGCTGAAGGGCAAGAAGCTGCTCACCGCCTACAAGCCCAAGGCGACCGGCATCCCCGACAAGATCGGCTCCTATCCGATCAACGATCCGCAGGGCTACTATTTCGGCTTTGCCGCCTCCGGCTACGGCATCATGTGGAACGACCGCTATGCCAAGGCCAACAAACTGCCCGAGCCCAAGGAGTGGCAGGACCTCGCCAAGCCGATCTTCTACGACCATGTCGCGATCGCGGCGCCGTCGCGCTCCGGAACGACCCACCTGACGATCGAGACGATCCTGCAGGGCGAGGGCTGGGACAAGGGCTGGCGCACCATCAAGGAGATGGCCGGCAATTTCCGCTCGATCAACGAGCGCTCCTTCGGCGTGCCCGAACAGGTCAATTCCGGCCAGGTCGGCGTCGGCATCGTCATCGACTTCTTCGCCTTCTCGGCCCAGGCCTCGGGCTTCCCGGTGAAGTTCGTCTATCCGAGCGTGACGACGGTGGTCCCGGCCAATGTCGGCATCGTCGCCAACCCGCCGAACAAGGCGGCTGCCGAAGCCTTCATCGAGTTCCTGCTCTCGCCCGCCGGCCAGGAGGTGCTGCTCGAGCCCGGCATCCGCCGCCTGCCGGTCAATCCCGCCGTCTATGCCAAGGCCGGCGTCGACTACCCGAACCCCTTCACCGATCCGCGCTTCCAGAAGATGATCGGCTTCGATGTCGACAAGTCGGAGCAGCGCACCGCGGTGGTCGACACCTTGTTCGACCAGTTGATCTCCTTCCAGCTCGATGCGCTGAAGGGCGTCAGCAAGGTGCTGCACGAGGTCGATGCGGCCCTGGCCAAGAAGCCGAACGACAAGGCCAAGGCGCTGGCCGAGGAAGCCCGCGTGCTGCTCGCCGCCATGCCGGTCAGCGAGGCGCAGGCCGCGAGCGCGGAGCTGCGCGGCGCCTTCACCGGCGCCAAGGAGAAGGGCGCCCGCCAGGCCGAGGTCGAGAGTCAGTGGGCGAGCTTCGCCCGCGACAACTACGCCAAGGCCAGGGCCAAGGCGGAGGAGGCTCTCAAGGCTGCGAAGTAAGCTCTCCCGCGCATGTCATCCCGAGCGCGCTGCGGCGCAGATGCGGGACCGCGTGACGAAGAGGCGCCTTTCCTGAAGACGGTCCCGTGTCTGCGCAGCGGCATTTTCATGCCGCGGCGCGCACGGGATGACAGCCCGCGCAGCGATCTCATGACAGCCAATCCGACCTCGGCTCCCCGCCCCCGTCGCATCGCCGGCACGCCCGGCCAGATCGCACTGGCGCTGGCGATCGCCGCCTTCCTCCTGATGTTCCTGGTGCTGCCGGTGGCGACGGTGATCTATGTCGCCTTCACCGAGAAGGGCACCTCGACCTTCACGCTGGTGAACTTCTACGACTTTGTCCGCACCGAGCTGTTCATGCGCTCGTTGTGGAACTCGTTCTATGTCTCTGCAATGTCGGTGGTCTGGGCCTCGGTCTTCGCCCTGCCGCTGGCTTATCTCACGACACGGTTCGTCTTCCGCGGCGCGGCCATCGTCCAGACACTCGGCTTCCTGCCGCTGATCATGCCGCCCTTCGTCGGGGCGGTGGCGATGCAGCTCTTCTTTGGCCGCAACGGTTCGATCAACCTGCTGCTCGACGACTGGTTCGGCTTCAAAATCGACTTCATGGAGGGGCTGAACGGCGTCATCTTCGTCCAATCCGTCCATTATTTCCCGTTCATCCTGATCAATCTCTCGGCGGCGCTCCGCAATGTCGACCGCGCCATGGAAGAGGCCGCGCAGAATCTCGGCTCCTCCGGTTTCCGGCTGTTTCGGCGGATCGTCTTCCCGCTCGCCATGCCGGGCTATCTCGCCGGCGCCTCGCTCGTCTTCGTCAAGGTCTTCGACGACCTCGCGACCCCGCTCCTGCTCAACGTCAAGGACATGCTGGCGCCGCAGGCCTATCTGCGGGTGACCTCGATCGGCATCGCCGACCCGATGGGTTATGTCATCTCGGTCGTTCTGATCGTCGCCTCGGTCACGGCGATGTGGCTCTCGGCAAGGGCGTTGAAGGGGCGCGATTACGCCACGACGCAGCGCGGCGGCGGCGGCCTCGCCAAGCGGGTGATGACGCCGATGGAGGCCGTGTTCGGCTACGGCATCGTCATCCTGATCCTCGCGCTAGTGCTGGCACCGCATCTGGGCCTGCTGCTGCTCTCCTTCGCGACGATCTGGTCCTATTCGCCCCTGCCCGACGCCTTCACGACGGCGCATTACGCCCGCGTCTTCGGCGAGAGCTCGGTCTACATCAAGAACACGCTGATCTACGCGACGATTGCCGGCGGCATCGACGTCGTGCTCGGCGTCGCCATCGCCTATCTCGTGCTGCGGACCAAGCTCGTCGGCCGCGAATGGCTAGACTGGATGGCGACTGCCGCGCTTGCGATCCCCGGCGTGGTGCTCGGCATCGGGTATCTCAGGACCTTCTACGGCATCACCCTGCCGGACGGGACGCCTCTCGCCGCGCTCTGGATCACCATCGTGATGGCGCTCGCCATCCGGCGCCTGCCCTATGCCCTGCGCGCCTGCTATGCGGCGCTCCAGCAGATCTCGGTCTCGCTCGAGGAAGCCGCCGAGAACCTGGGAGCTACCACGGCGCGCACGGTCCGGCGCATCGTCGTGCCGCTGATGGCTGGCGGCATCCTTGCCGGCTTCGTCACCTCGTTCTCGACGGCGGCCGTCGAGCTCTCGGCGACGCTGATGCTGGTGCAGTCCAATTCCGACGCGCCGCTGGCCTATGGGCTCTATGTCTTCATGCAGTCGGCGGCGGGGCGCGGCCCCGGTGCGGCGCTCGGCGTCGTCGCGGTGATCCTCGTCGCGGCCTGCACCTTCCTCTCCCATCTCATCATCGAACGCAGCCAGAAGGCCAAGGGAATGGGCCACTGATCATGAACGCGACCGTCTCCCTGACCACACCCGCCGTCTCAGTCGACATCGAAGGCGTCAACCTCTCCTACGGCACCAACCATGTGCTCAAGGACATCAACCTGGCGATCAAGCCTGGCGAGTTCTTCGCCTTCCTCGGCCCCTCCGGCTGCGGCAAGACCACGCTCTTGCGCCTGATCGCCGGCTTCAACCATGCCGATGCCGGCGAGGTCCGGGTCGGCGGCAAGCCCATCACCGACCTGCCGCCGTGGAAGCGCGACGTCGGCATGGTCTTCCAGTCCTATGCGCTGTGGCCACATATGACGGTGCGCCGCAACGTCGCCTTCGGGCTGGAGGAACGCGGCGTGAAGCGCGCCGAGGTCGAGCGTCGCGTCGAGGCGGCACTGGGCCTCGTCGGCCTCGCCCATCTCGCCGAGCGGCGGCCCTCGCAGCTCTCCGGCGGCCAGCAGCAGCGTGTCGCGGTCGCCCGTACCGTCGCGGTCGAGCCCAAGGTGCTGCTGCTCGACGAGCCGCTCTCCAATCTCGATGCCAAGATGCGGGTGCATGTACGCCGCGAATTGCGCGATCTGCAGCAGCGTCTCGGCCTGACCACGATCTTCGTCACCCACGACCAGGAGGAGGCAAACACGATCTGCGATCGGATCGCGGTCATGAATGACGGGATCGTCCAGCAGGTCGGGACGCCGATGGAGCTCTATGAGAATCCAGCCAATCTTTTCGTCGCGAATTTTCTCGGAAGCGCAAACATCCTCGATGGACGGACCACTGCCGACGGCCGAGGCTTCGAGCTTGCCGGAGGCCTCGTTCTGCCGGTTGGCCATGAGGTCGCTCCCGGCGCCAAGCTCGTCTTTCGCCCGCAGCATGCGACTCTGGCTGGGAGTGCCGACGGCATCTCGCTACCTGGCTCCGTAGCAGGGCGCGAATTCCTCGGGGCGAGCGTCCGATATCTCATCAGGGTTGGGGAAACGGAGGTGGCGGTGGATACACCGTTTCAATCCGGTCGCGAGATCTTCCAGATCGGGCAAGAGTTGACGGTTTCATTGTCCCGGACGTCACTTCTCTGGCTGAAGGAGTGACGACCCTTCTCAATCGGGAAGCCGCCAAAGCGGCGCCTGTGCGAGTTCGCCGGAATTTACTTGGGCACCTGACGTTGCCAAGCTCCGCAAAGGGCCGGTGATGCACCCGGTATTCCAGGCGCTGATGGACCTGCCGAGCTTCGACAAGCATCGTGCATCCTCCGACGGGATGCCGCATCAACCGGCCGCGAGGTCCCAGAGATAGAGCTTGGCGCGGGAGGACCAGAAGCCGTCGAAGCGGCCTTCGGCGACATAGGCCCTCGGCCTCACGCTCGAAAGCGGTTCCGCGAAATCCGCTTGGAGAATCCGGCGTCCGCGTCCATTCGGAAGGAGCGTGTCAGCCTGACGAGGGCGAATGGCCAACCAGTTCAACTATCCCGTCTGGAACCTGATCAGGCTCGAGCGCGATAGCGATATCCCGCTCTATGAGCAGATCTTCGCCCGGTTCCGCGCCGGCATTGTCGAGGGGATGCTTCCGCGCGGCACGCGACTGCCGCCCAGCCGCATCCTGGCCAAGGAGTTATCGCTCGCACGCAATACGGTGGTGCAAGCCTATGACCGGTTGGAGGCGGAAGGCTATGTCTGGCGCGCCCATGGCTCCGGTACCTTCGTCGACAAGATCCTGCCCGAGGATCACCAGACACGAGCTACGCCCGGCTTGTCCACCCCGCCGTCCGGCGAGACCGTGTTGTCGGAACGTGCGGCCCGTTTGATCGAATTTCGCCTCCCACCCGAGCGCTCGGAGATGCTGGGCCTCAGTCCGGGCATGCCTGCGCTCGACGAATTTCCCTATGAGATCTTCAGCCGGATCGCGGCGCGGCACTGGCGTTCGCGCGCCATCTCGCAAACGGGCTATGGCGTGGGCCATCCTCGCGCCGGCCTCACCCACCAGATCGCCGCCTATCTGGCAGAAGCGCGAGGCCTGGCCTGTGCGCCGGAACAGGTCATCGTCATCGGCAGCACCCTCCAGGCGGCTGCGCTCGTTGCCCATGTCCTGCTCGACGTCGGCGACACCGTCGCGGTCGAGGACCCCGGCCACCTGGCCGAGCTCGCCACCTTCGAGCTCAGCGGCCTGCGCATCCACCCCCTTCCGGTGGACGAGATGGGGCTCGACGCCGCCGCGCTCCCGACCCGGGCTGAGGTCGGGGCGCTGCCGAAACTGGTCGTCATCTCTCCAGTCGAGCAATACCCGTTCGGATGCTCGATGCCGCCGGCACGGCGCCAGGCGCTGCTCGCCTGGGCACAGACCCATGGCGGCTGGGTGCTGGAGGACGATTTCAACAGTGAGATCCGCTGGTCGGGAGAGGCACAGCCACCGCTCTTCGCCGCTGGTCCCCATGCCCGCGTCATCTATACCAGCTCGTTCAACCGCGCTCTGGCACCGGGCCTCAGGCTGGCCTATCTCGTTGTGCCGCCGAACCTGATCGAAGCCTTCACCCAGGCGCAGCGCGTCTTCTCGCTCTACGCGCCGCAGCCGGACCAGGCGCTGGTCGCCGCCTTCATGGCGGAGGGGCATCTGGCAGCGCATTTGCGGCGCATGCGGGCGATCTACCGGGAGCGCTCGCTCTTGCTCGGCGAACATCTGCGGCGGCGCCTCGGCGATCGCTTCACTGTCCCGCAGGTCACGGCGGGTCTGCATCTCACGATCAGGTCCCGGGTCCCGTTCGACGATACCGCCGCCGCCGCGTCGCTTCTGAGCTGGGGCTTAGACTGCCCGGCTCTGTCGCAATATTGCCGCGGCCCGGCCCGGCGCGGACTCGTCATCGGCTTCGGCAATACCGGCACCGAGAAGCTGCCGGCCTGCGCCGAAGCGGTGGTGCGTGCCGTCGAGGCGGCCTGCGAAACCGTCAAGTAACGGCGCTTGCGCGCTTTCGATCCAGGCCGAAACTGGACCCCAGCGAAATCGCAAAATTGGACCTTGGGAGGTCCTTCCCCGCCCCGCATGTTCTCCGCACCAGCGGAGTTCTCATGAACGTCGAACGCAGCACAGTCCTGGAAGTCGAGGGTGTCAGGAAGAGCTTCGGGGACCTTGCCGTCCTCAAGGGGCTTGATCTGACGGCGCGCAGCCACGACGTCGTCACGATGATCGGTGCCAGCGGCTCGGGCAAGAGCACCTTCCTGCGCTGCATCAATTTCCTCGAGTTTCCCGATGCGGGCACCATTCGCTTCGAGGGCGAGACGGTCCGCCTGACGCAGCAGGGCGCCGGCCAGGGAAAGCTCGACCGCAAGCAGATCAACCGGATGCGCAGCCGTATCGGCATGGTGTTCCAGAGCTTCAATCTCTGGACCCACCTGACAGTTCTGGAAAACATTGCGGTGGCGCCGATCAAGGTGCTTGGGCTGAGCCGCAAGGAGGCGACAGAGCGCGCCGAAGCCTATCTCGAAAAGGTCGGGCTGATCGAAAAGCGCCACGCCTATCCCGCCCATATCTCCGGCGGCCAGCAGCAGCGCGTCGGCATCGCCCGAGCCCTCGCGATGGAGCCCGCGCTGCTGCTCTTCGACGAGCCGACATCGGCGCTCGATCCCGAGCTTGTGGGCGAGGTGCTCGCGGTGATGCGCACGCTCGCCGCCGAAGGACGCACGATGATCATCGTGACCCATGAGATGGGCTTCGCCCGCGAGATCTCCAGCGAGGTCCTGTTCCTGCACCGCGGCGTCGTCGAGGAGCGCGGCCCGCCCGAGCAGGTCCTCGGCGATCCGCGCTCCGAGCGCTGCCGCGCCTTCCTGCAGCGCATCCTGTGAATCGAGCCGTCAGACAAAAGGGGAGATCGACATGCTGAAGCCATTTCTCGTCGCCGCTGGATTGCTCGGCGCCTTCACCGCGGGCGCAGCGGCGAAGGACGTCAAGGTCGGCAGCGAATGTACCTACCCGCCCTTCAATTTCCGCGACGCCAAGGGTGAGCTTCAGGGCTTCGACATCGACGTGGCCCGCGAGATCGGCAAGCGCCTCAACGTCAATCTCATCTTCGTCTGCCAGCAATGGGACGGCATGATCCCGGCGCTGCTCGCCGGCAAGTTCGACCTGATCGTGGCGAGCATGTCGATCACCGACGAGCGGAAGAAGTCGATCGACTTCAGCGTGCCCTACCGCTCCTCGACCGCCCGCTTCGTCGGCGCCAAGACCCTGAACGTCCAGCCGGTCTCGGCTGACGGCAAGCCGGACCCGAAGGCACTGGCCGGCAAGACCGTCGGGCTCCAGCGCTCCTCGACCTACGAGCAGTTCATGACCAAGGAATTCCCCGGCGTGAAGCTCGCTCAGTACGACACGGTCGACAACCTGCTGCTCGACCTGCAATCGGGCCGGATCGACCTCGCCTTCGCCGGGCCGATCAAGCTTGACGGCGATTTCCTGCAGAAGCCGCGGGGCGAGAAATTCCATTTCGTCGGCCCTGAGATCAACAACGTCGCGCTGTTCGGTCCCGGCGTCGGCGTGGCGCTGCGCAAGGAGGACAGCGCGCTCCGCGACGAGATCGACGCGGCGCTGAACGCCTCGTTCAAGGACGGCTCCTTCAAGGCGATCAACGACCGCTACTGGTCGTTCAGCGTCCTGCCCTGATCGCCTGCGAACGGGGCAGCCGACCGGAGAGCCGCGGAGGTGGCGATGGATATCCTGATGGGCTGGGGCGGCCAGCTCCTGCACGGTGCGCTGACCACACTCGAGGTCGCCTTCGCCGCACTGGCGCTCGGGCTCGTCTGGGGCATTCTCGGCGCGCTCGCCCAGCTCTCCCGCTGGTGGCCGGTCCGGCAGCTCGGCTTCCTGTTCACCCTGGCGATGCGCGGCACGCCCGAGCTGCTGATCATCCTGATCATCTATTTCGGCGGTTCGGTCACGCTGACCGGACTCGCGAAATCGATCGGCGCGGCGGCAGGTTTCGTCGAGATTCCCGCCTTCGCGGCGGGCGTCTTCGCGCTCAGCCTCGTCTTCGGCGGCTATGCCGCGGAGGTGTTGCGCGGCGCCTTCCTCGCCATTCCGAAAGGCCAGATCGAGGCGGCGGAAGCCTTCGGCTTCTCTTGGTGGGATGCCTTCACGACGGTGCGCCTGCCGCAGATCTGGCGCTTCGCCCTGCCGGGCCTCGGCAATAACTGGATCTCGCTGATCAAGGACACCTCCCTCGTCTCTGTCGTCGGGCTGGAAGAGGTCATGCGGGTCAGCACCATGGCGACCGCGGTCACGGGCGAGCCGTTCCGCTTCTACCTGATCGCCGCGATCATTTTCTACGCACTGACCACCAGCAACGGCCTGCTCGTCGCCCAACTGGAACGCCGCGCCAGCCGCGGCGAACGGGAGCTGGCGCGATGAACCCGGCCCTGATGATCGAGAGCCTCCCCGCCCTGATCGAGGGCACCTGGCTCAGCCTGCAACTCCTGACGGCCGCCCTCGTGCTCGGGTTGGGGCTGGCCGTGCCGATGGCGATCGCCCGGCTGGAGGCGCCCGCTCCGGTCCGCGCGGTCGTCGCCTTCTACATCTCCTTCTTCAGGGGCACGCCGCTCCTGGTCCAGATCTTCCTGGTCTACTACGGCCTGTCGCAGTTCGACTTCATCCGCGAGAGCGCGCTCTGGCCCTTCATCCGGGAGCCGTGGTTCTGCGCGGTCCTGACCTTCGCGCTGCACACCGCCGCTTATACGGCGAATATCCTGCGTGGCGCGATCCAGGCGGTGCCGGCCGGGGAGATCGAGGCGGCCCATGCCTGCGGCATGTCCGGACCGATGACCTATCGCGTCATCATCCTGCCGCGCGCCTTCCGCCTCGCTCTTCCGGCCTATGCCAACGAGGTCGTCAGCATGCTCAAGGCGACGTCGCTGGCGAGCACCATCACGATCATGGAGCTGACCGGCACCGCCAACACGATCGTGGCGCGCACCTTCGCGCCCTACGAGCTCTTCGTGACCGCAGCCGCGATCTATCTCGTCATCGCCGCCATGCTGACCGCAGCCCTGCGAGCCCTCGAATACCGGCTCGCCAGACACCAGCGCGCGCCCGCCAAGTCCACGGCGGTCATCGCCGGAGAAGCCCATGTCCAAACCTGACATCCACGCCTTCGCGGGCTTCGCCGCGCGGCTCGCCGACGTGAGCGGCGCAATCATCCGCGACGCGATCGCCAGGGGCCGCAGCTTCGACACCAAGGCTGATCGCAGCCCGGTCACCGAGATCGACCGCCGCGTCGAGGACCGCCTGCGCCGCGAACTCGCCTCCGCCCACCCCGATCACGGTATCCTGGGCGAGGAATACGACTCCTTCGGCCTCGACCGCGACTTCGTCTGGATCATCGATCCGATCGACGGCACCAAGGCCTTCATCACCGGTATTCCGACCTTCGGCACGCTGATCGCGCTGGCCTACAAGGGTACGCCGATCCTCGGCATCATCGACAACCCCGTCACGGCCGAGCGCTGGATCGGCGGCGACGGGCTGCCGACGCAGCGCAACGGCGAGGCGGTGCAGACCCGCAAGGGCGCGTCGCTGCCCGATGCCATTCTCGGCAACGGCAATCCCGAACCCTTCGATGCCGGTGAGCGGGCGGCCTTCGAACGACTCCGGAACGATACGAAATGGTGCGTCTATGGCGGCGGCTGTCACGCCTATGGCCGTGTCTCGGACGGAGCGCTCGACATCAGCGTCGACGGCGGGCTCGACCCCTTCGACTACTGCGCGCTGACGCCGATCGTGCGCAATGCCGGCGGTGCGATCACCGACTGGGAGGGCCGGGAGCTCACGATCCATTCCGGCCATCGCTGCGTCGTGGCAAGCGGCAGCCTGGCGCTGCATGGAGCGGTCCTGGAGCGACTGAGCTGCCATTGATGAATTGGATCGTCGGACCGGGGCGAACTTCAAACCGGATGAGGTTCAACGTTACAGGCAAGGATGGCATCTCGGTCGAGATAACCGACGACCGTGCCGTCCGGTGCCTTGACGTCCAAGCCTTGGAGATTTTTGCCCAGGATGGATGCGAGCGCCACATGCAGGTTGGCATCCGGCGAGATCTGAGGGCCCTCGGCGAACGAACGGGGCGGCGCCATCACGCTCGCGACATCGATCAGGCTGAGCCGCTTGATGGTCCGATCGGGACCGAGGAAGTTCTCGACGAATTCATTGGCCGGATTGGCCAGGATCGCCTCGGGGCTGTCGTATTGCAGCAACCGACCGTCGCGCATGATCGCGACGCGATCGCCCATCTTGATCGCTTCGTCGATGTCGTGCGTGACGATGACGACGGTCTTGCTGACCTTCTTCAGGATCTGCCGGAATTCGTCCTGGAGACGGACTCTGGTGATCGGGTCGATGGCGCCGAAGGGCTCGTCCATCAGCATGATGGCGGGATCGGCAGCCAGGGCCCTGGCGAAGCCGACACGCTGCCGCTGGCCGCCCGACAGTTCATGAGGCAGGCGATCGCGCATGACGCTCGGATCAAGGCTGACGAGTTCGAGAAGCTCGTTGATGCGCCGGTCGGTCCGCGCCTTGTCCCAGCCCAGCAGGCGGGGCACGGTGGCGATGTTGCGCGCGATCGTCATATGCGGAAACAGACCGACCTGCTGGATGACATAGCCGATGGTTCGGCGTAGCTGCTTCGGATCTGTGTCGGCGACGTTGCGGCCGTTCACCAGAACCCGGCCGCGGGTCGGGGTCTCCAGGCAGTTGATCATGCGCATGGTGGTCGTCTTGCCGCAGCCCGAAGGGCCGATCATGGCGACGGTCGTCCCGGCTTCGATGTGAAGGTCGAGATTGTCCACCGCAGGGCGATCGCTGCCGGCAAAGTTCTTGGTCACATTTTCGAGGCGTATCATCTTGGTATCCCTGTTCCGCAGTCAGAGCCGGTAGGAAACGCTGCGCTCGAGCCAGCCGAACGCCAGCTCCGCAAAGATCGCCAGAAGCGCGATCGGGATCGCTCCCACCAGGAGACGCGGCATGTCCATGATGGCGATGCCCGCGTTGATGAAATCGCCCAGGCCGCCGCCGCCGATGAAGGATGCGAGGGCGGCTCCGCCGATGACCTGGATGGCCGCCGTGCGGACGCCGGAAAGGATAGAGGGCACGGCCAGCGGCAGTTCGATCTGCCAGAGAATCTCCGCTCGCCCCAGTCCCATCCCGTTGGCGGCATCGAGGACAGCCGGATCCACTTCCCGTATGCCGATGATCGTATTGAGCAGCAGCGGCGGGACGGCCAGAACGACCAACGCGATCACCGATGGCCAGAGGCCGATGCCCATGATCGGCATGGCGGCCGCCAGAATGGCGAGGCTCGGGATGGAGCGTGCGGCGCCGGCGACGTTGACCGTCACGAAGGCGGCGCGCGGCGATCTTGCCACGGCGACGCCCAACGGAAGGGCTATAGCCAGCGCGACGCCCAGCGAAATCAGGCTCATCGCCATATGCCGGTTGAACGCACCGGTGAACGTGCCGAGATTTGCGGCGATCCACTGAAAAGCTTCGACGACGATCATCGGGCTTGCCTCCCATTGCGCCGGCGCAACGCCTTTTCCATCAATGTGAGGAAGTAGTCGGCCGACAGCGCCAGGACCGAGGTCAGCAGACCGCCGGCGATGATCTTTTCGGGGAACCTCTGGTCGATGCCCTGGAAGATGATGACGCCGAGACCGCCGGCATTGATGTAGGCGGCGACAGTCGCGATGCCGATGACCGTTACGACCGCGAGGCGGATTCCGCCGACGATGTACGGCATCGCGAGCGGCAGCTCGACCTCCCAGATCCTGCGGGCAGTCCCGTAGCCCATGCCGTGCGCCGCCTCGAGGATTTCATCCGGGATCGCCTGGAACCCCGTGCCGATGTTGCGGACGAGGATCATCAGGGAATAGGCGGCGAGCCCCAGGATCGCAGGCGCCGGCCCGATGCCCATCACGGGGATGAGCAAGGCGAACAGCGCGAGGCTGGGTATGGCGAAGAGGATGCTCGTCACCAGAATGATGCTGGTGAAAGTTCTTGGACGCCGGGCGGCCCAGATGCCGACGGCAAGCGAAATCACCAAAGCGATCCCCACCGAGGAGAAGACCAGGTACAGATGCTCCATCAATGCCTCGGCGAGCCGAGGGATATTCTTTGGAACCCAAGTCAAAACGATGCTCCTAGCTCTCAGGTCCCCTGGGAGACCCGCCCGTTACCTCTGCCGATCAAACGACGCAGCTCAGGCTGGTTGGCTCTGGCGTCACCACGCGGCGAGCCTCCGGTCGACCGCATCCGCGCGTTCGGCGAGGATCCGGTAGTCGGCCACGTCGGGATGCGCGAACCGCGCCAGGCCGAGCTGGCGCAGCAGCCCACGCCCGTCCTCGCACTCATGCGCCCGCAGCAGCGCCTGCCGCAGCGGGGACAGCATCTCGGCGGGCACGCCGGGAGACGAGACGAGAGGCGGACAGGGTGTCGGTTCAGTTGTCGCGACGATCCGCAGCCCGGCCAATGCGTCCGGCTGATGCATCGCCAACAGTTCGTAGGCGTAGGCGTCGATCGGGCCCGCCTCGATGCGGCCGCAGCGCAGCGCCTCCACCACGCCGGAGGGGTTCAGTAGTGGCCCCACCGGCGACCGCCCGAGCAATTTCCCTTGCAGGAGGTCGGCAAGGAAGCCGCGCGGCGCGTGGTAGCCCGACTGCGAATCCCGCACCGTCCATCCCCAGGTTGCGGTCCCAAGCTGCGCGGCCGATCTGATTGGGCCGTCTTCGGTCACGACGATGTGGCTGGCATAATAGGGGCGCCCGCCGGCCCACGGCGCTTCCGCCACGGGTGCGGCCAGGATGGTCGGACGCTGCGCCTCGCACCAGCGCGACAGGGGGAAGCCACACATGAACACGGCCCCCATGTCGCGCCTTTCCCAGAGTTCGGCGAGCGGCGCGGGGGAAGCGTGAGCGACGATGTCCAGCGCCACACCGGCCTCTTGGCTCAGCCACGCGAACAGGTCGTCCCACCGGGCGCGCACGCCCGCCGAGACATTGTACATTCGCGAACAGGCGATGAGTTTGGCGTCGCTCATGATGCGGGTCAGGCAAAACGGAGTTTCTGGCCGAGGTTCATGCGCTTCGCCTTCGCGACGATCGCCGCGCCCAGCGCCACGTCCGTGCTGCTTAGTCCGCGATGCCAGAACAGGATGGTCTCGTCGTCGCTCTCGCGCCCCGGCTTGGCGCCGCAGACGATCTGTCCCATCTCGGCGTGCAGCGTCTCCAGGGTTACCTTGCCCTCGTCGACATGTCGGCGCAGCGCGCCGAAGGGACGCCCCGGCTGGCACTGGCCCCAGTCGTCGACGACGACCTTGTCCATGATGTCCGTGAGATCGAACTCCAGCGCGCTCATTGTCCCGTAGGGAACCACGAAGGCACCCTTCTTGACCCAGCTCGTCTTGAACAGCGGCGTGGGCTCGGGCAGGCGACTGGCCTCCACCATGATGTCGGCGCCCTTCAGGCAATCCTCCCAGTTGTCCGTCACGATGATTTTCTTGCCGAGATCCTTTTCCAGCCGTGCGGCAAAGCCCTCGCGGCTCTCGGGGCGGCGCGAATGGACACGGATCTCGTCGAAATCGAACAGGTGGTCGAGCAGGCGGACGTTCCAGTAGGACGTGCCGCGCGCGCCGACATGGCCCAGGATCTTGCTGTCCTTGCGCGCCAGATGCTTGGCGCCGAGCGCGGTGATCGCGCCGGTACGCATGTCGGTGATGGCCGTCGCGTCGATGATGGCCTTGGGCATGCCGGTGCGCGGATCGAACAGATTCAGCACTGCCATTTCGGAGGGCAAGCCGACCTTGTAGTTGTCGACGAAATCGCCGACCACCTTCACGCCGGCGTAGTCGAGCGGCTTCACATAGCCGCGCAGCACGTTGAAGTGCCCCTTGTCGGAGCTCTCGGGAACGAGGTGAACCCTAGGCTCGATCACCGTCTCGCCCCGCCCCTGCGCGGCCAGCGCTTCCGACACCGCATCGAGGATTTCGTCGTTGGTCAGCTCCAGCGCCTTGGTGTCCAAGGCGTTGATGTAGTCGATCCAGATTTCCTGCATTTCTCGTCTTCCCAGATTTCAGTTCGAATGGAAGGTCGCGCCCCCTCCTCTGCCGGGACTGCACCCGGCAGGGAGATCGGCATGCGCGTTCGCTGCCGGCCGCAGCCAACCGATAGGGGCCGGTTGCCGTGCTGTCGGGGTCGACGTCAGGGACGGTCCCTTGCCGACCGGGAGGTCCCGGCCGGCAAGGGACCGGGCGTCAGCGGAGCAGGCCCTTGTCCTTCAGGAAGGACACGGCGACATCGCGAGGCTCTTCGCGGTCCTTCTCGACGCGGGCGTTGAGGGTGCGCATCGTCGCGTTGTCGATTTGCGTACCGACGGCCTCGAGCAGTTCGGCGATTTTCGGATTGGCCTCGAGCGTCTGACGGCGAACCACCGGGGCAACGTAGTAGGGTGGGAACAAACCCTTGTCGTCGTCCAGAGCCACGAGGTTTTGCGATACGATCTGCCAATCCGTCGCAGCGCCGTTCGCCCCGTCGATGTCCTTCTGCTGCAGCGCGTCATAGCGCAGGCCGAGCTTGGCGAACTGCTTGAATTCCTTGAATACCGCACCGTAGACCAGCTTCAGGCCCGGGAGGCCGTCCTTACGTTCGGGGAATTCGGGCCCACCGCCGAAGACCATCGAACCTGACACCTTGGCAAGGTCGGAGAGGGTTTTGAGCTGGTTCTGCTGAGCCGTCTCGCGGCGCACGACGATGACGTAGCCGTTGTTGACCCCGGTTGGCCTCAACCAGATGAGGTTGAATTTCTTGGCGTAGAAATCCTTGACCTCATCATAGACCTTCTGCGGGTCGGTCGATGTCTCGCCCTTCACCACGGCCGACAGCGCCGTGCCGGTGTATTCCGGATAGAGATCGATCTGACCTGTGGTCAGCGCCTGGTGGGCGATGAGGGTGCCGCCGAGATTGATCTTGCGCTCAACCTTGAAACCGGCCTTTTCCAGCACGGCGGCATACATTTCGGCCAGGATGTACTGCTCGGTGAAATTCTTGCTGCCTACTTTGATCGGTTCCGCCGCAGCCAGCTGCAGTGTCGCTGCCGCCATCGCGATGGTTGCGACGATAGCCTTCGTGGTCCACTTCTTCATTGTTGTTTCCCTCTGTATTGCAGCGTTGGGTAGGCGTCTCCATTGGACCGGCCGGCTGCGCCTGGCCGTCTTCCTCCCGGGTCCTGCGGCTTCGTTCGGCCGTCCTGTCAGTCCCTCCCCGCCGGAGCGGCGTGCGAAATGGCGTCCGCGAGGCACATGAAATCCGGCCCCTGCGCCCGGTCCTCTCCCAACGGCTCGACCAGGCTGCGCACGAAGCGGTAGGCATCGCCCGACCCGGCGCCGAGCTGGTCTTGCACGCCCCGGAGATCGACCGCCTGGGCGGAGGCTATGAGTTCGATCGCCACGAGGTAGCGCAGCCGCTCGACGATGGTCGCCGTCTTCGCCAGAACGCTCGGCGCCATCGAGGCCTGGTCTTCGACGCCGTCGGCGACAGGGATCGGCGTGAGCGAGACCGGCGCGGCAAGATGGCGGATTTCCGCCTCCAACGCCGACACGGTCTTCTGGACGGTGGCGAAGCCGGAGCGGTTCTGGCCCATCGAGGTCAGGAAGCGCGGCAGGTCCGACATGCCGGGCGACATGATCTTCATGGTTCGGTAGGCCGTCGCCGCGGCACAATGCGCCAGCGCCTGCCCCAGCCGTTCCCAGGCCAGAACGAAGGCCGTCAGGTCGAAGTTGGCGTGCGAGAGGATGAGCCCCTCCGAAGCCAGGACGACGGGGTTGTCGCCCGAGCTGGAGAGCTCGATCTCGGTCGCTTCCCTGGCCTCCGCCATAGCATGTGACAGCGCCCCCCAGACCTGCGGCGCGCAGCGATAGCTGAGCGGGTCCTGCAGGCGCCGCGCCGCCCCCTCCGCGAGCAGCGAACTGCCTGAAAGGAGTTCGCGCAGGCGCGCCGCGACGGCCCGCTGACCGAAGGCGGGCCGTGCCGCGAGGGCGCGGTCGTCGAAGGCGGTCGTGTTGGCGCGGAAGGCTTCGAAGTTCAGCGCCACCGCCAGCAGCGACCACTCGAACAGGCGTTCGATGTCATGGAGGACGAGGCAAGCCTGGGAGACCGACAGGCTGTTGGCGACGACGATCGCATGGCCGTCCTTCGGCCCAAGCGCGAGCGGCTCCAGGCCCGCCCTCTTCAGTGCTTCGAGGGCCGGCATCACCTCGCCGCCGAACTCCGCCTCGCCATAGCCGAGAAGCGCCCGCCCCATATGCGCGAGCGGGGCGAGGTCGGCGGCGCCGATCGAGCCGAGCGAGGGAACGACCGGGTGGAAGCCGGCGTTCAGCGCCGCGACCATCGATCCGACAATGCGCGGCGAGACGCCCGAGCCACCCGCCGCCATGCCGGCGACCCGGACTGCCATCATCGCCCGGACAGCCTCGCGCGGCAAAGCCGCTCCGACGCCGACGGCGCGCGCCTGCGGCACCCTGATCTGGAAAGTGACGAGATCGTCGGCCGCGAGGCGCGTGTCCACACCGGCGCCGAGCCCGGTCGTCAGCCCATAGGCGGGCAGGTTCAGCTCGGCATAACGGTCGACGACAGCCCGCGCGGCTGCCATGCGCCGCTCGACTTCGGGCGAGATTTCGATGCGGGCATCATGGCGCGCGATGGCGACGATGTCGCCGATCGTCGCCGGAGGGGTCTTCAACACCACGGTTTCGGGCGCGCTGGTCATGCTCTCGTTTCTTTCCGCCGGAGGCTGCCGCCGTCCGTCTTCGTCGAATGGACTCGGAGGCGGCGCTTCTCGAACCGAATAGGGAAATTGGCTGGTCATGCGAGCCGCGCCACGCCGTTGTCGAGAACCGTCGCGCCGCGCGACGGCACAATGCATCGGAAGCGGATGTCCTGGCCGGAGCGCCACATCTGGAATTCCAGCGTGTCCCCCGGAAATGCCGGTGCGGTGAAGCGGGCGGCAATCGCGGCGAGCGCGGCAAGCCCGGAGCCGGAGGCCATCAGCGACAGCGCGTAGCCGGCATGCCCGAACGTGCATAGCCCGTGCAGGATGGGCCGGCGGAAACCGCCCCTTTCGGCCGCCGCGGGATCGACGTGCAAGGGATTGAGATCGCCGTTCAGCCGGTAGAGAAGCGCCGCGTCCTCGGCGACGGCCAACTGGCAGGAGACGTCGGGTTGCCGATTGGGCACCGGCGGCAGCGGTTCGGGCGGCGTACCGGCGGAGCCACAGCCGCCGTCGCCCCGGCAGGCGTTGGTCTGCACGATCGACGCCACCGCCTCGCCGGTCGCCTCGTTCGACACGACGCGTTCGAATGCCGCGAACATGCCCTTGCCGGCACCCCGGTCGACCACCGACAGGCTGCGCGTATGTGACACCAGCGGCGTGTCGAGCGGCATCGGGCTATGGATGGTCAGGCGGTGCTCGGCGTGCACGACCTGGCTCCAGTCGACGCCCACCTGCTTCATCCATGGGCCCGCATGCGCCACGACGTTGGCGAGCGTCGGCGCCGTCGCCAGATCGGCCTCGTAAAGGAAGCGCAGATGCGCCGGGTCCAGCGGTGCGCCGCCGTAACCCACAGACAGGGCGTAGAGGATCGCGTCCCTCGCCGTGACCGTCTGGCGAGTCTCGGGGATGGCGAAATCCAGGATCGAGCCGGCAGGAAGGCTCACGAACCGTCACCCGTGCGCGGCGCCTGCTTGCGCACGCCGCCGCCCAGCCGCACCCCGCCATCGACCGACAGCAATTCTCCGGTGACGAAGCCGGCGCCCTCGACCAGCCACACCACGGCGCCGGCGACATCGTCGGGCGTGGCGACGCGGCCCAGTGGCGCCGTCTCGGAAAACCGCTGTGCCAGCGCCGAATAGGCCTCCGTGCCGAGCGTCTGGCGCATCCAGCGCGTGTCGATCACGCCGGGGCAGACCGCGTTGACTCGGATGTCCGGCCCACAGGTGCGCGCCAGCGCCAGGGTCAGCGCATTCAGCGCACCCTTCGACGCGGTGTAGGCGAGCGAGCTGCCGCCCCCGGTAAAAGCGACGTTGGAGGAAACGTTGACGATGGCGCCGCCGCCGCTGGCCCGCATCGGCGGGATCGCCGCCCTGCACATCTGGTAGGCACCGATGACGTTGACGGCGAAGACGTCGTGGAAGTCGCCGGCGGACAGGGTTTCCAGATCGAAGGGATTCGACTTCACCGTCATGGCGGCGTTGTTGACCAGTGCGTCCAGCCGACCCCAACGCTCCACGACCGCGCCGACCATCGCCCGGCAGGCGCCGTCATCGGCGACGTCACCCTGCACCACGATGACCTCGGACCCGAGCGCCCGGCAGGCATCGGCAGTCTCGTCGGCCTCGGCCTTGCTGCGGTTGTAGTTGACCGCGACGCGCGCGCCCCGCTCGGCGAACTGCCGGACGGCGGCCGCGCCGACGCCCGTGGCCGAACCGGTGACGATGACAACTGCCTCGCGAATGTTCATGCGGCGAAGTCCTTCATTGCACGCGTCGCGTAGAGACGGGCATCCATCGTTGCGAGGTGATCGGCGATCGCGACGCCGTCCGGCAGCCGCTCGAGGACATGCTTCCTGACGTCGATGCCGGGTGCCACTTCGGTCAGCGTCAGCCGGCCGTCCAGGACCTTGAAGACCGCCCGTTCGGTGACGACGATCTGTGCCTGCCCGGCGGGCGCGAAGGTTGGGTCGGAGCTGACCTGCGCCACCCGGTCGACGATCTTGCACAGCCGCCCGTCGTTCACGATGGCGAGCCTGCCGTCGCGGATCTCGATCTCGGTGCCGCCGGTCGAGAACGCGCCGACATAGACGATGCGGCGCGCCGTCTGTGAAATGTTGGTGAAACCACCGACGCCGACGATAGACTTGCCGAAGCGGCTGACATTGACCGCTCCGCGCACGTCCACTTCGGCCATGCCGAGGAAGGCGATGTCGAGGCCGCCGCCGTCGTAGAAGTCGAACTGGGAGGCCTGCGGGATCACCGACGATGGATTGATCGCAGCGCCGAACGACAGTTCCTCGGCGGGCACGCCGCCGATGACACCGGATTCGATGGTGACCGTATAGCCGTCGAGCCCCTCTTCGCTGGCGATCCGTCCGATGCCAGCCGGGATGCCGATGCCGAGATTGATGACCGGGCGATCGAGCCCGAGCAGTTCCTGGAAGGCGCGGCGTTGGATGACCTTGTCCACCGACAGCGCAAGCGGCTCGAGACTGCCGGCGGCGGCTTGCAACCGGCCGGTATAGGAGGGGTTGTCGGTCTCGCCGAAGCTGATGCCGTGCTGGGCCGGATCCTCGCAAACCACGACATAGTCGACCAGGGTGCCGGGAATGCGCACATCGCCGGGCGCCAGCGAACCGCGCCGGGCGACCTGCTTGACCTGCACCATCACCACGCCGCCGGAATTGCGCCCTGCCTGGGCCATCGCCAGCACGTCGAGCGGGAACGGTTCGTCCTCCATCGTAACGTTCCCGTCCTCGTCGGCCGTCGTGCCACGCAGCATCACGCAGTCGAGTGGCATGGACGGGTAGAGCAGCCAGTCCCGGCCGCGCAGGGACACGCGCTCGACGAGGGTCTCGCGCGTCGAGGCGTTCATCCTCCCGCCGCCGCTGTTCGGGTCCATGAACGAGCCCAGCCCGATATGGGTGATGACGCCCGGCTGGCCGGCGGCAATCGCCCGATACAGCTGGGCGATGACCCCTTGGGGCCAGCAATAGGCTTCGACCTTCTCTTCGAGGGCGAGATTGCCGAGACGCGGGGTTCCGCGCCAGCCGCCGGCTATGACGCGCTTGACCAGCCCCTCATAGCCAAAATGGCCCATCCCGCGGGTCTTGCGGTCGCCGGCACTGGCGGCAAAAAGTAGGGTCAGGTCGCGAGGCGCGGCTTCGGCGAGGAACCTGTCCTCGACCGCGGCGGTGATCGCCTCGGGATGGCAGCATCCTCCGAAACCGGAGACAGCAACGCTCATCCCGTCGCGCAGCCTAGCGGCCGCCTCGCGGGCAGTTATGATACGCATTGGTTCCCCTGAAGGTCTTCTTATCGGGGTAGCCAAGCACAGCTTCCGACCGCTGAGAAGGCCCCTATGACCTCGCGTCAAGGTGTATATGTTTTGGGATATCCCAGAATCTGCAGACTAGCGTACGGTATGCACCATCGCGGCCCACGTTTCGATTCATTTTCGAGCAATATCAGCTACTTAGATGAAATGAGCATAGTTCGGCGCAGCATTGGGAAAAATTTCGAAAATCGCCAATTGGAAGGGAAGATCGTTCTAATCACCATGTCCGAACGATAGGGCGAAATGCGCAGCCGTCCGCTCCCACGGCGATGCCGATCGTACCTCCCAACCTGCTGCCGCTATTTCGCCTTGTCGCCATAGCCCAGCCCCGCGAGCACCTTCAGGATGGCGCGGGCGGTCTGGCGTCCACTCTCGTTCTTGCCGCAGACGAGCCAATAAGGCAGAGCCAATTCGGAAGGCAGCGGGATTTGGCGCAGGTCGCCGCGGATTCGGCGACCGATTCCGACGGCAGGACCGAAACAGCCCCGTGATGCAGAACCAGATTGATGATGACGGGCATCGAATCCAGCTCGATCACCTTCAGCCTGTCGAGCTCGGTTTCGGTGAGGGTTTCAGCCAGCAGGCGATTGATGATCTGGCGTAGCCCGCTTCTTGGGCTCGGGACGGCGATGGGTGAGCCAAGCACGATCCTGGCCAGGTCGTCCCTGCCCTCCCCCAGTTCGATGACCTCCGACGGACCAACGAGCGACAGCGGCGACCGGGCGATCAGATAGCTATCGAAATCCGTCGGGACGGTGACGCTGTTCAGTAGAACCGCATCGTAGGTGCCGCTCTTCAGGCCGGCGATGAGCCCTTCGGTCGTCGTGCTGGCCACCAGCAGGGGTTGGCGGGGCTTGTCGTTCATCCAGGTCGCGACGAGCGAGGCGAGCAGCGTGGCGACGAAGCTGTCGTGGCCCATGGGGATGATCGAGCCGAGCCGGATCGTCGCGGCACTGCGGCGGGAACGTCCGGCGGCCGAATGTGCAAGTTCGCTCCATATCGCTTCGAGAGCGCGTGTCGACCTTACCAGCCGCTTTCCCGCCTCCGTCATCCTCGAGCCGGCGACGTGGCGATTGAGCAGACGACAGCCGAGCGTCGCTTCGACATGCGCGATCTGGCGGGCAAGCTGGGGTTGGCCCAGCCCAAGAGACTTGGCCGCCCGGCGGATGCTGCCGGTTTCGGCGACATGCGCAAAGCGGGTCAACGCGCTCAGGCTCAGCGAAATGTCGCGCCGATTGCCGATCGCCATGATGTCCTGGACGTGGTCGGCGAGCTGCTTGATGGCAGGAGAAAGCCTCTCAGCCTCGAGGGTTAGGACAACGCTCGTCCCGGCCTTCTGCACAAGCGGCACCGAAATCTCGCTCTCAAGCCGGTCGACCGCCGCGGCAATGCTCGAAACCGGCTTCCTCATCACCCGGGCAGTGCCCCGGATGCTCCGTTCGCTCATCACCCTATGGACAATTTGAAGCGTAGAAGTATCCATCCCTAGACCTGTCAGCGCCTGTGTTGCCGAGAATAGCCCCTGCTGCTCAATCTTGTTTTAGGCCGGACCAGGTTCTGGAATCACATTGGCGCACGAACGGGAGTGATCCGGGTTTGACCCGCCCCCCACCCGTCCGGCCCGATGCGATTGTTAGTGGACGGTCTGCCTCGGCGCCAGCGCCGGTCTCGCGGGCGGCAGTTCTCGATCGAGGACGGCTTCGGAGCGAATTCTCGCCTTCCGATGGGATGACGTCGACCATGCGGATGTGAAGGGATCGCGGACAGGCATGCGATTTCGCACGAGCCGCACGATCGCTAGACGTCCCGTTTGCCGACGAACTGCGACACGGCCAGCAGCAGCGACGTCATCACGATCATGATCGTCGAGATCGCCGCGATGGTCGGGTCGATCTGATCGCGCAGCGCCAAAAACATCATCCGCGTCAGAGTCGCATTGTCACCGCCCGAGACGAACAGCGCAACGACGACCTCATCGAAGGAGGTCAGGAACGACAGGACCGCGGAGGTGACGAGGGCGAAACCGATCTGGGGGGCGGTCACCTGCAGGAAGGCCTGCGTCCGCGTGGCGCCAAGGCTGCGCGCGACCCGCTCCTGATCGAGATCGAAGCTCTTCAGGGCCGAGCCCACGATCATCATGACGATCGGCACCGCCAGCATCGTATGCGCCAGCACGATGCCGAGGAAAGAATTGACCATCTTGAGCTGCACATAGGCATAGAACAGCGCGATGCCGACGAGGATGACCGGCACGATCGTCGGCGTCAGCAGCGCAAGGATCGCAAGCCCGGCGAAGCGCAGCCGCGAGGCGTGCAGGCCGTAGGCCGCGAGCGTGCCCAGCGGCGTCGCAAGCAGCGCCGTGCAGAAGCCGGCCTTGAAGGAGGTCGCGGTCGCCGCCATCCAGCTCGATGAGGAGAAATAAGCCTCGTACCAGCGCAGCGACCATTCCCGCGGCGGGAATTCCAGATATTGCGACTGGGAGAAGGACATCGGGATGACGATCAGCGTCGGTATGGCCAGGAAGGCCAGGACCAGCGCGCCGAGCCCATAGAGCCAGAGCCGCGCGCGATGGCTGATTTGCGTGTCGCTGGCGGGACGATCGAGCCAGCTCATCTCAGTGCCCTGCCCCAAACAGGCCGGCACCGCGCGACAGGCGCGCCGCCACCACCAGCACGGCGAGCGTGATCACCAGGAGCACGACGCCGAGCGCGCTCGCAGCACCCCAATTGAAGAAGAGTTCGATATCGTTGGCGATGCGGTTCGAGACCATCGTTACCTTGCCGCCGCCGAGCATGGCGGGCGTCACGTAGAAGCCGAGGCAGAGCACGAAGACGAGCGAGGCGCCAGCCGCGAGCCCCGGCAGCGAGAGCGGAAAGAACACCGTCCAGAAGCCATGGACCGGCGTCGAGCCGAGGCTGGCGGCAGCGCGCAGCAGGTTGCGGTCGATCGCGCGCATCGTGCCGTAGAGCGGCAGGACCATGAAGGGCAGCATGATATGGACCATGCCGATCAGCGTTCCGCCGAGATTGTGCACGAGTTGCAAAGGTTCGCTCCAGAGGCCGAACTTCATGCCCCATGTGTTCACCAGCCCGCTGCGCTGGAGCAGCACGAGCCAGGCATAGGTACGCACCAGAAGCGACGTCCAGAACGGCAGGAGCACCGCGATCATGCAGAGATTGGCGGCCCGTCGCGGCAGCTGCGACAGGAAATAGGCCAGGGGATAGCCGAGCATGATGCAGATCAGCGTGGTTGCGAGGCTGATCTCGAAGGTGGTCAGGAAGGTCCGGCCATAGGAGGGCTCGGCCAGCATGCGCCGGTAATTCTCAAGGCTCAGCGCGCCGCTATCGTCGAGGAATGACAGGCCGAACAGCCAGCCGACCGGAACGAGCATGGTGATGGTGACGAGCAGGAGCGCGGGCGCGGCCAGCCCCGCCAGCCCCATGCGCTCGCGCCACTGGTCGCGCCGCAAGCCTGCGGCGTGGTCATCCCCGGCCGGGCCGGCGGACGCGAAAGTGCCAGCGGTCGTCACGACGCGCCCCGCGCCTCGCCCGGCAGCAGCACGGTGTCGGAGACGGCGATGCCGATGCGGATGGGCGTCCCGGGTGCAGGCGGCGGCCCCTCGCCGCCGCGGGTCGTCAGGCGCAGCGCAACCGGGCTGCCGTCGCCGAGCGCCGCCTGCAGCAGCAGCGTGTCGCCTTGGTAGACGGCGCCGGTCACGCGGCCGTCGAAGCAGTTCATCCCCTCGCCTTCGCCTGGCCCCAGCCGATGCAGACGCTCCGGCCGCAGCACCATCGTGCAGCGCCCGTGCTGCATCGGCAGGTTCTTGGCGCGGATGGTCGCGCCGCCGGCCCTGGCGGCGCCGTCGGTCACCGCGACGTCGAGGAAGGAGGATTCGCCGATGAACTCGGCGACGAAGCGGCTGCGGGGATCGTCATAGATCGCGCGCGGGGTGTCGATGCGGGCGATGCGGCCGCGGTCGAGGATGGCGACGCGGTCCGACATGGTCAACGCCTCGCGCTGGTCGTGCGTGACATAGACGGTGGTCGTGCCGAGGCGCTCATGGAGCTGGCGCAACTCTATCTGCATGCGCTCGCGCAACTGCTTGTCCAAAGCCGAGAGCGGTTCGTCCATCAGGATGATGCGCGGCTCGAAGACGATGGCGCGGGCGAGCGCGACGCGCTGGCGCTGGCCGCCGGAGAGCTGGTCGATACGGCGGCTGCCGAAGCCCCCGAGCTGGAACATCTCAAGCGCAACCTCGACCCGACGCGCAGTCTCGGCTGCCGGCACGCGCCGCAGCCGCAAGGGGAATCCGACATTACCAGCGACATCCATATGCGGGAACAGCGCGTAGTTCTGGAAGACCATGCCGATCTCGCGCTTGTGCGGCGCGAGACGCACGACCTCGCGCTCGCCGAAGCGAATGCTGCCCTTGTCGGGCCGCAGAAAGCCGGCGATCGCCATGAGCAGCGTCGTCTTGCCCGAGCCGGACGGGCCGAGCAGGGTCAGGAACTCGCCGGGCCGGACATCGAGATCGATCTCGTCCAGAACCGGCACCGCGCCATAGGCCTTGCTCAACCGGCGGACCGCGATCGGCAGGGCCGTCGCGGAACCCGGCACTTGAGCGGCCGCATCGCGCGGCCGCTCGTGATCGCCGGCCAGCCTCATTCGGTCAGCATGTTCTGGTAGGCGGAGGAGGCCTGGGCTTCGTACTTGATGTACCAGTCCAGATCGATCGTCAGCTGCTTGCCGGCATTGTCGGGATGGGACGGCAGCGTCTTGGCATAGGCCGCGTCGATCGCGCCGCCCTCATAGGCCTTGTTGTTGGTCGGGCCGTAGGTGATGTATTTCGTGAACTCGGCCTGGTATTGCGGTTTGCTGATCTCGGCGAGGAATTTCATCGCCAGGTCCTTGTTCGGCGCGCCTTTGGCGACCGCGAAACAGTCATAGTCGAGCAGGCCCTGGTTGAAGGTATAGGCGACCTTTGCGCCGTCCTTCGCGGCGACGTCGAAACGGCCGTTCCAGCCGGTGATCATGTCGACCTCGCCGTCCTTCATCAGCTGGGCATGCTGCGCGCCCGAACTCCACCAGACCGCAATATGGGGCTTGAGCTCGCGGATCTTCTTGATCGCGCGCTCGATGCCGCCGGGCTGGGACAGGACCTCGTAGACCTTCTCGGGCGGTACGCCGTCGGCCATCAGCGCCGGCTCCAGCGCGCCGGCGACGCCCTTGCGATAGGAACGCTTGCCGGGGAATTTCTTGACGTCCCAGAAATCGGCCCAGCTCTGTGGGCCGTTCTGGCCATAGGTCTTGGTGTTCCAGGCCAGCACGGTCGAGAAGACGTCGCCGCCGACGCAGTAATCCTGCGCCGTACCGGGCAGGAAATTCGAGGTGTCGATGACCTTGTAGTCGAGCTTCTCCAGGATGCCCTCGGCGCCGGCGCGGGCCGCGCTGCCCGAGCCGCTGGCGACGACGTCCCAGGTCACGGCGCCGGCCTTCACCTTGAGGCGCAGATCGGCGATGCTGGTATAGGTCTCCTCCTTGATCTTGATGCCCAGCGCCTTGGCGGCGGGCTGGAACAACGCCTTGCTCTGCCCCTCCTGATAGGAGCCGCCGAAGGAGACGACGGTCAGTTCCTGCGCCAAAGCGGGCGCAGCGCTCAGCAGGCCCAGGATGAGGGCCAGGGCGGTTCTCGTCGGCGTCATCGGCTGGCGCGGCATGTGTCGGTTCTCCCTTTGAACGATGCGTTCTTGTTCAGTGCGTTCCCTGGCAATGTGAGCGCGGTTGGCCCGGCAAACGGCGTCCACACTCCCTGCCTTATGCAGAGTTCGGCAAAATTGGTCTGGCGATAAGGTCCACTCTGAGAATTCGGGGCGGCCACTCCAGCTGCGTCAGCGGGCCATTCGATCGAGCAGGTTGTAGTAGAGCACCGAAGGCGCGAGGAACCACGGATTGCCGCTGTAGAAGGGGCGCGTCTGGAAGGTGAGGCCGTCGAAGGCGGTCTTGCCCTCAGCCAGGCCGAGCACCTGCTGGCCGAGCCGCATGCCGAGATAGCTCGCCATGCCGACGCCCGAGCCGCAATAGCCCATCGCATAGTGCATCCCGTCATGGCGGCCGATATGCATCAGCTCGTCGAAGCTGTAGGCGACGAAGCCGCACCAGGAATGGCTGATCTTGCTGACCGCGAGCTCCGGGAATATCCCGCTCATGGCGGCGTGCAATTTCGGCCCGCTGCGGCGCGGATCGGTCTCGCTCAGCGAGACGCGGCCGCCGAAGATGATCCGCCGCCTGTCCGGCGAGGCGCGATAGTAATAGACCACCTTGCGGGTGTCGCTGACGATGCGGTTGCGCGGGATCAGCCTGTCGACCAGCCCCGGATCCAGCGCCTCGGTCGCGATGACATAGCTGCCGATCGGGATGACGCGGCGGCGCAGCCAGCCGGTCAGCGGCCCCGTATACCCGTTGGTGGCGATGACGACGTCGCGGGTGCGGATCATGCCGCGCGGCGTCTGGACCAGGAAATCCTCCCCGATCCGCTCGATGCCCGTCGCCGGGCAATACGGCACGAGTTCGGCACCGGCCGCGACGACGCGCTGCAACAGCCCCTGATGGTAGCGGGCCGGGTTGATCGAGGCGTGGCTCTCATAGACGACGCCACCATGGTAGAGATCGGAGCCGATCTCCGTGCGCTGCTCTGAACGCGGCACGACATGGCAGGCGACTTCGAGCCCCTTCGGCTGGGTTGCGGCACTGCGGGCCAGCTCCTCATATTTGCCCGGCGCATGCGCCGCGTGGAAACGGCCAACGACGCCGAAATCGCAGTCGATCTCCTCGTCGCGGACGAAGTCGCCAATGAAGCGCAAGGAGTTCCGGCCCTCCTGCATGATCGCGAAGGCGCGCTTCTCGCCATGGCGCCGAACCAGCTCGGCATGGCCGGGCTTCACGCTGGTGGAGATCTGCCCGCCATTGCGGGTACTGCAGCCGAAGCCGGCGGCCTCCGCGTCGAGCACGACGGTACGACGCCCGCCACGCGTCGTCTGGAGCGCCGCCTGCAGGCCGGTATAGCCGGAGCCGACGATGACGACCTCCGCCTGTGCAGGGGGATCGGTCCGCGGCAGGTCGGGCCGGGGCACCTCATCCCACCAATAGGGCGCAGCCTTGAAATCGCTCGCGAACAGATCGCTCGGCATCGTCTTCGTCATCCCCCCGGATCAGACTCGCGCCACTACACTCTTGAGCTTGCAGTAGCTGCGCAAGCCCGCCATGCCTTTGGCGCGACCGAAGCCGGACTTGCGATTGCCGCCGAAAGGCATCGCGATGCCGCCGGCAAAGAACTCGTTGATGTAGACCTGGCCAGCATCGACCGCCCTTGCGAAACGCCAGGCCTTGGCGTGATCGCGCGTGTAGATGCCCGCCACCAGAGCATAGGATGTGGCATTGGCGGCGGCGATCGCTGCCTCGACATCCGCAACGATCTGGACCGTCAGCACCGGGCCGAAGATTTCCTCCTGCACCAAGGGATCGTCAGGGCCATCAGCGAGCACGATGGTCGGCTGATAGAACCAGCCGCCACCGCAATCCTCCGGCGGCACGATTGCGCCTCCGGTCAGGATGCGGTTGCCGGCGGCGCGGGCGCGGTCGACATGGGCATCGACGCGCGCCAGCTGCGCCGGCGAGTTGATAGGCCCGATCCCGGCATCGCTCAGGCCATGGCCCGGCCGCAATGCCTGCGCGCTTGCGACGAGGCGTTCGAGCAGGGGCTGCGCGATCGCTTCCTCGACGATCAGGCGCGAGCCGGCCGAGCAGATCTGCCCGGCATTCTCGAAGATCGCTTCCATGACCCCGGCAACGGCCGCGTCGATATCGCAATCGGCGAGCACGACGAGGGGAGACTTTCCGCCAAGCTCCAGCACGAGCCGGGTGACATGCTCGGCCGCGGCGCGCATCACGCGCTGCCCGGTCGCAACCGAGCCGGTGAAGGTGATGTGATCGATGCCGGGATGGGCGACGAGGGCTGCGCCCGCCCCAGTGCCGGTGCCGGCGACGACATTGAGCACGCCTTCCGGCAGACCGGCCTCATCAAGCAGCTCCGCCAGCATGAGCGTGGTGAAAGGCGTCTGCTCGGCTGGCTTGACCACGAGTGAGCAGCCGGCGGCGAGCGCTGGCGCAATCCCGCGCGCGGCAGTCGAGAGCGGGTAGTTCCAGGGCACGATCTGGGCGGCGACGCCGACCGGCTCCTCGATCGTCAGCCCGACATGGTCGGGACCGAGCGGCATGCTGTCGCCATGCAGCTTGTCGGCCGCGCCGGCATAATAGGCGAAGGCCTTCACGACGCCGCCGACATCGCCCTCGGCCTCAACGAGCCGCTTGCCGGAATCGAGGGTCTCGACCACGGCGAAATGGGCCGAGCGCTCCGCGATCAGGCGGCTTGCGCGCATCAGAATTTCGCCCCGCGCGGCCGGGCCGAGACGCGACCACGGGCCGGAGAGAGCCCTACGCGCCGCCGCCACCGCACGGTCGATATCCTCGGCACCACCGGCTGCGACCGAGGCGAAAACCTTGCCCCGACCGGGATCGAAGCTCTCCATCCGCCGCCCGGAGACGGACTCGACGAAGTGCCCGCCGATGAAATGCCCGCTCGGCAGGCCGGCAAGCGTACCCGTCCGCAGGGCTTCGCCGATGAGCTCGGCGCGGTCCATGATCACGTGCCGATCTCCGTGACCTGATAGGCGGCCTTGTCGAGCCAGGACGGCTCAATCTCGACGCCCCAGCCCGGCCCGTCGGGGATCGCGACCATGCCGTCGCGCGCCTGCGGCGGGTTGCGCAGAAGACCCTGCTCCCAGGGGTAATAATCCGGTCCCTCGATGGAGAACTCGATATAGGGCCCGGCATTGGCGAGCGCGCCCATGATGTGCAGCGTGAACACCGTCACCAGTGACTGATTGGCCGAATGCGGCGTCACCGGCAGGCCGGCGGCCTCGGCCCAGCGCGCCACTTTCAGCATCCGCCCGACGCCGCCGATATAGCAGATGTCCGGCTGCACGACGTCGACCACGCCACCGTCGATCATGGCGCGCCAGACGGCGAGGTCGCAGTCCTGCTCGCCGCCGGTCACGTCGAGATCGAGGGCGTCGCGGACCTCGCGCGTCCAGGCATGCTCCCAATAGGGGCAAGGCTCCTCGAAATGGACGATGCCGTGATCCTGCAGCATCTTGCCCACAGCAATGGCCTTGGCCGGCGAATAGCCGCTGTTGCCGTCGACGAGCAGCGTCGCCTCGGCGCCGAGCGCCCGCCTGATCTGCGGCACGATCGCGTCCGTCCGCCCCGGCCACTCGTCGATATCGCGGCCGCATTCCCGCCCGACCCGGAACTTGAAGGCGCGATAGCCGTGGGCGTCGCGCAGGCGCCGGAAGCGCTCGGCCTCCGCCTCCGGCGTGATCTCGCCGCGCTTCATGCTGGAGGCGTAGACCGGGAAGGGACGCGGCGAGCCGCCGAGCAGTTCGCAGACGCTCTTCCGCTCGATCCGCCCGCGCAGGTCCCATAAGGCCGTGTCGAGCCCCGTCATGGCGCGGCAGAGATAGGAGCCCGGGAACTTGTGCTCGCGCTCGCTGATGGTCGCGACGAGTTCGTCGATGGCGAAGGCGTCTTCGCCGACGGCCCAGCGCGCCACCTGCCGGTGGAAGACGGTCGCGGTGATGTCGGCATTATAGGGCGAGAACTGGCCCCAGCCCTGGCTGCCATCCTCGCATGTCGCACGGACGAAGCCGACGTCCTGGGTCGTGAAGCTTTCGAGCCGGGTGATCTTCATCGCTGCCGCTGTCCCGTTTCGCGATCGCCGACCGGCGAACCGCGGACAGCTTCGGCGCAAGGAGGGACTTGAATTGGCCTGATCCCAAGGTCCATTCTCGTCAAACTGACAGTCCACTCTCAAACGAGGCGCCATGGTCAAACGCGAGGAAGGCGCCCTGCTCCAGTCGATCGTGCTGGACCGCGCGGGCGAGCATGGGCTCAGCGTCCAGATCTGCGCGGGCTTGCGCGAACTGATCCTCGGCGGCACCCTCAAGGTCGGCGAGCGCCTGCCGGCGACGCGCACGCTGGCGCAGGAATTCAGGGTTGCCCGCACCACCATCGTCGAGAGTTTCGAGCGGCTCGCCGCCGAAGGGCTGATCGAGACCCGCGTCGGCTCCGGCACCTATGTCAGCCAGGCGCTGGCGAACGAGCGCCCTGCTCCGGCCGCCGCGGCCGTTGCGGCGCCCACCGCGCGGGTCAAGCTGGCGCAGGCGATGAACACGGCATCCAAGCTGTTCGGCACGCGCCTGCCGCACCAGCCGCGCGCCTTCACCACGGCGATGCCGGCCTTCGACGCCTTCCCGATGGCGCAATGGGCGCGGCTTTCCGGGAAGCACTGGCGCAAGGCGCGCCATCAGGTGCTCGGCTATCCCGATCCGCACGGTGCACGGCCGCTGCGCCAGGCCATCGCCGCGCATCTGCGGCTCAACCGCGGCATCGCCTGCGAATGGCAGCAGGTCTTCGTGGTGGCGGGAGCTCAGCAAGCTTTCCACCTGATCGCGGCCACGCTGCTCGATCCCGGCGACAAGGTCTGGTTCGAGGACCCCGGCGCCATCGGGGCGCGCAACAGCATGATCCAGTCGGGAGTCGCGATCGTGCCCGTTCCGGTCGACGAGGCCGGCCTCGTGGTCGAGGAGGGACTGCGCCGCGCGCCCGAATTCAGGCTCGCCTTCGTGACGCCTGCGCATCAGCAGCCGCTTGGCGCCAAGATGAGTCTGGAGCGGCGCCTCGCCTTGCTCGACGCCGCCGAGGCCAACGGCGCCTGGATCATCGAAGACGATTGGGACGGCGAATTCTGCTTTCAGGGCGCCCCGATGGCAACGCTGACCAGCATCGACCGGAGCGGCCGAGTGATCTATGTCGGGACCTTCTCGAAGACGCTGTTTCCCTCGCTGCGGCTCGGCTTCCTCGTCGCGCCGCCGCATCTGGTCGAGCAGATCGGCATCTGCCTCGAGGCCTTCTCGCCGGGCGTGCCGACGGCGCTGCAAGGCATCGTCGCGGATTTCATCGTCGAGGGGCATTTCGCGACGCATGTGAGACGCATGCGCAAGCTCTATCAGGAGCGCTACCAGGCGCTGGACGAAGCGGCGCGCGAATATCTGGCGCCGGACCTGCAGGTGGTGCCCACGCAGACCGGCATGCATACTGTCGCCCACCTCCGCGATGGGCTCGATGCCGTCGCGTTGACACAGGCAGCGGCCCGTTGCGGCGTGACGGTCGCGCCGATCAGTCGCTTCGCCCTCGAACCCGTTGCGCGGGACGGGCTTGTGCTCGGCTTCAGCGGCTTCACGCCGGCGGAAATCCGGGCCGGGGCGCGCGACCTGCGCGGCTGCATCGACAGCCTCGCCGCAGGCGAGAACTGGACTGGCGTTTCAGCGGGAATGGCCCTTAGCGAGAGACCCAATTCTTCCTAGGAGCGGAGGCGGAAACGCTGGCCAATACGCCCTCAAAGCATGGGTAGGACGAGCATCTTGACGGAATGGGACGTGATCATCGTCGGAGCGGGCTCGGCCGGGTGCGTGCTCGCCGGCCGGCTGGCGGAGGCCGGCCAAGGTTCGGTCCTGGTGATCGAGGCCGGGCCGCGCGATCTCAGCCCCTGGGTCCATCTGCCGATCGGCTACGGCAAGACCTTCTACCATCGCCGCCTGAACTGGATGTACCGGACCACGGCGCAGCCGGAACTGAACGGACGCGAAATCTACCAGCCGCGGGGCAAGGTCGTCGGCGGGTCCAGCGCGATCAATGCCATGGTCTATGCTCGTGGCCAAGCCGAGGATTTCGACGCCTGGGAACGGCTCGGCAACCCCGGCTGGGGCTGGACCGAGGTGCTCGCCGCCTACAAGCGCATCGAGGACCATGCTCTGGGCGCCTCCGACTGGCATGGCGCAGGCGGGCCGCTCCATGTCGAGGATGTCACCGGAGAAGTCCATCCGCTCACCCCCCTTGTCGTCAGGGCCGCGGGCGAAGCTGGCCTTCGCTTCAATCCGGACCTCAACGGCGCGACCAGCGAGGGCGCGGGCTTCTACCAGATCACGACGCGCGCGGGCCGGCGCGAATCGGCGGCACGCGCCTTCCTGCATCCGGCGCGGCGGCGCGGGCGCGTGAAGCTGGAAACCGACACCCATGTCACGCGCATCCTGTTCGACGGCCGGCGCGCCGTCGGCGTCGAGGCCCGGCGCGGCGGCGAAACTCTGCGCTTTCGCGCCCGCCGGGAAGTCGTCCTGTCCGGCGGTGCCTTCAACACGCCGCAGCTCCTGCAACTTTCCGGGATCGGCCCGGCGGAACTGTTGAAGCAACACGGCATCATGCCGCTGCTCGATCTGCCAGCCGTCGGCCGCAACCTGCAGGACCATCTCTGCTACGATCACGTCTACCGCTCGAAGCTTCCGAGCCTGAATGACGCGCTCTTATCCTGGCCGGCCCGCATCGGCATGGCCGCGAACTACCTGCTGCGGCGGCGCGGGCCCCTCGCGCTCAGCGTCAACCAGGGCGGCGGCTTCTTCCGCACCAGACCCGAGCTGCCACGGCCGGACATGCAGCTCTATTTCTCGCCGCTGAGCTATGAGCGCGCGATCCCCGGCGTGCGCGCCCTGATGAAGCCAGACCTCTTTCCCGGTTTCAGCCTCAGCGTTTCGCCCTGCCGGCCACTCAGCCGCGGCCATGTCGCGATCCGCTCGCCCGATCCTCGCATCGCACCGGAGATCGCGCCGAACTACCTCGCCGAGCCAGAGGATCTCGGCGAGCTTCTTGCGGGCGCCCGCTACCTGCACCGGCTCGCGGGGACGCCCACACTCTCCGCCGTGATCGATTCCGCAATCCGGCCGGGCCCGGAGGCCATCGACGCGCAGGCGCATGTCGCCGACATCCGCGCGAACGCCTACTCGGTCTTCCACCCCTGCGGGACCTGTCGGATGGGCCCCGACCCACGCGATGCAGTCGTCGATGCCCGGTTGCGGCTGCACGGCATCGACGCCTTGCGCGTCGCGGATGCCTCGATCTTCCCGACCATCCCCTCCGGCAACATCAACGCGCCGGCCATGATGGTCGGCGAGCGCGCCGCCGCCTTGATGTCGGACGCCTGAACACGAATTCCCCTGCCCTGCCCGACCACGGTCGAGCGGCGGCGGCTTGCAGAACATCCATATATCCACTAACCTCGATTTATGGAATCACCGCAGATCATTCTGGCCCTTGCAGCTCTCGCGCAGCAGACCCGCCTCGACGTGTTTCGCTTGCTGGTGAAGCATGAGCCGGAAGGTCTGCCCGCGGGAGAAATAGCGCGGCGCCTTGCCGTGCCGCAGAACACCATGTCGTCGCATCTGGGTGTCCTGGCGCGGGCCGGGCTGGTCCGCACCGAACGCCGGAGCCGCTCCATCATCTATCGCGCCAACCTCGAAGCGGTGCAGCGCCTCGTCACCTTTCTGCTGCACGATTGCTGCGGCGGACGGACGGAGATCTGCGCACCGCTGGGCGCGGCGGTCTCGGCCTGCGGCGCGACCTCGCCGACGGCGAACGAAATCGAGGAAACCGCCTAGACCGTTGCGGATCGGCGCCGCTCCCTTCCCCTCGCTGAACAGCTTGCGCCTTGCGGCCTGAGCACGAAACGTCTGTGCCGGAGTCATTCCAGATGGATGTCGTCATCTACCACAACCCGAATTGCGGCACCTCCCGCAACACGCTCGCGATGATCCGGAATGCACGTGTCGAGCCGCACGTCGTCGAGTACCTGACAACGCCGCCCTCGCGCAGAATGGTGCGCGAGCTCGTCGATCGCGCCGGTCTCACGCTGCGCCAGGCGCTACGCGAAAAGGGAACGCCTTATGCCGAGCTTGGCCTGGACGATCTCTCGCTCGGCGACGAAGCCCTGCTCGACGCCATCGAAGCCCACCCCATTCTCCTGAATCGACCATTCGTCGTGACGCCGAAGGGCGTTCGGCTGTGTCGCCCGTCCGAGCGTGTGCTCGACCTCTTGTCCCCGCAGCTCGGCGAGTTCCGCAAGGAAGACGGTGAGTTGGTCGTCGATTCATCCCGCCCCGCCTGAGAGCCATGTCGACTTTCGAACGCTATCTTACCCTCTGGGTCGGCCTTTGCATCGTCGCGGGCATCGCGCTCGGCCACGCTTTGCCCGGCTTCTTCCAGGTGATCGGCGCGGCTGAGATCGCCAGGGTCAACCTGCCGGTGGCGGTGCTGATCTGGCTGATGATCGTGCCGATGCTGCTGAAGATCGATTTCGCGGCGCTGGGCGAGGTCGGGCGCCACTGGCGCGGCATCGGCGTCACCCTCTTCGTCAATTGGGCGGTCAAACCCTTCTCGATGGCCGCGCTCGGCTGGATCTTCATCTCCTGCCTCTTCCGGCCTTACCTGCCGGCGGATCAGATCAACAGCTACATCGCAGGCCTGATCATCCTCGCTGCGGCGCCCTGCACGGCGATGGTCTTCGTCTGGTCGAATCTGACAAAGGGCGAGCCCCTGTTCACGCTCAGCCAGGTGGCCCTCAACGACGCGATCATGATCGTAGCCTTCGCGCCGATCGTGGCCCTGTTGCTCGGCCTCTCGGCCATCACCGTGCCTTGGGACACGCTGCTGCTGTCGGTCGCTCTCTATATCGTCATCCCGGTGATCGTGGCCCAGCTCGTGAGGCGCCAGCTCCTTGCGCGCGGCGGCCCGGCCACGCTTGACCGCATCCTCGGCGTTCTCGCGCCGATCTCGCTGGTGGCATTGCTGGCGACGCTGGTGCTGCTCTTCGGCTTCCAAGGGGAGCAGATCCTGGCGCAGCCGCTCATCATCGCGATGCTCGCGGCGCCGATCCTGATCCAGGTGTATTTCAACTCGGGCCTGGCCTACCTGCTCAATCGGATGGCCGGCGAGGCGCATTGCGTGGCCGGTCCTTCCGCGCTGATCGGCGCGAGCAACTTCTTCGAACTCGCCGTCGCAGCCGCAATCAGCCTCTTCGGCTTCAACTCGGGCGCGGCGCTCGCGACCGTCGTCGGAGTTCTCATCGAGGTGCCGGTGATGCTGTCGGTGGTCGCGATCGTCAACCGGAGCAAGGGTTGGTACGAGCGCCACCCGGCGGTCATCCGCGGGACGACCAAGCACGACGTATCGGCGTCGGGCTGAAGCGCTGGGCAGCCTCGGGCCGGCCACGCCGCTGGAATCGGCAGCAGGCGGGGTTATCGAAGCCCAGCTCAAGCCGGCCTGCGCAGGATGCGGGTGCGCCGTGCCGGCGCGCGGTCCAACGCCTAATCCCTCGGCAGGCTGCGCGCCGTGAAATCGCATGATTGCTGGGCGATCGCAGCAACGCGTGCGGCGAGCGCGCTTCCTGGCTATGGATCCCGAGGTGATGCTGTTCGACGAGCCGACCCCGGCGCTCGATCCGGAGATGGTCGGCGAGGTTCTGGCTGCGATGAAGCGGCTTGCGGCGGCCGGCATGACCATGATCTGCGTCACGCATGAGATCGGCTTCGCCCGCGAGGTCGCCGACGAGATCTGGTTCATGGAAGCCGGCCGGGTCATCGAGCGCGGCAGGCCAGCGGAGCTGGCGAACGCTGCGGCCCATCCAAGGCTCGCGGCCTTTCTGCGCATGGTCGGTCATCAAGCGTAGCTCGGACCGCATGTCCCGGGCACAGGCGCGTGTCTCATGAGGGCAGGAGCGAACGTCCGCGAGAAACGAGGGGGCCTCATTCTTCGATGATCGGCTCCCTCATGGTGAGACGTGACCGGGCAGCGCGCTCCGGCGCCGCCTCAGATCGCGGATGCGCTCGGCTCGTCTACGCGTCAGATGAACGCGCCGCCAGCGGGCCGGAGTGCTTACTGATCCGACAGCTCGTAGATCGATGCCTCGTCGGCGCGCTCACGCAACCCCTTGAACGATGCGTGGCGCAGCTTGCCGTCGTCGGTCCAGGCCCGGAATTCGATCTCCGCGACCAGCTCCGGCTTGATCCAACGATATGCCTTGCTCCGGCCGGTCATGTTCACAGCGGGCTTTTCGGTGAGAATCCGGTCCATCTGCCTCCGCAGGGCCGTTGCGCTGGCTTCGGAAAAACCAGCCAGCACGCTTCCGACATAGACGAGATGGCCATCCTCGCGAGCCGCGACCAGTATGCGGCCGACGCCGCCGAGAGCCTCGTTCGAAGGCTCATAGCCGATGATGACGAAGCTCTCCGACTGGACGCACTTGATCTTGAGCCAATCTCCGCCTCGCCCGGATCGATAGGGAGCGGAGCGCCGCTTCGCAATGATGCCCTCCAGCCCCATCTCGCCGGCCAGGCGCAGCAATGCCGGCCCATCCGCGTTGATGTCCTCGCTCAGATGGACGGAATTGTGAGGGGAATCGCCCAGAATGTCCTCAAGAATGCCCCGTCGCTCCTCGCAGCTGAGCGCACGGATATCATGGCCGTTCAGATAAAGCAGGTCGAAGGCATAGAAGATTGCCCGGGAAGCGCTCTGCGTGCCGCCGAGGCTGCCAAGAGCCTTCTGCAGCGCGCCGAAATCCGGGGCGCCGCGGTCGTCGACGATGACCGCCTCCCCGTCCATGATGGCACTGCCGACACCAAGTTGCAGGGCGTCGCGAGCAATGACGGGAAAACGCAACGTCCAGTCATAACCGCCGCGCGTGATGATCCGAACCCGCTGGTCGGGCTCGATGTGGACAGCGAGGCGGTAGCCGTCCCACTTGATCTCGTAGGACCAATCGCGCCCCGTCGGCGCCTTGCTGCTCAGCAGGGCGAGACAGGGCTCGACACGCTCAGGCATCGGATCGGTGAAGAGGCGCTCTAGCTTCCGTCGTCGGGTAAGCGGCCCCTGAAGCGTATGTCCGCTCAGTCCGGCTCTGAGAATGCGCCGCGCACACATGGCCCCAACTCCACACGCACAACTATAAACGTGTGACGCGAGGAATCGTTCCAGGACAGCCGCCTCCAGGCGGGGCCAATCCGATCCGCCGCGGAAGGCCTCGAGAGGCATCGCCGCGCTATCGCAGTCTCCTCCGATCGCGCCGGGCCGGGTGCCGCGCAGGTCGAGATTGAGCGATCGCATCGACTTTTGCCGGTGCCGGCGAAAGCCCGGCGCTGCGAAAGCCACGCTTGCCAGCCGCGCCATGTGACGGCAATGTCGGCCCAGAAAGACGTTGAGTGGGTAACGGGACATGGAAAACGGCCAGATCATGATCACGCGCGGTGGGAATGCCGATGTCGGCGAGACGCGAAGGATGGCGGGGCCTGGACTTCTCGATCGCCGATCGTTTCTGGTCGGATCGGCCGTTGGCGTCGGCGCGCTCGGGCTCGGCGGTTGCGCGGTCTCTGACGGCATGAGCTTCGCCGAAGCGCAGAGACTCTACGGGCCGGCGCCTGAGGAGAAATTCCCGATCCCGGCGGCGGATATCAGCAAGGTCGATCCGAAATATTATCGCCGGACGGTGCGCTATGACACCAAGGAAGCGCCCGGCACGATTATCGTCGATCCCGGCAACTACTATGTTTACCGCGTCGAGGAGGGTGGAAACGCCACCCGCTACGGTGCGAATGTCGGCCGCGACGGGTTCCGGTGGAGCGGTGACGCCTATGTCGGGCGCAAGGCCGAATGGGCGACCTGGACACCGCCCAAGGAAATGATCAAGCGCCAGCCCGAGGCGGCAAAATACGCCCGCGGCATGCCGGGCGGCCTCGAAAATCCGCTCGGTGCCCGCACACTCTATCTCTATCAGAACGGCGCCTATACGCTCTACACGATCTATGCCAGCAGCGAGCCTGAATCGATCGGCTCAGGCATCACGAGCGGCTGTGTCGGCCTGCTCAGCCAGGACATGATCCACCTTTATTCGCAAACGCCGGTCAAGACGAAGGTGGTCGTCCTGCCGGCCTAGGCTGCGGCATCGCCCCCCGGACCTGGGCGCTGCCCGTGCGGGCGGTCCAAAGGACAAATGGTGTCCTGGCGATTATACGCGTGACGATATCTGGAAGGTCGATGCGACCTTCCAGGCCGGCGGCCGCCCCGGGCGACGCCGGCATCCAGATTGCTGAAGAGCGCTGTCCGGTCGGCAGGGACTTGGGAATTGGCGGTCCAGCTCTCTGCCTTGGCCAGCTTGCTCCCGGTGTCGGCCAGCCGGTGTCTCAACCGCTCACGGCCCGGCCCGATGCCGCGCACTGACGCACCTAACGGTCCCCGAAAGCAGGCACGAGCTTGACCTCGAGGCCTTCGGGCGGCTCGTGGAAGGAGACACCCCGTCGGCATCCGAATATCAGGCTGGTGGTTTCCAGCGCGCGCATCCGGCTCCGAACCCCGAAATCCTAGCGTTCTCGGAACACACGTTCCGCATGGTCCATGAGTGGTTTGATCAGATAAGACAATGCCGTGCGATCTCCCGTCGAAATGAAGACCTCGACAGGCATGCCGGGCAGCAATTGCCGGTCGCCGAGGGCGATCGCCGCGTCTTGGATCTGGACCTCCCCGATATAGAAGCTCTGCCCGCTCACCGGGTCCTTTGTCGTTGCCGGCGAGAGATGGACCAACTTTCCGGACACCTCCGGCGTGGTGTTGCGATTGAAGGCGGAGAAGCGCATGCGCGCCGTCTGGCCGACATGAACCTGGTCGATATCGTTCGGCGCGACGCGCACTTCGACCATCAGCGTCGAGTTCCGTGGCACGACAGTCGCAAGCCGAGCTGCCGGCGTGATGACGCCTCCCACGGTGAAGATCATCAGCTCATTGACGGTGCCCGCGATCGGCGCCCGGATCTCCATGCGCGCGAGCCGATCCTCGTTGGCAACGCGGCGGTCGCTCAGCTCGGACAGCTTGGCCTCGACCTGGCGCAATTCGCGCTGGGCTTCGGTCCTTGCCGTCTCGTCGATTGCGATGATCTGCAGGCGGGCATCGCTGATGCGCAGCTTGGCGCGGGCGAGCGTCGCGTCGATCTCGCCGCGCTCGCCTAGCAGACGGGCCCATTCCCGGTTGATGTTGAAGACCTTCACGCCATCGATGAAACCTTTCTGGAAAAGGCTGAGATATTTGGCGCGCTCCAGCTCGACGAGGCGGATTTCCTCGACCTTCGCGACCTGGCGCGCCTCCAACCCACGGATCTCCTCGCCGGACTGGACGATCGAGATTTCAAGCTGTTCCTTGCGGCTGTCCCGGTTGGCCTTGTTGCCGGTGAACAGGCGCGTCTCGCCTTCCAGGATATGGTCGACCTCGTCGGAGAGCCGCGCAATCTCCGGCGAATAGGCGACACTCGCGAGATTGTCGCGCTCGGCGAGCAACCTGGCCTTGCGGCCGAGATTCTCGGCGAGCTGCGAATGAATGATCGAAAGCTCGGCGCGCGTCTGGACATCGTCGAGCCGGAAAAGCACCTGGCCCTCCGCGACACGATCGCCCTGCCGCACGGCGATCGACTGGACGATGCCGCCGTCACGGTGCTGCACCTCCTTGAGATTCTGGTCGATCTTGACCGTTCCTTGCGTCACGACAGCGCCATTCAGCGCGGCAGTCGCGGCCCAGCCGCCGCAGCCGAGCACGAGAAGCAAGGCGAGCGCCGAACCGACGACGACATGGCTGCGCAGCCGGAAATTCAGGCGGGCATCCTGCGTCTCGTGCGGGGACTTTGCGAAAGCAGCGGTGAAATCGTGATTATGGGCGTTCATCGGCGCGTTCCCCATGCCGGCCGTTCAATGCGGCCGGCTTTTCTGCGTTCAGACGTAATAGAGCTTGTGACTGCCGTAGATTTCGATCGAGAAATCCTTCGCTTCCGCCTGCTCGACATAGACGTCGACATAGGTGCGCTCGTGCTCGCCGATCTTTTCGATGCGGAAGCGGAAGGGGCGGCTGTCGTTGCCGTCGCCATAGGCTTGGCCGAAACCGTCGCCATCCTGATCATCATCGCCGTCATCATCGTCATCGCGTGAGCGAAGCTGGTACTGCTTGATGACGATGCGGTCGCCGGCCTCGAGATCGAGGATCTGATGGACGAGATCGTCGGTTCGCTCGGGGTCGTCCTCGACCGCAAAGACGAAACGGTCATCACCCTCCCCGCCGCTCAACGTGACGGCCTTTTCCCCGACGATCAGGCAATCGTTGCCGCTGCCGCCGAGAATGGTCTCGAAATCGACCACCGTGTCGGAGCCGATCTCGATGCCAAGCGCCTTGCCACGCTTCAGATCGACGGTGACGCCGTGCTCGGTGGCGGAGAGATCCAGCGTGTCCTGCCCCTCCCCGCCATCATAGCAATCGGCAGCGGCATCGCTCGTCGCCACGATCCAGTCGTTGCCCGCCCCGCCTGAGACATGATCGCTGCCGGCGCCACCGTCGAGCACGTCGTTGCCGGCGTCTCCGAATAATTGGTCGCAGCCCTCGTCGCCGAAGACGCGGTCGTCGCCGCCGCCTGCGCTGACATGGTCGTTGCCCGTCCCGGCGCGGACGACATCGTTGCCCCCACCGAGCATCACCCGGTCGTCGCCGGCTTCGGCGAGCACGATGTTGTTGCCGCCATCGGCCGTCACGATATCGTCGCCCGGCCCCGCGTGGACGGTGTTGTCGCCGGGGCCGGCATCGATCGTATCGTTGCCCGGCCCGGCGTCGATGATGTCGTTGCCGGCGCCACCGGTGATCACGTCGTCACCGTCTTCGTCATAGATCGTGTCGTCGCCGTCGCCGCCGTGCAGGCTGTCGTTGCCGGCACCGCCGCGGATGACGTCGTTCCCGGCGCCACCGAAGACGATATCGTTGCCCGCTCCCGCGTCGATCCGGTCGTTGCCGGCCCCGCCGACGATGTGATCATCGCCCACTCCGGTCACGATGACGTCGTTCCCGCCGCGTGCGTCGACGATATCGTTGCCGCCGAGCCCCGTGATCCGGTCGGCACAGTCGCTGCCGAGCAGCGTGTCATCGCCGGCGGTGCCGGCCAGATCGAGGAATTCGAGCACGCGAAGCGTGGCCGTCTGCTGCACATAAGCCTCGCCGTCGCTGATCCAGTAGGTCAGCGTGACCGTGCCGTACCAGCCGGCTTGCGGCTTGAAGACCCAACCAGCTTCGGCCGCGGTGAGTTGACCATAGGAAGCCTTGAGGCCAACCACCACGAGCGGATCGGCATCGGCGTCGGTCGCTCCCGCGAGCAGAGCGAGGCTCGCGATCATCAGGGTCTGGCAACCGCCGATATCGGCGAGCTGGACAGGGCCGGCTACGCGCGGGGCGCGGTTGCGCGGTTCTTCCGGCGGGTCGTCGCCGTCATCATCGCCGGGCCCGGGCTTCGGCCGGGGGTCGCCAGGCCCCTCCCGGTCCTGGGTGCCGGGGCGCGCGGATTGGCCGCCACCGTCCGTGCTCGCGCGCGCCGGCGCGCCGCCACCGGAAATCGCAGCCAACGAAAAGCTGCGCCAGCCATTGTCGTTATTCGCCGAAAACCCCAGTCCGAACTCGAAGATCGGTGAGGGATAGCGCGGCAGGGGTAGCAGCTCGTAGTCGATCAGCCGCGAGTCGATATTGAGGAAATCGGGCAGGCCGGGCACATCAGGCCCCGCCGCCCCCGAACCGACGGCCCTGGCAGCGGCCGGCTCGTTGCCCAGCGCCCCCGTTTCGTCGACCTGCTCGCCGGAGGCCGGCGACGCCTCATCCCCTTCAGCCAGGGATGGCTTGCGGGGCGCTTCCCCAGCCTGCGCGTCATCTTTCGCAGCGGGGGGCGCCGACGCATCGGTTCTCGCCTCGCCTGGGAACAGGCTTTTCAGATAGAGCACGACCGCCGTCACGGCGAGAGCGAGCACGCCGGGCCAGCGTGGCGCCGCAATCGCCGCATCCTGCGCCTTGCGGTAGATCTGGGCGGAGTCGGGAAGCTGCTGTTCCGCCGATTTTGCAGCCTTGATCGAGATCATGCCGTCACCCGTCCGTGAAGAGCTGCCGGATGTTCGCCGATCCCCACCGCCCGCGGCATGAAGGCGGCGCGCTCGGCTGTTGCCTGAACCGCAGCCGGGGCGCTGGGCGAAGCGGCGGTACGCGGCTGAGCCGGTGCGAGGATCTTGTCGCGCGGGCCGAAGGCGACGAGCTTGCCGGCCTGGATCAGTCCGACATCGTCCACGGCCTGAAGCGCGCTGGGGCGGTGGGCGACGATGACGACGATCCCGCCGCGCGCCTTCACCTGCCCGATCGCGGCGGTCAAGGCGGCCTCGCCTTCCCCGTCGAGATTGGAGTTGGGCTCGTCCATGACGACAAGGAAGGGATTGCCATAGAGGGCGCGGGCAAGCCCGATGCGCTGGCGCTGGCCGGCGGATAGCGCGGTGCCCTGCGGTCCGAGCTGGGTCTTGTAGCCCTGGGGAAGACGCAGGATCATCTCATGGATGCCGGCGACCATCGCCGCCTCGACGACCTCTGCCGGATCGGCATTCTCGGCCAGGCGCGCGATGTTCTCCTCGACAGTGGCGTCGAGCAGCGCGACCTCCTGCGGCAGATAGCCGAGATGGCGGCCGATTGTCTCCTCCGGCCACTGCTCCAGCTCCGCGCCGTCGAGGCGCACCGCGCCGCGCAGGATCGGCCAGATGCCGGTGATCGCCCGGACGAGCGTGGTCTTGCCGCCGCCGCTCGGGCCGATGATGCCGACGGCCGTGCCGGCCTGAACATCGAAGCTCGCCTCGCTCAGCAACACCTGGCCGCTGCCCGGTGCGGCGACCGTGATCTTGTCGATCTTCAGCGTCCGGCGCGGGGCCGGCAGTTCCATCGGCTCGACCGCCTTGCTCAGCGCGGTCATGGTCTCGCGCAACCGCTGGAAGGCCATGCGCGCGGCGACGAAGGGCTTCCAGTTTGCGATTGCCTGATCGACCGGCGCAAGCGCGCGGGCCGAGGCGACCGAGGCGGCGATGATGGCACCGGCGGAGAGCTCGCCCTTGATGGTGAGATAGGCGCCGAGCCCCAGCGTCGCCGATTGCAGGACCATGCGCAGTACGCGCGAGATGGCGCCGAAGGTGCCACCGAGATCGCTGGAACGCGTCTGGAGCAAGAGGTGCTCGCGATTCACCGCGTCGAAACGCTCGACTGCACGCGGCGCGAAGCCCATCGCCTTGAGCACCTCGGCGTTGCGGGCATTGCTGTCGGCGATTGCCCCGCGCGCGATCGCCGCCTGCCGGGTCTCGTTGTTGATGCGCCGGGTCGTCACCTCGCTGAGCAGCGTCAGCATCGTCAGCACGACCGCTCCCGCCAGCGTCAGCGCACCGAGCCAGGGGTGCAGCAAATAGACGAAGGCGAGGTAGAGCGGGATCCAGGGCAGGTCGAACAAGGCGCCGGGCCCCTGCCCGCCGAGGAAGCTGCGCACCGTGTCGACGTCGCGGCCCCTCTCCGTGGCCTCCACCGTCGAGAAGCCGAAGCGCGGCATATCGATCGTGACGCGATGCGCGATCGGCGCGATCTCGTTATCGAAGCGCGCACCGACACGCACCAGCACCTGCGAGCGGATGATGTCGAAGCAGCCCTGGAAAAGGTAAAGTCCGATGGCGAGTGCCGAGAGCGCCGCCAGGGTCTGGATGCTGCCGCTGGTGAGCGCCCGGTCGTAGACCTGCATCATGTAGAATGAGCCGGTCAGCGCCAGCACGTTGATGAGGCCGGAGACGGCGAACAGGAAGAGCGCGACGCGGCGCAACCCGTGGGTCAGCCGGGCGGCGTCGCGCTTGCGGGCGGAGGAAAGCGTCTTGGACGGTGCCATTATGGCCCCCGAAAATGCGAGTGCGAGGACTATCGAGTGAAGAAGGATCGGGCGGGCGGCCCCCCGGTCCGCCCGCCCGCCGCCGGTTCGATCAGACGATGAAGCTGCCGGCTGTCAGGTTGTGACTGCCCTTCAGGTTGATCTGGAACTCGGCATCCGTCGCCGCATCGACATTGCCCTTGACGATGGTGTAGTCGCCATCCGCACGGGTCTCGTAGGTGACCGTAAGCTGGGCCGAGGCGGTGAAGCTTCCGCCGTTGGCCAGAGTGAAGCTCTGGTTGCCGGCCTGGCTCGCATCCGCGTCGATCGCGCCGAGATCGAGCCGGTCTCCGGGCTGGAAGTCGAGGATGGTGTCGCCATCCGCGCCCTGCGTGCTGAGGAAGCGGAAGGTGTCGTTGCCCGAGCCGCCTTCCATCACATTCACCGCATCGCTCGCCGTGATCGTGTCGTTGCCCGAGCCGGTCGCCACATTCTCGATGCTCCACAGCGTGTCGGTGCCGGTCTGGCTGCTGACCGCGCTGCCGCGACCAAGCGCTCCGTTCCCAAGATCGACGGTCAGATTCGCCGTGATCGTCGAGAAATCGAGCGTATCCGAACCGCTGCCGCCGTCGATCTCGTCACCGAAATAGGTGTCGTCGTCGTCGCCGGCCGTGCCGATCATGAGGTCGTCCCCACTCCCCCCGACCACGGTGTCCTTGCCGGCGCCGGCATCGATCAGGTCGTTGCCCGCCCCGCCGAAGATCCGGTCGTTGCCGGCCTCGCCATAGAGCATGTCGGCCCCGCCACCGCCGAAGACCTGATCGTCGCCCGCTCCGGCGAAGACCACGTCGCGGCCGTCGCCAGCATCGACGAAATCAGCCCCTTCGCCGGCCGAGATCGCATCGGCGCCGGCCTCGCCGGTGAGCGTGTCGTCGCCGCCGAGGCCGATGATGTTGTCGGCACCCGCCGTGCCGATCAGGACATCGGCCGCCGCTGTTCCGCTGCGCAACGTACCGCCGCTCGCTGGGTTCGGATTGGGCGCCGGCGTCCCCGGGCCGTCATCATCATCGTCGCAGCCGCAGGACGGATCGTCATCGTCGTCATCGTCATCGCCGCCGGAGCCGACCGGTTCCTCGTCGTCGTCGCCGGGATAGGTCGGCGCGTCGTCATCATCGTCGTCATCGTCCGGGTGATTGCCGGAGCCGAACTGGGGCAAACCCTCGTCGCCCGCCGTAAAGCAGATGCTGTGCGTCGCGCTCGTCATCGTCGTGACGCCGTTCTCGTCCGTCGTGAATTCATAGTCCTCCGGCACGGCGCCGCCGGGGAGCTCGATCACGTCCTGCGGCCGCAAAGTCCCGACAATCGTGTCGTTGCCGCCATTCGACCGGAACACGATGCGGTGTGCCGAGGCCAGCGACGAGATGTCGACGGTGTCGTTGCCGCCGTCGCCGTTGATGGTGATCGTGTTGAAGTTGAGGCTGGTGGGCGAGAAGTCGCCGACCGCCTGGACGGTATCCGCACCGAGGCCCGTATTGATGGTGATCTCCTCGATATTATCGAGCTCCGCGATCACCGTGCCGTTGCGCGTGATCACGATCTCCGTCTCGGGGCGCAGCGTCGCGACGATGGCGGCAGGCGCCGCAGCGCGGGCATAGACTACGAAGGTCTCGGCCAGGATGCTGCCATTGACCACGAAACGATCGAGCGTCCCGGCGCCGCCATCGACGAAATCGCGGCCGTCATTGGTGAGGACGCCCGCCGACCAATTGATCGTGTCGTTGCCTGCTCCGGCCAGGATGACGTCGTTGCCGCCGCCGCCGACGAAAGTGCTGTTGCCGCCGTCCCCGATCAGGATGTTCGCCGCAGCCGTGCCGTCGATCGTGCCGGTGGTGTCGCGGGTGATCGTGACCTGGGCGGTATCGGTCGCGGTACCGTCGCTGGCAGTATAGGTGAAGGTGCCGCCCGCCTGGGCGTTGTCCGTCACCGTGACGGAGCCAGGATTCGCCGTCAGGCTGATCGCAGCCAGGCTCGCATTGTTGATCTGGGTCGCCGTGATGTCGAGCGCAGCGCTGTCGGCATCGGTGTCGTTCGCAAGCAGCGCCCATTCGGGGATAGCGAAAGGCACCGTGGCGAAGTTGGTGATGACCGTGTCGTTCGAAGCCACGGGGGCGTCGTTGACAGGCACCACATGGATCGTGCTGACCGCGACATTGCTGCTGAGCAGCGTGTCCGTGACACTCACATGGACGACGCGGTCGACAGCGCCCGGGTCCTGCGAGCTGTTGCTGAAGGTGACCATCTGAATGGCCGCCTGGTAGTTCGCGACCGAAGCGGCGCCCGTCATCCGGATCGTGACGACACCGGGAACGGAGGTGTCGATCGTGCGCGTGATGCCGCCCGGCAAGGTCGCAGGCGCGGAGAGAGAATCGCCGGCCTGCGCATTGGTGAGCGTGACTGTGGCCGCGTTGATCGTGCCGCTGTCCTCCGTGATCCCAGGCAAGGACGCGATTGCCACGCCGGCGCCACCTTCGGTGAAGGTCGCCTGGTGATTGACAGTCGGGGCGACCGCCGGGCGCTGCAGGTCGATCGACAGGTTGTCGATCGACACCAGCTCGTTGGCGGCGCTGATGTTCGAGGCCACGAAGCGCAACGCGGCCGTCGCGGTGAACGGCCCCGCCAGCTCAAATGAGTGCTGCGTCGCGCCGCCATCGCCTGTGATGGTGGCGAGTTCGACGAAGTTGACGCCGTCAGCGGCGAAGAAGACCGCGACCTGCTCGCCCGCATCGAGATTGTCGGGATTTGCCTGGAAGCTCAGCCTGGCGAAGGAAGCCGCACTCAGGTCGACCGCACGCTCCAGCGTGGCGCCGTTTCCCGCATCGAACTGCAGGGTTCCGCCGTTGATGCGGATCTGCCCGTTCGCACTCGTCGCGCTGCCGTCATCGCCGGTCTCGACCCAGTCCGGTCCCCAGTTCAGGCTGCCATTCGAGTTGCCGTAGTTGGCGGTGCCGAAATTATCCGCGTAGTTGCCGCCGGGATCGTAGGCGTTGAGGCTCAGCTGCGGCGCCGACAGGCTGACGGTCCGATCGGCAAATCGCAGTTGCTCGATGTTCCAGAGTTTGTCCGTTCCGTCGGAGGTGAGGCCGACCGTCACTGTGTCGTGGCTGACGAGCAGAGAGCCGTCGCTGTCGCGGGTAATGGTGTAGTTGGCGAAGTTGTCGCTGAAGACCGCCGTGTCGACGTCGCCCGCGCCATTCGTCGCGCGAATTTCGCGGACGATGTTGAGCTGGACCGGGTTGATCGCGCCGGACAGCATCAGCGTGTGGAGGGGCTCGCCGGCCCAGCCCTGGTAGCCGAGCGCCAGCCCGGCCTCGGTCAGCACGATCGGCTTGGCGAGGCCGTCGGTCGTGGCGATCTCGACGCCGTTGGTGTCGCGGATCGCGATGCGCACGTTGAGCCAGGCGTCGCCGTCGATCACGTCGTTGCCGCCGCGGCCTTCGATGGTGTCGCTGCCGCCGCCGCCGAGCAGGATATTGCCGTCGTCGAAGGCGACGATCTGCTCGCGCTGCTCCGCAGTCGAGCCGGCCGGCGCGGCGGCCACCCAGTTGCCGAGCACGTCCCTCAACCCCGCGATGCGGTCGACGCCCGCCTGGGTGAGCTGGTGGCCGGTCATCGTATTCTCGGCGCCGGCAAGTCCGCCGCCCCCCTCGCCGCCCAGCGCGGGATCGGCGCGGTTGTCGCCCTTCAGCGTGTCGTTTTTGTCCCAGCCCGAAAGCGCTTCGACTGCGTCAAAGCGGTCGCGCAGGATGTCCTGCTGGTCGGTTGTGAAAATCGGGACGAGGAGATCCGATTCCGCGTTCTGATTGTTGCCCTTGTGGATCGCCCAATCGAAGCCGAGCATGCCCTCGTTGCGCATGACGCTTTCGCCCTGGACCATGATGTCGTCGCCGGATTCGGCGTCGAAATCATGCTCGTCGGTCCCGGCGAACATCACGTCGTGGCCGATGATCGTCGAGTTGAAGAACAGTTCGGAATTGTCGCCGGCTGTGGTGTCGAAGCCGCCGCCGCCTTCGATCCAGTCGTCGCCCTCGTTGCCGAGCAGGAAGTCGCCGCCCTCGCCGCCGAGAATGAAGTCGTCTCCCAGGCCGCCGAAAGCCTCCTTGCCGTCGGGGCCGGCGATGAGGACATCCTTGCCCTCGTTGCCGAAGAGCAGGGCAAGGCCGCTGCCGCCATGGATGACGTCGTTGCCGGCTTCGCCGTGCAGCATGTCGACTTCGCCGATATCGGTGCCGCTGTTGGTGATGATGTCGTCACCGTCGCCGCCATGGATCTTGTCGACGCCGTAGCCGGCCTCGATGCGGTCGTTGCCCCCTCGTCCCCAGACGCTGTCGTCGCCGCCCCCGGCGATGATGACGTCGTTGCCGTTCGTGCCCTGGATGAGGACGTGGTCGTTGCTGTTGACGCGCAGATGGGCAGCGATCTGGCCGGCCCCCTGGCTCCCGGCCGCGACGATGACGTTGCCGGCCTGATCACGCACGAAGGTGCCGTCGGGGTTGCGCTCGTACTCGATCAGGTTTCCGGCGGCGTCCCGGCGCTCGACGAAGCTCGACAGCGCCTCGAGGAAGGGATCGTCGTTCTCCGGTTCCGCGATGCCGAATTTCGCCTGCTCCCTGGCGTCCAGATAGATGACATGGTCCGGCACCGAGAAGATGTCGCCCGGCACCGCGTAGCCCTGCGCACCGAGATCGGTATTGGCGAGAACCATCTTGGCGAAGGAGTTGTTCTCCAGCTCGTTCAGGAAATTGAGCCCCTGGACGCGCGACAGGTAATAGAACCGGTCACCATTCTGCAGGTTCTCCAGCTGCAGCTCGAAGATGAAGGAGAAGGTCGAGCCGAGCATGCCTCCGAACGCCATCTTCTTCTCGGCGAGGCCCCCGACCCAGAGATCGACATCGTTCAGGCCGCCGAGGCTGCCGCCGGCATAGACTCCCTTTGCATTGAGGAAATCGAGCCGGTCGGCGGGAGCCCCGGTGCCGCCGAAGACCAGCTTCATCGCGGCATCGCGCTTGGCGTCCGTCGTGGTGGCGGCGACGATCGTGGAATGCGTGCCATAGGCCGCAATGAAGTTCACGATCGAGGCCGGATTCTTCAGGTTGAGCGCGAAGTCGGTCCAGCTCGTGTAGGGGTCCAGCTGGGTGTCGCCGTTGGCGACCTCTTTGAATTGTGCGCGCGCCTCGTTCAGCGATGGAATTCCGGCCTCCCGGCCGCGGGCGATGTTCAGCGCCGCCAGATCGAGCGGAATGCCGACGAGTTGGTTGCGCAGCACATGGGTGACGAATTCGTCGATCTCGTTGCCGACCTGGCTGGTCATGCCGCGCACGATCGCGCCTGCGGCAGCCGCATGATCCACCGTCGCAGAACCGAAGGCGAGCGGGTTCAGGAAGGCATCGAACAGCGCGAGACTGCCGTCCGAACCGTCGGCGTTGGTGACGGCGATCTCCTCGCGCAGCATCGAGTGGCCGAAGCGGTAAACGACATGCGCGAACTCGGCGAAGATCGCGGGATTGATATCCGTCGACGGGTTGAAGACGAAGGCGTCCACATCCGGCTGGATCTTGCGGGCGAACTCCTCGAAGACGAGGTGCTGGTACTGCATCTCCGTCGAGAAGCGGGCAGCCTGGAACAGCCGTTCGCCGTCCCACTGCAGCGCGGCGATCGCTTGCGGATTCGTCGGCAGCGCGGCGACGTCGGTGAGCAGCCATTCGTTCAGGAAGACAAGGTCCGCGGCGGCCAGCGCCTTCTCCTTGATCTGCTGGACCGTACGGTTGTGCTCGGAGTGGAAGATGTGGTGCACCGCCGACAGGCCGATATTCTCGTTTCCGCGCCCGTCGCCGGTGATGTAGTGCGCGTCGAGCAGTTCGTTGTCATAGGTGACGGCGACGCCGAACTCGTTCACCGGGATCTCGTTGCCCGCAGCGTCATCGGTGTCCGCCGTCTTCAGGATCATCGGGGTCGCCGGATTGCGGTCATGGTCCACCAGACCCGGCACGGCGGCGTGCGCGATGTCGTCGAGGAAGGCGTGCCCGGTGCGGACCGCGCCTGCCGTGGAGATCGGAGCGGACGGGTTACCTTCGACGACCGTGTCGGCATCTGCGCCGCTGCCGCCGAACTTGTTGTCGGCCCCTAGGCTCGTGACCATCTGCGGGAAGCCGTTCGGGCCCCGAACGAACTGACCGTAATCGTCCATCACGAAGAGCGGCACATTGAGCACATCGCTATCGGCCAGCTCGATGCCGAGAACGGCCCTAGCCTGCGCCTTGACGTCGGCCCAGGTCGCCAGGCCGCCGTGCTCGCCCTGCGGCTGGCCACGCGTGCCTTCCAGCAGCTTGCCGGTCGCGACCGGAACCAGCCCCGGGAAATCCGGGTCCGAGACCATCGCGTATTCGCGTAGGAAGAGCTGGTGCGAGCCGGAGGAGGTGTAGGTCTGGTTCTGATCCACCCAGGGGGTCGTCAGATTGGTCGCGTTCGTCGGCGCCCTCGTGAGCACCATGAAATTGGTTTCCGGGTGCGCCGGGTCATAGAGCGGGTCATCCGGCTGCAGCGGGATGTAGATCGTGCCGTTGCCGCCCTTCTGGACCAGATCGAGGCCGTGATCGAAGAACTGGCCAAACAGCGTGAACCAGGAATTGTAGGGCGCCGACAGCCCCTCGTCGGGTGCGACATTCGGGATGATGACGGTGTTGCCCTCCATCTCGACGCCATGCGTCTGGAGCAGCGTATCGAGCTGCGTCTCGGCCAGCTCGACATGCTGGGCGGCCGCGAGATTGGCCTGCGCCGTGGCGAGCGCGGCCGTCGCTGCGAGCACGGCGGCATTTGCCTGAACCACGACGGATTGTGCGCCGGCCACGGCTGATGCTGCGGCATTCGCCTCGGCCTCGGCCTGATCCTCGGCGAGTTGGGCGGCCTGCCAGGCAGCCAATGCCGCCTGCTCCGCAGCCTGGCCCGCGGGCGAGTTGTCGCCATCCGCCATCAGAGCGCTGAAAGTCGCCTCCGCTTGCGCGGTGGACTGCTGTGCGGCGGCGAGTTCATCCTGCTCGACAGCGCTCGCGGCCGCAGCGGCCTGAAGAGCTGCGGCGGCATCGGCGGCATCGGCCTGGGCGTCGGTGAGCGCACCGCCAGCGGTGGTGACCTCGGCCTGGAGCGCGGCGATGGTGGCCGCCTGGCCGGGCCCAGCCGCGATCGCCGCATCGAGCGCGGCCTTGGCCTGGACGATGGCCTGGAGTGCAGCGTTGAGTGCGCCGCCGGACAGGCCGGCATAGACGAGAGCCGCATAGATGGCGGCCGGATTGTCCAGCGTCTGGTCGACGATCAGGTTGGAGATGATGCGCGGATCCGCATCGGCAACCGAACCGGTCGGACCGTAGTTCCCGCCGACGGTCCCGCCGGGGCCGAAGCTGATGCTGTCATCGCCTTCGGCGCGATAGGACGGCGTCGTGATCCGCGGGAAGCTGTTGTCGGCCGCCCCCCACTCCTCGCGTCCCGCGACGAGGTTGTTGTAGCTGCCATCCACCGTCCTGAGGCCGTAGGGCGCGAGCGGATGGCTGATCGCCAGCACGGCGCCGGCCGTTCCTTCCGGAACGATATCGCCCTGATCATTGACGTAGATCTGGTCGAGCGGCGTTCCGCTCGAATGCGCCTCGGCGATCTTGATCTGCCGCAGGATGAACTCGAGATCGTGCCTGACGATATTGACCATAGCCGGGATCTCCCAAATCGGCGCGCGAAAGCCCAACTGCGGAAACCACCTTCCGCAGCGTTAACCTAAAGACAAATTTCGCGATCTAATGTAGATTTTGCCGATCGACGCCGTCTTGCCTCGCGTCTTCGTACAAAACAGACCGCAGACATCCCCGATTTAATACTTTGTTAAGCAACAGAGTGCCTGACGGATGCTCAACCCGGTAGATGGAAAGGTCGAGAAAGATTTAGGGCCCGAAGTCGGGGGCGATACATCGACCTTGGATGGCGCCGAGTACCGACGAAAGTCCGTATCCGCTCTCGACAGGCTGCGGCGGCGATGGACCGCGCAAAGCCTGGAGCGTCGCTTCACCATCGCCGCCTCGCTCGTCGTCGGGCTGTCGATGATTACCCTTGGCTATTGGGTCGAGCGCCGCATTCGCAATGGCTGGGAGCAGGGCATGGCCGAGATCGGGGCCCATTACCTCGAAGCCCTTCTCGCCCCCCATGTCCTCGAACTCGAGCATGCCGACGCGCTGACGGAAGAGAGCAAGCAGAGAATCCAGGCGTTGATCGCCGATAGCCGGCTCGGCCAGCGCGTGACCATGATCAAGATCTGGAGCCGATCCGGTCAGCTCGTCTACAGCACCGGCCAGGCGAAGGAGGCGGCGCGACTTCAACCTTCGCGGCTCGCCACGCTCCTGGAAGGCCGGGTTCTGGTGTCCATCCAGAACGACAGCCACGGCGATGGTCGGGACGATCCGGGTCTGCTCGAAAGCTACGCGCCGATCTACAAGCCCGGCACCCGGACAATCGTTGCCATCGGCGAATTCTATGAGGTGAGCCACTCGCTCGACCGCGAAGTCGTGCAGTTGCGCTACGCGACCTGGTTCCTGATTCTCAACGTCGCGATCATCATCGGTTTCCTGCTCTACCTCACGATCAGGCGCGCCAGCCGGACCATCAGCTCGCAGCAATCGCTCCTGGCAGCCAATCTGGCGCGTGCCTCCGCACTGGCCAGACGGAACAACATGCTCCGCCGTGCTGCGGACCGGGCCCGGCTCGACTCGGCCGTCTCGAACGAGGTCTATCTCGCCCGCATCGGCGCCGACCTCCATGACGGGCCGATCCAGATGCTCAGCCTGCTGATGCTCCGGCTCCCCGACAAGCCTCCGGAGCTGCGGGCACAGCTGGAGCGCCTCATCCAGCAGACGCTGGCCGAGCTGCGCAATCTTTCCGCGGGGCTGGTCCTGCCCGAAATCCGCGACCTCTCGCCGTCTGACACGATCGAGGCCGCGATCAAGCGACATGAGCAGCAGACCGGTACGGCCGTCGGCCGAAACCTCGTCGATCTCCCCGAGCAGATGCCGGAGGCGATCCGCTTCTGCGCCTTCCGCGTCGTTCAGGAGGCTTTGATGAACGGATACAAGCACGCACAGGGACGCGGCCAGCATGTCGCGACGCGCTTTGCTGCCGAAACGCTGGAGATCGTGATTTCCGACGACGGCCCCGGAAACGAGGCCCAGCAGCCCGAGCCCACCCTGCAGCGGCCGCGGCTCGGCCTGCGGGGGCTGGAAACCCGGGTGAAAGCCCTGCGCGGCAGCCTGACCATCACGCCGCAACCGCAGGGCGGACTGCAGCTCAGGGCGCTGCTGCCGGTGCGCCGACGCTCACCGACGACGGGGCTTTAGCGGGCAGAGACGAGCAAGCTCGGTCCAAGCAAGCTCGGTCGAAGCCGCCTCAGCGCCCCGCCGAGGAGAAATCGCCCGGCTTCATCTTCTGGGCGGCGATGACGACCTCGAGCCGGTTGCGCGCCCTGAGCTTGGTCATCAGATTGGTCATGTAGCTCTTGACCGTCTTCTCGCTCAGCTCGAGGCTCCGGGCGATCTCGCGGTTCTGCTTGCCGCATAGCAGCAGGCGAACGATCTGCTCCTCGCGCACGCTCAGTTTCGTGCTGATCACCGCTTGCTTCTCGGCGGCCTTGCTGTTCAGGGCGCTGATCACCTTCGCCGCGAAGGCGGGAGTGATGTAGACTTCGCCGCGCAGTGCAGCCTCCACCGCGTCGAGCAGCTCGCTCGCGCTGCTGCCCTTCAGCACATAGCCGGCGGCTCCGGCACCAAGAGCCCTGACTGCATGATCGGTGTCGGTCGAGGCCGTAAAGACGACGACGCGACAAGCAGGCGCGATGTCACGCAGCGCGGCCAACGCACCGAAGACATCGCCGGGCATGTTGAGATCGACGATCAGCACGTCGCAGATCCGCCGGTCGACGATATCAATAATGTCGGCCGCGCTCGCGCCGATCTCTGCCACGACAAAATCGTCGCGGCGCGACAGAACGGTCGCGATCCCTTCCGCCAGCAGCGGATGGTCGTCGACGATCGCTATCGATATCCGGGGACGGGGCTTATCCTGCATGTCCCAATACTCTGCCAGTTTAGAGACTCAGTAAACAAGCGAATTAACATACGGTTAAATCAGCAAGACGATGCTTCCACTACGTCAGCTATATGGCGCACAAGGCGCATCGGGAGCCGGCACCTATCCAGTCTCCGGCGTTTTTTTTCGATCGGTCGGTGCTTTGGTCGGCCGGGGGCGTTGGTCTGCACTCTCAGGCGCCGCATTTTTAGCGGGGCTCAAGCGCATTCTGTCCGCCTCGGCCCAAAGCCGGAAGACAGCGCGTCGGCAGAGAACGCGCGCAGCGTCAGAAACGTCTTCGCGGTCCCCTTCTCAGGGCCAAATCGGCAGAAGAGCTCCCTGAGCAGGTAGCCTGGAACGTCGTGCGGATCATCCCTTTCAAAGCAAGGGCTTATCGACCGGATCGTAGCTCAGCCAGAGGGTGGCTTCGCCCGATCATCCGAGCCCGCATCACGAACCTCTTCCACGAGGCGAAGGAAGCGCTCCGCGAGAGGCGCCGTCTTGTTCAAGGTCTTCGCCAGGGCTATTCCGGTATTCGCATCGCGCGCGCGCAACTCGCGATGGTCGATCCCCGGCAACCCTTTGGAAGCGTAAACCCGCGGCAGGATCGCGATGCCCAGGCCCGCGCCGACGAAGCCGAGCAACGCGCCGCCATCGCTGCTCTGCTGCACCACCCGGGGCACGAAACCCGCACGTCTGCAGAGTGCCAGCGTGTGCTCGAACAGGCCGCTGCCGACCTGCCGCTTGAACGCGACGAAGTCCTCATCCGCGAGGGCGTCGAGCTCGACCGGGCCGTCGCGGCGGGAAAGAGGATGATCTGCCGAGAAGAAGACCTCGAGCCGGTCGCGCCATAACTCGATCATCTGGATGCTCCGGAGCGGCGAGCTTGGCACGAGCGGGCGCAGAAAGCCGAGATCGAGCTGATCATTCGCCAGCATCTGCAGCTGGGTCCCGGTCGGCAGGTGAGACATGTCGAGCGCAACATTGGGATAGCGCTGGCGGAACGCTCTCAGAATGCGCGGGAACATCTCATGCATCGGAACCGACGCCAGAAAGCCGATGCGAAGCCGGCCGGCTTCTCCGCGGCCCGCGGATTTCGCCAAGGCGAGCGTGTCGTTGAAGCGATCGAGAAGGTCCCGGAACGGCTCGAGCAGAAACTTCCCGGAGGTCGTCAATTCCACACCATGCGTGGTGCGGTGAAACAGCGTCGTCCCGAACTCCTTCTCAAGGTCGCGGATCTGGCTGCTCAGCGGGGGCTGACTGATGTTCAGCCGCTCCGCTGCACGCCGAAAGCTTGCTTCCTCCGCCACTGCCAGAAAATAGCGCACATGCCGGATTTCCATGGGGATCAGCCTCGATGATGTCGGCCCAGTGATACGTTGAAGCTTTCACGAGGCCCCTTAAAATATATTGGACGATATCGCTCCCGGCACGCAACTTGGCGGCAACGAACTCGCGGCGCCACTGACCGCCGAGTCTTACGGGAGGTTTCCGGGCGCATGGCTGATCTTCCAGCCTCCATCGAGATTCACGAGGAAGGCCCGCGCGAGGGCTTCCAGATCGAGCCGGGGCCGATCGCGACAGCCGATAAGGTGCGGCTGATCGAGGCGCTGGCCGAGACCGGCCTCAAGCGCATTCAGGTCTGCTCCTTCGTCAATCCACGGGTCGTTCCGGGCTGGGCCGACGCCGACGACGTCGTCGCGCAGATGAAGCCCAAAGACGGCGTCAGCTATACGGCGCTGTGGTTCAACGAGAAGGGCCTCGACCGCGCCCTCGCCGCTGCCGACAAGCTCACGCTCTACGGTTCGATCTCGCTGACGGCTTCGGAAGCGTTCACGCGCAGAAATCTCAATCGCAGCCATGCCGAGCAGGTCGAGGCGAGCCGCCGGCAGACGGCTCTCCACATCGCGCGCGGCGTACCCGTCAAGCGGGTCGGCGTGATGGCCGCCTTCGGCTGCAACTATCAGGGAGACGTGCCGCGCGAGCAGGTGATCGCGACGCTGCAGGACGGCTTCGGCGTCGCCGCCGAAGCCGGTGTCGAGATCGAGCGGATATCGCTGTCGGATACGATGGGCTGGGCGACGCCGCCGCGCGTCGAGGCGCTTGTCGGCGAGGTCCGCGCGAAATGGCCCGACAAGCGCATCACGCTGCATCTCCACGACACCCGGGGTCTCGCGGTCGCGAACGCCTATGCGGGCCTGAAAATGGGCGTCGACTTTTTCGACTCCACGGTCGGCGGGCTCGGTGGCTGCCCCTTCGCCGGCCAGAAGGGCGCGGCCGGCAACATCAGCACCGAGGAACTCGTCCTTCTCTGTCACGAAATCGGCGTCGAAACGGGCGTCGACCTGGATGCCCTGATCGAGGTGGGGCGGATGGCCGAAGCCATCGTCGGCCACACCCTCCCCAGCGAACTGATCCATGCCGGTTCGCTCGACGCCCTGCGAGGTTCCGCCTGATGTCCGCCAAGCCGTTGCGAGGGCTCAAGGTCCTCGAATTCAGCCATATGATCATGGGGCCGACGGCGGGTCTCCTGTTTGCCGACCTCGGAGCGGACGTCGTCAAGATCGAGCCCGCGCCGGAAGGCGACCACACCCGCAGCCTGCCGGGATTTGGCGCGGGGTTCTTTCCGGGCTTCAACCGCAACAAGCGCAGTCTCGCGATCGACCTGAAGAATCCGGAGGGACGCCGGGCCGTCCACCGTCTCGTCGCCGGTGCCGATATCGTCATCGAAAACTACGGCCCCGGAACGATGGAGCGGCTGGGCTGCGGCTATGAAGAGCTGAGCGCGGTCAATCCACGTCTGCTTTATCTCGCCTTGAAGGGCTTTCTCGGCGGTCCCTACGAGAGGCGGCCGGCACTCGACGAGGTCATCCAGTTCCAGACCGGCCTCGCCTATATGACCGGCCCGCCCGGAAGGCCGCTTCGGGCGGGATCGTCGATCACCGACATTCTTGGAGGGATCTTCGGGGTCACCGCCGTCCTCGCCGCGCTCTCGGAGCGCAATCGCACCGGCAAGGGCCAGAAGGTCGGCAGCGCCCTGTTCGAAACCGGCGCCTTCCTGATGCTGACGCATATGGCGGGTTTCGCCGCGACGGGCAACGACCCTCGCCCGATGCCGATCCGGCATGGAGCCTGGGCCATCTACAACGTGTTCGACGTCGCCCGCGGCGAGCAGGTCTTCATCGGCGTGACCAGCAACATGCAATGGAGCCGCTTCATCGAGATGTTCGGCCTGCAGGAACTCGCTGGCGATCCGCGTCTGGCGAGCAACGCGTTGCGCAACGCCGAACGGAGCTGGTTGCTGCCGCGCATCCAGGAAGCGCTGCTGCCGCTTGCGCGCGACACCGTGCAGGAGCGCTGCGTGGCCGCCTCGATTCCCTTCGCCCCGGTCGGCAAGCCCACCGATCTCTTCGATGACGCGCATCTGCTCGCAAGCGGAGGCTTGCTTGACGTCGCCGTCACCACACTCAGCGGGGATGCCAGGACCTTCGGCCTCCCTGCCCTGCCGGTCGGCTTCGATGGCGCACGCCCCGGCATCGAGCGCCAGCCGCCGACGCTCGGCGAGCACACCGTCGAGATCCTGACGGAGATCGGGCACACGGCCCAGGAAATCGCCCTCATGGACAAGGCGGGCGTGATCGCGGGCCCTGACCTCAACCGGCTTTTGTCTTCGGCCGATCTCATCGGCGCAGTTTTGGAGAGCAAGACGTGACGGCACCTGCAAGCGGATTGGTGGTCAGCGCCCACCCCGGCGATTTCGTCTGGCGCGCCGGTGGCGCAATCGCCCTGCACGCCCGCCGCGGCGTGCGAATGAAGATCGTCTGCCTCTCCTTCGGCGAGCGGGGCGAGAGCCAGGGCGCATGGAAGCAGCCCGGCATGACGCTCGAAGCCTGCAAGAGCGCGCGACAGGCGGAAGCCGAGGCTGCCGCGGCCGTACTCGGCGCCGAGATCGAGTTCTTCGACGCCGGCGATTACCCGCTGCATCTGACCTCCGCGATGCTCGACCGGATGATCGATATCTATCGCGAGCTCATGCCCTCCTTCGTGCTCACGCATGCCGATGCCGACCCGTACAATGTCGACCATCCGGAGGCCGCCCGCTTTGCCCGCGAGGCGCGCATCGTGGCGCAGGCGGCCGGTCACAAGCCCGGTCCGCAGGTCAGCTACAATGCGCCCCAGCTCTACGCCTTCGAACCGCATCAGCCCGAGCAATGCGGCTTCCGGCCCGACCGGATTCTCAACATCACCGAGGTCTGGGAGGTGAAGCGCAGGGCTTTCGAGGCCTTGCCGGCGCAGCGGCATCTCTGGGACTATTATGAGCGCGTGGCCCTCAACCGCGGCATGCAGGGCGGGCGCAACTCCGGGCGGCCGATGACCTATGGCGAGGCCTTCAGCTCCGCCTATCCAGAGGCCGTGGAGGCCTTCGCATGAGCGAGCTCGGGATCGTCGTCACGGATATCGAGCGCGCCGCCGGAGCGATCATCGACGAGCTCGGCAAATGCGGCGTCGCGACGTCGCATGAGGCAGCCGGCCGCGCGCCGGGCTTGATGGACCCCTATCTGGGGCCGATCTTTCCGGGAGCCGCGATTGCCGGCTCGGCCGTGACGGTTCTGGCCCAGCCCGGCGACAACTGGATGCTGCATGTCGCCGTCGAGCAATGCCAGCCCGGGGACATCCTCGTGGTCGCCTGCACCGCCGCGAATAGCGATGGCATGTTCGGCGATCTGCTTGCGAGCTCGCTTCAGGCGCGGGGCGTGAGAGGGCTCGTCATCGATGGCGGCGTCCGGGACGTCAGCTCGCTGACGGAGATGGGCTTCCCGGTGTGGTCCCGCGCCATCTCGGCCCGCGGCACGGTCAAGGCGACGCTGGGGTCGGTGAATGTGCCGGTGGTCTGCGCCGGAGCTCATGTGCAGCCCGGAGACGTCGTCGTGGCGGATGACGACGGGGTTCTGGTGCTGCCGCGTCAGCGTGCCGAAGCGGTGCTGGCGGCGGCGCGCAAACGGATCGCCGGCGAAAGCCAGCGCCGCGCGCGCCTCGCGGCCGGCGAACTGGGTCTCGACATCTACGAGATGAGGCCGGCGCTGGCGCGGGCGGGTTTGAAATACGTTTCCGCGAAGGAGCGATGAGCTCTCGATCCTACTAAACATCTCCAAAGATAAAAAAATGGGAGGATGACCGATGATGGACAGGCGTGGTTTCTTGCGGATGGGTGCGGCCGGACTGGCCATGTCCGCGACAAGGGCTTCGGCGCAGAACATACCTGCGAATTATCCGCCCGATTACGCGAGGCTTATCGAGGCCTCGCGTGCCGAACCGGATCTCATCGCGTACTCGAACATGTCGCCGGGCCAATGGCGCCCGACGCTTGAGGCCTTCAAGGCGGCGTATCCCTGGATCTCCGTCCAGACATTGGACATCAACGCCAACGAAGCCATGGAGCGCTACTTCGCGGAATCCGCGACCGGCAGCCGCACGGCGGATCTCATCGTCACCGTGGCGCCCGACGCCTGGATCGACATGATCGATCGCAACCAGATCCTGGCTTACGCCTCGCCGGAAGCCGGTGCCTATCCGGTCTGGAGTCGTCCGAGCCCCGGACTCTACACAGCCGCTCTCGATCCGCTCGTCTTCCTCTGGAACAAGGCGCTTCTGCCGGAAAAGCTCTGGCCGACCAGTTTCGCCGATCTCGTCGAGAAGGTGAAAGCCAATCCTGGCATATTTCGCCGCAAGCTCACGAGCTACAGCGCCAACCTGACATCCTACGGCTACAACGCCCACTACTTTTTCGCCAGGCACCATGGCGACAAGGTCTGGGACTGGTACCGCACTCTCGGCCCGGAGACGCGGTTCGAGCGCTCGGCCGGTCCGATGGTCGAGAAGGTGACCACCGGCGAATATGTCCTGGCTTATTTCTGCGGATCTTCGGCCGCCCGCATGGCAGTCCGCGATCCCGCGCGCGCGCGCATCGTCGGCATGAGCTATATCAGCGACGGCACGCCGATGGTCTTCCGGGGCCTCGGCATTCCCATCAAGTCGGCGCGCCCGAATTCGGCGAAGCTGCTTCTCGACTTCATGCTCTCGGAGACCGGGCAAAAGGCGCTGGCGGCAGGCTCGCGCACGCCGGTCAGGCCATCCGTCACGTCCGAGAGCGTCGGCGGCGCCGAGACTTTCTCGCAGATCGAACGGGAAATCGGCACGGAAAATGCGATCCTGGTCAATTACGACCGCGGCCTGGTGAACGACCACGAAGCCTTCGTGCGGAAATGGCGCGAAGCCAACCGCGCCTGACCGACGGTACGAAACGAATGGAACCGTCATGAGCCAGCTGGACATCCCCGCATTCGACGCGCGCGCGATGCAGCGCCGGACCGGGCTCGCCTCGGGGCTGGCGAACCACCCCGCGCGCAGCGTCATCCTGCAATACGTCATCGCCGTCATGGCGCTGGTCCTGGTCGCAGGGCCGATCCTGCCGCTGTTGTACCAATCCGTGCTGGACCGGCCGCTCTATGACGAGCAGGCGCAGCTCAGCATCAGGAACTACTCCGATCTGTTCGGCTCGGAAGGCTTCGGCACGATCATCTACAACACGCTGGTCTTCGCCTTCATCTCGACGATCGTGTCGCAGTTCTTGGGCGTAGTCAGCGCCGTCCTGATCGGCCGCACGAATGTGCCGGGGCGGCGCCTTTTCGGGAGCATGCTGCTTTGGCCCTTGTTCATCTCCCATCTGATCCTGTCGTTCGGGTGGTTTCTGATGTACGGCCCGGCCGGGTACATCACCTTGTGGGTGCAGGGGATCGTCGGCGAGCAGCCCTGGAATCTGTATTCGCTGGGCGGCATGGCGCTCGTCGCCGGCATCTCGCAATCACCCCTGGCGGCACTCTATTGCCTGGGCTCGACCAAGCTCGCCGATCCCGCCCTCGAAGACGCGGCACGCAGCTGCGGCGCGGGTGCGGTGCGCACGCTTGTCTCGATCACCTTGCCGCTGCTCACGCCGGCGATCCTCTATGGCAGCGTGCTCAGCTTCACCAGCTCCCTGGAGATGCTGTCGATCCCCCTCATCTTCGGCGAGCCGGGCGGCATCACGCTTCTGACGACCTATCTCTATTCGCAGGGGGTGGCGGCCCCGCGCCCGAACTACGGCCTGGTTGCGACGGCGGCGACGCTTCTGCTGGTCATCGTGTCCATCCTGGTCTTCCTTCAAGGACGGATGCTGCGCAATGCGCGGCGATACGTCACCGTCGGCGGCAAGGCCTCGCGCAAGCGGCTCTTCGATCTCGGCGCGGTGCGCTGGATCGCCTTCGGCTTCCTCTTCACCTATACGACGCTGTTCATCGTGCTTCCGCTCGGCGTGCTGGTGCTGCGTGCCTTTACGCGCTTCCTCAGCCCGCTCGTGCCGATGGCGGACGTCCTGACGCTCGACAATTTCGCCGCTGTCTTCTCGTCGGAAGCCAATCTCCGCGCGATCGGCAACACCCTCGTCATCGCGATCGTCGGCAGCGCCGTGGCGATTGCCTTCATCGCCGCATTGACCCTCGTCGTTCACCGCTCCGACTTCCGCTTCCGGCGCGCGCTTGAATATGTCGCGCTGTTCCCGCGCGCGATCCCCGGCCTGATCGCCGGCATCGGCTTCTTCTATGCGATGGTCTTCATTCCGCCGCTCGGCTGGCTGCGCAACAGCATCGTCGTCCTGATGGTGGCCTACACGATGCGCTATATTCCTACGGCCTTCGCGAGCCTCTCGCCCGCCCTCCTTCAGATCGGCCCGGATCTCGATCGGGCCGCCCGCGTCGTCGGCGCGGACTGGCTGACGACGGTCCGCGCCATCGTCCTGCGCCTCATCAAGCCGGCGATGTTCTCGGGCTTCGCGATCCTCTTCATCCACTTCCTCAAGGAATACTCCATCGCCATCTTCCTGATCGCGCCCGGCAGCGAGGTCATCGGAACGACGCTCCTCCAATACTGGGTCCTCGGCGAGATGGGCACATTGTCGGCTCTGGCAACGGTCCAGATCCTGCTGACGGTGCTGTTCATCTTCGCTGCGCGGACGCTCTTCAAGGTCAAGCTTTATGACTGAGCTCATCATCCAGGGACTGACCAAGCGCTTCGGCGCCGTGACGGCCCTCAGCGACTTCGACCTTCACATTGCCGATGGCGAATTCGTGACCCTTCTCGGCCCGTCGGGCTGCGGCAAGTCGACGACCCTTGCGGCGGTTGCGGGGCTCGACCAGCCGACGAACGGTTCGATCCGCACCGGCGAGACCGTGCTGTTCGATGGACAAAACGGCTTTTCTCTGCCGGCGGAACAGCGCAATTTCGGGCTCGTCTTCCAGTCCTATGCGTTGTGGCCCCATATGAGCGTGCGCGACAACGTCGCCTTTCCGCTCAAGCTCAGGAAGGTCAAGGGCGCCGAGAAGGACCGGCGGGTGACCGAGGCGCTCGGACTCGTGGAAATGGAAAGCTATGCCGATCGCTATCCGCATGAGCTTTCCGGCGGACAGCAGCAGCGCGTCGCGCTCGCCCGCACGCTGGTCTACAAGCCGGACGTCCTGCTCCTCGACGAGCCGCTCTCCAATCTCGACGCCAAGCTGCGCGAGCGCGCTCGCGTCTGGCTCGGCCAGCTCAAGGATCAGGTTCGGCTGACCACGATCTATGTCACCCATGACCAGAGCGAGGCGCTGGCGCTCAGCGACCGCATCGTGGTCATGAACAAGGGCCGCATCGTCCAGATCGGCACCCCGCATGAGATCTACGCCAGCCCCGCCGACCCCTTCGTGGCCGACTTCATCGGCACCAGCAGCTTCTTCCCGGGCCGGGTCGTCGGAAACGACACCGCCGACGGCAACGTCGTCAGCATCGGCGAAGACCAGTTCCTGCGCCTGAAAAGCCACCGGACCCTGCCGCTGGAAAGTCCAGTTCGCATTTCGGTGCGCCCTGACAGGATGCGGTTGCTGCAATCGAAGGAACAGCGTCCGGGAGAAGATGGCGCCGTCCTGTCGGCCCGCGTGCTGTCATGCAGCTATCTGGGCGCTCGTTTCCAATATGAACTCGACGTCGCTGGATCGATCGCGAAGGTGGAAGCGCAGGCCGACGTCGCGTCCTCGCAGGTCTATCTCTGGGTCCCCTCGGAAGGAGCCGTGCTGTTCGCGGCCTAGGATCGAGCGCGACACCTGCCTCGTGCATGGGCGCAATTCGCACTGGCAGGCCGGCGTTCAGACAGGAGTCCAAACGATCATGATCTCACAATCGCCACGGTGGCGGCCCGTGCTGCAGGCGCTGTTGGACGACACGCCGCGCACAAAGGCAGTCAAGAGCGGCGCGCTCCGCTCCGACATGTTCGACATCTCCTATGTCCAGGCCCAACCGATCCAGGATGGCTTCAAGCAATTCCTGAACGATCCGGGCTTCGCCTTCGGCGAACTTGCCCTGGTGACCTTCCTGCAGGCGTATGAGGCCGGCCGGCCTCTCAGCCTCCTGCCGATCACGCTCAACCACCGCGTTCAGCACCCTGCCCTGGTCCATGATCCGCGCCGAGGCAAGCTGTCGCCGGGGCAACTCGCCGGCAAACGCATCGGCGTCAGAGCCTATGCGCAGACGAGCCCGGCCTGGGTCCGCGGCCTGCTTGACGAACTCTGGGACCTTCCGGCCGACGCCGTCGAATGGGTCACGGTCGAAGAGCCCCACCTGCCCTCGGCCAATCCTCCGGCGACGGTACGGCGCGCTCCCGCCACATCCGGGCTGCGGGACATGCTGCTCGCCGGAGAGCTTGATGCGGCGCTCCTCGTGCCCTCCGAGCGCGCCGGTCTCTCGGCCGTCATCGACAATGGCCTGCCTCGCGATCCCGCGGCCTGGCACCAGTGCTTCGGCCACTACCAGATCAACCATGTCGCCGTCGTATCCGACCGGCTCGTCGCGGATGAGCCGGGCGCGGTCCAGGAGATCGTGCGCCTCCTGAATCAGAGCGCGGATGCTGCGCCGGCCGACCCGAATACGCCAAATATCAATGGCGCGGAAGCGATGCGCTCATCCATCGAGAAAATGATGGAATACTGCGTTCGGCAAGGAATTATATCAAAATCACATGCGGTAGACGCTCTCTACAAGAGCGCTCTCAAGCTGATTTGAAATAAAGCCGGCGACGATGAACTGAGTGCCCCGGCCCTTTATCGTTGTTTGACATCGTCCAGCTTTCTTACCCCCGACGTGCCGCAGTTCCGCGCGCTCGATGGGAGCCTCATGCGCACGGAACGGTGTGCTGCCCTGGCCGGGACCGGCGCAGGAGCCGATGCCGCGGCCGACCGCCGGGTTAATTGCCGGTTCGGGCTAGATCTTATGGGCGTCCAGGGTCGAGGGATGGAACACCTCCTCAAGCGCTACCCGTCGCGACGAGAGCCCCTGCCTGTGGTGATGGTCGAGGAACGCCTCGATGGTAGGGCGGTTCGACGCGACGCCATAAGGCCAGAAATCCGGCCCCATCAGATCCCGCGCAGCCTTGAGCTGTTCCTCGACGAATGGCAGGGTGACTTTCGTCGCCGACGTGTCCGTCAGCTTCAGGATCGCGGCATTCTTGGAGCTCTCGAAGGCCTTGAGGCAGGCCGCCGGCAACCAGGGCTGGGCCTCGACCAGTTCGCGACGGACGCCGATGACGTGCATGATCGGGAAGATGCGCGTGTGCCTGAAATAGCTGATCGCCGCGGCCGTCGGATCGGCGAACAGGCGCATGACCAAGGGGTTCCCCTGATCATATGACGACGGAGCGCGAGGGCCGATGAACGCGTCGATCTCGCCGCTGAGGAGGAGACTGTTGAGCGATCGTCCTTCGGGAGCGTTCTCGATACGGATCTGCGAGGGGAGATCGAGTCTGATCTTCTCCGGCCGCCCCGGCTCTTCGATGCCACCTCGCACCCAGACGACATCGGACGGTTTCACGCCGAAATCGTCCTCGAGGAACGCGCGGGCCCAGACGCAGGCAGTGAGCTGATACTCGGGGATGCCGATGCGGCGGCCAATCAGGTCGCGCGGTTCCCGGATGCCTCGGTCGGACCGGACGTAAATCGACGTGTGGCGAAAGGCGCGCGACACGAAGGCGGGCACGCCCACATACCGGCTGGTTCCCTGAGCCAGCTTGACCACGTGGCTGCTGAAGGAAAGCTCGCAGATGTCGAACTCCGTATGACGGAAAGCGCGGAAGAAGATCTCCTCCGGGTCGAGCGTCATGAAGACCGGGTCCACCCCGTCAATCTTGACCTCGCCATCGATCAGGGGGCGGTTGCGATCATAGCCTCCGATCGCGACGGACAATCGTAGTTTACTCAAGACATGTCTCCCGGGAACGTCTTTGTGTCATTTGGCATGGTCGCGCCAACGGCGCGCTATCCATGCAGCTCGGCGACACCGTAAGCTTCGTCGATGAGCTTTACGGCCCGATAGCAGTCGTAGACATCCACCTCGGGTCGATCGCCGGATTTCCAACGGCGGAGTGCTTCGGCAATGACCTCGTAGCTCGGATTTGTCGTCGGAGTACTTGGGGCGGTCTCTTCATCGTCCGACGTGACGAGGCGCAGCGCGCCGTCTTTCGACATGAGCAGCGCATCCCGGCCCGAAACCTTCCATTCGCCATCCGCACCGTCCAGAAACTTGTCGCGGCTCGGCCCCTTGTACGGGCCGCCTTCCGCGGTGCGACGCGGATAGGCGTTGCCGACCTCCAATGTCCCGAGCACACCGCTTTTCGAGCGAATCAGCACAGACGCGTAATCGTCGACCGAGGTTCCCAAGGCACGCCGGCTGATCTGGGCACCGGTGATCTCGGCGTCCTCCCCGGTCAGATGCAAGAAGGCATCGAAGCCATGGGCGCCCAGATTGCGCAGCGCGCCGCCGTTCGACTGGGACGGGTCGAGCATCCAGGCCGAATTCCACGCGACATAGCGAGCCGATGAGAAGCGATTCATGCGCATGTAGATATGCGACAGCGGCCCGAACCTGCCCTCGTCGATCATCCCCCTTGCCTTGCGCACGAAGGCGGAATTGCGCTGCGGCATCGGCACGGCGGCAAAGCCGCCCTTCGCTCGTGTCTTCTCCGCCAGCGCAAGCACCTCCCGGGCATCGAAACCCATCGGCTTTTCCATGAGGAAAGGAAGCCCCTCGTCGAGAAGGTGATGCCCGACCTCCGCCATCGCGCTGTGGCGCCCGAGCGCAATCACGAAATCAGGCTTCACCGCGCGCAGCATCTCGCGATAGTCGGTGAAAACCGCCACTCCCCCGCCCAGTTGCGCCGCTGTCCATGCGGCGACGTTCGGGTCGGGATCCTGCAAGCCGGCGAGTTGGACGTCCGGCATTTGGTGAATCTGCCGCAGATAGGCGGCATCATAAAGCGCATGCCAATGACTGACTTCAATGGCGGCGACACGGATTGTCATTGCTTTGCCCCCCTCAGTGCTTCCGGGCGAGATTGATTGTAGCGCGCAAGCTGTCGGCATTCCCGCGCATGACAAGGATGCCCTGCTGTGTGCCGGCCCCTCGCAGGCCGATGATCTGACATCGCGCCTGGGATTCGGCCTGCGCCCGCGAACGGTCGGCCTCCATTCGCTTCGCGGTCGGGCACCGATCGCGACTCTGTGACATTGGCGTGACCCCCAGCTTTTCTTTCGGCTCGAAGAACCGCTTGACAAATTAGTTGGTACGCCAATTATTGGTGATAGTCCATACTGAGGCAAGCCCGGCGACACAAAAAGCCGGATCGGAGGAAGAGCGATGAGCGAGCGACGTGGTTTGGCCGAGCGGCCCGATAGCGCGGACAGCAAGTCCGGTCTCCTGGAGGCGATGGAGGCTGTGAACGTTCAACCGCTTTGGGACCGCTATATGCGTCTCAACACGCGGGAGCCGCAGTACTACGAACCCATCATCTGGCCGTGGGCATCGATGTCGGAGCTGATCGAGAGGTCGGCGCGCGAGATCAGCATGCAGGAGGCTGAACGCCGGGTGCTGCTCCTCACCCACCCCGCCTTCCCGGGAACCGTATTCTCGACGCCGACGCTATCGGGCGGCCTTCAGATTCTCGAGGCGGGAGAAGCGGCGCATGCCCATCGCCATACCCTCGCCGCGCTGCGGCTTGCCATGATGGGAGACGGCGCGGTCACGGTCGTCGACGGCAAGCCCTGCCCGATGGAGCCGGGCGACCTCATTCTCACGCCTGCCTGGAGCTGGCACGAGCACCATCACTCGGGAAAGACCCGGGCCGTCTGGTTCGATGGACTCGACTACCCGCTCGCGCGCCAGCTCGGCACCGTCTTCTTCGAGGTGGGGCCTGGCCCGATCCCCGATCGCGGCCTTGCACAGATGGACGATGCAAGTCTGTGCGAAGGCGGCGTGCTGCCCGAGGGCGACGTCACCGTCCCCTACTCGCCACTTTACCGTTACTCGTGGAGCCGTGTGTCGGGAGCCCTGAAGGCGATGCCGCCCGCGGCGGACGGGTCACGTCGCTTGCGTTATATCAACCCGGTCGATGGCGGTCCGATCATGCCGACTCTCGATTGCTTCGCCCTCGGCCTGACGCCGGGTAGTGCGACGGTGCCGATGCGCACGACCGCGACGGCCATGGTCGTCGTCATCGAAGGTGAGGGCGTCAGCCAGATCGGCGATACCCGCTTCGAGTGGAAGCAGCATGACGTCTTCACGCTGCCGCGCTGGCAGTGGATCGAGCACAACGCCACCTCCGGCCCTGCGACACTCTTCCTGATGACGGATCGCGCGCTGACCGACCGTATTGGCCACCTGCGAGAAGAAACGCGTCGGTGAGCGCTGGTCATCACTGGCTGCTGTCGACCTGAAACGGGGGGAAGAATGGCTCAAAAACAGGATCTGGACGTCCTGATCATTGGAGCGGGCATTGGTGGGTTGACACTCGCCTTGGCGCTTCAAAGGGTAGGGATCAGGTGTCGGCTCTATGAGGGCGCACCTGAGTTCAAGCCCTTGGGCGTAGGGTTGAATTTGCTCCCGCATGCCATCCGGGAGCTGGGTGAGCTCGGGATCGTCGAGCGCCTCGTCGAAAAAGGGATTCCGACGCGGGAGTATTGTTTCTACACGAGCCATGGCCAGCATGTTTACTCGGAACCCCGCGGTCAATTCGCGGGCTATGAATGGCCGCAGGTCTCGATCCATCGTGCGGACCTTCATACCGTTCTCGTCGAGGCGGTCCTGGACCGTCTCGGACGCGACGCGATCACCTTCGGCCACCGTTGCGTCGCGGTCGATCAGGCTGGCGACGAGGCCATCGTGCATTTCGGGGATGCAGCCGGCGTCGTCATCAAGACAGTGCGGGCCAGCATCGTCATCGCCTGCGACGGCGTCCATTCCGCCGCGCGCAAGCAATTCCATCCCGAAGAGGCGAAGCCACGCTATCAGGGCACCACGCAGTACCGCGGCGCGACCCGATGGAAGCCGTTCCTGAGCGGCGCCAGCATGGTCTATATGGGGACCTATGAGACGGGTAAGCTCATTACCTATCCCATTCGCAACGACATCGACGGCGAAGGCAGGCAGCTCATCAATTGGGTGATCGAACTGTCACGCCCGAATGAGCAGACGCGCGACTGGAACCGGGAGAGCAGCGTCGAGGAATTCATAGGCCATTTCGAACATGCGCGGTTCGATTGGCTGGATATTCCCGCGATGCTCCGTGCCGCCGACGTGATCCTGGAATATCCGATGGTGGATCAGGATCCTCTGCGGTTCTGGACTGCCGGGCGCATTACCCTTCTCGGCGATGCCGCTCACCCCATGATGCCACGCGGCTCCAATGGCGCTGCCCAGGCGATCATCGACGCCAACACGATCGCCGTTCTCCTGGCCGGCGGGGACGATCCGCTCGCCGCCCTCAAGGAGTACGAGTCGAAGCGCCTGAAGGCCACCGGCGACGTCGTCATCGCCAATCGCAGCCAGGCGCCGGACGCCATCCTCCGAGTCGTCGAGGAACGGACAGGCGGAAAGCGCTTCGACCACATCAACGACGTCATATCGCAGACAGAACTCGTGGCCTGGCAGGATCGCTATCGCAAATTGGCGGGCTTCTCTGCGGAAGACCTGCAGTCGCCCCGCAAATCCGCGTGAAATCATCGCGAAAGGCAATCAGGAAGCACGACACCTCAGTTCATCTCGGTGCGATCCACTGAATGTGGCGCAAAGGATTCGAAGGCCCCGCCGGCATCGGATCGAAACAAAAAAGGCGGACTTATTCCAGTTGGGAGAGAAACCACATCATGTCAAAGCATCGGGGACTAGCGCTCCTTACCACCCTTGTACTCGCCGCAGGCATCGCCTCCGCAGCGGCACAGGATTTCCCGTCAAAGCCGGTCACGATCGTCGTGCCGTTTCCTCCGGGAGGCGTCGCTGACCAAGCAACGCGGCTTGTCGCGGCCAAAGTATCCGACAGCATTGGCCAGCCGGTGGTGATCGACAACCGGCCCGGCGGCGGCGGTCAGGTCGGCGCGATGGTAGTCAAGCAGGCCAAGCCGGATGGCTATACTCTGTTCTTGGCAAATATCGGCAGCCACGCCATCAACCAATCCCTCTATGCCAAGCTCTCTTACGACCCGGTGAAGGATTTCTCGCCGGTCACTGAAATCTTCAGCATGTCGCATGTGCTGGCTGTGCCGAAAAACAGCGCGGCCAAGACACCGGCTGATCTTGTCGCGTTGTCCAAAGCGAAGCCCCTCTCCTTCGCTTCGCAAGGCATCGGCAGCGGCGGCCATTTGCTCGGAGAGATGTTCAAGTCCGGGACGGGAAGCAATGTCGTCCATGTGCCGTACAAGGGCACGGCACAGATCCTTCCCGACCTGCTGGCCGGCCGGCTCGATCTCATCTTCGACGGTATTCCCGGCTCTGGTCCGCTGGTCCGCGACGGCAATCTCAAGGGGCTGGCCGTCACCGACAGCAAGCGCTCGGCGATGCTGCCGGACGTGCCGACCATGGCCGAGGCGGGATTTCCTGGCTATGAGCTCAGTGCCTGGTTCGGCATCGCGGCGCCGGCGAATACGCCCGCGCCGGTGATCAACAAGCTCAATGCCGAATTCATCAAAGCACTGAAGCATCCCGATGTCGTCGCTCGCATGACGGAATTCGGAGTGAACATCATCGGCAACTCGCCCGAAGAGTTTGCCGCCGTCATGGCGTCTGAAACCACGCGTCTTGGCCAGGTCGTCAAGGCCTCTGGCGCGCGCGCCGAGTAACGTCTCGGCGCAGCCTGCTGCGCCGTTCTCCCAAACCTCAGCTCGATGAGATGGAGCAAGTCATGCCTTTGCTGGGCAAGGGTGCGCTCGTCATGTGGTGCGACATCGCGCCGGAACACCATGCTGCGCATGACGAGTGGCATTCGAACGAACACTTCCTGGAACGCCTTGGTATTCCGGGCTTCCTGCGCGCCAGACGGGGCGTCTCGATAAGTGGCAACGCCCCGCGATACTTCGTTCTCTACGAAGTCGACCAACTCGCGACAATCGCCTCACCCGCCTATCTGGCCCGCCTGAACAATCCCTCCGTATGGACTCGTTCCATCATGGCGTTGGTCCAACGCCTGAGCCGCACCCCGAGCCAGGTGACCGCGAGCCACGGATCGGGAATCGGCGCCTATATCCAGGCCGTTCGCCTGACCCCGCGCGACGATGGCGCGGGCTCAAGCGAACTTCGCCGGTGGCTCGTCGAAACCGCACTGCCGTCGCTCATGTCGCAACCAGGCGTCGTAGGCGCGCATCTCCTCGAGCATGCGCCCGCTTGGGCGCCGCAAGCTACGCATGAGCAGGCGCTGCGCGGTCGCGCCGACGACACCGCCGATTGGATCCTTGTCGTCGAAGGCTATAGCGCCGCAAACCTGGAAAGCGCGACCGCCAGATTGCTTCCGCCGGACGAGGTGATCCGGCGCGGCGCCGCCGGTTCACCCGTCTCAGGTTTCTATCAGATCGCCCATATGGTGACGCCTGCGGATCTGCCCCCTTCGGAACCCACCGTGGTGGACGCAGACGAAGACGAGGCCCGGAATCACTGGCGGTCCCAACAATTAGCAGCCATCGCGGAAGGAGCATGAGCATGCGGCTTCATCTGAATCAGGAAGTCCTCGCCGGCCTCATCTTCGCCTCATTGGGGGGTCTCGGCCTCTGGCTTGGAAGCAACTATCCGGTCGGCTCCGCGCTACGCATGGGGCCGGGATATTTGCCAACGCTGTTGTGCTGGCTCCTCGTCGGATTGGGGGCGACCATCGCGATCCGCGGCGTGGCGATCGGCGGCGAACCGATTACCCATTTCAACATTCGCTCTTTGATCCTGATTGTCGCGGGCGTCCTCGCCTTCGCGGCCCTGGTCGACCGTCTCGGCCTGGCCATCGGCACAATCGCCGTGATCATGATCGGCGCCCTCGCCGGCCACGAATTCAAGTTCCGGGAGATGGCCGCCCTCTCCATCGGCCTCGCAATCGCAGCCTCGGTTCTGTTCGTCTTTGTTCTCGGACTGCCGATCAAAATCCTTGCGGGTTGGAGGTAGAACCCATGGAAATCTTCGACAACCTGGCCCTCGGCCTCTCCGTCGCCTTCACCCCCATGAATCTTCTCTTCTGCTTTGTTGGCGTTCTGATTGGAACGCTCATCGGCGTCCTGCCGGGGATCGGCCCGGTGGCGACGATGGCGATGTTGCTGCCGATCACGTTCTATCTGACTCCGACGGCGGCGCTCATCATGCTGGCGGGGATCTACTACGGGGCTCAGTACGGCGGGTCCACCACGGCAATTCTGATCAATACGCCCGGTGAATCCACCTCGGTCGTCACCTGTCTAGACGGGCACGCCATGGCACGTCGCGGTCGCGCTGGCGCTGCGCTTGCGGTCGCCGCAATCGGCTCCTTCTTCGCCGGCACCGTCTCGACGCTGCTCATAGCGCTGGCCAGCCCGCCTCTGACCCGCGTCGCGCTGCAGTTCGGCCCGGCAGAGTACTTTTCCTTGATGGTGCTGGGTCTCGTCGGAGCCGTCGTGCTTGCGCAGGGCTCGCTCCTGAAAGCCCTCGCCATGACCTGTCTCGGCCTGCTCCTGGGACTCGTCGGAACCGACCTGAATACGGGTGACCTTCGCTACACCTTCGACATTCCCGAATTGATCGACGGCATCGGCTTCATGCCGATTGCGATGGGGCTTTTCGGCATGTTCGAGATCATCAGCAATCTCGAGCATCGGCACGACCGGTCCGCGAGCAGGGTCATCGGCTCGCTGATGCCGTCGCGCGATGAAATGCGCGCGTCGATCATGCCCATCCTGCGTGGCACGGGCATTGGCGCGATCCTCGGCGTTCTGCCTGGTGGCGGGGCCTTGCTGAGTTCCTTTGCGGCCTACGCCATCGAAAAGAAGATCGCCAAGGATCCGTCCCGTTTTGGACATGGCGCGATCGAGGGCGTAGCGAGCCCTGAATCGGCCAACAATGCCGGTGCGCAGACCTCGTTCATCCCGATGCTGACGCTCGGCATCCCTTCGAACCCCGTCATGGCGATGATGCTGGGCGCGCTGATGATCCAGGGCGTTGCACCGGGCCCGAGCGTCATGACCCAGCAGCCCAGCCTGTTCTGGGGCGTCATCGCCAGCATGTGGGTCGGAAACCTGATGCTCGTGGTGATCAATCTGCCACTCGTCGGCATCTGGGTCCGGTTGCTGACAGTTCCCTATCGCTTCCTGTTTCCCTGCATTCTCTTCTTCTGCGTCATCGGCGTCTATACCGTGAACAACTCCGCGTTCGAGGTCGTACTCGCCGCGATTTTCGCCACGCTCGGATACGTATTCTTCAAGGTTGGCTGCGAGCCCGCGCCGATGCTGCTCGGGTTCATCCTCGGGCCGATGATGGAAGAGAATCTGCGCCGGGCGATGATCCTTTCCCACGGCGACCCGACCGTGTTCACGACCGAACCTATCAGCCTGGGCCTGTTGATCGTCTCGGCCGCGTTGCTCGCCGCCGTCGTGCTCCCCGCCCTGCGCCGGACACGAGAAGAAGCATTCAAGGAAGCCTGACGGCGCCAAGACGGAGATCGCTCACAATGACCACGCTCGTCCGCTATCGCCGGCCATCGGCCGGAATTCACCCGCCTCACCTCTACCCGGACTACACATCCACCATAAAGCGGGCCCCCAAGCAGCCTCTCGTGCTGATCCCGCACCAGCTTTCGGAGATCACCGGCCCTGTCTTCGGTCATGGACGCATTCGCGCCGAAGACCACGATCTGACCCGCATGCATGCGGCCGAGCCTCTCGGAGAGCGGATCATCGTGACCGGCCGCGTGCTCGACGAGGATGGGCGCCCTGTCCCTCACACGCTCGTCGAATTGTGGCAGGCCAACGCCGCCGGCCGGTATCTCCACAAAAATGACCAGCATGCCGCACCGCTCGATCCGAATTTCAGCGGCGCCGGGCGCACGGTCACCGACGCAACTGGGCAATACCGCTTCGTAACGATCAAGCCGGGCTCCTATCCCTGGAAGAACCACGCCAACGCCTGGCGCCCCCAACATCTGCACTTCTCCGTCTTCGGGCCGAGCTTTCTCACCCGCATTGTCACCCAGATGTATTTTCCCGGTGACCCGCTGATGGCTTATGACCCGATCTACAACAGCATCCATGACGAGAAGGCGCGTGAACGCCTGATCGCGCGATTTGACCTCGACGTGACCGAACCCGACTGGGCCCTGGGCTACCGCTTCGACATCGTTCTGCGCGGGCGCGACGCGACCCCCGAGCACCACTGAAGGAAGCCGCCCGTGACCATGACGCTGACAGCATCCCAAACCGTTGGGCCGTACTTCCACATCGGGTTCGAAGCCCTTTACACGACCGACCTGACACTTGCGGCGGCGCAGGGGCAGAGCATCACCGTGACCGGGACGATACTGGACGGAGACGGCCAGCCGATTCCCGATGCGGTTCTGGAGCTCTGGCAAGCGGATGCGACCGGACGCTACCATCATCCCGAAGACCGACGAAACGAAGAGCCGGATCAGTCCTTTTTCGGGTTCGGCCGGATTCCCATGCGTGACGATGGCTCCTTCAGCTTCAAGACGATCAAGCCCGGGCGCCCAGAAAGTACCGACGGTCGCCATCAAGCTCCGCACATCAACGTGACCCTGTTCATGAGAGGGCAGCTCACGCATCTCGTGACGCGCATCTACTTCGGCGACGAGCACGCGAACGAGCAGGACCATGTTCTGGGATTGGTCGATCCACAACGGCGCCACACGCTGGTCGCGCGCCTGTCGTCAACGACGCCATACGAATACCGATGGGACGTTCACATGCAAGGTGCAGCAGAAACCGTCTTTTTCGATGTGTGATGGCGGCATGGCCTGTCGGGTCGGAGCGGGCTCGGAGCTGACCGGTCGATTCCGGCCTGAGCATAGTCCTGCCTGAGCCTAGTCCTCTGCGACGTTGAACGATAACATTCGCGATTCTTGGGTCGCCTTGAAGGCGGCTTCCGCTGCAAAGATTGTCCGAAGCTTGTTCAGGCACGTTCCGAAATGACGCTTGAAGTTTTCTACTCGCGAGCCGGCCACCTGATCCGCCGCATGAACCAGATTGCCGTCGCGATCTTTCTTGAGGAGACGAGCGAGCTCGGTCTGACAACCGTGCAATATGCAGCACTGCATATGATCGACGAGATCCCCAACGTCGATCAGGCCAGTCTGAGCAGCATGATCGCCTTCGACAAGACGACGATCGTCAAGGTCTTGGACCGCCTCGAGGAAAAAGGTCTCATCACGCGAGAGCGTTCCGAAACGGATCGACGGCGCCAGCTCCTGAACGCCACGAAGCGCGGCCAGGAGGTCGTCAGGCAGATCGAGCCCATGATCAATCGCTGCGAGGAGCGCATTCTCGCCCCTCTCAGCGCGCCGGATAAGCGCCGTTTCATGGAAATGTTGACCCAGATCGTTCGGGTCAACAACACGTTCAGCCGCGCGCCGCTCAATGACGAGCTGCTCGAGGATTTCGCGGCACGCAAGAACATCTCGCGGCCGAAAAAGCCGATCGACGCGAAGGTCGCCAAGCCGAGCAAAACCTCTCGAAAGCGCGACGCGTCCGGGCCCGCTTGACGCTCTGATCGGCGCGGGAGCGCGCCGCTCGTATGGGGGGCGGCGCGTATAAGTCGCACGCTATTTGACAGCATACCAACTATTGGTATACTTTCTTATATCCGGTTCGCCATTGCATGCGCTGAGCACCATCCTGGGCAATTTCGGCGCGGCATACGGCGGCACGCAAAGAAGAAGGATTGAATGATGAAGCTGTGCCGCTTTAATGACGACAATGTCGGCGTGGTATCGGACGGCAGGGTTTTCGACGTTACCGAACTGGCCGAGAGCTTGTCATCCAGAATTGCCGCTGATGATTTGGGCGATCCTTTCGTATGGAGCATACGAGACCTTCGCAAAGCATTGCCGGACAGTCTGACGAGCTTTCGTTCCTTTTCGCTGGACAAGGTCGATCTCCTGTCTCCAGTGAAGTTTCCCGGCAAGATTGTCGCGGCCCCCGTCAACTACATGGCCCATATCCTGGAGATGCAGGCGAGCAACATTTCACCCGGCCATAATATTCCCGAGATTGGAAAGGCGGGTCTGTTTCTGAAGGCAACGTCTTCTCTGGTCGGCCCCTCGCAGGGGATCGCCCTTCGTTTTCCCGATCGACGCACGGATCATGAAATCGAACTCGTCGCCATCATCGGCGAGACGGCGAGTTGTGTTTCGCGCATGGACGCTCTTGACCATGTCGCCGGATATTGCCTCGGCCTGGATATCACCGTCCGCGGAACGGAGGACCGCAGCTTCAGGAAGTCGATTGACTCCTACTCTGTTCTTGGCCCCTGGCTGACCACGGCCGACGAAATTCCCAGCCCGAACGATCTTGAACTGACCTTGCGTCGGAATGGCGATATCAAGCAACACACTTCGACGGCCGACATGATCTACGATGTCGCGCGCATCATCGAATTCGCATCCTCATTCTATACGCTCTATCCCGGCGACATCGTTTATACCGGGACACCCCAGGGAGTTGGACCTATCGAGCCGGGCGATCGCCTCCATGCGGAATGCCCGGCTTTGGGCGCCATGAGCGTGACGGTTCGCGCATATTCGGAGCAAAGACCCGTGTAGGATAATGGCGCCTCGGGCTACCACGCTGCGCCGGACAATTGCGATGTGACGCTGCAGCCGAGCGCCCCCGACCTCATTTTGCCCGATGTGCAGCTTCGCCCGGTGCCGAGGCCGGCCATCGCGTGGCATTGCTGCCCCAGAAATGCCCAGCAAGCCTCGGCCATATCCTCGGCGGCCACCACGCCGCCGGGAGAGCCCGGTGTCGGCCCATTCCGAGGACGCACCTCACCATTTGGGATCGCTTGAGCGCCGGGATGGTTGCCCTATTCGGCAATCGTCAGCGTCATTCCATCGAATGCCACTGCGATATTGTCCGCCAAGCGGCTGGCGAGGCTCGCATAATCCAGATCGACATGGAGATTGGTCAGGATCGCGCGTCGCGGCTTCAGCGCGGCGATGGCATCGAGCGACTGAGCCAGATGGAAATGGCTGGGATGCGGCGTCTCGCGCAGGCAGTCGAGAATCAGGATATCGAGGCCGGCCATGGCTTCCATTGCTGCCGGCGGGATCAGGCTGACATCGGGCAGATAGGCCAGCGAGCCGAAACGGAAGCCGAGCGCTTCATAATTCGGCCCGTGCTCGACCCGGAATGGCAGCGCTTCGATCAGTCCGCCGGCGCCGTCGATTGTCTGGCTACGTCCGGCAGTGATCTGGTCGAGATCGAGGATCGGCGGGTAGTAACTGCCTGCCGGCGTCTCGAAGAGATAGCCGAAGCGTGTGCGCAGCGAGGCTTGTGTGGTTGTATCGGCATAGATGCGGATGCGCTGGCGCATATGCAGGACAAGCGCGCGCAGATCGTCGATGCCATGGCTATGGTCGGCATGGTCATGCGTCATCAGCACGCCGTCGAGCGCCTCCACCTCGGCGGACAAGAGCTGTTCACGCAGGTCCGGAGAGGTATCGACGAGAACCCGGGTCGTACCGTCCGGTCCCGAACGCGTCAGCAGAATCGAGCAGCGGCGCCGGCGATTCTTTGGATTGCTCGGGTCGCAGGCACCCCAACCGGAGCCAGGCCTTGGCACGCCACCCGAGGAACCGCAGCCGAGGATCGTAGCCGTCAGCGTCATGGCGCGGGATCAGGCGACCCGCGCAACCGGCGCGGCGTGGTCCATCTTCCAGTAGCAGCGCCGGGCGTTTTCGGTGGTGATCCGAGCGGCTTCGTCGAAGGGAACGCCGATCGCATCCGCCAGAACCTTCGCCGTTTCAACGACATAGGCCGGCTCGTTGCGTTTGCCCCTGAACGGGACGGGAGCCAGATAGGGCGCATCCGTCTCGACCAGCAGGCGCTCGCGCGGCACCATCCGCGCGATGCGGCGCAGGTTCTCCGAGGTCTTGAAGGTCAGGATGCCGGAGAAGGATACGTAGAAGCCGAGTTCGACACCGGCCATGGCGAGCGCCTCTCCCGCCGTGAAGCAGTGCAGAATCGCCGGGAAAGCGCCCTTCCCGGTTTCCTCCCGCAGAATCGCGATCATGTCGTCATCCGCCTCGCGGGCGTGGATGACGAGCGGCAACTGCGTCATCCGGGCGGCCGCGATGTGGGTTCGCAGCCCGTGTGCCTGCGCATCGCGCGGGCTGGAATCGTAGTGGTAGTCGAGCCCGGCCTCCCCGATCGCGACACAGCGCGGATGGCCCGACAGTTCCGCCAGCCGCTCGGCCGTGATGTCGAGCTCCTCATGCGCCTGATGCGGATGGGTGCCGACCGAGAACCAGACCGACGGGAAGCGCTCCGCGATCGCAGCATAATCAGCGAAGCGCGCGACGCGGGTCGAGATCGTGACCATCCGGCCGACGCCCGCGGCTTCGGCCCGCGCGATATAAGCCGGCAGCTCCGCCGCGAAGTCCGGAAAGTCGAGATGGCAGTGTGTGTCGATGACCATCACGCCGCCTGACCATCCTCGGGCTCGACATAGCGCGGGAACACCGCGCTCGGCGCCGGCAGCGGTGTCCCGCTGGCCAGACGTCCGATCTCGCCGAGCGCAGCAAAGCTGCGCGCCTCAGCAGGCACGCCGAGCAGGTCAAGCAGTTTGCCCGCTGCCTGCGGCATTACCGGCTGCACCAGGATCGCGACTTGCCGGATCACCTCGATCGTAACGTAAAGCACGGTGTCGCGGCGCGCCGGATCTGTCTTGGTCAGGCGCCAGGGCTCGTTGGCGGCGAAATAGCGGTTCGCCTCCGCCACCACCGCCCAGATATCGGCCAGCAGGCTATGCAGGGCGAAATCCTTCATCATGTCGCGGGCCTTCGCGAGCGCGCCGTCGGCCATGGCGAGCATGGCCTTGTCCGCCTCGGTCAGCGTCCCGCAGGGTGGCACCCTGCCCTCGCAGTTCTTGGCGATCATCGACAGCGAGCGCTGCGCCAGATTGCCGAGGTCGTTGGCGAGGTCGGCATTGATCCGCCCGACAATGGCATCATGGCTGTAATTGCCGTCCTGGCCGAAGGAAACCTCGCGCAGGAAGAAATAGCGCAGCTGGTCGACGCCATAGGTCTCGGCGAGGTCGAAGGGATCGACCACGTTGCCCAGCGACTTCGACATCTTCGTGCCCTTGTTCAGCAGGAAGCCGTGGCCGAAGACGCGCTTCGGCAGCGGCAGCCCCGCCGACATCAGGAAGGCCGGCCAGTAAACCGCATGGAAGCGCACGATGTCCTTGCCGATGATGTGGACATCGGCCGGCCAATAATGCGCGCGGGGGCTCGCGGGATCGGGGAAGCCCGTCCCGGTGAGGTAGTTGTTGAGCGCGTCGACCCAGACATACATGACATGCTTCGGGGCGCCAGGAACCGGCAGGCCCCAGTCGAAGGTCGTGCGGCTGATCGAGAGATCCTCAAGGCCTCCCTTGACGAAGGAGACGACCTCGTTCCTGCGCGTCTCCGGCGAAATGAAGTCCGGGACCTCATCGTAGAGCTTCAGCAGGGCGTCCTGGTACTTGGCGAGGCGGAAGAAGTAACTCTCTTCCTCCACCCACTCGACCGGCGTCCCCTGCCCCCCCAGGCGCGTGCCGTCGGGCTGGAGGGTCGTCTCCTCCTCGCCATAGAAGGCCTCGTCGCGCACCGAATACCAGCCGGAATACTTGGCGAGATAGATGTCGCCATTGGCCTCCATGCGCCGCCAAAGCTCGTCGGTCGAGACCTCGTGGTCGGGGTCGGTCGTGCGGATGAAGCGGTCGAAAGAACAGCCGAGGCGCTGCTCCATCTCCTGGAACCGCGCCGCGATCTTGTCGACGAACTCCTTCGCCGACAGGCCGTTCTGGGCCGCCGTGCGCTGAACCTTCTGGCCGTGCTCGTCCGTGCCGGTCATGGCGAAGACGTCGTAGCCGTCGAGCCGCTTGAACCGCGCGATCGCGTCGGCCGCCACCATCTCATAGGCGTGGCCGATATGCGGCGGCCCGTTGGTGTAATGGATCGCGGTCGTCAGGTAGAATTTCGGGGCGGTTGCCATCATCTGTCCGAGAGCTTCGCTTCACGCTGCGCGCGAGCGGGAAACCGCAGCCGACAGATCATGAAACATCGTCATCACCAGCGGTCGACGGTCGAGGTTGTACGTCTCGACCTCTCGCGCCTGCTGTCCAAGCTTTTCCCATACCTCCGCAAGTGGTGCAAGACGCGCCGGTTGCGCTGCAGCATGCGCGTGCAGGTGGTCGGAGATCCAGCCTTGCACCGTCTCGATCATCACCGCGAAATCGCGCTCGCCGGCCTTGCCGGCGACGTCCTCGGCCAGCGCCAGCAGCGCCGGGGTGTCGACATGCGGCAGCGCGTCGAGGCGCGCCCTCACCGCTTCGACCAGGGCGAGCGTCTCGGGATCGACATAGGTCAGCGCCCGCCGCACCGAGCCTTCGGCAAGGCTCGCGGCTCGCCGCAATGCCGAGCCGTCGAGCGGCGCCTGCATCCGCTCCAGCGCCAGGCTTCCGGCCTCCATCACTCCGGCTTCGTCGAGCGGGGCGAAGGTCAGGAGGCGGCATCGCGAGCGGATCGTCGGCAGCATGCGGCCCGGCGCATGGGCGACGATCAGGAACAGCGCCCGCGGCGGCGGCTCCTCCAGCAGCTTCAGCAGCGCATTCGCGGCGGAGCGCTCCATATCCTCGGCGGAATCGACGATGCAGACGCGCCAGCCGCCCTCGGCAGCGCTCGCGCCGAAGCGGTCGATGACCCGTCGCACCGCATCGACCGGGATGTTGCTGGTGTAGCTCTTGCCGTCCGGCTTGGGCACCCGCCGAAGCACATGCAGATCGGGATGCGACTGCGCCATGACGCGCCGCGAGGCGGGGTCGCTCTCGGGCATGGCGAGATCGCGCTTCTGCGCGGCGCGCATCCGCGGATCGCCGGCAGCGAGCATGAAGCGCGCCGCCCGATAGGCGAAGCTCGCCTTGCCGATGCCTTCCGGCCCACCGAGCAGCCACGCGTGATGCATCCGGCCGGACGAGACCGCATCGAGAAAGGCCCGCTCCTGTGCCTCGTGGCCGATCAGGCTCAGCGTCTCGCGCGGATGCGGCGTAATCGGCAGCCGGTCGGGTTCGTCGCTGGTCTCTCGCATCACGCTTCCGGTCTGGTTTGCAGGCGCTCGCCCACCGCCTTCCACGCCGCTTCCGCAAGCGCCTCGGGGGGCAGCGTTGCATCGAGCAGGACGCAGCGCCGCGGCTCCCGGGCGGCAATGTCGCGATAGGCTTGGCGCAAACTGCGGTGGAAGGCCAGCGTTTCGCCCTCGAATCGATCGACCGCCTCTCCGGGCCGGCGCCGTTTTGCGGCACGGGCGAGGCCGATATCGGGATCGAGATCAAGGATCAGGGTGAGATCCGGCATCAGCCCGGCGACGGTCACGGATTCGAGCGCGGCCAGCAGAGCCGGGTCGATCTTGCCCAGCACGCCCTGATAGACCCGCGTCGAATCGATGAAGCGATCGCAGATCACCCATTCGCCCCCTTCGAGCGCAGGGCGGATTAGGCTGTCGATATGGTCGATCCGTGCTGCCGAGAACATCAGGGCCTCGGCGAAGGCGCCATAGTCCTTGGCCTGCCCCGCCAAGATCATCTCGCGAATAGCCTCGGCCTTGGGCGAGCCGCCAGGCTCGCGCGTCGTCCGGGCCACAAAGCCGGCCTCGCCGAGCCGCCCCGCCAATGCGCGCGCCAGCGTCGATTTGCCGGCGCCCTCGCCGCCCTCGAGGGTGATGAATCGTCCCTTGTCCATGTCGATCCGCTCAGCTCCGGCCCAGCGCCTTGCGGACCCAGCCGGTCGTGGCCTCGAACAGCGCATCGAGCGCGCGGCTCTGCAGCGTGCCGGCCTGCACCGTTTCGGCCGCATAGAGGGGCACGTCCAGCGTTTTGATATCGCCGCGCGTCACGATGAGACGGGCCACTTCCGCCCCCTCCTGGACGGGAACGATAAGCGGGCCGCGATAGACGATACGCGCGGCGAGGCGCTCCGTGCTGCCCCGCGGCAGGAGGAGGCTGATGGCCCCCTTGCTGCGCAGCGCGACGCGCCCCTTCTCGCCGCCATAGACGCTAGCCTCTCCCACGGTCTCGCCATTGGCGAAGAGTTGCCGCCGCTCGAAAGCGCGGAAGCCCCATTCCAGCAGCTTGCGGGCTTCAGCCGCCCGGTCCCGCGCTGTCTTGAGGCCATTAACGACGACGATGAGGCGCTGGCCGTTCTGGACGGCCGAGCCGACGAGGCCAAAGCCCGACTCGTCGATATTCCCCGTCTTCAGCCCGTCGGCGCCGATATCCATCGTCAACAGCGGGTTGCGGTTCTGCTGTCTGATCTTGTTCCAGGTGAATTCGCGCTGGCCGAAGATCTTGTAGAGTTCCGGATAGGTCTTGATGATGTGGTCCGCGAGCAGGGCGAGCTCGCGCGCCGTCACACGTTGCTGCGGATCAGCCATGCCGGTTGCATTGCGGAAGACGGATTTGGTGAGCCCCAGCGCCCGCACCCGCTCCGTCATGATCCGTCCAAAGGTCGCCTCGTCGCCGGCGATCGCTTCGGCCAGGGCGATCGAAGCGTCGTTGCCGGACTGAACGATGATGCCCTGCAGGATATCGGACAGCTTGATGCGGCTGTTGACGATGGCGAACATCGCAGAGCCACCCGAAGGCGCCCCGCCCTTGCGCCAGGCGTTCTCGGAGATGCCGATCTCGCTGTCGAGCGACAGGCGGCCGGCGCTGATGTCCTGAAAGGCGACGAGCACCGTCGCGAGCTTCGCCATGCTCGCCGGGACCATTAATTCGTCGGCCGATTTCTCGTAGAGGACGGCGCCTGTATCCGAATCGAGCAAGACCGCAAAAGGCGCCTGCGACTGGAAGTTCTGGGCACGAACCGGAGCGGCAAGAATGAGAGCCCAGAGCAGGACAACCACGCCGGCGCCCAACCACCGAACCGGCGGCAGAGCCGCAGCAGACAGGTTCGCATAACGAAAGGCGCTCATGCCTCGATGTGAAGCAGAGCGCCCGGCATCAGGTCAAGAAAATTGGCTTCAGTTGCGCGTCGGCGGCAACACGGCCTGGAAAGCGAGCCGGTTGACCAGCTGGGTCCTGGCGAGCCCCTTCTCGGGCACGTTCAGCAGGCTTGCGGACGTGCCGCGCGGCGGCGGCAGCGTGGAGCGCAGCGCAGCGGGAACCGCAACCGGCTTTCCGGCGTTGGCGATGGTATCGAGATCGAAAGGCCGGCTCGGCGGCAGCGGGGCGGCACGGACCGGCGTGGCTGCGGAAGCCGCGGGACCGGCGGATGCAAGCGTGGCCATGACCGGCGACGACGGCGAGATCACACGCGTCGTTTGAGGAGCATAGGCCTGCGCGACGGGCTGGCTGACCTCGGGAACCGTAACGGGCTCCGGCTCCGCCACCGGGGCGGGAGCATCGATATCGGCGCTGCGCGTGCGCGTCGTGGCGACCCCTTCTGTGCTGGCGACCATCGTCCGTGCGCTGGTGCCCGGAATCGGCGCCTGGCTGCCGTCGGTGCGGAGCGTTGCGAGCAGGAGATTGTCGTCCGAGCCGGCGAGCGAGGCCTGGCCGAGATATTCCATCTTGATGCGCGCCGTCCCGAGATGGCGGAAGGCAAGCGCATCGGCAGTCTTCTGCGAAACGTCCATCAGGCGATTGCCGTGATAGGGGCCGCGATCGTTGACGCGTACGATGATCGAGCGATTGTTCAAAAGGTTCGTGACACGCGCATAGGCCGGCAGCGGCATCGTCGGGTGCGCGGCTGAGATGCTGTTGCGGTCATAGACCTCGCCATTGGCCGTGCGGCGACCGTGGAAGGCCTCGCCATACCAGGAGGCCAGGCCGACAGCGGCATAGCCGACAGGCTTTTCGTAGGGCACGTAGCGTTTGCCGGCGACCGAATAGGCCTTGCCGACGAGTTGGCGACCGCCGCCCTTCGGCACCTCCTTGCCGTCCGCGACGACGCGCGGGCTGGCGGGGCCGTATTTCCACTGCGGGAAAGCGCCGATCTCCTTGGAGCGACGGCCGGCGGTCTGATTGCCGGCGCAATTGGCGACGAACAAACCAGCCAGCACGACGCAGCCGAGGCGCGCAATGGACGAGACGGAAGAAGACGCTGGCGGCGATCCGGTCACGCTGGAGGAGAGCTCCTTGGCCGAAAAGCTAGCGTCCCGCATCGTTTTGCTCTTCCGCTTTCTGCGCCAAAAACCACGGCTTCGCCAAAGCCGCACGCGCGGCTTGACCGAGTTTTCGGTCAATTCCTTTAAGGGATCATTAAACAGCGAAATACCTGCACCGAGGATTCGCCGAACAGGAGTCCCTGTCTTTGAGCGGGCACAAAGGTGTCCGAACAGTGGCGCATGTCAACCTGCGCGACAGACCTTCGCCATCTTTTCCACCGAGCGTGACCTTAACGCCACTATTGCCGCACGAAGCCAGGCGCATCGGCTTCGCCTGGGAACTATGGCTCGTTTCATCCGAAAACTGCGGTCTAAACCTGACAGCCCCCTTGCAAATCGGCGGCCCCGATTGCATTGAACCATGGCCGGAAGGGTGGCCGAGTGGTTTAAGGCAGCGGTCTTGAAAACCGCCGTGGGTGCAAGCCCACCGTGGGTTCGAATCCCACCCCTTCCGCCAGAATCCCATATTTCATAGGATTATCTGGGCATCTGACCCACGAACCCACGTTCTACCCACAACGCGAATCAGGGCCTACGGCTGGGTTTTGCCGACGATCTGCCGTGGTGGGATGGCGCTAGACAGCTTCGCAGCGCTTCGCTCGTGAAAATATATCGCTGCCACCAAGCCCTCGGTGATGTCGAGCAGGGTCGATAAATGCTCAGTGGTCGGCTTAAAGCCACGATGCATGGCGGCGTGCCCGGCTTCGATTAGCGCTGCCTTGAAGCTAGGCTGTTGATGTAGCGCGACATATCCGAGCTGAAAGAATTGAGTGATATTGCCGGTGAAAGAGCCGGTGTCGCCGCCGATTTTGTCGATCATCATTATCTCGACAACGGCGCGAATGCCCATCGCAGCTAGTCGGTTCGATCCGTTCTGAAGGGCCGTATAGACCTCGTTCAGGAGCTGACCGATGTCGGTTTCAAGCATCCAGATTGCATTCGGGAAACCCGACATCCAGTCCGGTCGTCGACGCGACAATGGCGGCGGGTAGTAGACTGTGTCGACGATCGGGTTTCCGTCGCCGTCCGACATCTGCGTATAGTCGGTTTCGTGCTGAAGATGAATTCGATCGCAACCCGCGCACTTGATGAGTCTATAGGTGGAGATCAACACCCATTCATCATCGTCACTCACGTCAACTTCGGTGTGAAGAACCAGATGGTTCTTCCTCCCGCCGCAGGTGTTGCAGTGCGCCTTGATCTTCTCGTCCATCCGACACGTGCCCTAAAGTCGATCGCCGGAAGCTATCACGCAACAATCGATCGCGACACGGCACCGATGGCGCCAACCACAAGCTATTGGATGGGCGCTCGACGTCTGCGGTTCTCCCGACTGCTCTCAGCTTTCGGAAAGCTCAGAAGGGTACCCGGCACGCCGTACTTCACCCTTTTCCACTTCCCTGTAAGACCATTGTCGATGCGAATCAGCCGCCCCTCGCTGGCGAGATATTCGCAGACGGCCAGCACGTAGGCGCGTTGACGTTCCTCGGTCAGACCGCTGTTCGTCCAAGGGATAGCGTGGCGGACGTAATCCATCGCGACAGCACCACTCTTATGCTTGGAGGCGTAGGCCAGCACTGCGGATGGCGGTCGAGTTCAACGCGGTCGATCGGGTTCATGATTCGCGCCCCTAATGACGGACGGAGCTGCCACCGGGGGCCGTCATCACAGCCGGGGGAACGCCGAGCTGCACAAGGGAGAGCGTGTCGACCGGGGGCACGAGAAACCGCTTACCGTCCGGCGACATCATCAGGAGGTTCAGCTTATCGGCGACGTAGAGAGCTTCTGGGTTCGCAGCGCCGAGGGCGTCGACCATCTGACCTAGGCTGACAGTGCGGTCCGCTGCGTCGTCACCCTTACGAGCCGACACGATCTCAAGCGCGAAGCAGTATGCTTTCAGCGCTAGCGCCTGCTGTGTGCGCAGCGTCTCTTCGGCAATCATGCTGACGAGCAGTTCGGTCCGGTCGATGTTCATGTGCATTTTCGTGCTCCTGTGGCGCTGAACGGGGTGCTTTTTCGTGGGTCATCCGGGCGGTAGTCGCCAAATCGCCTAGCGGGGATAGGCGTTCGGGCGGAGGATCACGCAGTTTTGCGGGCGAGCGAGATCAGCCACTCCAGTTCCGACAGCGGGAGGTCATTCAGGGGCGGCTGCCAGCGCTGCATTTGTGGTGAGCGCGCGGCGCTCGTGGCATGGTCTGAGCCCGGGTCAATTGTTCGCGCCGGTCAGGAGCGCCTACACACTTGCCTCCTGATGAGGTCAAGGGTGTCTGCGCCGGAGGCGAACGCCGGTTGCCTCGGTCACTTCGGTACTGTGGTGCTTGAGGCGCAAATCGTTGCAGATGGCCCAAGCGCGTAGGTCGCATACCAATCGCCGAGTTTCGGCAATGCCGGCAGGCTTGGACATGCCCGGAACTCTTTATGCTAGATTTTCGAGCGAAACGCCCGGGGTGTTCGGCCGGTCGCCTTTTGGAAGGCGCGCGCGAAATTGGCTGGAGAGGAATATCCCATCTCTGCCGACACACGGGTGATCGAGCCATTCGTGTGCCTGAGCAACTCGGTGGCCCGCTGCACCCTTGCCGCATTCGCCAGGCTGCGAAAGTCGGTGCCAGCCTGACTTAGCTCACGTTGCAGCGTTCGGACGCTGGTAGCCATCGGTCGCGCCACGCGATCGATCGATACGCTGCCGGTGAGGACCTGAGCCCGGACCTGCTCCATGACGACGTCGAGCAGATCGCGTGGAGCGCCGCCGGGCCGGTCTCGGGCCACGTCCTCGATGGTGACGATGGGCCATGCCCCACGGTTGGGAGCAGCCGACAAGAGGTCGCGTTCCATGACGATCGTCACGGCGGGCGCGTTGAACAGGACGGGGCACTGGAAGAGATCTTCGAACAGCCCGATCTGGCGCGGCCTACTGATATTGAGCTCGACGCGCAGTGGCCGCCAGTCAAAAGGCAAATAAGCCCTGAGGACGCTGAGCAGAACGCCGGCAGCCGCTCCGGCGATCATGTCGTAGCCCGCGTGGCCAGCCAAGGCAAAGACGTAGCTATAGCGTGCCTCGTCGCCGACGATGGCGACGGACATCCTGTCATGGGTGCTGTGATAAGGCAGCGCCACAATGGCCCGCTGGATGGATTGGCCGAGGGTATCGCCCCCCAGAACGTAGCGCCCGAAGCTGCCGTAATTGCCTGCGCTCATCATCGGCGCGATCAGAAGCCCGAGATTGGGCTCGCCGGCCGCCCTTGCCGCAGCATTCACGAAGCCGAGGACTGCGGCATGCGGGATGAAACAATTGCGGCCTTCGGTCAGCTCCAGATCGAAGCCTGCTGCGCGGTTTGCCCGTAGGAGCGCGCTTTCCCCGATTGCATGACGCAGGAATGCCGGCAGGCCGTGCAGGATGTGGCTCGAGATGACTGGGATCTCAGCCACGCGCTGGACGCTCCGGAATGCTTGCAAGGTTGGCGCAAAATGAGTGGTCCCGAAACCCGATTGCTGCTTTGTCGCACAGTATAAGTGCCGCCGGCAAACGGGAAAACCGGCCTTCGTCGTCGTCAATTTTATTATAGTTGGGGGAATTTCGGGCCGTGAGCGCGAGGACGTTGATCAGGCTAGCCATACTGACACTCTTCGCGACCTTGTCGTGCTCAGGAGTGGTGCTGGCGGAAGATTCAACGGGCAGCCCTGGCGATCTGGCTAAAGCAGCGCAGAACCCCGTTGCCGACATGATCAGCGTGCCGTTCCAGAACAACTTCAACTTCCATGTCGGTCCGCACAAGCAGCTGCAGAATGTCCTCAACATCCAGCCGGTGATCCCGATCACGCTCAGCAAGGATTGGAACCTGATCACGCGCTGGATCACGCCTGTGATCTCGCAGCCGGCCCTGACGGTGAATGGCGATCGCGAGTTCGGCCTGGGCGACATCAATCCCAGCTTCTTCTTCTCGCCGAAGCAGCCAACTCACGGCATCATCTGGGGCATCGGGCCGACCGTCGTACTCCCCACCGGCACCGACAAGACCCTCACGTCCGGCAAGTACTCGGCGGGGCCGGCCATCGTAGCCTTGGCAATCGAGGGACCCTGGGTTGTCGGCGTCCTCGTCAACAATGTCTGGTCCTTCGCGGGCAAGAGTACCCGCAGCACGGTCAATGCAATGACGCTGCAGCCGTTTGTGAACTACAACTTCCACGGCGGCTGGTACCTGACATCGTCCCCCGTCATCACCGCCAACTGGGAGGCCGGCCAGGGCGACCGCTGGACGGTGCCCATCGGAGGCGGTTTTGGGCGCGTATTCAAGATTGGCCATCAGCCCGTCAATGCGCAGCTCGCAGCCTACTACAATGTCGCAAAGCCCAGCGGGGCCGCCGATTGGCAGCTGAGGGCCCAGCTCCAGTTCCTGTTCCCGAAATGATGGGCGAACAAGCCGCTCACGGGGCGCCTCTCGGATGTCGTGTTCGCGCCAAACGCCGACATAGAGGGGGCTCTGAATTGGCCGTTCCTGCATTGTCAATCATCGCCGACGTCGCGTAACTTCATCTTGCTACCTATGCGCGCTCAGCCACGAGTTGTGAACCCGAAGGAAGTGTTCAAATGATCACGAAACGCGATCTGCTTGGCTCTGCTGCGCTGGCGGCGCTCACCGCCACGATGGCAAAGGCCGACATCGTCTCCCCCCCGGTCATTGAGCAGAACAGTGTCGAATGGCCCAGCCTGTTCGAGGCCAAGGACATCGCCGAAGAAGGCTTCATCTACGGCCTGCCGCTGGTGATGTATTATGCGGTGATGCAGGAGTTCGCCGTCGACAGGAACTCGGGACAGTTCAAGGCCCCATTCAACGAAATCAAAAACCTGAACCATGTCGCCACCCCGGCGGACACGGCAATCATCACGCCCAATAGCGATACGCCTTACTCGTTCATCTGGATGGATTTGCGGGCTGAACCGATGGTGATCTCGGTGCCGGCGATCGAAAAGGAGCGCTATTACTCGGTCCAGCTCATCGACGGCAACACTTACAACTTCGGCTATATCGGCACGCGCGCCACGGGGACCGAGCCGGGCGACTATCTGGTCGTCGGGCCGGACTGGAAAGGTGGAACGCCCGCTGGGATCAAGAAGGTCTTCTCATCGACGACGCCGTTCCCGCTCGCGATTTTCCGCACCCAGCTTTTCAATCCCGGCGACATGCCGAACGTTGAGAAGGTCCAGGCCGGCTACAAGGGGCAACCGCTTTCCGCCTTCCTCAAGCAGCCCGCCCCGCCCGCCGCGCCCAAGCTCACCTTCGTTCCCGCCAGCACCGCCGGGATCAGGCATAACTTCTTCGAGTATCTCGACGCCGCCCTGCAATTCGTCCCCGAGACGGCAAGGGACAAGGCGGTTCGCGCGAAGCTTGCGAAAATAGGCATCGGCCCCGCCAAGACCTTTGCGTTCAAGGATTTGTCGTTCGAGCACAAGGCCGAAATCCTGGTGGCCATGAAGCAAGGCAATGGCAAAGTCGACAAATGGCTGGCCGGTGGAAACAAGAACATCAACGGCTGGAACATCGGCTCGTTCTTCGGCGACGAGGTCTTCTATAACGGCGATTGGGTGATGCGGGCCGGGTCTGCAAAGGGCGGTCTCCTCGGCAATGACGCTGTAGAAGCCATGTACCCCTACACGCGAACGGACGCGACCGGTGAGCCGCTCGACGGCAGCAAGCACAAATACACCATCACCTTCGCGCCTGGCCAGTTGCCGCCAGTGAATGCGTTCTGGTCGGTTACGATGTATGATGGAAAGAGCCAGTTTCTGGTGAAGAATCCGATCGATCGCTACCTAATCAACTCTCCGATGTTGTCCGCGATGAAAAAGGACGCGGATGGTTCGCTGACGCTGTACCTGCAGAAGGACAGCCCTGGCGCCGACAAGGAGGCAAACTGGCTTCCGGCGCCGGATGACAAGATCTATCTCGTGATGCGCCTCTATTGGCCGAAGCCTGCACCGCCTTCGATCCTGCCGGCGGGCACAGGAACATGGCAGCCACCGGGCGTGAAGCGGGTCTGATAGTAGACGAAAGACTTGGTGCACGCTCCCTAGTCGCAAGGTCATTGCGATAACGCGGTTGTCTACCGTGCCGTCTACAAATTTCGGCATAATATTCAATCGGAATTATCGCCAAGGCGACCCGAAACTGGGTCGCCTAATATGATCGGCTTGCCATTTTCGCTCAATACCTGCGGCTCTTACACTTTCAAACAGGAGATCATTATGTCCAAAACTTTCGCTGCCGTGGCGCTTTCGCTCGTCTGCGCAGCCTCGTCTTCGGCGACGGCCCAGGTTCCGCTCACGAGCTATGTCGACGCCAAAGGCTTCATCGATGTTCAGGCCCTGACCTGCGCGCAACTCGCCGCGACCTTCCAGGAGGACGCCGACGCACTTTCTGCCTGGTATAGCGGTTGGTATAACGGCCTCGCCAAGAAGCATTTCCTTGACCTGAAGAAGGGCAAGGTCGTCGAGCACGAGCTCATCGTCTACTGCAAAGCCAATCCCGATAAGAAGATAATCGAGGCGCTTGCGGTCGTGTTCAAGGATGAGCGCGCCAAGCTCGGAATTCACCTGAAGTAAATATTTGAAGCATCGGCAATCATTTCGGGCAGCTCCAATCTCAGCCAGGATAGAACGTCATGAGCCCATATATCTCAGTCGGGATTGCGCTATCACTCGGACTGATCCTTGCAGGCTGCCAAACTTCGCAATCAAGGCAAGAGCAGCTTGCCGCGATTTGTGCTGATCCGGCCAACCGGCAGCCCAATACCTTCTACTGGGCAGAATGTCAGTCGCTTTATCCGTCGACGAGCCGGCAGTTGCAAAAGGATTACGCGCTTGGCGCTCCGACAGGCGACTGAGGTCGGGACCGGGCCGTGCTGAAAGAGAACGAGCGCGAGCCAGAAAAACCTCGCGAGCATATCAATATTGCATAGCCCCAGTCTCTCCACCCTCTCAAAGGATTCATTCGATATGCCACTCCGCACTATAAAAATCTTTGCCGGAATTGCCTTCGCAGCATGCTCGATCACCGCGCAGGCCGCCGACCTGCCGTCTCGGCGGATCGTACCTGTTGCTCCTTTGCCGCCCGCCTTCACCTGGACCGGTTTCTATGTCGGTGCCCAGGCCGGCTGGGCGCAGACCAGAACCGAACTGACGCCGGGCGCCGTGATCGCCGGGCGGGCTGCCGTTGCTTCATTGCCGAGTCTGAACCGGGACGGCGCTGCGGTCGGCCTGCTGGCGGGCTACAACTACCAGATCGGTCAGCTGGTCCTCGGCGGCGAGATCGACGGCGCAGCCCTCATCACCGGCAAGCAGCGCTTCACCGCGCTAACCGGCGATTTCATCACCGCGCATACCAATTGGGTAGGCTCGGCCAGGCTGCGAGTCGGTTATGCCTTTGATCGCTTCATGATCTACGCAACTGGCGGCCTGGCATTGGCCGAGGCCAAGTCGACGGTGACGGGGACAGGTTATTCCTATGGCGCGGGTGACGGCGCCCGTGTTGGCTGGACGCTTGGTGCAGGCGCCGAATATGCCATCACGAACAATTGGATCGCCGGTCTGGAGTATCGGTACTCGCAGTTCGAGGAGGATACCTACACCTATCCGGTCGGCGTTGGCGGACTCGGGATCATCGGCTTCAAGCAGCAACTGAGCACCAATCAGGTTGTCGGGCGGCTGCTCTACAAGTTCTAGCCCTCTCGGACACACGGCGTCGTGCCGACCGAGCCATCGGCGGACCTTCGGACTCTAATGGGCGGCGTGGTCGTCGAGGATCACGGGGACGATATTGCCGGCCGGCCCCTCAGCCTCGATGGCGTTGAGGAAGCGGATGTACTCCTGGTGCCGATGGCGCTGCATGTTGCGGTCGACGGTGCCGTCGAGGACGTTTAACGCGGCGAACAGGTCGCGGTGCCATGGCGTTTGTATTCGTGGGTCATGGTGCCGGGCCGGCCCTTCTTCAGAGGTAGGCCCGGCTCCGTGAGGTCGAGCGCATGGATCTGGCTCTTCTCATAGACGGACATCACGATGGCATGGGCTTGCGGCTCAACGTAGAGGCCGACCACGTCGCGCAGCTTCCGCAGAAAATTCGGATCTTTGGACAGCTTGAACTGCCGACAGCGATGCGACTGCAGCCTGTGCGCCTTCCAGATGCGCGGCACCGTGCTGGCGCTGGACCATCGGTCGGAGCATGAGGCTTCAGGCGGCATCAGGGTGTGACCAATCATATCTGCCGCGCGTAATCCTTAGCGGGCGCCGGTCTCTGCTGGCAGTCCACGATCAGCGCCCCCTCGTTGACGATTACGCTCGTCTAACTCGGTAGGTTCGCCGGCCGGGCGCTTGGCGCCGAATAATCTGAACATGGTCACATCCCGTATTTGGCAAGAAAGGCGGCGTCTGGGTCTTCCGGGGGCTGCCACCGGGGCGCCTCCTGGGTGACCGCTGTCGGCGCCGAGCGTTCGGGCACCGGACTTGGCGGGGCGTCGACTAGCTTCGGGCGCCGGGGCGGGCTGATCGGACCTGACCGGGGGACCGGCTCAAGCGGCCGGAACAGGAACTTGCCTGACGGGACCGCAGCGACGGTGAGAACATGCTGCGCTGTAGCCGGGTCGCCATGTGTCGGCAGTTGCCCGCCGTCCGCACCGAAGAGCCGGATATGAACGCCGCTCGCGTTCAAGCGGGCGTGCTCAACTGCGAGACTGGTACGCAGTGACTTCTGTGCAGTAGGATTCAGGTTAATCTTCATACCCGTCAGCCTCGTAAGGGTCTTTCGCCGTCTCGGCAGGCTTCCCGGTGACGGTACCGAGATACTTGCTAGCCAGATCGACGTTGACGGCTGCTGTGCGGTAGTCGAGCGCCTTCAGGGCGTAGTCAGCCTGTTCGCGGGTCAACATACCGGTCAGTGTCAGTTCAGCGACGCGGGCGTAAGCGTCGGTCAGAGGCAAGGCCAGGATTTCGTCTGTCGTCTCTTTCGTCAGGTTCGGGTCGCGATTGCGCATGCTGTCGAGCAGCTTTTGTGCTGCCAGTTGTCTGTCGGGATCGTATACCGGGCTGATCGCCTTAATCGCCAGCAACTGCACCACGCTTGCGTTAGTGATACGCAGGGTCTTGCGTGCGAGACGCTTGCCAAGCTGTTCGGCATGCTTCGTTGCCTTGTCGAGCAACATTCGCTCAAACGGGTCGAGCACTTCGCCGTCGTCGACCTTACGCCGCACGCCAGCTAGCTTTAGCTTCTCATCAGCGGTCAGGGCATTCAGACCTTCTTCCGCCGCGACGGCCTGCCCTAACTGGCGCATACCCTGCTCGTAAATATCAAGCTCGGCCATGCGTGTCGTGAAGTACGCACGCTTGGTGCGCTCTGCCAATCGCAACTGTTCGCGAAGTTCGTCCTGCTGCTGGTGGTAATTGCGATCATGGCGCAGCGTAATGTTTGCAGGTACCATCGGGAGGTCCGTTCATAGGTTGCGACAGGCCATCTGCGAATTGTGATAGGACGGCTAAGTTGTCGGTCGGAATAGTCGTCCGCCTGTTCAGTATTCGCCTCGCGACCGTTTCGATCAATCGCGCTGGCGGACTGCCACCGGGTGGTCGCCCCCGGTGGTCAGATCACTAACAGGTCTTCACGCATCCGCCGAATAAACTCGGTGACCACTCTTTCGCTGATGTTTGTTGGTTGAAATCCTAGCGCTGCTAGGTTTTGCGGGGGTCTGCGGGGGTCTGGCGGGGGTCTGTCCGAGACAACCCCCGCGAGAATCTGCCTTATTTTGCAGTGACTTGCGGTGGTTAGCGGGGGTTGCGGGGGTTAGTTTTGGTGTCTTTTGCGAGCGGGAGTGTGTGCGTGTGTGCGTGTGCGCTTGCTGGCTAAGGAGGGGAACCACAACCCCCGCAACCCCCGCGAAACCCCGCGAAGGGTACCAGCGCTGGCGGTTTGGTGGCGGGTGTCCGTACGTACCGTCCCCCGCACCACCCACGCACCTACCCCCGCGAATTTCATGTCGAGCCATGTTGACGGGATCATCATGTCTCAATTTTCTCCAGTTTCCAGACTTGTGTCTTCTTGTGCGCATCCATTTTGCTTGTGATTTTCAGCTCATCCGAAGGTATATCCTTATTGCGACCAAGCCATTGCCCGAACTTCAACTTCCACTTGTCCGGATGGTCGTTTACAATCTCAGACATTGCTTCGTTGAGCTGGGGAAACATAAGTCGCCATGGCGCCGTGCTTGTCTGGTCACGCGCTTTAGTGACCAACTCGGCTGTTGACAACGACGTATCAATGCCGATGCACTCCGCCCACGCGCCGATCAACTTCTGACGCTGAATTCGCTTCGGGTCGTTACTGTGCATGCCTTCCATCGATGTTACGGGATCGGCGCAACCAAGCCAGACTAGTGCAGAACGAACGCTGTCAGACCAGCCTTCAAAACTGGCGAGGGGCGGCAATTTACCCGGCTGCCCGGCGAGCAAGTACGCCCGCACGATGATTAGGGCTGCGGTGATATATAGCTTCCGGTTGGCTAATATCGTATCGACCGGACGGCTGGCGAATTCACGCAATTCCGGGCGTTCAACCTTGGCGTCAAGGTTGCACAGAATTGAGCGTCGGATAAGGTCTTGTGAGATCGAGACGTTATTACCGTTGGCAAACATCGTTGCCCGATTGTCGATGGTGATCATTTCACTAGCGCCGAGTCGACGCACCTGAACTGTCGGGCGCTCAATGTATTGGCACAGCGACGCGCCGTTGATCATACCATTCATGTTGTCGATCGACACGATCGGCTGACCGAGCATCAGCAGGGCGCCCAGTCTCTTTTCTGCTTCCTCTTCCGTGTTGCCGTAGTTCATGACCGGACAAGCTTGTCCGCTGGCTACGGCTGTAATCGTGTCCATCAAATAGCTTTTGCCGGTACCGGGGGTAGCTGCGTTGGTGACATGCATCGGTGCTGTACTGAACAGACCGCGCACAACTGGTGTCAGGATACCAGACAGCGCTACCGACTTACTTACTTCGTCAACGAACGGAAATTCGTGCAGCAGATCGCGAAACAACTTGATCGCAAATTCCGCGTCCCAGCGGGTAGGCGCTTCTGGCATATTAGGTAGCGCGGGCGGGTTCATCAAGAACAGGCGCGTTGCTGCGTCGTAGCCGGGTTCGTTCAACAAGCTTCCGTCCGGACGCAAGGTCGGCGTGGTAAGCACACCTGACACGCGACGGAAGCGCCATTCACCGAACCGTGATTGAAGGATTTGTGCGGCCTGTATCGGCGGGTCGACAGGTTCTCCGCCCCGGTTACCGACCTTAGCCCAGGATGCAACACGAGACATATGGTCAAGCAGAACATGCATCGTCACTTCTTTAAGCTGTGCGACTTGTGTGGTGCGGCCCTTGGCTGCTTCCACTTCCTGCATGATCGGAGTAACAAGGCGCGGCCCATTGGCATATAGCGGCGCCTCTTGTTCAATCAACACCGTCTCAACTGTCGTGGCTAGTTCGTGCAGTGGTGCCCCTACCGCAACGATCGGTCGTAGCGGGTCTGATGACTGTCCCCCGGATTCAGCCAGCGCGACCTGCTCGGCTGCTGCTGCTGCCAGATCGGCGCCCGAAGTCAGGGCCGGCTCGTGGGTTTCGGCTGGCTCGGCGCCGAGAAGATCGGCGGGGGTAAGCAGATGGGCGGTCATGACAGCAACTTTCGGGCTTGAGATATCGCCGGAAGCGCCTCAAAAGCTTGACCTGCTTGGGGTCGCTTTCGGGTGACGCACTTCCTGTTAGTACAACTCAGAGCGTCCCGCTGTCGCAAGCGGGGCGCTCTTCTCGTTTCTGGGTATCGGACGGCTGGTCCGAGACCTTGTACAGCCCGAAGGCATATCCGGGCATCACTTCAGCGACCAGCTTAGCCAAAGTATCAGCAGCTAAGTCTTCAGACTCACCGTTGATAAACCGGTGAATTGTCTGCGGAGCGCGCCCGATGTTCACAGCGATCCTATGACCCTTCAGCGGTGAATTGATGACCGCTTGCCGGATCGTCTCGATATCGGGGTGTCTCGAATTACGTTTCATTATAAGCCTCTTGCGCTGCACTTGCCCGGCGCTGGCCTTAACTTTCCGAAATCTGGCGCCACAAGCAAACGCCTAATTCTGCTAGGGAAAAACATGAGTTCGCCAGCCGGGTCAGGGCTGGCGAGAGGGCTGGTCGAGCTGCGACCGGGGGTGATCAGGGCACTAATGACAGCGCCACGGCGAAACACGCGAACCACACCAGCAACGGCGCGGAGCCAGTATTCGTCACCTTGATGCGATGAAATATGTACAGCGGGACGAAGATCAGACCGGCTACCCAATTGGGTTCAAACCCGGCCTCGCGACAGCGGCGAGTATCGGCGTAGCACAACGCCACGTATATCACCAAATTCACGACTGTTTGCAGCATAAAGAGCTTGTCGGCTGGCATACCGATGACCAGTTTTTCGGTGATCCGGTCGGCAAGGAGTCCGAAGATAGGCGATACCGCCAGTGCAAAGAAGAATGAATTGTCGATGGTGGTCGTGGTCTTGGTCTCGGTGATCGTGGTCATGGTGTGATTTCCTTGGTTGATGTTAGTTGGTTGCTTCAGGGGTCGCCCCCGGTGGTCAATTCGTCAGCACATTCCGTTTTGCCTCCGCGCTTCGCAGATCGCAGCACTAACGCGCTCGCGCTCTTCAAGTACTGGCTGATTACGTTCACGAGACAGCGTCAGTTCTTCATCAAACCGACGAATGCAGCGTTCATTGCGGTCCCTGCCCCGATCAGTAAAACCAGCGTTCTCTAAGCACGGAGACTCGATCAGGATGCGCTTTACCTGTTCCGGGTCGCCGCTGATCTTGTCTAGGTCGCCGAGTAGGTCGAGATAGTCTTCTGACCAGTTACCCTTCCGACCAGGACCGGCCATCAGGAACCGGTATGAGTGCCTGTTGATCCGCAGGAGCATGGCGACCACTTCGGCGTCAGTCAGGTCGAGCCGGCGCCCTAGCTCCGTCGTGCGGCCGAGAACGCTGAGCGCGCTGGTCAGCCGTTCAGCCTTGCCCCGCAGCACGCCGCGCCGCTCAAGATCGACCATCAGCGCAGGCAGAGCGTCGCCGACCAGCGGCAGGTCGCGGCCCGAACCGGGTAGCCGCCGACCGGTCAGCGCAACGAACTGGCGAGCACCATAAAACGACCCGCCGAACGCCAGTTCGTAACGCGGGAATGGCATGTGGCCACGTACGAAGATATGTACGCCGTTGCCGGACATGCTGGTTTCCATCCATGCGCCGACTTCGCACGCCCAGCGATAAATGCGGTTCATGAACTGATGCGCCGCTGACAGGCGCTCGGCCTGCACTTCGGGCGTAGCCTCTGCCCACCACCATGTTTTCGGTAGGGTGCGGGTCGGGTTGTCGAGGTCGATACAGACGATGTCGTCTTCGGGCGTGATGAAGAACCCCGGACCAACGAAATACTCGTTGGCTGGCGCAGCGCGTAGGTCGTCCCACGAACACCACGTTGTCGGGTCGTTGACCTTGGCCGGGTTGCGCGCGTCGGGCTGCTTGTACGGCGCCCACTTGTTACGTGCAGCGTACACCGAGAACGGGAATTTCTTCGTGGTGTAAAAGCACCACTGCGGGAGGGCACGCAGAGAAGCCGGGATGTTGTCCCACTGCGTAGCGCGCGCTGCGGCATTCACAGCGTCTTGCTCGGCTTGCGCCACCATCGCCAGCGCAGCCGCGTTCAGGTCCGTGCTCATGACTGCGGCTCGGTCCCGTCGACCTGAGCGATCAGGGCGCGGGCGGCAGCGATCAGCGCAGGCGGGACGACAGGCGCGGCGAGCGCAGCCTTAACGGTGTCCTTGATCAGGTCCGGTTGATAAGCCGCGCAAGCCCCGCGCTGCTTCTCGGCTCTGGCCGCTGACCACGCGTCAACTTCATGCTCAACCCAGCCGACCCGACGCGGCGACAAAACCACCTGTGCCGGGAATTGCTTCCGCTGCATGAGTTCGTACAGCGTGGTGCGAGTTAGCGCTGTGCGACGAAGCACTTCGGGTAAGCGAATAAAGGTATTCTGTTGCGACATGGCGTGGCTCCGTTGCGTTGGAGCCATAAATGGTCCGGGAAGGCTCGGGAAGTCAAGTTGAGTACCGGCGCTATGGAAGCAACGCGAGGTCTAATACTCTTTCTGCACTTTGCGGCGATACGTCTCTTTGCTGAAATATCGTGCCTAATACTACTTCACGGAAGCCCGATCGATACGCATCACGATGCAGGATCGAAGCGATACGCCTAAACGCAAACGGGCCGCCCGATAGGACGACCCGTGTGAATGCTGCCTCTATGTCTTCCCGGCTGATTAGCGCCGATACGTCTTCCGTGTGGTCATCATCCGAGACCCCCGTTCAAGCCCGGATCGCTACGACATTGCCACCGGGGGCAGCAGTGTCAGCCGTCGGGGCGCTAAGGAAATCTTCCCACGACTGCATCAGCCTGCGCCGCTTTTCGAGGGCGTCTGAGCGCCTGTAGGCTGCTTCAGTCTTGTCCTTCAGCCCGTGCGCCAAGGCAGCTTCGATCACTTCGCGAGGGAACGAAGTCCGGTCACCGGCCCAATCTCTGAACGACGACCGGAACCCGTGCACGGTGAGACCCGGCGCCATACCCTTCAGAAGCTCAAGCAGGGCCATGTTGCTCAGCCCGCGTGTCGCCTTCGCACCGCAGAAGAGATGCGCATTGCCGGCCTCCCTCGGGACCGTAGCCAGGATTTCGAGCGCCCGGTGGCAGAGCGGCACTCGGTGTTCCCTGCCCGCCTTCATACGGTTCGCAGGTATCACCCAGACGCTCGCGTTCCTGTCGATCTCGCTTTCCGTCGCGCCGATGACTTCGCCCGTGCGAGCGCCTGTCAGGATGCAGAATTCAAGCGCCCGCGCCGAGACGCTGGTCAGCTCTCGCAGCTTGGCGATAAACGCCGGCAGGTCGTCGACATTCATCGCCTCGTGATGCTTCACCTTCGCGATCTTCGCGCGGCTCGGCAGGATGTGGTCTAGGTGACCCTTCAGCCTCGCAGGGTTCTCGCCCGTGCGGAGATGCCTAGCCTTCGCCCAATCGAGCACCGATTCAATCCGACCCCTGACGCGTCCTGCGGTCTCGGATTTCGTCGTCCAAATCGGTTCGAGAATTTTCAGGACGTGCGACGTTTCAATATGCGCCACGTCAAGCGAACCGATCACCGGAAACGCGTAAGTGGTCAGCGTCGCTAGCCACTGCGCCCCGTGCTTCACGGATTTCCAGCCCGCCGAATGTGCGGAGATGTACTTCTCCGTCGCCTGCTTGAACGTCGTCGCCTTGATGACGTTCGCTACAGCTAGGCTGCGCGTGATCGCCCTCTCGTCAATCGGGTCAATTCCGTCTGCAACCTTCTGACGCGCCAGCCGGGCGCGCTCGCGTGCTTCTGCGAGCCCGAAGTCGATGAACCGGCCAAGCCCCATCTGACGCGCCCGGCCGTTAAGCTGGTACTTGAGTGACCATGACTTGGCGCCTGTCGGACCTACCTGTAGGTATAGTCCCGAACCGTCGTGATACATGCCCGGCTCAAGCGCCTTGGTTATCTTCGTCACTGACAGTCGATTGATTGTCTTAGCCATGTTGTCCCCCGGTCTGACCCATAAAGCACCCTCGGTTTTTGTCGGACGTTGCCGGACGACTCAAGTACTAATCTGAACCGAGAGTGCTTATGTTTGCTGGCCTTTTCAGACGTGACCGGACGTTACCGGATGAACACCATGACGCCACCCCTTCCGCCAGCACGCCTCCAGGTCTTTGTGCCACCCTAAGGCTATGGTGTCGCAAGGAAAATCCCGCAGGCACGCCGATGGCAAAACGAGGTGCGTGAACGCCTCCTGGAACATCGTCGACGGCCTCCCGCCCCTCTGCCGCGCATTCTGCGGGCATGCGCGCATCTGCCCGCACTGCACCTCCCCGCATCCGCGCGAGAACTACCGGCCGGCTGGGCATGCGTCTAAGCCCATCGGCAGCAGCCAAAGCGATGCTGAGTTCAGATGCGGTCCCGCGCTATGAGCGGGGCCTGGCTCTCGGCCCGAAAGCAGACCTTGGCACATCGCGACGTCGGCGCTGCAGCCGGCCGCGCCGTCAAGAAAGCAAGAGTATTCCAACGGTCATCGTGACGAGGGTCAGCGGCGCGCCGATTCTGAAATAGGTCCAGAAATCGATCATGATACCGTCCTTGGCCGCGCGCTCGGCGACGATCAGGTTCGCCACGGATCCCAGCAGGGTGAAGTTGCCGGCAAGCGTCGAAGCCATTGCCACGACGATCCAGGCTCTCTGTGGCTCCTGCAACTGCTCGATGAAGGGTTTCAACACGAGCACGGCCGGAACGTTGCTGACGAGATTCGACAGCACGGCAGTGACGCCGGTCAATACCGCGACATTGCCGAGGTCGAAATGCGCCGCCTGGGCGACGACATCCTTCGTCAGCACTGCATGTTCCAGCCCGCGCACGACGACGAAGAGGCCGGCGAACATAAGCAGCAGCGTACCGTCGATTTCGGCATAAACCTTTCTCGGTGCGATCCGGCGGGTGAGGAGAAGCAGCGCGGCTGCGCAGATCGCCACCTTTGCGACGGGCTGGCCCAGGAAGAACAACACGATCATCCCGAGCGCGACGAGCGCCGATTTGGCGGCCAGCCAGTTATGATAATGCGCCGGCACCGATACGCTCGGCAGCGTCTGCCTGGTGACGTATTCGCTGGGGTTGAGAGCTACGACGAGCAAGATCGTCAGGAGGAGGCCGAGCGCGGCGACCGGCGCCAACGCTCCCGCAAAAGCGCCATAGGAGATCCCCGACAGGTTGCCGATGATCATATTTTGGGGGTTGCCGGTGATCGTCGCCGTCGATCCGACATTCGAGGCGAGCGCCACGGCCACGAGATAGGGCACGGGGTTGCGGCCGAGTGCGCGTGTCAGGGTTATCACGATCGGCGTCATCACCAGGCAGATGGCGTCGTTGACCAGGAAGGCGGAGAGGACGCCCGTCGTCACCACGACCGCCGCCAGCAGCAGCGCCGGGTGGTGGGCCCTTCCGACCGCCCAGCCGGTGGCCATGCGGAAGAAGCCGGAGAGCCGCAGATTGGCGACGACGATCATCATGCCGAGGAGCAGCGCGATGGTGTCGAGATCGACAGCGCGGTAGGCCTCCTCCAATGGGAGCACTCCGCAAGCGACCATGAGAGCGGCGCCGATGAGGGCCGCACCCGCCCGGTCGACGCGCAAGCCTGGCATCCGGCCGATGGCGATCGCGACATAGGTGACGATAAAGATCGCTATCGCTGCGATCTGCGTCGCGCCGAGGCCCCAGCCGGTCATCCGCTTACACCACCCTTTCGCTGATCGCAGCCCCGGACGGAGCTGCGCCACGGTCGGTTGGAGGCTGATAGCTGCGTGTCTCGGGCATGGCCAGGAGATAGAGGACAAAGCCGCAACCGGCTATCGTGGCCAGCGTCAGGAAAGCTGCCGAATAGCTGGCCTCGACAATGATGATGCCCGCGAGCGAGGCCGAAAGCGAGGCGCCGACACCCTGGAACGTCGCGACTGCGCCCTGAGACACGTTGAAGCGGCCGGTACCGCGGGTGAGATCGGCCACGACGACCGGAAAGAGTGCGCCGAAGATGCCGGCTCCCACTCCATCGAGCGCCTGAACCGCGACCAGCCAGAACGGATCGTCGGAGACGACATAGAGCGCGCCGCGCAGGGCGAGAACACCGAAAGCGGCGAGGAAGATCGGCTTGCGGCCCCAGGCGTCGGCCTTGGCGCCGACCATCATCGCCATCGGCACCATGACGCATTGCGCGATGACGATGCAGATGGCGATCAGGGACGTCGCCTGCTCCTTGCCGACCACATGTGTCAGCAACTGGCCGACGGAGGTCAGCATCGCGGCATTGGACAGATGGAAGATGGCACAGAGCAAGGCGAACAGCATCAGGTGGCGGTTCTGCAGAAGCGCCTTCAGCCCGGAGGGCTGCTCGTCGTCGACCGTCTCGTCAAAGCCACGCGCGACATCATCGTCGATCTCTTTCTGCGGTACCAGCAGCATGGCGCCAATGCTGAAGACGGCGAGCACGGCCATCAGCCAAAACACCACGATCGGGCCGAAGACATAGGCCGTCGCCCCGGCGATCGCCGCCGACACGGCGTTGCCGAGATGGTTGAAAGCTTCGTTTCGGCCGATGCGCCTGGAAAACAGCTTCGGCCCGACGAGGCCCAGCGTGATCGCGGCCAATGCTGGCGGAAAGACCGCACCCGCCACCGCCGCGACCGATTGCGTGCCGATCACGAGATAGAAATTGCCGATGAACGGCAAGGCCAGGCAAGACAGCGTCACCGCTACGGCCGAGGCGATGATGATCGCCGGCTTGTTGCGGCTCCTGTCGATGAGCGCGCCAGCCGGCGTCTGAGCGATGAGCCCGACAATGCCGGCAATGGTCATGACGAGCCCGGTCGTCGCCTCGTTCCAGCCTTGTGCGGGGCCTCGCACGGCGATGAGATAGATCGCGAGATAAGGCCCCAGCCCGTCGCGCACGTCGGCGAGGAAGAAGTTCAGGGCGTCCAGGCCGAAGAGTGCCCGATGGGACGGCGAATGCTCAGCCGATTTTTCCGTATTGCCTGCCGGACTTCGCATGGGCACCGCTCGCTAGTGGAGAATCCGGGTGACAGCGCCGGCGCGAGGCGGCGATACAGCGCTCCCCATCGGAAGGCGCCGCTTTAACAGCGTGACCGCGCAATGGTTCCGACAGGCGCCGATATCGCTGAAAAGGCCGTCGCCGCGCCCGGTGCGAGGCCCTGATTCAGTCGTCTCGAGGCGGCGGACAGGGGACGCCGTCCGGAGGCCCCAAGGGGCGGTGTGGGATCAGGATGCCGGACATGTGGCGGTGCTGGACAAGGCGTATGGTTGCGTTCCGCTAGGCGCGGAATTTGACGTGCACATGAAACTGAATGGATATGTCTTGGCATAGCGCCACCTGAAACGGCAGGGAGCGAATGGAGAAGCGGCAATATCTGGAACGGCTCGTTCTGAAGCTTGAAACGCATGTCCCCCTGCCTGCTGTCGAGAGGGAGAAGCTGCTGGATTTGCCGCTCACCTTGAAACGCTTCGAAGCCAGCCAGGACATCGTCAGTGAAGGAGAGGTCACGAAGCAGTGCTGCCTCGTCGCCGAAGGGCTCGTTTGCCGCTACAAGATTGTCGGCGATGGTGCGCGTCAGATCTTGTCGCTCCACCTCCCGGGCGACATTCCCGATATCCATTCGCTGCTCATCGAGCGCATGGATCACTGCCTGGGAGCGCTCACGCCGGCGATCGTCGGCTTGATCCCTCATGATGCCGTCCGAGCACTCACGCGGGCATCTTATCGAATTTCCGAAGCGTTCTGGCGCGAAACGCTGATCGAAGCCTCGATTTACCGCGAATGGATGGTCGGCATTGGGCGGCGCTCGGCACCCAGCCGCATCGCCCACCTGTTCTGCGAGTTCATCACCAAGATGACAGCCATTGGCTTGTCAGACGGCGTGACCTGCAATCTGCCTTTGACGCAGCCTGAAATCGCCGATGCGCTCGGCCTTTCCACAGTTCACATGAACAAGAAGCTTCGAGAAATCCGGGAGGCCAGGCTTGTTCGCATCCGGGCAAATCGCCTGACGGTTCTGGACTGGAAGGGGCTCTGCCGCTTGGCGGATTTTGATCCGGACTATCTTCATCTCCAGCCGGGCGCCGCCAAAATCGAGGGCGATTGAGGAACAGGTTGGCCTCGGCTGCATTAGGCAGGCATGCCCAGCTACTTCTTTCACACGCGCGACGGAGAGAAGCTCGAAATCGACGAGGAAGGCACCGATTTGCCCGATGACCAGTCCGCGCGAAATGCAGCCAAGGAACTGCTCGCCGCATTGAACCGCGAAAAGCTGCCAAATGGCGACCACATGTCGCTTTCGGTCACCGTCGAGGATGCGGAGGGGACGGAAATCTACATGGCCAGTTTGCGCCTGGAGGGTCTTCCCGCGGCCTCAGATCCCAAGAGACGAGGTTGAAGGGCAGGCTCTGTACGCGGCCGCGCTCCAAGCCGATGCTCTCTTGTTGCGATCGCCACATCCACCTCTGCGCGATGCACAAGGATGAAGGCGTGGCAATGTCATTTGATATTGCTCTTGGCACTTTGATTGGCGCAGAGAGGTGAACCTCTCCCGCTGGTCCTCTGCATGCCTATCTCCCAGGCGTTCTTCCAACGCTCGAACGCCCTGCTTCTGGCCATCGGCATCGCCGTATTGGTCGTCATCGTCGCAACGTCGCTTTGGCTGACGACAGCAAGCGAGCGCTATTTCGGCGAGGTGACCGCGGCGCGCGCGGTGCGAAGCGCCACCGCCGATCTGCTGTCTCTGGTGCAGGACGCGGAGACGGGTCAGCGCGGCTACCTGCTGACGCGCGACGAGAGCTATCTTGCTCCCTACAACACGGCGTTCTCCCGGCTTCCGGACCAGCGCGCCCGGCTTGAACGGGCTGCAGCCAGGCTGCCCGAGATCGGCCCGATCCTGCAGCGGGTCGACAACGAGCTCGACCAGAAGATGACGGAACTTGCCGCCACGGTCGACGCGACCCGCAAGGGCGACACCGAGACGGCGCTGAGCCTGGTCCGCAGCGGCACGGGCAAGCGTTTGATGGATGATTTGCGCTCAGATCTCGCCGCGATTCTGGCGGTTTCGGAAACGGAACTCAGGGAGGCGATCGACGCGCAGGTCACGGCCTCGACCCGGCTGCGCTGGACCACGATCGTCGGGGCGCTTCTCATCCTGGCGATGGCTAGCGCGGCGAGCTGGACGATCATCAGCTACACGCGCGAACTTGTCGCCGCGCGCCGGGAAGTCGAGCTTCTCAATGCCGGCCTAGAGGAGCGCGTGCGCGAACGTACCGATGCGCTCGTCAAGGCGAACGAGGAGGTCCAGCGCTTCGCCTATATCGTAACGCATGACCTTCGGGCGCCACTGGTGAACATCATGGGCTTCACCAGCGAGCTGGAAGCGATGTTCAAGCCGATCGATGCCTATGTCACGGCCGGAAACGCAGCCTCCCCGGAGCAGAAGGCCGCGGCGCAAGAGGCGCTGAGCATCGATGTCGCCGAGGCGATCGGCTTCATCCGCTCATCGACGCGCAAGATGGACGGGCTCATCAACGCGATCCTCAAGATCTCGCGCGAGGGCGGGCGCGAATTGCGGGCCGAGAGCGTCGACCTCACCGCGCTCATCGAGACGGCGGCAGCCGCGGTCCACCATCAGGCCAGCGCGGAGGAAGGCGGCGGGATCGAGATCGATTCACAGGTTCCCCGCCTCGTCAGCGATCGCCTGTCGCTCGATCAGATCATGGGCAACCTTCTGGACAATGCCATCAAATACCGGGCTCCGGATCGCCCGATCCGGATATCCGTGCGGAGCCGACGGGAGCGCCGCGGCTGGGTGAAGATCGAAATCGAGGATAATGGACGCGGCATCGCGGGGACCGATCACGAGCGCATCTTTGAGCTCTTTCGCCGCTCCGGCGCGCAAAATACGGCTGGCGAAGGCATCGGCCTCGCCCATGTCCGCACGATGGTGCGCAATCTCGGCGGCGACATTGCCGTGCGCTCAGAACTTGGAAAGGGCACGACCTTTACCGTGACCCTGCCCCCCGACCTTGCGGCCTACAGACGGAGTGCCAAAGCGTGACCAATGGAACGCCCGTCTCGATCATCATGATCGAGGACGATGAAGGCCATGCCCGCCTCATCGAGAAGAACATCCGCCGCGCCGGCGTCAGCAACGAGATCATCCCCTTCGCCAACGGGACGGATGCGCTGAACTACCTGTTCGGCGCCGACGGCTCCGGCGCCGTCAGCGCCGGCCGCCAGTTGCTCATCCTGCTCGATCTCAACCTGCCGGACATGGGCGGCGTCGACATCCTCGAGAAGGTGAAGGCGAATGCCCATACCAGGCGCTCGCCGGTCGTCGTGCTCACCACCACCGACGACAGCCGCGAGATCCAGCGCTGCTACGACCTTGGCGCCAACGTCTACATCACCAAGCCCGTCGACTATGACGGCTTCGCCCATGCGATCCGCCAGCTCGGGCTGTTCTTCTCCGTAATCCAGGTTCCGGAAACACCATGACCCGCTTGCGTGGCCGCCGCTGATGCCGAACCGGCCGATCAACGTTCTCTATATCGACGACGACGCGACGCTGGGGCGGCTCGTGCAGCGCATGCTCGCGCGCCACAACTATGTCGTCGAGCATGTTGAGACTGCCGAGGCAGGTCTCTCGCGCGCAGAAGCCGGCGGGATCGATGTCATCATCCTCGACCACGATCTCGGCACGGCTTCCGGCCTCGATGTCCTCGCAGCGCTTTCCACCGACGCCGCTTCTCCGGCGATCATCTACGTTACGGCATCGTCGGAGTTGTCGATCGCGGTGACCGCGCTCAAGGCCGGCGCCATGGACTATGTCGTCAAGACGGTCGGCGATGATTTCGAGGTGCTGCTGCGGGCAGCGCTGGAACATGCCGTCGTCAAGACGCGCCTGACTCGCGCCCGCGAACAGGCGGAGCAGGAAGTCCGGGCGGCGCGCGACCGGGCGGTGACGCTGCTGGCCGAGGTCAATCACCGCGTTGCCAACAGCCTGTCATTGGTCGGCTCGCTCGTGCGGATGCAGGCCAACTCGGTCGAGGACCTCGGCGCGAAGGCAGCGCTCGCCGAGACGCAGGCCCGGATCACTGCGATCGGCAACCTCCATCGCAGCCTCTACACCTCCGACGATGTCCGCTCCGTCGATCTCGCCGGCTATCTCCGCTCCCTGCTGGAGGAATTCGCGCAGTCGCTGGCAGGCTCGGGCCAGATGCCGACGATCCGCTTCGAGGCGGAACCCGTGCTGGCGAAAACCGACAAGGCGATCTCGATCGGGCTGATCGCGACCGAGCTGGTCACCAACGCACTGAAATACGCGTATCCGAGCGGCAACGGCGAGGTTCGGGTGAGCCTCTCCGGCGACGGCGACAAGGTCACGCTCACGGTCGTCGACGACGGCGTGGGCTGGAGCGGTACGGGTCCGATCAGGGGAACCGGTCTCGGCAGCAAGATCGTCCGCGCGATGGCCAAGAGCCTCGCCACCGAGCTGCGCTACGAGGATACCGGCGGCCGTGGCACCCGTGCCGTCATGGACCTCTCGCTGGCCGAGCTGGCGCCTCCGCATTCCGACACGGCCTGAGCCGCGCCGAACGCCCGCAAGCTAGACGCCTCCCGAAAGCTTGCGGAGCGCGGCCTCGAGCGAGGCGACATTGTACGGCTTGCGCAGCGTCGCCGCTTCGGCGACCCCGAGGATCGCGAGATCGTCATAGCCTGTCGCGAAGAGGAAGCGCACGCCGAGCTCGCGCAGGCGATTGCCGATCGGCTCCGAGGTTTCGGAACCGAGATTGACGTCGAGGATCGCCAGATCCGGCACCGTCCGGCTCAGGAACGACAAGGCCTCGGAGACGTTCGCACAGACCTCGACCTGCCTGGCGCCCAGCCTCGCCAGCATGTCCTCGCAATCCATCGCGATGATGAACTGGTCCTCGACCAGCAGCACGCATTTGCCTTCGAGCGGCCGGCCGGGCTTGCCGCGGACAGGCGCAGGAGCATCGACCGGTACGGTCGTGTCCTCGGTCCAGCGGACGAATTTGGCGGGAATGCAGAACTTGGCCGTGATGCCCTCGGGCTCGAAGGTCAAATCGCTGCGACCGCCGAGGTCGAACGGAATGCTGCGATCGATCAGGATGCTGCCGAAGCCCTGACGCGACGGCGGCTTGACCGGCGGCCCACCGCGCTCCTTCCAGACGATCTCGCAATCGCCTCCGGCGCTGGCCGACCAATCGACGGTGAGCTCGCCGGTCTTGACGGAAAGAGCGCCATACTTCGCGGCGTTGGTGATCAATTCATGGATCACGAGAGCGACGACCGAGAAGGCGCGAGCGTCCAGGGAGGCGGCCGGACCGCGAACCGCGATCGTGCCGCCGCTTGTCCGGTAGGGCGAGGCTTCCGCATTGACGAGATCGAGCAGCACCCCTCCCCCGCTCGCTCTCATCGCCTGGTCATGGGCGATGGCGAGCGCTTCAATGCGCCCCTTCAGCGAGGTCACATAGGCTTCGATCGTCGCCCCCTCAGCGAGCGGATGGGCGACGATCGACCTGATCAGGGCGAGGATATTCTTGACCCGGTGGTTGAGCTCCTGATTGAGCATCTTCTGGCGGATCTCGGCCTTGTTCCGCTCGTCGGCGAGAAGCTCGCTCTGTCGCAATACGACTTCGATCAGGGTCCGGCGCGCCGATTCGGCCAGCTCGCGCTCGACCGGCGTCCAGACCTTGGAATGGCCGGCCACCGTCTCCTTCCAGACCGCGAAGCTCTGCCGCGGCGTCAGGCGGTCGCCATGGGGGCCGGTCGTGTAGGTCTTGTTGGGGTCGCCGCCCCATTCGATCGTATGGACCAGCTCCCGGCGAAAAAAGAAGAGATAGTCGCGCGGTATCTGGGAGAGCGGAATGGCGAGAATGCCGGCAAAACGATCGGCATGGGCGCGCGCGGCGGGCAGCGCCTCGGCCAGCGCCGTCGTTGCCCAGATGCGCCCTTCGCAGACCTCGCCGGCGAAGGCTGCGAGTTCGTCCGCGAATTCGGCCGGTGGCGCGCTCCCTTCGGCACGCCACTCGCCCTGCACCCAGACACCGACGCCGTCGCTTTCCACCAGATTGCGGAATTCGGCGAGATGCTGGCCGAGGAAGCCCGAGGCGTCGGTCACATGCGCGGCGGACGAGAGCAGGCCATTGAGAAAATCCCGCGCCCGTTCAGCTGCGAGCAGCATCTGCTTCTGTGTGAGCGCACCGAGCTGGAGCGCGAAGAACTCGCCGAAGATCTCCGCCGCTATCCGGCGGTTCATCGAGAGCGAGCGCGGGCGATAATGGTGACAGGCGATCAGTCCCCAGAGCGCGCCGTCGACGATGATCGACACCGACATCGAGGCCGAGACGCCCATGTTCCGCAGGTACTCGCAATGGATCGGCGAGACGCTGCGCAGATGGGCATAGGAGAGGTCGAGCGGTTCCCCGGCCGCATCGAGCACCGGAGTGATCGGGAAGCGTTCGCCGCTCGAATCCGAAACGACGCGGATGGGATTGAGGATATAGAGCTGCCGGGCCTGCTGCGGGATGTCGCTCGCTGGGAAATGCTGGCCGAGGAAGCTCTCCAGGTCCGGTCGCTTCGCCTCGCTGACGACCTTGCCGGAACCATCGTGCGCGAACTGATAGATCATCACCCGGTCGTACTGGAGCACGGCCCTGAGCAGACGCGCCGCATTCTTGATGAGCTGGGCCGGGTTCGTGACATCGGAGAGCCGCCCGACCAATGTCCGCGCGAATTCGAGCGGCGAGCTCGGCCCGGCCGGGACGCTCGCCTCGAACTCGATGATGGCGTTGCCTTTGAAGGAATGGATCGAGATGTCCAGTTCGCGATCCAGCGCGGCCAGGCGATAGCGCGGCATCAGCCCAGCCCGCGACGGCACCCCGGAGCGGGCGAGCGCATTGCGCATCTCGTGCACGACCGGCCCACCGAGGATTTCTTCGAGCTTGCGCCCGACGAGCTCGAACTCCTTGAGGCCGAGGAAGGCGCTCGCATTGGTCGAATGGCGCCTGATCGTCACCACCTCGGCATCGCAAACGATCATGCAGCCATGAGGCTGCACGCTACCGGGAATATGGATCGGCTCGCGATCGCAGTTCGTCAGGTCAACGGTCGTCATGCGGGAGAGAGTACTTCCGATCTGAAGGCCTGGATGGCGTGCAGGAAGACGGCTCTCGCCGATTGCGCTGCAGCACCCCATCCCTGCCGGTCGAGCCCCTCGAGCGCCGCCAAAAGTTCGCGCCAGCTATCGAGCGAGGCGGCCTGGGCCGAGAGATAGCGTGCGCCAAATTCAGGTCCGAACCCGAGGCCCTCCACTCCCTTCACGAGCACGCGAGCCCCCAGAGCCGAGCCTTCGAGAACATAGGCGGCCCCCAGGAACGCAGCCATGTCATTTGACAGATGGAAAGGTTCGGTCGTCGGCAAGGGGATGGACAGGCCGGCGAGGTCCGCCTTCAGCTCGGGCAGGAGCGTGCGGGGCCACCGGGAGGAAGGCTGCGCGGTGCAGCCTAGCAATGCGGCCTCGACCGGCGCGCGATGGCAAAACGTGCCTTGCAGGAAGCGGGCGTATTCGGCGCGGTTCGAGAATCCTCCGACGATGGCGTCGAGTTCACGATGAAGCTCGTTGGTCTCGTCGCGTAGGAAACGTCTGATCTCAATCATTCCGCGAGCATCCAGAATCGTACCGTATCGATACCGCCATAATGCAAAATCCGCGGATGCGGCGCTGCCTTCAATGCTGATTTGTTTGGCTGCCCCGATCCAGCGATACGATCATCCGCCAGGTTGGCTTGAATCCAGATTCGGGGCACGCTAAGAACATATAGGGAACGAAAGGAAAGACGATGGCGCAGCTTTCGGTTCTGGAGAAGCTCGAAATCCTCAGCGACGCCGCGAAATATGACGCTTCCTGCGCATCGAGCAGCACCACCAAACGGGATTCGCGTGACGGGAAGGGCCTGGGCTCGACCACGGGTTCCGGCATCTGCCACTCCTACGCGCCCGACGGCCGCTGCATCTCGCTGCTCAAGATCCTGCTGACGAATTTCTGCAGCTTCGACTGCGTCTTCTGCATCAACCGTTCGTCGAGCAATGTCCGCCGCGCCCGCTTTTCGGTCGAGGAAGTCGTCGCGCTGACCCTGAATTTCTACCGCCGCAATTATATCGAAGGTCTCTTTCTGTCCTCGGGCATCATCCGCTCGGCCGATTACACGATGGCGGAACTGATCCGCGTTGCCGAAACACTGCGCCGGCGCCATGCGTTCCGCGGCTATATCCATCTCAAGCTGATCCCCGGCGCGAGCCGCGATCTGATCGAGCGCGCCGGGCTTTTCGCCGACCGGGTGTCGATCAATGTCGAATTGCCGAGCGAGGCGGCTTTGACGCGCTTCGCCCCCGAAAAGCGCGCGGCCGAGATCAAGAGCGCGATGGGCGGCCTCAAGCTGAAGATCGACGAAGCCCGCGAGCAGCGCGACAAGGGTACGAAGGCCCCGGCCTTCTCGCCTGCCGGGCAAAGCACGCAGATGATCGTCGGCGCCGACGGCGCGAGCGACGCCGCCATCCTGAAGCGCAGCGCCTGGCTTTATGGCAGCTTCGGCCTGAAGCGCGTCTATTATTCGGCCTTCAGCCCGATCCCGGACGCCTCGCGCCAATTGCCGCTCCAGCCGCCGCCCCTGATGCGCGAGCATCGGCTCTATCAGGCCGATTGGCTGACGCGCTTCTATGGCTTCGAGACCGAAGAAATCCTCGGGCGCAGCGAGATGCTTGATCTCGATATCGACCCGAAGCTTGCCTGGGCGCTGCGCGAACGCGGCCGCTTCCCCGTCGATGTGAACCGGGCCGGCCGCGAAACCTTGCTGCGCGTGCCGGGGCTCGGCGCGCGCAGTGTCGATCGCATACTGGCCTCGCGCCGTTTCCGCCGGCTGCGGCTGGAGGATGTCGCGCGGCTGACGCGTTCGCTCGCGACGGTCCGGTATTTCATCCTGGCGGAGGGCTGGCAACCGAGCAGCGCGCTCGAAGACCCCAATCTGCGCGCCCGGTTGATGCCGCCGCCGCGGCAGCTGACGCTGTTCCCGTGATCGCGGCCCGGCTGAACGGGCCTGCCGACTTTGCGGGATGGCGCCGCGAGGCGCGCCGGCTGGCGCTTGCTGGCATCCGGCCGGAGGCCGTCGCTTGGCTGACGGGTGAAGACGGTGCCGACTTGTTCGCGACGGAGCGCATCCCGCCGGCCGATGCCGAATCTGCCGCGCTTACCGTACCCCGCCGCTTCATTGAGCTTGCCGAGAGTGTCATCTGCCATCGGGATGCCGGGCGTTTCGCCCTGCTTCACCGCCTGCTGTTACGCCTGCAGCGAGAGCCGCGGCTGCTGGAAGACAGTGTCGATCCCGATGTCGCGCGCGCCGACGCGATGGCCCGTTCGGTTCGTCGTGACCTGCACAAGATGACGGCCTTCGTGCGCTTCCGCGCCGTATCGGGTGCGGGCGAGAACGGACCCTTCATCGCCTGGTTCGAGCCGGAGCACTTCATCCTCGAACGGGCGGCGGCATTCTTCACGGCGCGCTTCGGCACGATGATCTGGTCGATCATGACGCCGCAGGGATCGCTGCATTGGGATGGCACGGTCCTGCAACTCGGCGCAGCCGCCTGCAAAGCCGACGCTCCGGACGGCGATGCCATGGAGACCTACTGGCTCACCTACTACGCCAATATCTTCAACCCGGCCCGCCTCAAGCCGCAAGCGATGAAAAGCGAGATGCCGGCAAAATACTGGCGGAACCTACCCGAGGCCGAACTGATTGTGCCTCTGATCGCAAGCGCAACCCGGCTAGCAGAGGATATGGTCATGCGCGCCCCGACGCAGCCACCCGAACGACATGTCAGGCAGCTTCGGCGCCGGCCCGAGCTCTCCCCCGACGAGACGGCCATCACGTCCTGGCAAGAAGCAGCCATGGCGGCGCAACGATGCAGGCGCTGCGATCTTCATTGCAACGCCACGCAAACGGTTTTCGGCGAAGGCCCGCTGGACGCGCCCGTCCTCTTCGTCGGAGAGCAGCCGGGTGACCAGGAGGACCTTGCGGGTCGTCCGTTCGTCGGGCCAGCGGGGCAGTTGTTCGATCGGGCGATGCGCGAGGCGGGCCTTGATCGGAGCCGCGCCTACGTCACCAATGCGGTGAAGCACTTCAAATTCCAGCTGCGCGGCAAGCGCCGCATTCACGAGAAGCCCAATGTCGCGGAGATCAGCGCTTGCCGCTTCTGGCTCGATCTCGAATTGCAGTTCGTGAAGCCCCCGCTCGTCGTGGCGCTGGGCGCTACGGCTCTGCGATCGCTAACGGGGCATGCCGGCTCGCTGGCGAGCGCCCGGGATCGCGAGATCGCGCTTCAAGACGGCACGCCGCTGCTGGCGACCGTTCATCCGTCCTTTCTTCTCCGCCTGCCGGATGAGGAAGCCCGATCTCGTGAGTATGCGCGCTTCGTTGCCGATCTGGAGCGTGTCGGGCAACGGATACTCCGGCACTAGACTATCTCGATCGGGCTGAGGCGCTTTGCCGGGGCTCGCAGATACCGTACGACCGATCAACCACTCTGCTTTCAGGAAAACGGCCTTGCCCGCCAGCGACGTCAATATCGCCTCGCTCCTCTCCGAGATGTTCGATCAGGCGCCGACCTTCATGGCGCTGCTGCAGGGGCCGGACCATCGCTTTCAGCTGGCGAATCCGAGCTATCTGGAATTGGCGGGTGGTCGCGATCTTATCGGCAAGACCGTCGCCGAAGCGCTTCCCGAAGCGGACGCGCAAGGCTTCGTCCGGATCCTCGACGCGGTTTATCGATCGGGCAAGGCGTATACGGCGTCTGGCGCAAGATTCGTGATTCAGGCTCGGCCTGGCGGCCCGATTTCGGAGCGTTTTCTCGATTTCGTCTATCAGCCGCTCGTCGGTCCGCAGGGCAATGTGACCGGCATTTTCGTGCAGGGAAGCGACACGACGGAGCGAAGCCTGGCCGAGCGCCTTCTGTCCGAGAGCACTGCCCTCTACAAGGGCCTTTTCGACGCGATCGACGAAGGCTTCTGCATCATCGAGTTCTTCGATGGACCGCACGGGCCCGACAGCGACTACATTCATATCGAGGCTAATGCCGCCTATGCCCGGCATGCCGGGATTCCAAATGTCGTCGGTCAGAAGCTGCGCGAGATGGTCGGAGCTGAAGCCGATGCATGGGTGGAGCGCTATGGCGCCGTCCTCCGAACGGGCACGCCCATTCGCTTTCAGCAGGAGCTCGTCGCCACCGGACGCTTCCTGGAGCTGGCAGCGATCCGGATCGAGCCGGCTAGCAAACGACAGGTCGCGGTTCTCTTTCAGGATATTACGGCGCGTCGCCAGGCCGAGCTGGCTTTGGCCAAGCTGAACGAGACGCTCGAACAGATTGTTGCGGAACGCACGCAGAAGCTGATCGCTGCGGAAGAGGCCTTGCGCCACAGCCAGAAAATGGAGGCGATCGGCCAGCTGACCGGCGGGGTGGCGCATGACTTCAACAATCTGCTGCAGGTGATTTCGGGCAACTTGCAGCTCCTGGCCAAGGATGTCGCCGGGGACGAAAAGGCCGAGCGCCGCATCGCCAATGCCATGACGGGCGTTGCCCGCGGTTCGAAGCTCGCTTCGCAATTGCTCGCTTTCGGCCGGCGGCAGCCGCTCGAACCCAAGGTGGTCAATCTCGGGCGTCTCGTTCGCGGCATGGACGACATGCTCAGCCGCACCCTCGGCGAGGGCATCGAGGTGGAGACGGTCGTGGGCGGAGGGCTGTGGAATTCCCTGATCGACCCGACGCAGGTCGAGAACGCGCTGCTCAACCTGGCGATCAACGCCCGCGATGCCATGAACGGTTCGGGGAAGCTGACGATCGACCTCGCCAATGCGCATCTCGATGACAGCTACGCCGCCAGGCACCGCGACGTGGCGGCAGGTCAGTATGTCATGCTCGCCGTGAGCGACACCGGCTCCGGGATGTCTCCCGAGGTGTTGGCGAAAGCCTTCGACCCGTTTTTCTCGACGAAGCCGGAGGGAAAAGGCACCGGGCTCGGCCTCTCGATGGTCTATGGCTTCGTCAAGCAGTCTGGCGGCCACGTCAAAATCTATTCGGAACTCGATCACGGAACCACGGTCAGGCTCTACCTGCCCCGATCGTTCCAGAAGGAGGCCGTCGAAACGGCCGTCGACAACAGCCCGATTGCCGGGGGCACCGAGACGGTTCTGGTGGTCGAGGATGACGAGCAGGTTCGCGGCACGGTGATCGAGCTGCTGACCGATCTCGGCTATCGCGTTTTGCGGGCCAGCGACGCGACAAGCGCGCTTCACGTCATCGAAAGCGGCGTCCCCATCGATCTGCTGTTCACCGATGTGGTGATGCCCGGACAATTGAAGAGCCCCGAGCTCGCCAGGCTCGCGCGCGAACGCCTTCCGCATCTCGCCGTGCTGTTCACGTCGGGCTACACGGAGAACTCCATCGTTCATGGTGGCCGTCTGGATGCGGGCGTGGAGCTCCTGTCCAAGCCGTATACGCGGGAAGCATTGGCGCGAAAGATCCGCCTGGTGCTGTCGAGCCAGAAGGCACGTACTCCCCAAAAGACGGATCAGGCGCCACGTGAGGGCGGCGGAGCAGAACCTGCCGCACCGAAACCTGCGAGCGTCCTGATCGTCGAGGACGACGCGCTGATCCGCATGAACACCTCCGACATCCTCGAGGATGCTGGCTTCTCGATTCTGGAGGCGAGCAGTGCCGAAGAGGCCCTGTCCATTCTGCAGGATCGTCCGGTCGATGTGCTCGTAACCGATGTGAAGCTGCCCGGCGCGTCGGGCGTCGAACTCGCTCGAGAGGCGAGAGAGCAGATCAGCTCGCTCTGCGTGGTGTTTGCGACAGGCGACATCTCGGAGGTGGGCGCCAATGGCGAAGTGGTCGTGTCCAAGCCCTACAGTCCATCAGCAATCATCAATGCGATCGCACGGGCGCGGGGCACATAGATCTGCGCCGTGATCGGCGCAGCGATCAAATCTAATATGCAAATTCTTGGGCCTGAACGTCGAGAGATGGCGGGTCTCGGGCAAGGGCCCTGGCGTCGATGGCGATACAGCGCGATGCGCCACGGCTCGTCGACCACCCGACAATCCTTCCAAAGCGCGTTCTTCCGGAACCTATCCGCAGCGCCAACCGTTTCGCCCTCACTTTCGCTCGCCAGCAGGAGGGGTTCATGGATGGCATCATTTATCTCGTCGGTCTTGTGGTGGTCATCATGGCCATCCTGTCGTTCCTCGGTCTTCGATAGGAATTCGCCATGTCCATGTCTGGAACGGACGTCGTCGTTGCCCCCGTGACCGTCAACAAGGAGAACCGCTCCTATGTGCAGTGGGGGCCGATCATCGGCGGCGCGGTGATCGCAACTGCCATCTCGACCATCATGACGGTCTTCGGCTCGGCGATCGGCCTCTCGATGGTCTCCGCCGATTTCGAGAAGAGCTCCAGTGCCACCGCTCTGGCGGTCGCAGCAGCGCTCTGGGCACTTTGGGTCATGGCTTCGGCGACGATGGCCGGCGGCTATCTCGCCGGCCGCATGCGCCAGCCGAGCTTCGACGCCAACGGCGACGAGCGCAAGGTGCGCGACGCCACCCATGGCCTGCTCGTCTGGGCGACGGGCGCGCTCCTGATCACCTTCGTCGCGACCTCCTCGCTGTTCGGAGCCGCCAAGACGGCCGCCAGTGGCATCGCCAGCGCAAGCTCGGGCGTGGGATCGCTGGTGTCCCAGAATGTCGATCCGCTCGCGATGGCGCTCGACAACGTCATGCGCGCCAACAGTCAGCAGCAGCCGACGGCCCAGGAGCGCGACGAAGCCTCCCGGATATTCGTCAACGCGCTCAAGAACGGCAAGATCGAGCCGAGCGACCGGGACTATCTGGCATCGCGGCTGGCCGCGCGGTCGGGCATCAGCGAGCAGGATGCGCAAAAGCGCATCGACGATGCCTATACCCGGCTCTCGCAGGCCAAGGAAACGGCCAAGCAGGTGGCGGAGCACGCGCGAAAGATCGCGGTTCTGACCGCGTTCCTGACCGCGGCTGCCTTGTTGGTGGGAGCGGCGGCCGCGGCCTGGGCGGCGACGCTCGGCGGCGAACACCGGGACCAGAACCTGCGTGTCGAACCGACGCCCTGATTAATCGCAGCACGGCCCGGCTCCACTTCGGTGGGCCGGGCACTTTTTCGTGTCACCGAGACGATCGGATCGCGGCGGCGCTGGTCCAGCGGCACCCCGGCAAGGGTATGCGACGATCGAGCCTCCAACCAGCTTGACCCAAATCGCACCTCACGTCAGTTGAGTACAGACCCTGGCGTCAGCCTGTCCCGCTCACCACCTGCACGCGCCCTCCGAACCCCCGAGCGAAACAGGGCCTCGTGCGCGTCCCCATCAGGATCGTAGCAGCAATCCTGGACCAGGCGCACATCGTAGTCGGCATCGCATCTGACCGCGATCTCACCGACTGCAGCGAAAACGCTCTTGCAGTCGAGCACCGGACCCGTTAAACGTTTTACTGTAAAACGTTTAACGGGGCGCGGATGCAAGGTGGGCGCGTAACGATCCGGGAGGTGGCAGCTCGCGCTGGCGTGTCCATCGCGACCGTCTCGAACGTCTTCAGCGGCAACAAGCCGGTGAATGCCGATCTGCGCGAGCGCGTGCTGAAGGCCGCGGAAGAACTCGCCTATCAGGTCGACCGGGCAGCATCGCAATTGCGCTCGGGCCAGGCCCGCGTGGTCGGCGTGCTCGTGCCCGATCTCGACGACGTCTTCTTCACTTCGCTGGTCTCGCAGCTTGAAGTTCTCGCGCAGAAAGACGGCTACGACATTCTTGTCGCGAGCTCCCGCGACGATCTCGGGCTGGAGCAGTCGCGCCTGCGCACCCTGTTGGCCTGGCGCCCGTCAGGGCTGATCGCAGTCCCCTGCTCCGATGCGGTTCCGGAAGTGCTGCGCAATGAGGTCGGCCGGCTGCCGATCGTCTTCGCCGACCGCGTACAGCCAGAGGGATCGGTCGTCGATACCGTGGCGATCGACAACCGCGAGGCGGGCGAGATCGCGGCGCGGCATCTCCTCGCAAAGGGACATCGCGATATTCTCGTCGCCGCCTCCAGCCTCGGCATTTCGCCGATCCGCGAGCGTGTCCGCGGCGCCTGCGACCTGATCGGGAGCGCGCTTGGCCGAGAGCCGACGGTCGTCGAACTCGGCTCGAACGCCGACCGCGGCGCCACGGCTTTCCTCCACTGGCTCGAACGGCATGCGCAACCGAGCGCCGTCATCGCACTCACCAACGTCACCACGTTGAGCACGCTTTCGGCGCTGGCGCGGCTGCGGGTCGATATCCCCGACCCCGTCTCGGTCGTCGGCTTCGACGACTATCCCTGGATGAGCGCCCGCAAGACCGGCCTCACCGCGATCCGCCAGCCGATTGACGAGATCGCCGCAGTCGCCTGGCGGCGCCTGCGTGCACGCATGTCCGGAGACCAGGCGCCCCCCGGGCATTCGGTGCTGCAAGCCAGCCTCCAGCTCCGCGGCTCCGTGCGCGATCTCACCACCATCGCGGCGGCTGGCGGCCACGCCGGCGCTCCCGATCCACTTCCGGACACGGAGGGACCGACCGCCTCGCCCAAGCCGGTGCACTGACCGACATCCACTGCGGACGCCCCCGTCCGAGCCACCGGGCCGACAGAGCCCGGAGCGAAAGAAGTTCTGGAGGAAACGCGTGCAACTACAGAGAACGGCACGGATATTGCCGCTGCTTGCGCCGGTGCATCTGCTCGTCCTGAGCGTGATCGTGCTGCCGTCGCTCTATGTCGTCTGGTTGAGCCTGAACACCTCGAGCTTCGGCCAGGCGCCGAGCTTCGTCGGCCTGCAGAACTACTGGCGTGTCCTCACCGATCCCGCCTTCCACAGCGCATTGTTCAATACGGTCGTCCTCGTCGTCGTGGCCGTACACCTGGAACTCGCTGTCGGCCTCGGCATGGCCCTGCTCTTCGCCAGCGGCCTGCCCTTTCGGCGCTTCCTGCTTGTCGCCGTGCTCGCGCCCTATGCCGTCAGCGAGGTCACCGCGGTGGTGATGTGGCGCTTCCTGTTCGATCCCGATGCCGGGCCGGTCACGCTCGCTCTCCGGGCACTTAGCCTGCCGACGCTCGATTGGTCCTTCGAGCCGTCGCACGCGATGATCCTGATCGGCCTGCTGACGATCTGGCTGCACCTGCCCTTCACCTTCGTCATCGTCTATGCGGCCCGCCTCGCCATCCCCGCCGAGCTCTACGAAGCCGCCAGGATCGACGGCGCGACCCGTTGGCAAGCCTTTCGCCGCGTGACGCTGCCGCTGCTCGGCCCTGCCATGCTGATCGCCCTGCTTTTCCGCTACATCTTCGCCTTCCGCCTGTTCTCGGAGGCCTGGCTGCTGACCAAGGGCGGCCCGGCGCGCTCGACCGAGGTGGTCGCGATCTACCTTTATCAGGAGGCCTTCAGCTTCAACGCCTTCGGCTCGGCCGCGGCGACCGCCTGGATCATGGTCGTGATCTCGCTCCTGCTCGCCGGCGCCTACGTCTTCATGCTCAAGCGCGGAGGCGTGGCTCATGCGCACTGAGCGTCTCCTCATCGGTGGCGGCAAGGCGCTCGCCGTCGCCGCGATCCTGTTCTGGTCGCTGTTCCCGATCCTGTTCATCGCCCTGTCGTCGCTGAAGCCGGGGCAGGACATCTTCGCCGTGCCGCCGAAATGGCTGTTCACGCCGACCTTCAAGCACTACGTCGAGCTCTGGCGTTCGTGGGGCGTGTTCTTCGAGGGGCTGCTCAACAGCCTGCTGATCACGGTCGGCGCGACGCTGCTCGCCATCGTCGCCAGCGCCTGCGCCGGCTATTTTTATTCGCGGAATTCCGGCCGCTGGCTCAACGCCAGCATGGGCGGCCTGATCATCGTCAGACTGATCCCGCCGATCGTAGTGACGCTGCCGCTCTTCCCGATCGTGAACTGGCTCGGGCTCAGCGACACTCATCTCGTGTTGATCCTGCTCTACGCGACCTTCTTCGTCTCGCTGGGCACGGTGCTGATGCGCACATTCATGGACCAGATCCCGCGCGAGTTGGACGAAGCGGCTTCCATCGACGGCGCCAGCCGCATGACCATCCTGCGCCAGGTCATCATGCCGCTGGCGATGCCGGGCGTGCTCGCGGTCGCGGTCTTCGTCATCGTGTTCTCGTGGAACGAATTCCTCTTCGCCTTCATCTTCACGGCGACGAAGGCCAAGACCGCCCCGCTCGTGATCTCAGAGATGATCGGCTCCATCGATGGGGTCGACTGGGGGATCCTCTTCGCGGCCGCGACGGTGCAGCTCGTGCCCGTCCTCATCTTCGTCGTCTTCATGAACCGCTACCTCGTGGCCGGACTCACAGCCGGTTCGACGAAGGGATAGCCAACCAAAAAGAGGGAGGAAAAAATGTCGAACAAGCCTGAAACCAAGCTCACCCGCCGTGCCTTCGTCGCCAGCACAGCAAGTGCTGCCGCTGCGCTCGCAATCGCCCCGGCACTCGCTGCCGGCAAGACGCTGAACGTGCTCAGCCACAAGGTCCACCAGACCGTGCTCGGCAGCGGCGACGGTGACCTGATGGCCGGCTGGCGCAAGGCCAACGAGGCCGAGACCGCCTTCACGACCTTCGACTCCAATCCTTTGCAGGACCGGCTCTTCCGCGAGGCCAGCCTGAAGGAGACCGAGTACGGTGTCGGCTATCTCATCGACAACCGACCGACCTCGCAGATCGCCGCGCTGTTCGAGCCACTCGACGCCTATCAGAAGCAGGACGCCATCGAGGATTTCGGCGACATCGCGCCCGGCCTCGTGCAAGGTATGACGGTCGACGGCAAGCTGATCGGCATCCCCGTCCGCCATGCGACGCAAGGCCTGTTCTACAACGAGGCGCTGCTGGAGGAGGCCGGCATCTCCGCCCCGCCAACGACTTTGGAAGAGCTGATCGAGCAGGGGAAGAAGACGAGTTTCACCTCCAAGGCCGGCACGCCTGTCACCGGCATGGTGCTGGCGAGCGACCTCGCCGTCTTCCCGGTGATGTTCGCCCGCGCCTATGGAGGCGACTTCATCAGCCCCGACCTCAAGCTGGTGCCGAACCGCGAGGCGCTGGAGCAGGGATTGGCGGCACTGCGTGGCATGTTCGAGGCCGGCAGCCTGCCGCGCAGCTATGCCACGACCAAGAACGACGATCAGGTCACATGGCTCCAGCAGGGCCGCGCCGCCTTCACCGTGCTGCCCTTCGCCCGTGGCGCGCAGCTCAACAATGCCGAGCAAAGCAAATTCCCCGGCAAGATCAAGGCCGTCCCCTTCCCCGGCTCTGCCGCGATCCAGGGCAAGATGCCGATGGCCTCGGTCGTCGAGGCCTGGGCGATGTCGATCCCGAAGAACGCCAAGGACAAGGCGCTGGCCTGGAGCTTCATCAGGGAAGTCTCGAGCAAGCGCGTGACGCTCGGCATGGCCATGAACGGCAACGGCCCGGTGCGGGTCTCGACCTATGCCGACGAGAAGCTGAAGGCCGGCAACGCGCTCGCGGCAATCGAGGCGAAGGTGCTGGCGACGGCGCGCGGCGCCTTCCCACCCTTCCCCGAAGCTGCCCGCGCGCAGGCGACCTTCCTCGAGGAGGTCCAGCTCGCCGTGCTCGGCCGCAAGCCGGTCAAGGATGCGGTCTCCGCCATCATCGAGCGCGTCAAGCCGATGATGCCGGCCTGATCGATCTTCCGACCTGCGGGGCAAGGCGCCCCGCAGGCGCATCGCACATCGTCGAACTCTGAAGGACATATCGTCATGTCGACCGCATCGCCCCGCTTCATCGAGGAGCCGGCCCGCTCCATCCCCGTCTCGGCCGAGTACGACGTGCTCGTCGTCGGCGGCGGCCCATCTGGAATCACCGCTGCACTGGCGGCGGCCGAGGACGGCCTGCGCGTCGGGCTGATCGAAAGCCGCAGCTTCGTCGGCGGCAACATGACGATCGGCCTGCCGGTGCTCGGTTTCCTCGGCCAGAAGGGCAACCAGATCATCGATGGGCTGCCGCAGAAATTCATCGAGCGCCTGCGCCGGGAGCGCCAGGGCGCCAGCGAGCACCGGCCCTGCCCGCTCCACATGGGCATCACGCTGGTCGAGCCCGAGGCGGTGAAGACCGTCGCGCTGGAAATGCTGACCGAGGCCGGCGTGGACGTGCTGTTCTACACCTTCTTTGCCGGCGCACTGGTCGAGAACGACACGATCCGCGGCGTCATCACCGAGTGCAAGAGCGGCCGCACCGCGATCCTCGCCAAGGTCGTGATCGACTGCAGCGGCGACGCCGACGTTGCCTACAGCGCCGGTGTTCCCACTGAGAAGGGCAATGCCGATGGCGGCATGCAGCCGCCGACGCTGATGTTCTGCCTGGCGGGCGTCGATACCGATGCGCTCAGGCTCTCGATCGCCAATGCCCCGCCGGCGGCGCGGACCTATCTCACCGATTTCATCCCGGCGGAATATTTCGGCCAGAACCACCAGTTCATCGTCGTCGGCATGCGCGAGCTGATGGCCAAGGCCAAGGCTGAGCGCGGCCTGAAGATCCCGAACGAGCGCACGATCATCATCACCGGCCTGAAGAAGGGCGAGGTCTGGATCAACATGACCCGCGTCAAGGGCACTGATGGCACCGACGCCCGCAGCCTGACCAAGGGCGAGATCGAGGGCCGCGCCCAGATCGACGACATCGTCACCTATCTCGTGAACTACGTGCCGGGCTTCGAGAAGGCCTATTTCACCAAGACGGCGCCCTTCCTCGGCATTCGCGAAACGCGCCGCATCCTCGGCCAATACGTGATGACGCAGGAGGATGTGCTCGCCTGCACGCATTTCGACGACGCCATTGCGGTCGCCAGCTACCCGATCGACATCCACCGCCCATCCGATGACGGCTGCACGCTGATCTGGTGCGGCGACTGCTACGACATTCCCTATCGCTCGCTGGTGCCGCAGAAGATCGGCAATCTGCTGGTGGCGGGGCGCAGCATCTCGGCGACGCATGAGGCGATGGGCGCGATCCGCGTCATGGCGACCTGCATGGCGATGGGCGAGGCCGCCGGCCGCGCCGCCAAGATTTCGGTGCGCGGCAACCGGCCGCCGGCCGATATCGATGTCGGGGAACTGCGCCGCCAGCAGCTCGAGCGCGGGGTCTATCTGCGCAATCCCGACGGCACCCGCGCCGGGCCCCCGAACCGTGCCGCGGCCTGACATGACCGGGCATTTCATCGGCATCGATGTTGGCACCGGCAGCGCCCGAGCCGGCATCTTCGACCGGGACGGGCGAATGGTCGCGACGGCCAAGCGCGACATTGCGCTCTACCGGGACGGGCCTGATATCGCCGAGCAGTCGAGCGCGGATATCTGGCAGGCCGTCTGCGCCAGTGTGCGCGAGGCTATGGGGCAAACCGGGCTTAGTCCCAACGCGATCGCCGGCATCGGCTTCGATGCGACCTGCTCGCTGGTCGTGCTGGGGCCGGGCGGCAAGCCCCTCCCCGTCGGGCCGCATGGCGATGGCCGCCGTGACATCATCGTCTGGATGGATCACCGCGCCATCGACCAGACCGAGCGCATCAACGCCACGCGCCACCCCGTTCTCGCCTATGTCGGCGGCACGATCTCGCCCGAGATGGAAACGCCGAAGCTGCTCTGGCTCAAGGAGAAGCTGCCCGCGACCTATGATGCGGCCTGGCAGTTCTTCGACCTGCCGGATTTCTTGACCTGGCGCGCAACCGGCTCGCTCGCGCGCTCGACCTGTACCGTGACCTGCAAATGGACCTATCTCGCCCATGAGGAGCGATGGGATGCCGGCTATTTCCGCCAGATCGGCCTCGGTGACCTCCCGGATGATGAATTCAAGCGGATCTGCACCGAGATCGTTCCGGGCGGCACGGCACTCGGCAACGGGCTCACCGAACATGCCGCCGCCGAACTCGGCCTGAACGCCGGCACTGCCGTTGCGGCCGGGTTGATCGACGCCCATGCCGGTGGTGTCGGTTCGGTCGGTGTGCGCTCGCCGCATGGTACGGCGCTGACGCGCATGGCCTATGTCTTCGGCACTTCTGCCTGCACCATGGCCAGCAGCCGCGAGCCGATCTTCATCCCCGGCATCTGGGGGCCGTATTTCTCGGCGATGGCGCCGGGCCTTTGGCTGAGCGAGGGTGGCCAATCCGGCGCAGGCGCCGCCATCGAGCAGCTCATCGACTTCCATCCCGTGACGCCCGAGGCACGGCACTGGGCCGAGATGCAGGGCGTCTCGCTCCCCGATTGGCTCGCCGCCCGTGTCGCGCAGCATGTCGCCAGCCCCTCGGACGCGGTGCATCTCGCCGAGGGGCTCGTCGTCGTGCCGGATTTCCTCGGCAACCGCTCGCCCCATGCCGATCCGCATGCGCGCGCGCTGATCGCCGGGCTCGGCATGGAGCACGACCTCGATCATCTCGCCGCCCTCTATATCGCCGGGCTCACCGGCATCGGCTACGGCCTGCGCCAGATCGTCGAGGCCAGCCGGGCGAAGGGCGCCGTCGTCGAGGCCATCGTGCTCAGCGGCGGCGCCGGCCGCCAACCCCTGATCCGGCAGCTCCTGGCTGATTGCGCCGGGCTGCCGGTGCTGGTGCCTGATGATGTCGACCCCGTCCTGCTCGGCTCGGCCATGCTTGCCGCAACCGCTGCCGGGGCGTTCCCCGACCTCGCGCAAGCCGTGACCGACATGGCGCCGGGTGCAGCCGTCTTCACCCCCGCCGGCGCTGAGATCGCACGGATTCACGATCGACGCTTCACTGCATTCGAAGCGCTGCAAGGGGCCGCGCGCCAGGCTCGCGAGCTCATCTCGCCCGCCCGCACTCGAGCCTTATCGGAGACCCCGTCGTGACCCTGGAACTGACCGGACAAGTCGCCGCAATCACCGGCGCAGCCTCGGGAATCGGCCTTGCCTGCGCGAAACGGCTGCTCGCCGCCGGTGCCCGCGTCGTCCTCGTCGATCGCGACAGCAAGGCTCTCGCGCAGGTTTGCGAGCCCCTCGGCTCGGCGGCGATCCCGCTGGTCGTCGACCTCAGCGATCCCACCTCGGTCGCCGGCATGCTGCCTGGTATCCTCGACAAGGCCGGCCCGCTCGACATCTTCCATGCCAATGCCGGCGCCTATGTCGGCGGCCCTGTCAGCGAGGGCGACCCCGATGCCTGGGACCGCATGCTGAACCTCAACGTCAACGCGGTCTTCCGCAGTATCCATGCCGTGCTGCCGCACATGATCGCGCGCAAGACCGGCGACATCCTCGTCACCAGCTCGGTGGCAGGGGTCGTTCCGGTGGTGTGGGAGCCCGTCTATACGGCCTCGAAGCACGCTGTGCAGGCCTTCGTCCATACCCTGCGCCGCCAGGTCATCCCGCACGGCCTGCGCGTCGGCGCGGTCCTGCCTGGCCCGGTGGTGACGGCGCTGATCGCTGACTGGCCACAGGAAAAGCTCGATGCCGAGCGCGCTCGCGGCGGGTTGATCGAAGCCGAGGAGGTGGCGGAAGCCGTGCATTTCATGCTGACGCGGCCGCGCAACGTCACGATCCGCGACCTCGTCATTCTTCCCCAGAGCACTGATCTCTAAGGGAACGCCAAGATCTGCGCGCTCCACCGCCTCGGGGCCGCGCAGCGCAGGGCGCTTCGAACAGGCGCCCCACCGGCCAGCAACTCGTCAGCATCAGGCTGACTGATACTGGACGACTTCGCACGCAGCAGGCCGGACCGCGTCCAAAGTCCGCTCAACGATCTCGTCGTCGTGCTCCGACGACACGAACCAGGCGCCGCGCTCCAGCACGCGGACGCCGCGCTTGAGCAGCGCATGAGCGAAGCGGCCATAGGCCGCCTTGTCGGAGCGTGCGATGTCCCGGTAGTTCCGCGCCGGGGCATCCAGCCCGAAAGCGACGTGGAACATCAGTGGGAGGCCAGCGACCTGCGTCTTGATGCCCTCTTCCGCCAGGATCGTGCGGATGCCGTCCTGCAGGCGCTGGCCATGGGCGGAGCTGCGCTCGTAGTGCTCGGGCGTCAGCGCCTTCTGTGTCGCGACCAGTGCCGCCATGGCGATCGGCTGTGCGTTGAAGGTGCCACCGTGGAGCACGCCATCGGCGAAGAGGTCGAGCAGGTCGGCACGGCCCGCTACGGCTGCGACCGGGAAGCCGTTGGCGATCGCCTTCGCCATGATGGTCAGATCCGGCGTCACGCCGAAACGCTCCTGCGCCCCGCCCCGGCTGAGCCGGAACCCGGTGATCACCTCGTCGAAGATCAGGATGGCGCCATGCTTGCGGCAGGCTGAAAGCGCGCCCTCCAGATAGCCCGGCGCTGGAGCGATGGCGCCCTGATTGCACATCGCCGGCTCCATCAGCACCGCCGCGACATCGCCCTTGGCGAGCCGCTTTTCCAGCGCGGCGAGGTCGTTCCAGCCCAGGATCGAGAGCCCCTCGCCCGCTTCCGGGTCCTGCCCCCTGCTGCCGATCACCGGCGTCGGCGCCTCTTCCGGCCCGGCTGCATTCAGCCCCGGCGCGGTCGACCACAGGATGTTGTCGAACCAGCCGTGATAATGCCCCTCGAACTTCACGATGATGCGCTTGCCCGTGGCAGCGCGCGCCAGCCGGATCGCTGCCTGCGCCACTTCCGAGCCTGACGAGCCGAAGCGCAGCCGCTCGGCCGAGGGAATGCGTTCGCAGATCAGCTTCGCGGCCTCGTATTCGATCGGCGCCTGCCCTGCGAACAGGATGCCCTTCTCCGGCTGCCGCTGCGCGGCCTCGATCACCGGCTTCGGCGAGTGGCCGAGCACGGTCGCGCCCATGCCGCAGTAGTAGTCGATGATCCGGTTGCCGTCGGCGTCGATGAGATAGGCGCCCTCGCCGCGCTCGAAAACGAGCGGCCCGGGCGCCATCCCCAAGCGGAAATTACTGTTCACACCGCCCGCGATGAAACGCGCATTCTCGGCGATCTGCCGGGCCGATTCCTCGAAGTGCAGCGTTCCCACCCGCCGGGTGCCATCGTCTGCCAAGTGCGTCGCCTCCGCTGCCGCCCGCGCAGATCTTCGGCGCTCCGAAGAGCACCCGGCTGGCGGCGTTTCTGCGCAATACCCGGAGCTAGCGGTCGGCGGCGCGCATAGCACGCGACGCGCTGCGATCAATCTCGGCCAGCAGTGGCATAGCAGCCGGATTCAGCTGTCGATAGACAAGCCGGGACCAGGTCTTGCTGCGCCAGTTTGAGCGCCTGTTTCGCCAGCATCTGGGCCGATCCCCTGGCGAGCACTATCTCGCCCTGCGCCTCGGCAGCGCGCGACCTGTTGCGGCAGACAAGCCTCTCGATCCTCGAATCCGCACGCGCGCTTGCGGCTTCGCCGGCTCCAGCCTTTTTCCAAGGCTATCGCGATCGCTTCGGCCATCCGCCGAGCGAATGCAGCAGGGCACGCCCTGATCGGAGCTGACAGGAAAACGCGCGCGGGTAGCAGCGCTGGCAGGTGACAGCGGCCACCAGAGCGCTGGTTCCGCCATAATGCATGGCCCGGGCTCTCTCCGATGACGGATGGACAACCTCAGGCCGCAGCAGCGTTCACCGCCGGTGGCCAGCTATGGGTTTCACCCTTCCGGCGGGATGCCCAGGCATAAAGCGCGTCGTAGATGATGAAGCCGCGCCTCAGGACCTCATGGTCATCCGGAGACAAATCGCGCAGCCCCATCGAGATTGCCAGCAGCCCGGCCGATTGCGGCGTGAGATCGTGCCTGTCGGTATCGGCTCCGCGGACGATCGCTGCCACCGTGGCGATGGCCGTATCCTTGGCGAGATCGTGCTTCTCGACGAAGGCGTCGAAGCTGCATCCCTCGCCGACATGCGTGTATTCGACGCCGGGCACGTCATAGGGGATGGCTCCGGTTTCCTCGGCCACCTTCCGAACCTGGTCCGGCGGCACGAACAGGAAATCGGGTTCCTTGTCGATAAACCGGGTGATCAACCAGGGACAGGCGATCCGATCGATGACGGGGCGTTCGCGTGTGACCCATTTCATGGCGTAGGCCTCCCTTCGATGGTGGTGAGCGGAACGGTTGGGGCGCCGATGGCGTGCCAGGCGGCGATACCGCCCGCGAGGGCGTAAGCATCGAGGCCGCGACGGCGAAGTTCGGCGACGGCGTCGCCACTGACCTGGAAGCCGTAGACGCAGTAGGCGACGATCGGCTTCCCCTTCGGCAATTCGCCGGCCCAATCGGCGATCTGCTCGGGCGCGCGCAGTTGCGCTCCCGGGATCATGTCGCCGCGCTTCGCCAGGTCATCCGCGAGGCTGACATCCAGCAGGACCAGATCGTCGTGACCCTGCAAGCGAGCCAGCAGGTCCTCTGCGGCAATGCTGTCTCCGGAAACAGCAGGTGCCGTCGCGCCGGGCATGCGGCCGTTCACGGCTACCCTCCGGAAGCGGGCGCCGACCCGCTCCCAGTGGATGTTCTTCATGAAGGCATCGACATAGGCTCCGGCGTTGGCTCCGAAATCGATGTGATAGGCGTGCTCGTACATATCGAGCGCCATGATCGGGATGCTGCCGGCGAGGCAGTTCGTGTGATCCTGTCCCCATTGGATCATCAGGCGTTCGTGGCGTTCCGACCAGACCAGCAAGGTCCACCCCGAGCCCCCTCCTTGAGCCTTCGCGCAAGCCGAGAATTTCGAGCGCCAGCCGGCAACGCTGCCGAAATCGCGCTCAAGCGCGAGGGCGAGGTCGCCCACGGCATCGCCGCTGCCGCCGAGCCCGTCGAAATAGATCTCATGCAGGATCGCCGAATTGGCGGCGATAAGCTCTTCCCGCTTGAGACCGTCGATGTCGAAGACCGCAGCGCGGCTCCAGTCGAGTTCGTCGAGGCGGCGCTCGATGGCGTTGAGGCGTCGTACGGCGCCGCCGTAGTTGTTCTCGTAATGGCTCGCCAGAAGCCGCTCGGAAAGCCCGTCAAGGCGCGGAGGCTTGAAGGGCAAGGGCATGATCCGATGCATGGCACCCTCTCCAGGATACGCAACGGCCGGACGCTACGCCCAAATCAAAAATGATACAAGTGTTGCTTTTGAAATCCCGGATGATACGGTACCACCATGGACGATGATGCGATTTCCGCGGAGCAGCGCTGGCTCCTGCTGATCCACCAATTGCCGAGCAAGCCGGCCTATTTCCGGGTAAAAATCTGGCGCCGACTGCAGGGCATCGGCGCCGTTGCGGTGAAGAGCACGGTCTATGCCCTGCCGGCGAATGCCGAGACGCAGGAGGATTTCGAGTGGCTGCTGAAGGAGATCGTCGAGGGCGGTGGCGAGGCTATGGTCTGTGAGGCGCGCCTGATCGACGGCCTTTCGGATGGCCAGGCCCGCGCGCTGTTCGATGCGGCTAGGGACGAGGACTACGAGGAAATCTCCAAAGAGGCGCGAGCTCTCGTCTCCCGCCTCACGACAACCGGTACCGACGACGAAAGCGCCGAGTTCCGCTCGCAGGCCAAGCGCCTGCGGAAACGGCTCGCAGATATTGCCACCATCGATTTTTTCGGAGCGACGGGCCGTCTCACCGCCGAGAGCCTGGTCGCCGAGATCGAGCGCAAGCTCGCGGAGGATACCGATATGACCAGTACAACGCCGGAGGCCTCGGCTCAGACCGCGGCCGATCTGAAGGGACATGCCTGGGTGACGCGCAAGGGCATCCATGTCGACCGGATCGCTTGTAGCTGGCTGATCCGCCGCTTTATCGACCCCAATGCCGTCATCCGCTTCGTTCCGGGCAAGGGCTACGCGCCCAAGGCCGGAGAACTGCGCTTCGACATGTTCGAAGGCGAGATCACCCATGAAGGCGATCGGTGCAGCTTCGAGGTCCTGCTGACCCGCGCCGGTCTTTCTGAGCCCGCTCTCCAGGCCATTTCCGAGATCGTCCACGACATCGATCTGAAGGATGGGAAGTTCGGGCGCGAGGAAACCACGGGCATCGCGAGCTTGATTTCGGGCGTCTGCGGCGCCAACGCTCAGGACGAAGAACGCATCGCGCAGGGCGCGGCTGTCTTCGACAACCTCTATCAGTACTTCAGGTCGAAGCGCCGCTGACGGCCGGGGAACACCATGAGCAAGATCGAGACCCTCGACGCTGCGCCTTCCGCACCGAGCACAGCACCTGATCACGGGATTTCGTTCGGCGAGGCACTGCGCGTCTGGGCGCGGGTCGCGGCGCTCAGCTTCGGCGGCCCGGCCGGGCAGATTGCGGTGATGCACCGCATTATCGTGGAGGAGAAGCGCTGGATCGGCGAGACGCGTTTCCTGCATGCGCTGAATTACTGCACGCTCCTGCCTGGCCCCGAGGCGCAGCAGCTGGCCGTCTACATCGGCTGGCTGATGCACAAGACCAAGGGCGGCCTCGTCGCCGGCACACTGTTCGTGCTTCCCGGCCTCGTCGCCATCATGGCGCTGAGCTGGATTTACGCCATCTTCGGCAATGTCGGGAGCGTGCAGGCCCTGTTCTTCGGTTTGAAGGCGGCGGTCCTGGCGATCGTGCTCGAAGCCGTGCTGCGGATCGGTCGGCGCTCCCTCAGGAACGGGGTCATGATCGGCCTCGCCGCAGCGGCCTTCCTCGCGCTGGCGCTGTTCCAGGCGCCCTTCCCGCTCGTTATTCTGGTGGCCGGCTTGATCGGCTATATCGGCGGCCGCGCCGGCTGGTCCGCCTTCCAGGTGGGAGGCGGCCATGGCAAGGCCGGGGGCAAGCAGGTCGCCGACATCGATTCAGCGCTTGGCGAAGGCATTCCCGCGCATGCCAGGCCGCCGCTGAGCTGGTCGCTGAAGGTCGCCGCCATCGGCTTCTTCCTCTGGTTCGCTCCGGTCATCGCCTTGCTGGCGACGCTCGGCCGAGGCGACGTGTTCACCGAGATTTCCATCTTCTTTTCCAAGATGGCGATGGTGACCTTCGGCGGCGCCTATTCGGTGCTGTCCTATGTCGCCCAGCAGGCGGTCGAGCACTATGGCTGGCTGAAGCCGGGCGAAATGCTGGACGGCCTCGGCATGGCCGAAACCACGCCCGGACCGCTGATCATGGTCACGCAATTCGTCGGCTTCATGGGCGCCTATCGCGCGCCGGGATCGCTGAACCCGCTGCTGGCCGGCACGCTCGGCGGCTTGCTGACGACCTGGGTAACCTTCGTTCCCTGCTTCCTCTGGATCTTCCTGGGCGCTCCGTTCATGGAGACGATGCGCAACAACGGGGCTCTTTCCGCCGCTCTCGGGGCGATCACGGCCGCCATCGTCGGCGTGATCCTGAACCTGTCGATCTGGTTCTCGTTGCATGTCCTGTTTGCCGAGGTCCGCCAAATCCGCATCTATGGCATGCAGCTCGACGTGCCCGTGCTGAGCACGGTCAACCTCGCCTCGCTGGTGCTGACGCTGGCGGCCGTGATCGCGGTGTTCCGCTTCAAGGTGGGGATGATCAAGGTCATCGCCGCGTGTTCGCTTGCGGGGCTGCTCTACGGAATGTTGCAGGGGTTCGCCTGATCGCGAGATTGCCCGCTGACCCGATCGAGGACCCGCCGGACGGCATCCGGGGAATGCCAGGAATACGTCCGGTCGTCGGGGCGAGGCTCAAGCGCAAATCCGACCTCTTCCGCGACCAGCCCCAGTTGCAGCGGCGGGACGATTCATTGACCGTGGTCCGGGCCAGCCCATCGGAGCGCGCTGCGCAAGGGCATGCCCGCTTGCGCTCCCCGTGCAAGACAGGAGAGGGCCGCGGCGCTGCAGCCAATGTCGAGCGCCTGCTGCAGATCCAGGCCTTCGTCGAGAGCAGCCGCGACCGCGCCGACGAAGGTATCGCCGGCGCCGGTCGTGTCGACCGGCTCGATGCGCGGGGCGGCTGCATGCAGCCTCTCGCCTTCCGGCGTATAGCCATAGGCTCCTTCGGCACCGGCCGTGACGATGCAGCGCGTCGCGGTGCCCGCGATCAGGCCCGCGATCTCGCCGCCCGGATGTCCGAGGGCGGCGGCGATATCGGCGGCCTCGTGTTCGTTGACGATCAGGACATCGCTCGCGGCAAGGAGCGCCCCCGCATCGGCCGCCGGGAAACCGTCCGGCACCGGCGCGCAATTCCAGACGACCCGGCCGCCGGACGCCCGGACGCGCTGCGCGAGCGCCAGCGACTGCGCGAAGGGAACCTCCATCTGGAGCACGAGCAGCGTATCGACGCCCAGCAGCGCCTCCGGCACGTCGTCCGCACCCGGTTCGAGATTGGCGCCGCTGGCAACGGTGATCGCGTTTTCCGCGCGCGCATCGACCGTGATGAAGGCACAGCCGGTCGGGTTCGCACCGATGCGGACCAGATCGACGGCGACGCCGCTGGCAGCGAGGTTGTCGATCGATTCCCGGCCAAAGCCGTCATCACCGACGCAGGCCGCCATGGCGACTCGGCCCGGCGCAGCAAGGCGCGCGGCGGCCACGGCCTGATTGGCGCCCTTGCCGCCGAAATGGCGTTCATAGGATGGCGCGAGCACCGTCTTGCCGGGTCCCGGAATGATCGCGACCCGCGCGACCAAATCGACATTGATCGATCCGAAGACCAGGATCATCGGGCCCTACCCTCGTTTCAGCCTTCGGCGTCCATCTGGTGCAGCTTCTCGACCCGACGGCGGAAATCCTCGTCGGTCGAGAACTCGGCGGAGAGATAGGACGAAATCAGGTCGCTGGCGAGCCAGGGACCAACGATCTTCGCACCGATGCACATGACGTTGACGTCGTCATGCTCGACGCTCTGATGCGCGGAATGGATGTCGTGGCAGACCGCCGCCCGGATGCCTTTCATCTTGTTGGCGGCGATCGAGGCGCCGACGCCGGTGCCGCAGACCATGATGCCGCGCTCGGCCTCGCCGGACGTGACCTTGCGGGCGACCTCGCGGGCGATATCGGGGAAATCGACCGGATTGTCGTCATGGGAGCCGACATCGACGACCTCGTGGCCCAGCGATTTGATGTGGTCGATGACGTGCTGCTTGAGGGACCAGCCGGCATGGTCGGAGCCGATGACGAGACGCATGAGATGTCCTGTTGGTTGGAGCGAAGCGCCGGCGCCCTTGTCGGACGCCGGCGAGGAATGGATCAGCCGCGCATGTTCGCGGGCAGTTCGGTGCCGTGGAACTTCTTGTAGATCGCGTTGAGCTTGCCGTTCTTGAGGTTCTGCTCGACCCAGGCGTCGAGCTTCTCCAGAAGCTTCGGCTCGCCCTTCTTCACGCCGATGGCGAGATCGAAATTGGTGATCGAGACCTTGGGCTCGAAGGGCCGCGCCGGCGCCTTGACGCCGATCTGCGAGACGATCGTCGCCGAGGTGGCGACACAGTCGGCCTGGCCGGAGATGGCGGCTGTGACCATCGTCGCATCGTCCTCGAAGCGGGCGAGCTTGAGGTCGCGCTCCTTCATGTTGGTCAGCGTCGTGTCCTGCGTCGTGCCGCGCGAGACAGCGATCGTCTTGCCCTTCAGATCGTCCCAGCTCTTCACCTCGAGCGACTTCAGGCAGCCCACCACCGACTGCAAGGCCGCATAGGGTTTGGAGAAGTCGATGACCTTGGCTCGCTCGGGTGTCACAGACAGCGTCGAGATGATGATGTCGGCCTTGTTGGTCTGGACGTTGGGGATGCGGGTCGCACCTGTCGTCTGCACGAATTCCAGTTGCAGGCCCCAATCCTTGGCGAGCAGCTCGGCGGTCTCGACATCCGAGCCCGTCGGCTTCATGGCGCCGTCGATCATGCCGGATGGCGGGATCGCGAGGTCAGTCGCAATGCGGATCTTGCCTGCCTTCATGACGTCGTCGAGCATGTCGGCGCGCGCGGCCTGGCCGGCACAGGCGAGCGCCGTCGTGCAGAGCAAGGCAATCGTGAGAAAGCGTTTCATCCTTGGTTTTCCTTCCCTTTTGGTCGTTAGAGCCCGGCTCCGACGAACTGGGCGAGTTCCGGCGTGGCCGGTGCCGACAGGATCGAGGCACTTCCGGCCTCGTGAACCCTGCCCGCGTGCATGAACACCACCTGATCGGCGATGCCCCGTGCGAACCCCATCTCATGGGTGACCATGACCATGGTCATGCCGTCCGCGGCGAGCTGCTCGATGACCTTGAGCACCTCGCCGGTCAGCTCCGGATCGAGCGCGGAGGTGACCTCGTCGAACAGCATCACCTTGGGCTGCATGGCGAGCGAGCGGGCGATCGCCGCGCGCTGCTGTTGCCCGCCGGAAAGCTGCTCGGGATAGGCGTCGAGCTTCTCGGACAAGCCCACCTTCGCCAGCATCGCTTTGGCGAGCTCGCGGGCCTCGGCCTTCCTCATGCCCTTCACCGAAACCGGCGCGAGCGTGATGTTCTGCTCGATGGTGAGATGCGGAAACAGGTTGTAGCTCTGGAAGACGATGCCGACATCCTGCCTCAGCGCCCTGAGGTCGATATCGGCCGCGTCGACGCGGTGGTCGCAGACGCGGATCTCGCCCGAATCGATCTTCTCGAAGCGGTCGATGCAGCGCAGCGCCGTGCTCTTGCCGGAGCCGGAGCGGCCGATCAGCACCAGCACTTCGCCCCGTTCGACGGTGAAGCTGACCCCGTCCAGCACCTTGAGCGCGCCGAAGCTCTTATGGACCTTGTCGAGGGCGACGATGGGGCGATCGACGATGATGCGTTCGGCGATGGGAAGTCGTTCCTGGCTCATGGCTTTCAAATCTCGTCAGGCCGGCATCAGCTTCGCGCGGCCGACGCCCATGCGGCGTTCGAGACGCCGGCTGAGGAGCGAGATCGGGAAGCAGAGCGCGAAATAGATCAGGGCGATGATCGCGTAGATCAGGAAGGGCTCGAACAGCGAGTTGTTGATGATCTGGCCGGAGCGGGCGAGCTCGACGAAGCCGACGACAGAGGCCAGCGAGGTGTTCTTGATGATCTGCACCATGAAGCCGACGGTCGGCGGCGTTGCGATCCGCATGGCCTGGGGCAGGATGACCTTGAGCATCCGCTGGGTGCGGCTGAGGCCCAACCCCTCGGCAGCCTCCCATTGCGGGCGCGGCACGGCCTGGATGCAACCGCGCCAGATCTCGCCGAAATAGGCGCCGACATAGATGGTCAGCGAGGCGCCGGCGGCCCAGAGCGGCGTGATCCGGAAGCCGAGCGCCGAAAGCCCGAAATAGCCGAGGAACATGATCACCAGCAGCGGCGTGCCCTGGATGAGCTGGACATAGGCGCCGCTGAACAGACGGACGGCCTTGCTCGGCGAGACCCGGGCGAGCGCGATCAGGAAGCCGACGAGGCCGCCGCCGATCAGCGCGATCGCCGACAGCCCGATCGTCCAGAGCGCGCCCTGGCCGAGGAAGAGGAGGTGGTTCGCGTTGAGGGAGCCGCCCATCATCGACCTCTAGAGCGACGTGCCGAGGCGCCGGCGGCGCGGGAAGAGCACGAGCCCCAGCGCCCAGAAGGCGGCGCGCAGGACAAGCGAGAGCGCGATGTAGCCGAGCGCCACGAGGATATAGGTCTCGAAGGCGCGATAGGTGTCGGACTGGACGTAGTTGGCGACGGCCGTCAGTTCCTCGGCCGAAATCTGCGAGGTGACCGAGGAAGCCAGCATCAGCAGCACGAACTGGCTGGTCAGCGACGGATAGACCTTCTCGATCGCCGGCAGCAGGATGACGTGCCAGTAGATCTGGAAGCGTGAAAGCGCGAGCCCTTCGGCAGCCTCGATCTGGCCGGGTGGGATCGCCTCGAAGCCGGCCCGCATGATCTCGGCCGTATAGGCGCCGACATTGATGGCGAGCGCCGCCGCCGCGACGGAGAAGGCCGAGAATTTGAAGCCGATGCTGGCGAGGCCGAAATAGACCAGGAAGATCTGGACCAGCAGCGGCGTGTTGCGGATCGTCTCGACATAACCCGCGCAGAGCCCGGCGATGAAGCGGTTGGTGCTGCCGCGGCCGATGGCGCAGAACGTGCCGATCGCGCCGCCGATCAGGATCGCCATGAAGGCGAGCTGCAGCGTCATCACCGCACCGTCGCGGAAGAGCGGCCAGCGCTCCAGAACGACGGAGAAGTCGAGGTCAAGACCCATCGCCGCCGTCAGGCCCGGTTCGTCATGCGGTCATAGACGCGGAACAGCGCCTGATTGCCGTTGGCGCCTTCGCCATGGGCGCGCGCCTCGATGTACTGGCTGGTGACGAGCGCCGTGCCCGGCAGCGGCACGGAGAGCGCTTGCGCCTGCTCCTGCACGAGGCGCAGATCCTTGAGCATCAGGTCGATGCGGAAGCCCGCCCCGGCATCGCCCGCGATCATCGCGGGGCCGAGCTTGTCGAGCATCCAGGACGCGGCCGAGCCGCCGAGCAGCACGGTGCGCATCTGCTCCAGATCGACGCCGGAGGCGCGGCCGAGCGCGATCGCCTCGCAGACCGCCTGGATGTTGATGCCGCAGATCAACTGGTTGCAGAGCTTGACCGCCTGGCCGGCGCCGGGCGCGCCGACATGGGTGATGGTCGTGCCCATGGCCCGGAAGAACGGCTCGGCCCTGGTGAAGGCCTCAGCCTCGCCGCCGGCCATGATGGTGAGCGACGCGTTCTTGGCGCCTAGTGGACCGCCCGAAACCGGCGCGTCGATGAAATCGGTCCCGGCCGCCTTGAGATCGGCATGCATTCGGCGGACAGCCACCGGCGAGATCGTGCTCATATCGACGATCAGGCGCCCGCGCGGCGGCGAAGCCAGGAGCCCCCCTTCGCCATAGATGACATCCTCGACCTGGGGCGTGTCGGGAAGCATGGTAATCGCGATATCGGCGGCGGCTGCCGCATCGGCCGGGCTCTTCGCCGGCTTCGCGCCCTCCGCCACTAACATGGCGACCGCATCGCCGATGATGTCGAAAACGGTCACCGGGTGCCCCGCCTTCATGAGGTTGCGTGCCATTTCGCGCCCCATCGTTCCGAGGCCGATGAAGCCGACGCTGCCTTTTTCGTTCCCTGCCATGCTCTGTTCTCTCGGCATCTTTTCTGGTGAATGCGGAGCCTTCAGGCGCCCTGCGCGCTGCGCGTATCCGGCCGGTCCCCCTCGCCGGTGATCGCACGGCGCCGGTATTCGTCGCCGATCGCGAAATGGCGCCGCAGCGTCACCTCGGCACGATCGGGATCGCGCCCGACGATGGTGTCGAAAACGCGCTTGTGGTCGTCGATCAGGTAGCTCTTCATCGAGCTGAACTGCTGGACGAGCTCGCGGCGGCTGCGATGCGAGCGCGCGAGCAGCGTCGACATGGATTCATGGAGCACAGCGAGCGTCGGCGACCGCGACGCCAGCACGATGGCGCGGTGGAACTCGAAATCGGCAGCGCCGCCCGCATCGGCATCGTCGATCGTCTCGCCGATCCGGACCAGCGCGCGCTGCAGCCGCTCGAAATCCGCGATCGTGGCGCGCTCGCAGGCCAGCCGCACGGCTTGGCATTCGATCGCGATGCGCGCCTCCATCACGTCGTCGATGAGGTCGGCCTGCTGGGCCAGCGCCAACGTGAAGAAGTCCTTCAGCATCGAGGCATCCGGCCGCTTCACGATGGTGCCGACGCGCTCGCGGATCTCGACGATGCCGAGCATGTGCAGCGCGCGCAGCGCCTCGCGCACGATCGGCCGGCTGACGCCGAGCTGCGTGGCCAGTTCGCGTTCGGCCATGAGCCGTTCGCCCTGCTTCAGCGTGCCGTCGAGCAGCCGCTCCCGCAGATAGGCGAAGACCCGCTCGAACCCCGACGCGCTGTCGGCATCTTGAGCATCCATCCCTGAAACCATTCTTCTTCGTTCTGGTAAGACCAGTACGATGACCAGAAGAAAAGGTCAATTAGGGACGCAATAGCGAAAGGCGGGGCCCGCGGGCGTCCTCACTGGTGCTTGTTTCTCACTCAGACGAACCGGAGATCGTGCCTGGGAGAGGCTCGCGGGCCCGGTGCCGTAGAGATAGCGCATGGCGCCGGAATCGAACCGAGAACAGCGTCGGCGCTGATCCGCTGGCCGCATTCCTCCCCGTCGCGCAATCGGGGATAACGCCGGCCGAGAGCACCGGCGCATCGGCGCTTGAACCGGACGCGAGGATGCCGATGCCCGCTCCTGAAGCCGACAGCCATGACCAAGGTGCGGCCGACACCTCAGGTCAAGCCGCTGCTGCTGGCGCCCTCCGCGATGCATATGTCGTACGAACACAGCCGATAACGGCAGTGCCGGCGCGAAAATAACGATACCACGAACCGTAAATCTGCTTTTAGATTTGCCAGCAAATTATACTTCGGCCCATCGATTATTCCATTTTATTCTTTAGATTTCTGGAATATGCGTCACATTCATGCAGCATCGCGCCGATAGGACGTCCGCGCGCATCGCTTTTGTTTCCGGAAGCCGCGATCGCGCGCCTGGAGCCCCCGGGCCCCTTCCGGCACGTTGAAAGCCATGGCATCGGTCACTCAGCTTCGCGCATTCCACTTCGTCGCGACGGCGGGCGGCTATTCGCAGGCCGCGCGGGAGATGGCGGTCAGCCAATCGACCTTGTCCGGTCAGGTGCGGCAGCTGGAGGCGATCTCCGGCGTCGTATTGTTCGAGCGCGGGCCGCGCGGCGCCACGCTGACGGCCGATGGCGAGGCGCTCTATGAAGTCACGTCTCGCCTGTTTTCGGCCTTCACGGAGGCCGGGCGAATGCTCAAGAGCCGCAAGGCCGACGGCGGACGCCTGCGTCTGGCCTCGGACGGCACCGTCCACTTGCTGCCGATCCTGGGTGCGCTACGTCGGCGCCGGCCCAAGCTCGTCTTCTCGATTCAGCTTCACAACTCCGACGGCGTGATCGAGCAGATCACGCAATACCGCGCCGATGCCGGCGTCACCGGGCAGATGCCGACGGATAGCCGCTTCCATGTTCGGCCGCTGGCCACGATGAAGCTCGGGGTGTTCCTGCCGAAGGGCCATTCCTGGGCTCAGCGGGAATCGGTTTCCATCAGGGATCTGCAGGGTCTTCCCTTCGTGCTGCGCGAGCGTGGCTCGCGTACGCGCGAGGTCTTCGAGCAGAATCTGGCTGCCTGCGGCGTCACGCTCGGCGACATCATCGAGGTGTCGACGCGAGACGGCGTGCGCGAAACGGTCGCCGCCGGCTTCGGCATGGGCGCGATCGCCGATCTCGAATTCGGCTTCGACACGCGGCTGCATTTCCTGCCGCTGCGCGACCCGTGCATCGCGATCAACGAATACGTCGTCTGCCTCGAAGAGCGCCGGCGCGCTCCGATGATCGCCGAGTTCTTCCGCTGCGCTGGCGACGCGTTCGAGCAGCCATCAGGACGGTTGAGTCCCGAGGCCGCCTGACGACCGCGCCAACGCTGGCGCGGTGCGTCTCCGCGGACCTCAATCGTAGCGGAAGGCCCGCGCGAGCTGATCCTCGATCGGCTTGACGATATAGGCGAGCGCAGTGCGCGAACCGGTCTGAATGAAGGTCTCCACCGGCATGCCGGGCAGCAGGCTCTTGCCGCCGAGGCGGTCGATCTCCGGGCGATCGAGCGCGACGCGCGCCGTATAGAAGGACACGCCGGATTGCTGGTCCGTGCTCGCATCGGCCGAGACATGGATCAGCCGCCCCTTGAGGTCCGGCGTGGTGGCGCTGTCGAAGGCCGGAAAGCGCAGCATCGCCGCCTGCCCTATCCGCAGCCGATCGATCAACGCCGGCTCGACCCGCGCCTCGACGATGAGGCCGTCGGCCTCCGGTACGATCAGCATGACCTGTTCGGCTGGGCCGATGACGCCGCCGATCGTGTGCACGGTCTGCTGATGGACGACACCATCTTGCGGCGCGCGCATCTCGATCCGCTCAAGCTGATCGCGCGCAGCGACCCGGCGCTCCGACAGATCGGCGATCTTGCCGTCGACATCGCGCAGTTCGGTCGTGACCTCGCGGCGCAGATCCTCGTCGATCTGGACGATCTGCAATTCGATCTCGGCAATGCGGCCTTTGACCCGTGCCGTGTCGGAGGTGAGGCTGCCCCGCTCGCCGATGAGGCGCGAGGCTTCGCGCTGGAGCGAGGTCAGGCGCGAGAGCGCGACGAGGTTCTGGTCGTACAGCTTCTGCACGCCCTCGAGTTCCTGCTCGATCAGCATGGCCTGCGCCCGCCGGGCCTCGATCTGGGACGACAAGCCCTTGATTTCCTCATGCGACTGCGCGATCCGCTCGCGCAGCTGGGAGCGCTGGACATCGGCCGCGGCGCGGCGGGTGCGGAAAAGCCTCAGCTCGCCAGCGACCGCCCGGATCACGCCCGGATCGCCCGCCCTGTCACGCAACTCCTGAACCAGCACCAAATCGGAGTGGCCCTCGCGCTCGGCCTCCAGCCGCGCCTTGCGCGCCTGGAAACGGATGAGTTCGATCTCGATCAGCGCGAGGCTCGCCCTGGCATTGGTTTCGTCCAGCCGCACCAGCACGTCGCCGGCCTTGACGCGGTCGCCATCCTTGACCCGGATCTCCGCGACGACGCCTCCGGATGGGTGCTGCACGCGCCGGACATTGCTCTCGACGACGACCTTGCCCGAGGCGATCACCGCGCCCGAAAGCGGCGCGGTCGCCGCCCACAGCCCGACAGTGCCCAGCAGCACGGCGATGGTCGCGACCCCGAACAGCGTCGCACGCCGGATGTCGCGGCGAGGATCGGCACGGCGCCCCTCGGCCCCGGCCATGCTCGAAGACGGCTGCCCGCCGGACCTGTTCTCGTTAACCGCGCGCATCGGCCGCCACTGCAATTCGGGGATGGGACGGATTCGGCCCGGCCGAGCCCGGTTTCGCCGCAAGGCTCTTGCGCAGCACCTCCTCCTTCGGCCCGAAGGCCTGCACCTGGCCGTCTGCCAGGATCAGGACGAGGTCGATGCCCGCCAGCGCCGAGGGGCGATGAGCTATGACGACGACGATCCCCCCGCGGGCGCGCACACCGGCGATCGCGGCGGTGAGAGCGGCGTCGCCATCCGCATCGAGGCTGGCATTGGGCTCGTCGAGCACGACAAGGAAGGGATCGCGATACAGCGCGCGAGCAAGCGCGATGCGTTGCCGCTGACCGCCGGACAGGACGCCGCCGGCCTCGCCGATCGGTGTCTCGAAACCTTTCGGTAGTCCGAGGATGAGGTCATAGGCGCCGGCGGCCCTGGCCGCGCTGCGGACGGCCTCTTCCGTCATCGCCGGGTCGAAGCGGGCGATATTCTCCGCAATGGTCCCGGCGAAGAGCTGCACATCCTGCGGCACATAGCCGATGATCGCGCCGCGCTCCTCCTCCGGCCACTGGTCGAGCGTCGCGCCGTCGAGGCGCAAGGACCCGCGCAGCACCGGCCAGACGCCGACCAGCGCCCGCGCGAGCGTGGACTTTCCGGAGGCGGACGGGCCGATCACGGCCAGCCCCTGTCCCGCCTGCAGCGTGAGACCGATCTCCTTGACGGTCGGTGTCGGGCTGCCGGGAGGCGCTACAAAGACCTGCTCCAGCGTGACCCGCTGCGTCGGACGCTCGGGCGAGACCGCGAGTGCCACAGGCGCTTCGCCGAGCGCCGAATGAAGCCGACGCCAGGCCTGCCGCGCACCTATGAAGGGCCGCCAGCTGCCGATCGCGAGCTCGATCGGCGCCAGCGCACGGCTGCTCAGCACCGAGGAGGCGATCATCACGCCGGACGAGGCCTGATCGTGCATAACCAGCCAGGCGCCGACGCCGAGCATGGCGGATTGCAGCATGTAGCGAATGACCTTCGAGATGCCGCCGAGCCCACTGGTGATATCGGAAGCCCTGAGGCTGGCCGCGACGTGCCGGTCATTGGTCCGCTCGAACAGCCGGCCGATCCGCCCGTTCATCCCGAGCGCCGTCACTGCCTCCGCATTGCGGCGCGCGGCCTCGATCAGGGCGGCGCGCTCCCCGGACGAGCGGGCGACGTCGGCGCTCGGCCGCCGCGACAGCACTTCGGTCAGAAGCGCGAGCACGATCAGGATTGCCGCGCCGGCCACCAGCGTCCAGCCGAGATAGGGATGCAGCACGAAGCACAGCGCGCCATAGAGCGGGATCCAGGGCAGATCGAACAGCGTGGTCGGCCCCAGCCCGGACAGAAAGCCACGGACGCTGTCGAGATCGCGCGACAGCTGGCTGCCGCCCGGAGCGCCCCGCAGCTGTCCGCCAAGGATGGCGCCGAGCACCGGTCCGCCGAGCTGACGGTCGAGCTCGACACCGACACGGCTCAGAATGCGCTGGCGCAGCCAGTCGAACACACCGAGCAGGATGTAGAGCGCAGCGACGATCAGCGAGAGGGCAACAAGCGTCGGCACGCTGCGCGAAGGCAGCACCCGGTCATAGACCTGCAACATGTAGAGCGAGCCCGTCAGCATCAGCACGTTGACGAGGGCGGAAAACAACGCCACCGCGAGGAAAGCGGAACGGCACGAGGCCAAAGCCTCGCTGGCAGCATTCTTGGATGATTTTGGGAGCAACGGCGAGTTTCCCTGACGCAAAGCAACCGGAAGAGCCGCTTGCGGGCAGAATCCGCCGCAGCCCCCGAAACCGTATGTCGGCGAGCCCGCCTGCCCACCAACCGAGCCTGCGCTCGACGATCGGCCGCAGCGATAGGAGGACGAGATGACAGCTCGGTGAAATCACCGGGGCGGCAGGCCATCGAAAATGCCCATACCCCCCATCGATGAATTGGATTCGTGCGGTCCCCCCGCCCTGCCTTAGCCTGAGATCCGGGCATGGGCTTCCCGGCCCATCATGAACGGCGATCGGTTATCGACGCCCCTTGTTCTCCGCCACACGGAGAATCGATTCTGGATGTCTTCGATCGTTTTCGAAGGCCGATATTCCAATCTCCATAACAAAGATTCCGATACTATACGTCTAAAACTCGGACAATACCGAGATTGATGCAATTCATGTCACGCGCGCGGCGCCGAAATAGGCTGAAATATTACTTCACCAGATCGATTTAGGCGGCAAAATATCAAAAATTATTTCACTGTTGATCGAATTGTTAAACAATCGTCATCCTTACCAATTCATTAACGCGCCTCAGCTCGCCGGATGCGGGCTGTCCCCTGCTGGCGGCGGACGGGGCTCACGATGCATTGGCTAAAGGATTTGCAAACCATGACGCGCCCCGTCGGTTCGATCAGCTTCGTCGGCTATAGCCCCGACGCCGGAAACGGCATTGTCTTCAAGGTCATCGAACCCGTCCTCGCGGGCAGCGTGATCGCCATTCCCTATGACATTTCCGATATGTCGGGCGCCGAAAAGGGCGCGAGCTGGAACTGGACGGTCGATCGCGACGTTCCGGTCGGGGCGACGGTCACGATCAGCGGTCTCGGCTCCGAGGCGGTTTCGGTTCAGCTCGGGACGGAAACGGATGTCGATGTCACCGGCAGCATCAAGGGAGCCCGCATCGCCCAGGGCAGCTCGACGGATCCGAGTCTATTGGGATCATCCGTCACGCCGGCCGGTTTCATCAGCCCCTCGATCGACCTCGATGTCGCGGCAGGCAGCACGGCGCCGACACCCTTGGCCGGTCCGGTCGATACGGCCCCGTCGGGTGGCGGGCAAGGAGCGCGCAAGTTCACGACATCGAGCCTGACCCTTGCCACGCAGCAGGACGTTCCGGCCGCGGCAGAATCGGGCAATGCCGAGGCGCCGGCCGTCGCCGCCGTGTCCGCGTTCAGCGACGGGAGTGACAGCCTGACCAACAGCGACGAGCTGTTCAACGGCGTCTCGATGCTCGGCGGCGACGACACCCTGGTCAATTCCGGCACGATCATCAGCCAGGACGGCATTGCCGTCGATATGGGCGATGGCAACGACGAGGTCGCGCTCCTTGCAGGCTCGAAGCTCTATGGCGAGATCCGCCTCGGCGCCGGCAACGACAAGCTGACGGCGAGCGACCTTGAGGACGATCTTGTCGTCGATGCCGGGGCGGGCGACGACATCGTGCTGGCGGGCGCGGGCGACGATCTCATCCGCGGCGGCGCGGGCGACGATCAGCTCGACGGCGGCGCGGGCGACGACGTTCTCCAGGGTGGCGATGGCAACGATCGCCTGATCGGCGGAGCGGGCGATGACTTTCTGTTCGGCGGTGCTGGCAACGACAGGCTCATCGGCGGCGAAGGCAATGATCTGCTCGACGGCGGCGACGGCATCGACACCGCCGACTATGCGGCCGAGACCACCGGCGTCACCGTCGATCTCGCCGCGGGCAAGGCCAATGGCGAAGGCATCGGCCGCGACACGCTGACCGGCATCGAGAATGTCATCGGGGGCGCCGGCAACGACGTTCTGATCGGCAACGACCTGGCCAATATCCTCGACGGCGGCGCCGGCAATGACCGCATCGTCGCCGGTGCAGGCGACACGGTGCTCGGCGGCGCCGGTGACGACGTCATCGAGGTCAAGGCCGGTGCAGGCGCAGCCGCCAGCATCGACGGCGGCACGGGCCGCGACACCGTAAAGCTGCTCGGAACGGGCACCGGCTCCCTCGCCGCCCCCACGGGCGTCGAGCGTCTGGAGGTCGAGAGCGGTAGCTGGTCGGTTGCCGGTAGCGCCGGCTACGACGAGATCGCCATCCGCAACGGAGGCACCGTCACCTCCGGCCTCGTTATCGACAAGGACGACAAGGTCGGCATCGATGCGGGCGGCAAGCTCACGGTTTCGAGCAATGCGGTGACCTGGGCCGGCGGCGGCAATGCCGTGCTCACCAATGGAGGCCTGATCGAGGTCGGAGCGACCAGCCGTCTGCTCCAGACAACCGCCGGCGCGACCGGTTCGCTCACCATCGACAACCAGGCGACGGGCGTCCTGCGCGGCGCGCTCAACCCGAGCCAGGCCGGTGCGGCGACAGCCCGCATCGTCATCAACAATGCCGGTCTGGTCGAGGCCGACGGCCGCGTGCTCGACTTCCGCAGCTTCGACAACAACGGCGCCAGCGCCACGATCAACAACCTCGCCGGCGGCACCATCCGCCAGTACGGCACCAACACCGATGTGATCCGCCCCGGCCAGAACGGCACCGTCAACAACTGGGGCACGATCATCACCGGCCAGGGCTTCGCTGCGGACGGCGACCTGATCGATTTCCAGAGCGATGCGGGCGGCAAGGTCAACAACTACGCCGGCGGCCTGCTCGAGGGCGCCAAGCACGCGATCACCGGCGACCGCGGCGTCGCCGTCGTGAATGACGGCACCATCATCGGCCGCAACGGCTCGGCGGTTAACATCGACAGCAACGGCTCCCAAGCCGACCTCGTCAGCATCACCAACCGCGGTACCATGCAGGGCCGGTCGGCCGGCCTCGCCGACAGCGACGGCGACGCGATCGACGTCGACGGCCTGCTCTTCCTCAACAACACCGGCACGGTCGAGGGCCTCGGCGCCAACGGATATCATGATGGCGAGCCGAACGTTTCCGAAGGCATCGCCATCGGCGGCGGCACCATCATCAACGACAGCACCGGCAAGATCTACGGCTATGGCCGGGCCATCCAGGTCGACAACTCCAGCAACCAGAATGCGCTCGGCGCCACGCTCGTCGTCAATCGCGGCCTGATCCAGGGCGATGGCCACGGACCGGAGAACGTCGCGCCGGCAGACGCCGCCCGCTTCGATCTGCGCGGCAACGAGGCGATCAATCTGGTCGGCAACTATGTCGACGAGATCATCAACACCAGCACCGGCCGCATCATCGGCGGCGTCTCGATGGGCGGCGGCAACGACAAGCTCGGCAATTCCGGCCTGATCCAGGCGACCGGAGGCTCGGCGATCGACATGGGTGCAGGCGACGACCACCTGAATCTCTTTGTCGGCGCCTCGGTCATCGGCAAGATCCTGCTCGGCGAAGGCAATGACCTCGTCACCGCCACCTCCTGGAGCGACTTCGACATCGACGGCGAGGAAGGCGACGACCAGGTCTATCTTGGCGACGGCAACGACAGCGTCCATGGCGGCATCGGCAACGACGTCATCTATGCCGGCGGCGGCAATGATTTCATCGATGGCGGCGAGGGCGATGACGCGCTCTACGGCGAGGCCGGCAACGACACGATCCATGGCGGCGCGGGCAACGACATCATCAACGGCGGCGCCGGTGACGACATCATCGACGCCGGCACGGGCGATGACGTGATCAAGGCCGGCCCCGGCAACGACACCATCGACGGCGGTGACGGCTACGATACGCTCGACCTCTCGGCCGCGAGTGGCGCGCTCTATGTCGACATGGCCTCCGGTCGCATCGCCGGCGCCGGCATCGGCGTCCAGTCCTTCGTCAACATCGAGAACCTGTCCTTCGGTGACGGCGACAATGTCGTCACCGGCGGCAATGGCGACGACAGCTTCGACGGCGGCGCGGGCAACGATGCGCTCAACGGCGGCGCGGGCGACGATAACCTGGTCGGCGGCCTCGGCAATGATGCGCTGAAGGGCGGATCCGGCGACGACCTTCTCGACGGCGGCACGGGTGACGACAACCTCTCCGGCGGCTCGGGCGACGACATCCTGCTTGGCGGCCTCGGCAACGATGCGCTGAGCGGCGGTTCAGGCGACGACCGTCTCGAAGGCGGCGCCGGCGACGACACCCTGACCGGCGGGTCGGGCAACGACGTCTTCGTGTTCACGCCCGGCTTCGGTCGTGACACCGTCACCGATTTCGCTGGCGGGCATGAGGACGTCGTCGAGTTTGCCAGCGCGCTCTTCGCCGATTTCGATGCTGCCATGGCCCACGCCGCACAGCTGGGCTCGGACGTGGTGTTCACGGTCGACGCCGACACTTCGCTCACCCTGGCGGACGTGCAGCTCGGTTCGTTGCGCGCCGACGATTTCCGCTTCGTCTGAGCGGACATCTGCCAAAGAAACACAAGACACTGCGCAAGGGCTCCTGAAGGAGCCCTTGTTGCTTGAGCCCCCATAGTGAACGCGCCCGCAGCAGCCGAACGCCGCGGTGGCGCAAAGTTCGGCGCACCGACGGTCGCGAAACCTTCATCCTCAACCGTACTAACCCACCCTTGGGTCCGGTTCGCGCTGGCCTCATGAGGCTCTCGCTCACGGCGTGGATACGAGCCGTCTCGACGCCGACCGGGACCGCGCTGAAACGGCTTCCGCCCGACCGTCCCGGCATGCGATGCAGGGAGCAGCGTTTCTGCCCTTCACTGCCTGCCCGAGATTCCACCATGTCCCAGACTCCTATCTCCTTCGGCCTGATCGGCGCCGGAATCATGGGCGAGCGCATGCTGCGCGCGGCGCTCGACCAGCCGGCGACGGCGCTCAGCGTCTCCGGCATCTGGGATCCTTCCGCCGAGGCCATGGAGCGCATTGGTACGGCGCTGCCCGCAGTGCCACGCCAGCCGGACACCGCCGCCCTTATCACCGCAAGCGACTGCGTCTACATCGCCTCGCCGCCCTCCTCCCATCTCGCCCATGCCCGCGCAGCGCTCGCCGCCGGCAAGGCGGTGTTCTGCGAGAAACCGCTGGCGGTCGACCTCGCCGATGCGCGCGCCTTCGTCGCCGAAGCCGGGGATCGCGGCGCCGTGAACTTTCCCTTCGCCTCCTCGCCCGCCGTGGCACGGCTGCGAGATTGGATAGCCTCCGGCGCGGTCGGCACGCCCCAGCGCGTCTCGATCGAGGTCGCCTTCGCGACCTGGCCGCGCTCCTGGCAGGTCGATGCGGCCGGCTGGCTCGACGGGCCGGCGCAGGGCGGCTTCACCCGCGAGGTCGTCTCGCATTTCCTGTTCCTGACCCGCCGTATCGCCGGCCCCTTCACCGGCCTCGCCGCCAAGGCCAGCTTCCCCGAAGCCGGCAAGAGCGAGCGCCGCATCGAGGCGACGCTGACGGCGGGCGCCCTGCCCGTCACCCTGACCGGCAGCGTCGGCACCACCGCCAAGGACGACCACAACGTCTGGACGTTCGAGGGCGGTAAGGGCGCGGTGCGGCTCTACGACTGGTCGCATGCCGAGCGCCGCCGTTCCGATGGCAGCTGGGAGCGCGACCCGGAGGCACTCTCCCAGAACGAGGCGCGTCCGCTGGCACTGCGCCGCCAGCTCGAGGGCGTGGCGAAGCTGACGCGCGGCGAGCCGCACCACCTTGCTACGCTGCGCGAAGCGTTCGATGTGCAGGAAATCGTCGAAACGATCCTGAAGAGCGCCTGACGCGTCCATCGGGCCGTGGCGGCGCCCCCGGGCTCAACCGGGCGCCGCCACAATTGGCACAAATTTGCGCCGAGAGGGCCCGAAATACGCCTTGCGAGATGATTTTACTCCCTACCCTTGAGAATACAGAAAAACACCCTATCGGATGTGAATTGAGCTATCGCCCGCTCGTAGCGTAAAATCCCTGTTCGAAAGACCGAACAGGGATGGGTATTGCTGTGGCGATTTTGAACGTCATCGATCGGCGGGGCCTCAGCGACAAGCGGAAGGCCGCGTGATGGCCACTGCCTCGAAACGCATCCCCCTGCCCGCGATCCTGCTCGCCAACGACCTGCTCGACGGCGATGTCGTCTTCGCGACCGCCAATGATGCCGGCACCCTCGCCTGGACGCGCGATCCGGCGCCCGCCCTTGTCGCCAATGATGACGCGGCCGCCGAGCGGCTCGAAGCCTTCGCCACCACCGAGCTGCGTGGCAACAAGGTCGTCGACGCCTATCTCGTCGATGTGACCATCGAGGCTGGCGGCCCGGTTCCGCGCCATTTCCGCGAGCGCTTCAAGACGCTCGGCCCCAGCAACCGTCCCGATCTCGGCAAGCAGGCCGGTGAAGGCATCGCCTCCGCGCCGAAGGGCTGATCCATGTATCGCTACGACGAATTCGACGAGCGTTTCGTCCGGGAGAGGGTGGCGCAGTTCACCGATCAGGTGGCGCGCCGGCTCGACGGCTCCCTCACCGAGGATGAGTTCAAGCCGCTGCGGCTCAAGAACGGCGTCTATCTCCAGCTCCACGCCTATATGCTGCGGATCGCCGTTCCCTATGGCACGCTGAACGCGCGGCAACTGCGTCAGCTCGCCCTGATCGGAGAGCGCTACGACCGCGGCTACGGCCATTTCACCACGCGCCAGAACCTGCAGTTCAACTGGCCGAAGCTGCGCGATATCCCCGCCATCCTCGGCCTGCTCGCCGATGTCGAGATGCATTGCATCCAGACCTCCGGCAACTGCATCCGCAACGTCACCGCCGATCACTTCGCGGGTGTCGCGCAGGACGAGATCGAGGATCCGCGCCCGACCGCCGAGCTGATCCGGCAATGGTCCTCGGCCCATCCCGAGTTCAGCTACCTGCCGCGCAAGTTCAAGATCGCGGTGACGGGCGCCGAGCACGATCGTGCCGTGATCAAGGCTCACGATATCGGGCTGCGCCTGCGCCGCCACCCCGACACGCATGAGACCTGCTACGAGATCAGCGTCGGCGGCGGGCTCGGCCGCACGCCGATGATCGGCAAGGTGGTGCGCGACTACCTGCCGAAGAAGGACCTGCTCGCCTATCTCGAGGCGATCATGCGGGTCTATAATCTCGAGGGCCGGCGCGACAACAAATACAAGGCGCGCGTCAAGATCCTCGTCCACGAGATCGGCGCCGAGGAATTCACTCGCCGCGTCGAGGCCGAATTTGCTCTGCTCGACGGCCCCTCGATCAATGCCGACGCGGAAGAGGTCGCGCGCATCGCGGCCTATTTCGCGCCGCCGCGCTATGAGGTGCTGCCGGCCGTCAGCAACACGCTGGAAGCGGCCAAGGCCGCGAACCCGGCCTTCGCCCGCTGGGTCGAGGTCAACACCCACGAGCACAAGGCGCCCGGATACACCGCGTTGACGATCTCGCTGAAGCCGCTCGGCCAGGCCCCAGGCGATGCGAGCAGCGAGCAGATGCGCCTCGTCGCCGATCTGGCCGAGCGCTATTCCTTCGACGAGCTGCGCGTCACCCATGCGCAGAACCTCGTGCTGCCGCATGTGCGCCAGCGTGACCTTCCCGCAATCTGGCAGCGGCTCGGAGAAGCGGGGCTGGCCGAGGCCAATATCGGCCTCGTCACCGATATCATCTCCTGCCCCGGCCTCGATTACTGCGCATTGGCGACGGCACGCTCGATCCCGATCGCCCAAGCGATCCAGCAGCGTTTCGCCGATGAAGCGCGCCAGCGTGAGATCGGGCCGCTCGGCATCAAGATCTCCGGCTGCATCAACGCCTGCGGCCACCACCATGTCGGCCATATCGGCATTCTCGGCCTCGAGAAACGCGGCATCGAATCCTACCAGATCACGCTCGGCGGCGACGCCACCGAGAATGCCGCGATCGGCGAGATCCTCGGCCCCGGCCTTGCCGCCGAGGAGGTGCCGGATGCGATCGAGCGGATCGTCGCCGTCTATCTGGCCGAGCGGAGCGAGGGCGAAAGCTTCATCGACAATGTCCGCCGTATCGGCCTCGGACCATTCAAGGCCGCGTTCCAGGAGACCGCCCGTGCCGCTGCTTGACCAGGACGGAGACGCCGAGGAGCGCTGGACCCGCAGCGAGGGCGCCGCGATCGGCAATATCCCCGCCGCGCTGGTGCCGTGGGAGGCTCTGGCGGAGGCGCTTGAGGCGCAGGCTCCCGATCAGCAGATCGGCGTGATTCTGCCCAACTCCGTGCCTTTCGCCTCACTCGCGCCGTTCCTGCCGCGGCTCGCGCTCGTCGCTATTGCCTTCCCCGCCTATTCGGACGGGCGCGGCTTCAGCCTCGCGCGCCAGATCCGGCGCTCCGGCTTCTACCGTGAGATCCGCGCCACCGGCCCGCTGATCGCCGACCAGTTCGCCTACGCCCTCTCCTGCGGCTTCGACACGATCGAGCTGCCGGAGGCGAGCGCCGCCCGCCAGCCGGCCCAGCAATGGCTGCATGCGCGGGAATCGTTCAGCACCACCTATCAGCGCGGCTATGGCGAGAGCGCGCGCAACATCCTCGACCGGCGCCGGGCGGCGAGAGGCACGGCCCCCACCGCAGCGGAGTGAGCATGACGATCTCGACAGCCATGCACAGCCACGTCGAGGGCCCCGGCGCCGTCAGAGATGGCGGCGAAGACAGCCTGAACGCCGAGTTCGAGGCCATGCTGCCTCGCGAGCCCGCGAGCGAGGCACGCGGGCGCTGGTTCGATCTTTGCTTTCGCCTTATCATCCTGGCACTGGCCGCGTTGTGGCTGCTGACTCCACCGGCGGGCGGCGAGCACAGTGCGGCAGATGAGAAGGCCGTAGCGACCACGCAATGACCGAGAGACAGCCCGAAACGACCGCAGCGCGCATCGAGCCGCTGGCGACGCTGCCGCTCTTCCACAAGCTGGACGGGCGCAAGGTTGTGCTCGCCGGCGGCTCCGAGGCCGCGCTGTGGAAGGCAGAGCTGCTGGCGGCCACCGGGGCGCAGCTGGATGTTTTCGCTGCTGGCGAGGCAGCGCTGTTCTCCGGGCTGGCGCAAGGCGAGACCGGCGGCCGCGTGCATGTCCACGATCGGGGCTGGCAGGCCGGCGACCTCACTGACGCGGCCATCGCCGTGGCCGACCTCGACGATGCCGAGGAGGTCCATGCCTTCGTCGCCGCCGCCCGGCAGGCAGGCACCCCGGTCAACATCGTCGACAAGCCGGAATACTGCGATTTCGCCTTCGGCGCGCTGGTCAACCGTTCGCCCCTGATCGTCGCCGTGTCCACGGATGGCGCAGCGCCAGTCTTCGGCCAGGCGATCCGCACAAAGATCGAGGCGCTGCTGCCGGCCGGGTTGAAGAATTGGGCGCAGGCCGCGGCCGATTGGCGCCCGTCGGTCCAGGCCCGCGATCTGCCCTTTGCGCTGCGGCGCGCCTTCTGGGAGCTCTTCGCCGGTAGGGCGATGGCCGAGCCCGAGCGCGCTCCAGGCCCGCAGGACGAGGCGGAGCTCTTCGCGCGTCTCGTCCAGATCGAGGCCGCGCATGACGGCAAGGGCCGTGTGACGCTGGTCGGCGCCGGCCCGGGCGACCCGGAGCTGCTCACGTTGAAGGCGATCCGCGCCCTGCAGAGCGCCGACATCATCCTCTATGACGATCTCGTCTCTCCGGGGGTGCTCGAGCTAGCGCGGCGCGAGGCCAAGCGCATGCTGGTCGGCAAGACCGGCTATGGCCCCTCGGTGAAGCAGGGCGACATCAACGCGCTGATCGTCTCGCTGGCGTCGCAGGGAAAGCATGTCGTGCGGCTGAAGGGCGGCGATCCCGGCATCTTCGGCCGCGCCGGCGAGGAGATCGAGGCTTGCCAGACCGCCGGCATTCCCGTCGCGATCGTGCCCGGTATCTCGGCCGCGCAGGGCGCGGCCGCGTCGCTCGGTGTCTCGCTGACCCATCGCGACCATGCGCGGCGCCTGCAATTCGTCACCGGCCATTCGCGCAAGGGCGAACTGCCTGATGATCTCGACTGGCGCGCGATGGCCGACCCGGCGGCCTCGACGGTGATCTATATGGCGCGCGCCACCCTGCCCGGTTTCCGCGAGCATGCCATCGCTGCCGGCCTCAATCCGGAAACGCCGGCCGTCGCCGTGCTCTCCGCCACGCGCCCCGACGAAATCCGCGTCGCCGCCACCATTGCGACCCTGCCGGAGCGGCTAGGCGAACTGCCGGCAAGCGGGCCGGTCCTCGTCTTGCTCGGCCACGCCTTCGGCCCGGCTCTGGCGGACGCGAATCCGGCGCAGGACCGCCGCCGTGCCTGACGACGGCCCGGCCTCGCCGCCAAGGCGGAACGCCACCGCCAGAGAAGCGTTTTCTCCTCCGGCGGCCAAGTTTGGAAAGCGCCGATTGCGCCAGGCCATTGAGAAGAGACCGGCAATTCAGTACGTTTCGTTTGTTTTTTAGAACGGACCGAGGTTTGAACCGAGCCTCGCCGTGAATGCAACGGAGCCCTGACATGACGCGACCCGTGTTTCGCCGCCTTTTCCGGGCCGGGCTCGTTCTGGGAGCTTTCACGCTCTGCTTCGGCGTCGTTGCCGGAGCCCGCGCCCAGACCGAGCTCCTGAACGTTTCCTACGACCCCACCCGCGAGCTGTATCGCGACATCAACGCGGCCTTCATCGCCGAGTGGAACGCGAAGAACCCCGACAAGAAGATCAGCACGATCCGCCAGTCGCATGGCGGCTCCGGCGCACAGGCCCGCACCGTCATCGACGGGCTCGATGCCGATGTCGTGACGCTGGCGCTCGCCGGCGACATCGACGCCATCGCCGAGCGCTCCAAGAAGCTGCCGCTCGACTGGCAGACGCGCCTGCCGCACAACTCCTCGCCCTACACCTCGACGATCGTCTTCCTCGTCCGCAAGGGCAATCCGAAGGCGATCAAGGACTGGGGCGATCTGGTGAAGCCGGGCGTGCAGATCATCACGCCGAACCCGAAGACCTCGGGCGGGGCGCGCTGGAACTATCTCGCCGCCTGGGCCTATGCGGAGAAGGCCTTCAACAAGGACGAGGCGAAGGTGCGCGACTATATCGCCAAGCTCCTCGCCAATGTCCCGGTGCTCGACACCGGCGCGCGCGGCGCGACCACGACCTTCACCCAGCGCGGCATCGGCGACGTCTTCCTGTCCTGGGAGAACGAGGCTTTCCTCGCCCTCAAGGAGTTCGGTGCCGACAAGTTCGACATCGTGGTGCCGAGCCTCTCGATCCTCGCAGAGCCGCCGGTCGCGCTCGTCGACGCCAATGTCGACGCCAAGAAGACCCGCGCGCAGGCGCAGGCCTATCTCGAATTCCTCTACACGCCGAAAGCGCAGGCGATCATCGCCAGGAACTTCTATCGCCCGCGCAATCCGGAGGCCGCCGACAGCAAGGACGTCGCGAATTTCCCGAAAATCGAGCTAGTGACCATCGATAGCGCCTTCGGCGGATGGAAAAAGGCGCAGCCGACCCATTTCGGCGATGGCGGCACCTTCGACCAGCTCTACAAGCCGGCACGCTGACGCCATGGCCGCGGCGACGACGACCTTCCGCTGGCGCGAGCCCAGCATCCTGCCCGGCTTCGGGCTGGCGCTCGGCGTCACCGTCACGGCGTTGTCGCTGATCGTGCTGATCCCGCTGGCGGCGCTCTTCCTGAAGGCCGCCAGCGCCGGCCCCGCCGACATCTGGGCGGTCGCGACCTCCCCGCGGACCCTGGCGGCGCTCAAGCTCTCCTTCACGGCGGCGCTGTTCGCGGCGCTGGTCAACGCCGTGTTCGGCCTGATCCTCGCCTGGGTGCTGGTGCGCTACGAATTTCCGGGCCGGCGCCTGATCGATGCCGCGGTCGACCTGCCCTTCGCCCTGCCGACCGCGGTGGCCGGCATCTCGCTGGCGGCCATCTATGCGCCGAACGGCTGGGTCGGGTCGCTGCTGGCGCCGCTGGCCTTCCGCGTCGCCATCCCATTCACCGATCTCTCCTTCGGCTTCGACGGCAAGGTCGCCTATACGCCGCTCGGCGTGATGGTGGCGCTGATCTTCATCGGCCTGCCCTTCGTGGTGCGCACCGTGCAGCCGGTGCTGGAAGAGCTGCAGAGCGATGTCGAGGAGGCCGCGGCGCTGCTCGGCGCCAGCCGCTTCCGGACGATCTTCCGGGTGATCCTGCCGCAGGTGGCACCGGCGCTGCTGACCGGCTTCGTGCTCTCCTTCGCCCGGGCCGTCGGCGAATACGGCTCGGTGATCTTCATCGCCGGCAACGTGCCGATGGTCTCGGAAATCGCGCCGCTCCTGATCGTGATCCGCCTCGAGCAGTTCGACTACGCCGGAGCGGCAGTGGTGGCGATGACGATGCTGCTGATCTCCTTCGCCTTGATCCTCATAGGCAACCTGATCCAGGCCCGCGCCCGCAGGAGGTTCGGCGATGTCTGACGCCACCCTGACCCCGGCCGTCGCGGCGCAGGCACCGCGCAGCCCCGGCCGCGCGCGCGGCGAGAGCCTCGGCGTGCAGATCGCACTGATCGCGATCTCGCTCGCCTTCCTGCTGCTCTTCCTGCTCCTGCCGCTCGTCACCGTCTTCATCGAGGCCGGCGCCAAGGGCTGGGAAGCCTATCGCGCCGCGATCACCGAGCCCGATGCGCTTTCGGCGATCCGGCTGACCCTGCTTGTTGCGGCGATCGCCGTGCCGTTCAACGTCGTGGTCGGCATCGCGGCGGCCTGGGCCATCGCCAAATTCGAGTTCCGCGGCAAGAATCTGCTGATCAGCCTGATCGACCTGCCCTTCTCGGTCTCGCCTGTGATCTCCGGCCTCGTCTTCGTGCTGCTGTTCGGCGCGCAGGGCTATTTCGGGCCGTGGCTGCAGGCCCACGACATCAAGATCGTCTTCGCGCTGCCCGGCCTGATCCTGGCGACGGTATTCGTCACCTTCCCCTTCGTGGCGCGCGAGCTGATCCCGCATATGCAGTCGCTCGGTTCGGCCGATGAGGAGGCGGCGCTGACGCTCGGCGCCTCGCCCTGGCGGGTGTTCTTCGCGGTGACGCTGCCGAACGTGAAGTGGAGCCTGTTCTACGGCGTCCTGCTCTGCAACGCCCGTGCGATGGGCGAATTCGGCGCGGTCGCCGTCGTCTCGGGCAAGATCCGGGGCATGACCAATACGATGCCGCTGCACATCGAAATCCTCTACAATGAGTACATGGGAGCCGCCGCCTTTGCGGTGGCCTCGCTGCTGGCGGGGCTGGCCCTCGTCACCCTCGTGCTCAAGACCCTGCTGGAATGGCGCTACGGCGATGCGATCGCCGCCAGCCGCCGCCACTGACCCCGCGAACGAAGGAGCTGGGCCATGTCGGTCGCCGTCACCATCGAGACCATCGAGAAGCGCTTCGAGAACTTCCCGGCGCTGCGCGGCGTCTCTCTCGATATCCAGCCGGGAGAGCTCGTCGCGCTGCTCGGCCCGTCCGGATCGGGCAAGACCACGCTGCTGCGCCTGATCGCCGGGCTGGAGCAGGCCGATCGCGGCCGCGTCCTCTTCGGCGAGACGGATACGCGCGACCTCTCCCTGCGCGACCGCCGCATCGGCTTCGTCTTCCAGCAATATGCGCTGTTCAAGACGATGAACGTCGCCGAGAACATCGCCTTCGGGTTGAGGTCGCGGCCGCGCCACGAGCGCCCTAGCAACGAAGAAATTCGCAGGCGTGTCAGTGTCTTGCTGGAGCTCGTTCAGTTGCCGGGCCTGGAGAAGCGCTATCCGAGCCAGCTTTCCGGCGGCCAGCGCCAGCGCGTGGCGCTGGCGCGTGCGCTCGCCATCGAGCCGCGGGTGCTGCTGCTCGACGAGCCCTTCGGCGCTCTCGACGCCAAGGTCCGCAAGGACCTGCGCGCCTGGCTGCGGGAGCTGCATGGCCGCACCGGCCACACCACCGTCTTCGTCACGCATGACCAGGAAGAAGCGCTGGAGCTCGCCGACCGGGTCGCCATCCTCAATGACGGGCGCATCGAGCAGGTCGGCTCGGCCGACGACGTCTACGACCACCCGGCGACGCCCTTCATCTGCGAATTCCTCGGCGAGGTGAACAAGCTGCCGGTCAAGGTCGTCGGCAGCCAGGCCTTCTTCGGCGACCGGCCGGTGCTGGGTGGGCTGACGCAGAACCAGGGTGGCCCCGCCTCGCTCTATGTCCGGCCGCAGCATCTGCGTATCGTCGACGAGACGCCGCTGGCGCTGCCCGGCGTGGTCGAGCATCTGCGCCGCAACGGGCCGCTGCGCCGGGCTGAGGTGGCGATCGAGGGGCTGAAGAAGCGCCTCGATGTCGACCTCGCCAGCCAGGTCGCGCCGGCGATCGGCGAGCGGGTCCGCCTGCGCATCACGCACGGCAACCTGTTCGCCGCCGCCTGACCAAGCATTTGTCGACATCGGACGGTGCCGAAAACCGGTTTCCACTTTTCGACCCGATGCCATAGCCTCCCCGACGAATCCCGCCGGCGCTTCGCCGACGGTCCTCGATCCGGACAGGAGATCGCGATGAAAGCACGCGCGAAATGGGTGGAAGGCATGGCCTTCATGGGCGAGGCCGGCAGCGGCCACGCTGTGATGATGGATGGCGCGCCTGAATATGGCGGCCGCAATATCGGCATCCGGCCGATGGAGATGCTGCTGATCGGGCTTGCCGGTTGCACCGGCTTCGACGTCGTCAGCATCCTCAAGAAGGGCCGCGAGGCCGTCACCGGCTGCGAGGTCGAGGTAGAGGCGGAGCGTGCGACCACCGATCCGAAGGTCTTCACCAAGATCCACCTCGCCTACCGCATCACCGGCAAGGGCCTGTCGCACGCCAAGGCGGAGCGCGCCGTCACATTGTCGAAGGAAAAATACTGTTCGGCTTCGATCATGCTCGGGGCGACGGCCGAGATGACCTACAGCCTCGAGGTGATCGACGAGCTGCACAAGGAGGCCGCTGAATGAGCCGGGCTGAATTCGCTGGGCTGATCTCGCCGGAAGCGCTGGCCGCGCGGCTCGGCGACGAGAAGCTCGTCGTCATCGACATCCGCACCGCCGCCGATGGCGGCAGGGACGCCTTCGAGGCCGGCCATATCCCGGGAGCGGTCCATTCCGACTACGCGGCCGATGGCTGGCGGGCGAAGATCGGCAATGCGCCGGGCATGCTGCCCTCGCTCGACAATCTCGCGACGCTCGCGGGGCGGCTCGGTATCGAGCCGCACGACGACGTCGTCATCGTCCCGGCCGGCACAGCCGCGACCGACTTCGCCGCGGCGGCCCGGGTCTACTGGACGCTGAAGTTCATCGGCCACGGCCAGCAGGCGATCCTCGACGGCGGCTTCAAGGGCTGGACCGCCGATCCAGAGCGTCCGGTCGAGCGCGGCCCTTCCACGCCGAAGAGTGCAGGCGCTTATCCAGTCGTGGCGCAGCAGCGCCTGCGCAGCACGACCGACGCCACCCTCGTCGCCTCGCGCAGCAAGCAGGCGAGTCTCGTCGATGCACGCGGGCCGAGCTTCTTCGAAGGGCGCGAGAAGTCGGCCGAAGCGACTCGCGCCGGCCATATCCCCGGCGCGATCCAACGCGACTATGCCGGCGCCTTCGAGCCCGGCAGCGGCAAGCTCAAGGCGCCGGCCGAGTTGGAGAAGCTGTTCTCCGCCGTGCCGCAGGGGCCCGTCGTCTCCTACTGCAACACCGGCCATTCCGCCGCCGCGAACTGGTTCGTGCTGTCGGAGGTTCTCGGCCGCGACGAGGTGGCGCTCTACGACGGCTCGATGACCGACTGGACGCAGGACCCGGAGCGCCCGGTCGCGACCGGCAAGGCGGCCTGAACCGCTTTCGATTGCAAATCAGGCTGAAAAGGTTCAAAGGAAGCGCCGATCGCGCCTGAGGCGCGGCGCTTCCTGACATATTGGACCGAGCCATCAGCCGATGAACGCCGTCGCGCCGAAAATCTCCTTCGTTTCGCTGGGCTGCCCCAAGGCGCTCGTCGATTCCGAGCGGATCATCACCTCGCTGCGCTCGGAGGGCTACGAGCTCTCCAAGAGCCATGCCGGGGCCGACCTCGTCATCGTCAACACCTGCGGCTTCCTCGATTCCGCCAAGGCGGAATCGCTCGAGGCGATCGGTTCGGCCATGGCCGAGAACGGCAAGGTCATCGTCACCGGCTGTATGGGCGCCGAGCCCGAGCAGATCCGCGACGTCTTCCCGAACGTGCTCGCGATCACCGGCCCGCAGGCCTATGAGAGCGTCGTCTCGGCCGTCCATCAGGCGGTGCCGCCGAAGCACGACCCCTTCGTCGATCTCGTGCCCGACCAGGGCATCAAGCTGACCCCGCGACACTACGCCTATCTCAAGATCTCAGAGGGTTGCAACAATCGCTGTACCTTCTGCATCATCCCGAAGCTGCGCGGCGATCTCGTCTCGCGGCCGATCGGCGACGTGCTGCGCGAGGCCGAGAAGCTGGCCAAGGCCGGCGTCAAGGAACTGCTGGTGATCTCGCAGGACACTAGCGCCTACGGGCTCGACATCAAGTACGCGCCCTCAATGTTCAAGGATCGCGAGATCCGCACGCGCTTCTTCGAGCTAGCCCGCGAGCTCGGGCAAATGGGGATGTGGGTGCGCCTGCACTACGTCTATCCCTATCCGCATGTCGACGAGGTCATCCCGCTGATGCAGGAAGGGCTCGTCCTGCCCTATCTCGACATCCCCTTCCAGCACGCCTCGCCGAACGTCCTGAAGGCGATGAAGCGACCGGCCCATCAGGACCGCACGCTCGACCGCATCCGGAAATGGCGCGACATCTGCCCGGACCTCGCCATTCGCTCGACCTTCATCGTCGGCTTCCCCGGCGAGACCGAGGAAGACATGGACATCCTCGTCGACTGGCTCAAGGAAGCGAAGCTGGAGCGCGTCGGCTGCTTCAAATACGAGCCTGTGAAGGGCGCGCCCGCCAACGATCTCGGCCTTGCCCTGGTGCCGGAGGAGGTGAAGGAAGCCCGCTGGCACCGCTTCATGAAGGCGCAGGCGGAGATTTCCGCCCGCATCGTCAAGGCCAGAGTCGGCAAGCGCATCCAGGTCATCATCGACGAGGCCGGACCGACTGTCGCCAAGGGTCGCTCGAAATGGGACGCGCCGGAGATCGACGGCAATGTCTATGTCGCCAGCCGCCGGCCGCTCAGGCCCGGCGACATCGTCACGGTGAAGATCGAGCGCGCCGACGCCTACGACCTGCACGGCATCGCGGTCTAAGACATACCGCTCTCAGTTGAAGGCGCAGAGGCGGCGGATGGTGCGGCCGGTGCGGTCGCGCGCCGTGCCGAGGCTGCTGCAGGCGTCTCCGACCGGGGCCGCATCAACCTGCCCGGACTTCGGCGGCTCGGAGCAGATGCCGCTCGCGCAGCCGGTTGTCTCGGCATAGCGCTGGCGGGCTGCGCCGGGAATGCGGACGCGTCCCTGGTCCGCGCCCTGCAGCATCGCGTCGGTGTGCTTTGCGGATTGCCCGCCGGTTCCTCGGGCCTGCTGCGCCAGCGCGACGCCCGAAAGGGCCAGAATGCCGAAGAGGAAAACGGTGGTCCGAAACTTGGACGACATGAACGCCGGGTCCTGAATGGTCGCCAGCATGCGCTGGCCCCCATTCGTCGCGGCACTTCAGGCGTGGGTTCACGCTCGGTCAAAAAATGCGCCCGGAGGCCCTGGGCGCACGTTGTTTTGGTTTGCGGTCATGCCCGGGCTTGACCCGGGCATCTGGGAAGCCAGTTCTCTCTGGTCACAAGATTCCCGGGTCGAGCCCGGGAATGACGCGAGACGACGCCGATTCCTTCTGGATCAGGGGATCAGCACCGTCGAGCCCGTGGTGCCGCGCGATTCCAGCAGGCGGTGAGCGTCGGCCGCATCCTTCAGCGGGAAGGTCGCGTTGACCGGCACCTTGACCTTGCCGCTCGTCACCGCCTCGAACAGATTCTTCGCCATCGCGATCATGGTTTCGCGTTTCGCGGTGTGCGTGTTCAGCGTCGGGCGGGTGACGTAAAGCGAGCCCTTGGCGGCGAGGATGCCGAGATTGAAGGCCTCCACCGCGCCCGATGCGTTGCCGAAGCTCGCCAGCAGGCCGAAGGGCTTCAGCGTGTCCAGCGACTTCATGAAGGTGTCCTTGCCGACGCCGTCATAGACCACGTCGCAAAGCTTGCCGCCGGTGATCTCCTTCACCCGCGCCGCGAAATCCTCCTCACGATAGTTGATAACGTGGTCGGCGCCGTGGGCCTTGGCGAGCTCGGCCTTTTCCTTCGAGCCGACGGTGCCGATCACGGTCGCGCCGAGCGCCTTGCCCCATTGGCAGAGGATGAGGCCGGTCGCGCCCGCCGCGGCATGGACCAGGATCGTATCGCCCGGCTTCACCTTATAGGTCCGGTGCAGCAGATACTCGGCGGTCAGGCCCTTCAGCATCATGCTGGCGGCCGCCTCATAGGAGATGCCCTCCGGCAGCGCGACGACGGAAGCCGCCGGCACGATGCGCTCCTCGGCATAGGCGCCGAGCGCCGAGACGACCGCGACACGATCCCCAACCTTGAACTCGGTGACGTTCGGGCCGACGGCGAGCACCTCGCCCGCGCTCTCATTGCCGAGCACGAAGGGCAGTTGCGGCGCGGGATAGAGGCCCGAGCGGAAATAGGTGTCGATGAAGTTGAGGCCGATCGCCCGGTTCCGGATCAGGATTTCGCCGGGGCCCGGCTGCGGTAAGGTGATCTCTTCGAACTGAAGAACTTCCGGACCGCCGGTCTTGTGTGCGCGGATGGCTTTGACCATGAAACTCATCTCCCTCGGATGGATGGCCGACCATAGTTCATCACGCGGGAAAGCAGCATCCTTGCCGAACGCAGAACGCACCTTGCGACTTTGCGGACCGTGGCCAAACCGCCGCTCATCGGATAGCGAAGAGCCATGAGCACGCACACTGCCGACCCGGTCGATATCGCCATCGTGGGCGCAGGCGCCGTCGGCCTCGCAGCCGCTTTGGCGCTGAGCCAGGAGGGACGCAGCGTAGCCCTGCTCGGCCCGGTCGCGACGCCGCGCGACGGACGCACCGTCGCCCTGCTCGACGGCTCCTGGCGCCTGCTGGCCGAACTCGGCGTGCGGGATGCCCTGGTCGCCAAGGCCGCTCCGCTCACGGTGATGCGCCTCGTCGACGACAGCGGCAGCCTGTTCCGCCAGCCGCCGGTCGAGTTCCGCGCCTCAGAGATCGGGCTCGAAGCCTTCGGCTGGAACATCGAGAATGCCGACCTGACCACGATCCTGGCCGAGAAGGCCAACGACCTCCCCGGCCTGCGGATGATCCCCGGCTTCGTCCGCGCCATCGAACCGGAGGCCGGCGGAATCCGCCTCTCGGGTGATGATTTTGCCCTGCAGGCCCGGCTCGTGATCGGCGCTGACGGGCGCAACTCGCAGGTGCGCGTCGCAGCGGGCATCGAAAGCCGGGACTGGCGCTATCCGCAGGTGGCGCTGACGGCGATCTTCGAGCACCGCCGCGACCATCGCGAGGTCTCGACCGAATTCCACACGCGCCAGGGGCCCTGCACGCTCGTGCCCCTGCCCGGGCGCCGCTCCTCGCTGGTCTGGCTCGTCGATCCCGAGGAGGCCGACAGCATCGCCGCGCTCGACGATGCGGCCTTCGCCATGCGGGTCGAAAAGCAGGTGCAGTCGCTGCTCGGCGCCATGACGGTGAAAGGCCCGCGCGGCAAGGTGCCGATGGGCGGGCTTTCGGTCGATCGCTTCGGCTCCGGCCGCATGGCGCTGATCGGCGAAGCCGCGCATGTCTTCCCGCCGATCGGCGCGCAGGGGCTCAATCTCGGGCTGCGCGACGTCGCGGCGCTGCGCGATGCGCTCGAAGGCGCCTCGGATCCCGGCAGCGATGCGGTGATCGCGGCCTATGACGCCGCCCGGCAGACCGATGTCCGGCTGCGGACCGGCGCGGTCGACGTGCTCAACCGCACGCTGCTGACCGACTTGCTGCCGGCCGACCTGATGCGCGGCGCGGGGCTGCTGGCACTGTCGCGGATCGGGCCTCTGCGGCGCTTCGTGATGCGGCAGGGGTTAGCGGGCGGCGCAGCCCTTTAATGACCGTCATGCTCGGGCATGACCCGAGCACCTCGTAAAGCAGCGCCGTCCCGTCGCGAGAGGCCGACCGACTAAGCCACCAGGCCTCATCCTGAGGAGCCGCGAAGCGGCGTCTCGAAGGATAGTCCAGGAGGCTCCAGAGACATCTGGAACATCCTTCGAGACGCCGCTTCGCGGCTCCTCAGGATGAGGGGCTGCAATTGTGGCTCAGGCTCTGTCTCGGGGCTGCGCTTCGCCCGAGAATGACGGCGCGGTTGCGTTATTCCTCGTCGAGAACCCTTCGCGTATCGGCACCGCTTGCGGCGACCCTGCGCAACGCCGCCGCCTGCTCCCGAAACACCGGTGCGAGCGGCAACGGCGTCGAGACCAGGCGTCGGCCGCCCGGCTCCTCGACCTGCGCATCGAGCAGGCCGCGGACCGTCATCTGCGGATCGGACACGGCCTCCTCCAGCGTGCGCACCACGGTGCAGCAGCAATCCAACGGCTCGACCACAGCACGCCAGTAGTCGGCGCTTTCCCGCGCGATGATCTCTGCAATCTCCGCGCGGGTCGCCTCCGGATCGCGGCGGTCGTCGCGCAGCCGCTCATCGAGACCGATGCCCTCGCAGAAACTCTGCCAGAATTTGGGCTCAAGCGCCCCGACCGCGAGGAACCAGCCATCGGCGGTTGCGTAGAGCCCGTAGCGCGGGCTCGCCCCGGTCAGGAGACCCTCGCCCCCATCCGGAAACGAGCCGGTCACCTGCCCCTGGGCCAGCCCGTACCAGGCGAAGGTCGGCATGGCATCGGCCATGGCGATGTCGAGATGGCAGCCCTCGCCGCTGCGCTCACGCTGCCTGAGCGCCAGCAGGATGTTGAGCACGGCCGGCATGGTGCCGCCTGCGATATCGGCGACGAGCGGCGGCGGCAGGGGCGGCGCCTCGCCGCGCTTCAGCGACTGGCCGAGCAGGCCGCCGAGCGCCTGGTAGTTGATGTCGTGCCCGGCTTCCTGTGCGCGCGGGCCGTGCTGCCCATAACCGCTGATCGAGCAGTAGATAAGCCGCGGATTATGGGCTTTCAGCGCTTCATAGCCGAAGCCGAGCCGTTCCATCACGCCCGGTCGGAACTGCTCGATCAGAATGTCGGCCTTCGCGATCAGCGGCGTCAGCCGCGCCAGCGCCTCGGGCGCCTTCATGTCGATCTCGACGCTTTCCTTGCCGCGGTTGAGTACCGCGAAGGGCGCCGCCGTCTCGCCGAAGCGTGGCGGGAAGCCGCGCATATCCTCACCGCCCGGCCGCTCGATCTTGATCACGCGCGCCCCGGCCTCGGACAGGAAGAGGCTCGCCAGCGGGCCGGGCAGCAGCGTTGAGAAATCGAGGACCAGCAGATCGTCCAGCGGCAGCATCCGGCACCCTCAGTGGAACAGGTCGGCCGTTATCCTGCCCGTCTTCACCAGCCACAGGAAGCCCGGCAGCGTGATCATCGAAACGATGGTGCCGACGAGGATGCAGGCCGAGGCGCGCTCGACGCCGACACGATACTGGGTCGAGATCACAAAGATGTTCAGAGCCGGCGGCAGCGCCGCCATGATGATCGCGGCGTAGATCCAATGCGTCGGGATGCCGCCGAGCGCCGACAGCAGCACCCAGACCAGGAGCGGGTGCAACAGGAGCTTGATCACGACCAGTCCCGGAACCTCGGCGGGCATCGTCTTCATCGGCCTGAGCGCCACCGTGACGCCGAGCAGGAAGAGCGCGCAGGGCGCCGCAGCCTGGGAGAGCCACAGCACCATCCGGTCGACCGCGACGGGCAGTTCCAGCTTGAAAAAGCTCGCCGCCACGCCGGCCAAAGTCGCGATGTTGAATGGATGCGTCAGCACCCGCCAGATCACCTCGCGCGTGGTGGCCAGCACGCTCTTCTTCTCCACGCCCGCCAGCGCCATCAGGAAAGGCACCAGCGAGAACAGCAGGATGTTGTCGAACACGAAGATCAGGACGACCGGGGCGCTGGCGCTGGGGCCGAGCGCCGCCAGGATCAGCGGCGGGCCCATATAGCCGATATTGGAATAGGCCCCGGCAACGCCCTGCATCACCGCCTGCGGCATGTCGCCCTTATTGTGCTTCAGCCCAAGCGCGAAGGACAGGCAGAATGCGCAGAAGGTCGCCGTGGTCGTGCCGGCGATGAATTTCCAGTTGGCCAGCTCGCTCAGCGGCTTGTCCGCGATCAGCCTATAGAACAGCGGCGGCAGCGCGACATAGATCAGGAAGAACTGCAGCCAGGCGAGCCCCGCCTCCGGCAGCTGCTTGTAGCGGCCGATGGCAAAACCGAGCAGGATCAGCCCGAAGAACGGCGCGACCAGATTGAAGATATTGAGAAGGTCGGCCATCGGCGCATTCGATCCCGGGGCACCCGCCCCGGAACCGAGACGTTGACATCTGCATCTAGAGCATGATGCAGGGCGGGCAAGGTCATTCGAACCGAGGCGATCTTCCCCAGACGCAATGGGAGGATTTTGAACCTAGGCATTAATACCTATAAATCAACATAAGAAAATATACCCATAATCGACGCGTTTCATCGAAAGAACCATGGACGCGGCCTTCATGCTCCTCCACATTCGCTGCATCGCAGCATGGAGCGCCCGATGACGACAAAAACGCCGCGCCAGTTCTTTCGTCCGCTCGCGATCGGCGCGCCGGAACCCTATCGGGAGCTACCGCTCAGGCTCGAGCGCATGATCCATTTCGTGCCGCCGCATCTGGAAAAGGTCCGCGCCAAGATCGGCGAGCTGACGGGCCAGGTCGACATCGTGCTCGGCAATCTGGAGGACGCGATCCCGGTCGACGCCAAGCAGGCCGCCCGCGACGGCTTCATCGCCATGGGCAAGGCGGTCGACTTCGGCAAGACCGGCCTGTGGGCCCGGGTCAATGCGCTGAACTCGCCCTGGTTCCTCGACGATATCACAGCGATCATGGCCGAGATCGGCGGCAAGCTCGACGTGCTGATGGTGCCGAAGGTCGAAGGCCCCTGGGACATCCACTATGTCGATCAGCTCCTCGCGCAGTTCGAGGCGCGCCATGCCCTGCGCAAGCCGATCCTGATCCACGCGATCCTGGAAACGGCTGAGGGCGTGAAAAATGTCGATGCGATCGCGACTGCCTCGCCGCGCATGCACGGCATGAGCCTCGGCCCCGCCGACCTCGCCGCCTCGCGGGCCATGAAGACCACGCGCGTCGGCGGCGGGCACCCGGAATACAAGGTGATCGCGGACCCCTCCCCCGATGGCGGGCCGCGGGCCGTCGCGCAGCAGGATCTCTGGCACTACACGCTCGCCAAGATGGTCGACGCCTGCGCCGCGGCCGGGATCAAGCCGTTCTACGGCCCCTTCGGGGATTTCGCCGATGGCGCTGCCTGCGAAGCGCAATTCCGCAACGCCTTCCTGCTCGGCTGCGCCGGCGCCTGGACGCTGCATCCCTCGCAGATCGACATCGCCAAGCGCGTCTTCAGCCCTGACCCGGCCGAAGTGGCCTTCGCCAATCGCATTCTGGATGCGATGCCGGACGGCTCCGGCGCCGTGATGATCGACGGCAAGATGCAGGACGATGCCACCTGGAAGCAGGCCAAGGTGATCGTCGATCTCGCCCGCCAGGTCGCGGCCCGCGACCCCGATCTCGCAGAGCGCTACGGAATGTGATGGGACAATACGGCGAGGTCGATTGATTTCGACGCATTTACGACGCATTCCTCTCGCAAGGGCGGCGAGAACGTAAGCTGGCGGCGGATCGGCCGGCTCAGTATGGATGAGTCATGGAAGCGCGTTCGGCCAAATTCCGGATCGGGCAAGTGGTCAAGCACCGCATCTACCCATTCCGCGGCGTGATCTTCGACGTCGACCCGGTCTTCTCCAACACCGAGGAATGGTGGGAGGCGATCCCGGAGAACATGCGCCCGTCGAAGGATCAGCCGTTCTATCATCTCTTCGCCGAGAACGAGGAGACGGAATACGTCGCCTATGTTTCGGAGCAGAACCTCGTCAGCGACGATTCCGGCGCGCCCATCCGCCATCCCCGCGCCAAGGAATTCTTCCGGCGCGACCGGAAGGGGCGCTACCGGATCGATCATACCGACCTGCACTGAGGCCGGGGCTGCCTGTGCCGGGACGCGTCGGCCATCACAATGATCAATGAAAAAGGGCCGGCTCCATCGAGCCGGCCCTTTTTCATTTGGTTCGCGTTCAGCCGATCAGGGCTTGGGCGGCGTCGCCGGAGCAGCGCCCGGAGCCGGCGCGGCACCCGGAGCCGCATTGGCGCCGCCTGCGCCAAGGCGCTGACGCAGCTCTTCCTGGCGCTTGGCCAGCTCGTCCTGAAGCTGCTTCTGCTGGTCCTCGAGCACCTTCGGGTCGATCGGCGCGCCGTCGAAGCCCTTGGCGAAATCGGCGAGCGGAATGGCGAAGGTCACCTCGCGGGCGCCCTGGTTCTGGACGCTGATGTTGAGCGTCGTGCCCTTCTTCATCGCGTTGATGAAGTCCTCCTTGACCTGCGCCTCGGCGAAGCAGCCGTTAGGGAAGCAGATCGCGTAGCGGCCGCCGGTCGGCTGGGCGTTGTCGACGCCGAAGCGGATGCCGGGCTGCAGCATCAGGCCGAGCGGCATCAGGAAGCGGACGATCTTGTTCGGGTCACCCTTCACGTCATAGACGGCAGCCGCCAGCACCGGCTGGCCCTGATCCGAGACGAAGTCGCGGGTGGTGTAGCAGATTTCCTTGTTGGCGGCCTGGTCCTTGCCGCAGACCTTGGTCCAGCTCGTCTGGGACGGCTCGGGCTTGACCTGGACAACGGTCGGGCCGGTCGGAGCGGCGCCGGGCTGCTGCGCCGGGGCCGGCTGCTGGGCCGGGGCCGCGGGACGCTGGGCCGGAGCGGCGGGGCGCTGGGCCTGCGCGAAAGCCGCGACGGGCGCGAAGCCGACCGCCGCGCTGAGAACCAGCCCTAGAGCAGACGATGACAGGCGAAACGAAGCGGACATTCTCTGTCTTTCCTTATCAGGCGAATTCGGGGATCACGACTTCGCAAGCCGCGCGTCACCACCGACGGCCCAATCGCATGACGGCGCCGGCCATAGCAAGCCGTGCACATCAAGGGTGATTGAGGCGTTTGAATGACACCCGGTCTCGGCTTTAGCGACTTCGCGCGCGGGATTCCAGCCCGAATAGCTGCGTGACGGCCGTCAGCCCATGCTATTCTTACGTAGGGAATCAGGTCTTACGATGGATTTTAGTCGATCGCCCTTGGCGATGAGCCGCCGCAGGGTCAACACGATGCTCGCCTTGAGCCCGCTCGCCCTGTTGGCGCGCGGCGGCTCGGCCTTGGCTGATTCGGCCTCCGTGCAGCACGCCATCGCGATGCACGGCCAGCCTGCCCTGCCCCCCGGTTTCGCCCATCTGCCCTATGCCGACCCCAAGGCTCCGCGCGGCGGGCGCATCGTCTTCGGCGTCCAGGGCACCTTCGACAGCTTGAATCCGCTGGTCGTTCTCGGCGTCGCGCTGGACGCCGTGCCGAGATATGTGCAGCAGAGCCTGCTCTTCCGCTCGGCCGACGAGCCTTTCACCAGCTATGGCCTGCTGGCTTCGCAGGTGGAACTCGACGCCGATCGCAGAAAGCTCGCCTTCGAGATCGACCCTCGCGCAACCTTCGCGGACGGCGCGCCCGTCACCGCGGCGGACGTGCTCTTCACGGTCGAGATGCTGAAGACGAAGGGCAAGCCCTTCCACCGTTCGAGCCTCGCCCGCATCACCAAGGCATCGGCGCCCTCACCGAGGCGCGTCGAGTTCGAGCTCGGCGACGGCTCCAACCGCGAATTGCCGTTGGTGATCGGCGCGCTGCCGATCTTCGCCAGGCACGCGACCAATGCCGAGACCTTCGGCGATACGAGCTTCAAGCCGGCGCTCGGCTCGGGCCCCTATGCGGTCAGCGAGGTCCGGCCCGGCGAATCGCTGACGCTGAAGCGGCGGAAGGATTTCTGGGCAGAGGACCATCCGCTGACCCGCGGGCTCTTCAATGCCGACGAGATTCGCTACGATTTCTACCGGGATTCCAACGCCTTGTTCGAGGCGTTCAAGGCGGGGCTCTACGACGTCCGGCTCGAGGGCGATCCGACGCGCTGGATGACCGGCTACGACATCCCCGCGGTGCATGACGGGCGCATCATCAGACAGACTCTGCATTTCGACACGCCCAAGGGCATGACGGGGCTCGTCTTCAACACGCGCCGGCCGGTGTTCTCCGACGTCCGGGTGCGCGAGGCACTCGGCCTGCTGTTCGATTTCGAATGGGTCAACCGCAACCTGTTCCACGGCGTCTATCGGCGTGCCGGGAGCTTTTTTTCCGATTCACCCCTGTCTGCCCTCGGCGTCCCCGCTGATGGCCGCGAAAAGACCTTGCTCGCCGCTTTTCCTGATGCGGTGCGCGAGGATATCCTTGCAGGCACGTGGAAACCCTCGGAAACCGACGGGTCGGGCCGAGACCGCGAGCAGGCGCGCAGGGCGCTCGACCTGCTCAGGGCTGCCGGCTATGCGCTGCAGGACGGCGTATTGCGCAACGGCAACGGCGAACCCTTCGCCTTCGAGATCACCGTGACCAGCCGTCCGCAGGAGCGGCTGGCGCTGAACTATGCGCAGTCGCTCGGCCGTCTTGGCATCGCCGCCAATGTCCGGCTGATCGACGACGTTCAGTATTGGCGCCGGCTTTCGGCCTTCGATTTCGACATGATCCAGTGGACCTGGCCGGCCTCCGCTTCGCCCGGCAACGAGCAGATCGGGCGCTGGGGCGCGGCGAATGCCGAGCGCAGGGGCTCTCTCAACTACGCCGGGGTGCGATCGCCCGCCATCGATGCGGTGCTGCAGGCCCTGCTCGGCGCCCGCGAACGCGAGGATTTCGTCGCCGCCGTGCGCGCGCTCGACCGGCTGCTGCTATCGGGCTTCTACGTCGTGCCGCTCTACTACCTGCCCGACACCTGGCTCGCCCTTGCGCGCGACGTGGTGATGGCAGGGCGCCAGCCGGCCTATTTTCTCTCCACTGAAACGCTGGCGCGCCTCCCGGCCACGCCGGCTCCGGCGAATTGAAGGGCCGTCGATGCGAGCAGAACAGGACGAGGCTTCCGCCCTGCTCGATGGGCTCGATATCGACACGCTGCTCAAGGCCCTGACGCGCAGGCGCGGCTACGAGGCAGCCCTGCGCGATCCGCCGGGGCGGCGCGGCTGGAGCGACGTAAGCCCGGCCTCGATCAATTTCCTGCAGCTCGATCAACGGATCGACCAGCTTGCAAGGCTTCTTGCCGCCAACAAGGGACAGCCGGGCGCGAGCGTGGCGATCCTGGCTCCCCTGGGACCCGAGGCCGTTGTTTCCGTGCTCGCCTGCCTGCGCGCCGGCCTCTCCCCGCTGATGCTGCCGCTGCACGGTAACGAGCTTGAGCTACTGCGCCTCATTGAAGCTTCAGGCGCGGTCATGGCTCTCGGCGTCAGCCGCGTTGGACCCTTGCGGCCGCTGTTGACGCTGCGCAATCTCGCCATGCGCGCCTTCAGCACCCGCTTCGTCGGCGGCTTTGGCCCGGACGTGCCAGATGGCGTCGCGCCGCTCGACGCGCTCCTGGCCAATGCGAGCCTGCATCCCCTGCCCGGTCCGGTCGAGCGGCCCTGGCTGCAGGTTGCCGATGCCATCTCGCTCCAGGGTCCGCAGCGGATCTCGGAGCGGGAGATTCTCGGAAAGGCGCTCGAGATCTCGCGGGCACTGAAGCCGATGACCTCCTCGCGGATCGTCAGCACACTTGTCGGCGGTGATCTCGCGGCGCTCGCAAGCGGCCCGGGCATGGCGATGCTCACCGGCGTCGAATTGCTGCCCCTCGGCCTCTTCCACCTCGGCGATCTACAGGCCTGCATTGAAGGCGGACGTTCCGTTCATCTCGTGCTGCCGGGCAATATGGAGCCGGCGCTCGCCCATTCGCGCCTGGCGGGGCACCCGGCGCTCGCCAGCCTCGTCTTCGTGCAGCGGACCGGCGGCGGGCTCGCCTATCCGGCAATTGATCGCCCCGATCTCGCCATCGTCGATATCGCGGCGCATAGTGCTTCGGACATCACCGTCGCGAGGCGCCAGACGCCCAGGAGTTAGAACGCGCCGGGACGATGACGGGGCGAATTCTGGGGAGTGTTCACCATGTTTTCCGTCGGTCTTGTTCTGCTCTCTCTCTCGGCGAGCCCGACTCTTCCCGTCGCCGACTCGGTGCCGCGCTTTGACATCAACGCCTCCTGCGGCAGCGCCGACAAATCGGCCACGGGTATCGGCCGCCCCGCCAGTGCCTGCCGCGACGATGAGGAAAAGGCCCGCAACGCACTGGAAGCCCGCTGGTCGGAATACCCGGCCCGAGCCCGGACAACCTGCACCGAGGGCGCGAGCCTTGGCGGCCCGCCGAGCTATGTCCAGCTCATCACCTGCCTGGAACTGACGAAGAAATAGACGTGCCGCCGGGGAGCATCGCGGCGCGCAGCAACAGGTAGAGCACCGACGCATTGAGCAAGTGCCAAAGCCAAGGCGTTCCGAGCGGCAGGGCGCCGCAAAGCGGGCCGTCCATGCTGCGCAACGCCAACGAGGCTGCGAAAACCGCACCGGCCAACGCCATCAGTTTCCGCAGCCGCCGCGGCGCCGGATCCCGCGGCATGGCCAATGCAATGCCGACGAGCCCCAGCAGAAACGCCGCATAACCGGCAGAGCCCGCCACCATCGCTGGCAGGATTGCCCGCCCCGCCCAGGAGAGACCGAGGGCGACGCCGAAGAAGGCCAGCGTGCCGATGGCCGCTGCCCACCCGGGCGCTCCGAGGAACCGTGCAAGAGCGAAGGCGAAATAACCGAAGGCGAACAGTTGGATCGGCAAGACATCGGCCAGCACCGTCCAGCGGTTCGGCATGGTGTGAAACAGGAAGGAGCCGATCCCGATCGCGAAGACGCGAAGGATGAATGCGAGCACGATACCGTCGCGACGGCCCTGCCGGCGCCAGAGCCGGAAAGCCATCAGCGCCGCCAGAAGAAAGGCGCCATTTGTCACGGCGTTGACGGGCTCGGCCCAAAAGCTCGCATCGAGTCTTTCGCAATAGCCGAACTGCATCGATCCGCCCCTTGATCGCTCGCGATGTCGCATGCCGGCTTGCCTTGCAGCCGCCACTTCCGCAAAGCTCGCGCGCTCATTCCGGGGAAGACCAATATGCGCGGCCTTTATCTCCCGCTTTCCGTAATCCTCATGCTGGCAGCCGGAGCAACAGCACCGGCCTTTGCCAACCCCGAGACCTGCGCGAATCTCTGGACCGCCCGCAACGAGATCTACAAGGCGCAAGGCTACTGCTTCCGCACCCAGCGTGCGACCGCGGCCTTCGGCAATGCCGGCTGCCAGTACGACGCGATCGAGGACGTGCCGCTCTCGGCCAATGACCGCCGCGTGATTGCCGACATCGTTCGGCAGGAGCGGTCGCTACGCTGCCCGCGCTGACCCAAGGTTGCTGACAGCGATTGTCTGTGGAAGGCAGGGCTGCCCTGCGTCCAGCGGGAGCGAGGCCATGCTAGAAGCCCCGGTCGCGCGCCTGCGCCCGACCAAACAAGGCGATTCAAGACCGGTATGACGACAGCGATCGAGATGGGAACGACAAGGACCGGCGAGCCCGGTCTGATCGATCTCGCCGAATTGCTGGCGACGCGCCTGCTCGTCCAGGGCAATTCCGGCTCGGGCAAGTCGCATCTGCTGCGCCGCCTGCTGGAGCAGAGCGCGCCGCTCGTCCAGCAGGCCATCATCGATCCCGAAGGCGATTTCGTTTCGCTGGCCGACCAGTTCGGCCATGTCGTGGTCGATGCCGAATGCGGCGAGGCAGAATTGCAGCGCGTCGCGCTGCGCGTGCGCCAGCACCGTGTCTCGGTGGTGCTCAACCTCGAAAATCTCGAAGCCGACGAGCAGCTGCGCGCCACCGCCGCCTTCCTCGGCGGGCTCTTCGATGTCGACCGCTCGCTCTGGTTCCCGATGCTGATCGTGGTCGACGAAGCGCAGCTCTTCGCCCCCGTGATGGCAGGCGAGGCTTCGGACGAAGCGCGCAGGCTGTCGCTCGGCGCCATGACCAATCTGATGTGCCGGGGCCGCAAGCGCGGTCTCGCGGGCGTCATCGCGACGCAGCGCCTCGCCAAGCTCGCCAAGAACGTCGCCGCGGAAGCCTCCAACTTCCTCATGGGTCGCACCTTCCTCGACATCGACATGGCCCGCGCCGCCGATTTGCTCGGCATGGACCGGCGCCAGGCCGAGATGTTCCGTGACCTGGAGCGCGGGCAATTCGTGGCGCTGGGCCCTGCCCTGTCGAAACGACCGCTGCCGCTCAGGATCGGCGCGGTGTCTTCTGTCGATCGCGGAGGCGCACCGGGGCTGATGCCGCTGCCCGAGCAGGCGCCGGAAGAGGCCGGCAAGCTGATCTTCACGCCCGGCGCGGACGAGCCGCCGCCGATGGCACGGCCGGTGCGCCCAGCACCGCGCCCGCGCCCGGACCCGAACGAGGTTCTGCGCCGGATCGAGACCTACCGCCCGGCCCCGCAGCCGGAACCCGAGCCGGAGATCGAGCTGGAGCCGGAAGAGCGCGAGGCGACCATGGTCGAGATCCTGCGCGAACTGATGGCCGACCCGGAGGCCCGATCCCGACAGGTCGCGGTGCTCTATCAGGATTTCACCGTGCGCTGCCGCATGCGCCGGCTGGGCCGGACGAATCTGAGCCTCGAAGAGTTCCGCCGGAGGCTCGCCGTGGCGCGGGCCGGTGTCAGCGACAGCGTCGCGACCAGCGAGGGCTGGCAGGCGGCGGTGGCTGCCTCGGGCACGCTGCCCGAGGACCTGCAGGGGCTCTTCCTCTACATCGCCCGCACCGCGATCGAGGGGAGGCCCTGCCCCAGCGATGCCGAGCTCGCCGAAGTCTATGGCAGCCATTCGCCCAGCCGGGCGCGGCGCCTGCTCGGCTACATCGAAGAGCGCGGCCTGATCGTCTGCCATGTCGATTTCCGCGGCCTGCGAACGCTCGCCCTCCCCGCGCTGGGCGTCGAGACCGCACCGGGTCAGGCGCAGCCGCGGACGGCCGGGATGCCGCGCAGCGCCCGCGGCTAAACGTATCTCGTCTATCTCCCGAACCGCGCCGTCATCCCGGGCTTGACCCGGGATCGATGCCGGAGCGCGTCCGGCGCAGCTTGAGGCATGGACCCTGGACCTCCGCTTCGCCGCGTCCGGGATGACACGCTCCTTCTTCTGAAGTTCACTAGCTTCGGCGCCCCGCCTTTCGGCACGATGACTTCAACTCACGAATGCTGTTCCGCTCGGCGCACTAATCGCATTAGCTTCGAGCCGCCATGTTCCCGCCACCACAGGAGATCTGGATCATGGAATACCGGCGTTTAGGCCATTCGGGGCTCAAGGTTCCCGCCCTGAGTTTCGGCGCGGGCACCTTCGGCGGACAGGGGCCGCTCTTCAGTGCCTGGGGCAATACCGACGCTCGGGAGGCGCGCCGCCTCGTCGACATCTGCCTTGAAGCAGGGTTGAACCTCTTCGACACGGCGGACGTCTATTCGAGCGGCGCCTCCGAGGAGGTCCTCGGCGAGGCGATCAAGGGACGGCGCGACAAGGTGCTGATCTCGACCAAAACGACGCTGCCGATGGGCGACGGCCCGAACGATGCCGGCTCGTCGCGCAGCCGCCTGATCAAGGCGACCGAGGACGCGCTGCGCCGGCTCGGCACCGACTATATCGACCTGCTGCAGCTGCATGCCTTCGATGCCGGCACGCCCGTCGAGGAGGTTCTCTCGACCCTCGACGCGCTCGTCAGGGCCGGGAAGCTTCGCCATGTCGGCGTCTCCAACTTTTCGGGCTGGCAGCTGATGAAGTCGCTGGCTGCCGCCGAGCGCCATGGCTGGCCGCGCTATGTCGCGCATCAGGTCTATTACTCGCTCGTCGGGCGCGATTACGAATGGGAGCTGATGCCGCTCGGCATCGATCAGGGCGTCGGCGCGCTGGTCTGGAGCCCCCTCGGCTGGGGCCGCCTCACCGGCAAGATCAGGCGCGGCCAGCCGCTGCCCGCCGGCAGCCGCCTGCATGAAACCGCCGAATTCGGCCCACCGGTCGAGGACGAGCAGCTCTACGCCATCGTCGACGTGCTCGATGCCATCGCACAGGAGACCGGCAAGAGCGTGCCGCAGGTCGCGATCAACTGGCTGCTGCAGCGCCCGACGGTCTCCTCCGTTATTATCGGCGCCCGCAACGAACAGCAATTGCGCGACAATCTCGGCGCCGTCGGCTGGAACCTGACGACCGAGCAGGTCGCGCGGCTCGATGCCGCGAGCGTCCGCACGGCGCCCTACCCCTATTTCCCCTATCGGCGGCAGGAGGCCTTCGCTCGCCTCAATCCACCGGCGGTCTAAAGTCGAGCGCGGCCCGCGCAAAACTTGACCACCCCGCCTCCGAACGTGCATGACCTCAAGCCGTATTCACAGGTCCGGCCATGCGCGTTCTGTTGATCGACAACTACGACAGCTTCACCTGGAACCTGGTCCACCTCATCGGTGGCCTGGGGGCCGAGGTCGATGTCTGGCGCAACGACGCGCTGTCGGTCGAGGAAGCGCTGGGCGGCGAGCATGATGCGATCGTGCTCTCGCCCGGCCCCTGCACACCCAACGAGGCCGGAATCTGCCTCGACGTGGTCCGGCATGGTGCCGGCCGCAAGCCGATCTTCGGCGTCTGCCTTGGCCTGCAGGCGATGGGGCAGGCCTTCGGCGGCGACGTCGTGCGGGCGCCCGTGCCGATGCACGGCAAGGTCTCGCCGATCCGGCACAAATCACGCGGCCTGTTCCGCGGCATCAACGGGCCGCTGCAGGCGACCCGCTACCACTCCCTCGTGGTCGACCGCGATTCCTGCCCAACCGTCTTCGACATCGAAGCCGAGACCGATGACGGCCTGATCATGGCGCTCTCGCACCGGGAGCTCCCGGTCCACGGCGTCCAGTTCCACCCGGAGAGCATCGCCTCCGAGCATGGCGCGACGATCCTGCGGAATTTCCTCGATCTCGCCCAGCGATGGCGCAGCGAGCACGAAGCCGCCGCCCTGACCCCATCAGCCTGAATTCCGCAGAGATTCCATGGACGACTTCAAACCCTTCATCGCCAAGGTCGCGACCGGAGCGACGCTCTCGCGCGAGGAGGCGCGGGACGCCTTCGACACGATCCTCTCGGGCGAGGTCACCAATGCGCAGTCCGCCGCCTTCCTGATGGCGCTGCGCGTGCGCGGCGAGACGATCGAGGAGATCGCCGGCGCGGTCGGCGCAATGCGCGGCAAGATGCTGCCGGTGAAGGCGCCGGCCGAGGCGATCGACATCGTCGGCACCGGTGGCGATTCCTCCGGCTCCTACAATGTCTCGACGCTGGCCTCGATCATCACCGCCGCCTGCGGCGTGCCCGTCGCCAAGCATGGCAACCGCGCGGCCTCCTCGCGCTCGGGTGCCGCGGACGTGCTGACCGCGCTCGGCGTCAGGGTGGGGCTGGATTCGGCCGGCACGGAGCGCTGCATTGCCGAGGCCGGGGTCGGCTTCATGTTCGCGCCGACGCATCACGCCTCGATGCGCCATGTCGCGCCCGTGCGCACCGAACTCGGCACGCGCACGATCTTCAACCTGCTCGGCCCGCTCTCCAACCCGGCCGGCGTCAAGCGCCAGCTGATCGGCGCCTTCTCCGAGACCTGGCTCGAGCCGATGGTCAAGGTGCTGGCCTCGCTCGGCTCGACCCGCGTCTGGGCCGTGCACGGCTCCGACGGGCTCGACGAGATCACCACCACCGGCCCGACCCGCGTCGTCTCGCTCGATAGCGGCAGGATCGAGAGCTTCACGATCAGCCCCGCCGATGTCGGCCTTGAGCCGGCCAGGCCGGAGGTGCTGCGCGGCGGCACGCCCGAGCAGAACGCGGCTGCGCTGAACGCCGTGCTGGCCGGCGAGAGAACCGGCTTCCGCGACATCGCCGCCTTCAATGCGGCTGCGGCGCTGCTGGTCGCCGGCAAGGCCGCGAACCTGAAGGACGGCTTCGCCCAGGCGACGGCCGCGCTCGACTCCGGCAAGGCCAAGGCGACGCTCGCCGCGCTCGTCAAAGCCTCGAATGCGTGAGGCCGGCATGACCGACATCCTCGCCAAGATCGAAGCCTATAAGCGCCAGGAGATCGCGGCCGCCAAGGCCGCGGTGCCGCAGGCCGAGATCGAACGCCGTGCCCGCGCGGCCGCCAAACCGCGCGGCTTCGCCGATGCGCTCGCCGCCAAGCTCGCGGTCGGCAAGCCGGCCCTGATCGCCGAGATCAAGAAGGCCAGCCCGTCCAAAGGGTTGATCCGCGCCGATTTCGACCCGCCTTCGCTCGCCCGCGCCTATGCCGCCGGCGGCGCTGCCTGTCTTTCGGTACTCACCGACGCGCCCTCCTTCCAGGGCCAGCCGGAATTTCTGACGCAGGCGCGCGAGGCCTCCGGCCTGCCGGCGCTGCGCAAGGATTTCCTCTACGAGCCCTATCAGGTCTACGAAGCCCGCAGCTGGGGCGCCGACTGCATCCTGATCATCATGGCCGGCGTCGACGACGACACCGCCCGGGCGCTGAACGAAGCCGCTCGCGATCTCGGCATGGACGTGCTCGTCGAGGTGCATGACGACGCCGAGCTCGACCGGGCACTCAAGCTCGAAAGTCGGCTGCTCGGCATCAACAACCGCGACCTGCGCAGCTTCCACGTCGATCTCGCCGTGACCGAGCGGCTGGCGCCGCGCGTCCCGGCCGACCGCATCGTCATCGGCGAGAGCGGCATCTTTGCCCATGCCGACATCGCCCGTCTCAACAAGGCCGGCGTCAACAGCTTCCTCGTCGGCGAGAGCCTGATGCGGCAGGCGGACGTCACAGCGGCGACGCGGACCCTGCTGACCGGCCAGGCTCAAGAGAACGCGGCGTGAGCCGGCTCAGCCATCTCGACGCCCAAGGCCAGGCACATATGGTCGATGTCGGCGACAAGGCCGAGACGACCCGCATGGCAGTAGCCGAGGGCAGCGTCGTGATGGCGCCGGAGACGATTGCGATCGTGCGCGACGGCAATGCTAGGAAGGGCGATGTGCTCGGCACGGCGCGCCTCGCCGGCATCATGGCCGCTAAGCGCACGCATGAGTTGATCCCGCTCTGCCACCCGCTGCTGCTCAGCAAGATCGGGGTCGATCTGGAGATCGACGAGGCCCTGCCGGGCGTGCGCGTGCGCGCTGAGGTGAAGATGAAGGGCCAGACCGGCGTCGAGATGGAGGCGCTCACCGCCGTGTCCGTCGCCTGTCTCACCGTCTACGACATGGTCAAGGCAGTCGACAGGGCGATGCGGATCGAGAATATCCGGCTCCTGCACAAATCCGGCGGCCAGTCCGGCGACTACGAGGCGAAAGCCCGCTGATGGCGCTCACCCCGGTCCCCGTCGCGCGCAAGGCGCTGCTCAACAGCATTCCGGGACCGACCGGAGCGGAGACCCTCCCGCTCGCGCAATGCGCATGGCGGGTGCTCGCAGCCGATCTGAAGGCGCTCAGAACCCAGCCGCCCTTCGCCAACTCCGCCATGGATGGCTACGCCGTGCGTGCCGACGAGATGGCCGAAGATGCCACACTCGCCGTGATCGGGGAGTCCGCCGCCGGGCGGGCCTTTGACGGTACGGTCGGGCCGGGCGAAGCCGTACGGATCTTTACCGGCGCGCCGATGCCTGATGGTGCCGACACCATCCTGATCCAGGAGGACGCCGACGGCGTCGGCAGCCCCACGATCCGCGTGCGGGTGCCCCCCGCCAAAGGCAAGTTCCTGCGCCGGGCGGGGCTCGATTTCCGCGAAGGCGACGCCCTGCTGTCGGCCGGACGCGTGCTCGACAGCGCCGCACTCGGGCTCGCCGCCGCGATGGGCCATCCCTCGCTGCCGGTCCGGCGCAAGCCGCGCGTCGCGATCCTGGCGACCGGCGACGAGCTGGTGGCGCCGGGCGAGCCTGTGGGGCGCGACCAGATCGTCGCCTCGAACTCCTTCGCGCTCGCCGCGCTGGTCGAAAAGGCCGGTGGCACCGTGCTCGATCTCGGCATCGCCCGCGACGACCATGCCGATCTCGCCAACAAGATCGGCATGGCGCGGGCTGCCGATGCCGACGTGCTAATCACGCTGGGCGGCGCCTCGGTGGGCGCACACGACCTCGTGCAGGAGGCGCTGACCCGCGCCGGGATGTCTCTTGGCTTCTGGAAGATTGCCATGCGGCCGGGCAAGCCGATGATGACCGGTCGGCTCGGCCGGATGGTCGTGGTCGGGCTTCCCGGAAACCCGGTCTCCTCGATCGTCTGCGGCCATCTCTTCGTGCTGCCGCTGATCGAAGCCCTGCTCGGCATGGCCGGCGCCGATCGCGACCGCAGCGTCCCCGCCCGCCTCGGCAGCGACCTGCCGGGCAATGACGAGCGTGAGGATTATCTGCGCTCGGAGCTGGCGCTGACGCCCGATGGTTGGGTTGCAACGCCTTTCGATCGGCAGGATTCCTCCATGCTCGGCACATTGGCGCGGGCGCAGGCGCTGACGATCCGCCCGGCCCATGCTGCGCCCGCCAAGATAGGCGACCTCTGCCGTATCCTGCCGCTGCGGTAGACGGGCGCTCTCGCGCGACCGGGTTGCGGAACACAAGGCGAACAGTTATGGTGTTCGTGATTTGTTTCGAATCTACGCTTTTCCGGGGCCGGCGGGATCATGCTGACACGCAAGCAACACGAACTCCTGCGCTTCATCCAGGAACGCTTGCGTGAGAGCGGGGTGCCGCCCTCCTTCGACGAGATGAAGGACGCGCTCGATCTGCGCTCGAAATCCGGCATCCACCGGCTGATCATGGCGCTGGAGGAGCGCGGCTTCATCCGCCGCCTGCCCAACCGGGCGCGTGCGCTCGAAGTCATCAAGATGCCCGATGGACTCGGTACGCCGCAGCAGCGGCCGCGTTTCAGCCCTGCGGTCGTCCAGGGCGGGCTCGGCACGCAGCCCAATCTCGGCAAACCCCGCCCCACCGCCGATGAGGACAGCCGCTCTTCGATCGCGATCCCGGTCATGGGCCGCATCGCCGCCGGCACACCGATTTCGGCCATTCAGAACCGCAGCCACACCGTCTCGTTGCCGCCCGACATGCTCGGCTCCGGCGAGCATTACGCGCTCGAAGTACGTGGTGACTCGATGGTCGAAGCGGGCATCCTCGACGGCGACACCGTCATCATCCGCAAGCAGGACTCGGCCAATACCGGCGATATCGTCGTGGCACTGATCGACGACGAGGAGGCCACACTCAAGCGGCTGCGCAAACGCGGCTCCTCGATCGCGCTCGAAGCCGCCAATCCCGCCTATGAGACGCGTGTGCTCGGGCCGGACCGGGTCAAGATTCAGGGCCGCCTCGTCAATCTGATGCGGCGTTACTGAAGCCGTTCGACCTCGGCTTCGCCATCGGCGGAAGCTGGCGGAATGCTGATGCTCGTTGCAGCGGGCGCCGCCAGACGGGGTTCGCGTCGGCGGCTCCACGGCCGATCGGCCGCGCTGGGCTCTGAGATGCGGCTGCTCCATCCCGACGCCGTGCGGTAGAGCGAGGTCGCGCCGTCGCGTGACAGTCCCATTCGCTCGATCAGCCGGGCCTTGCAGGCGCCGCTCCAGGGAATGGCGGTGACGACGAGGTCGGCCCGCAGGCAATCTTCGATGATCGCCAGCCGGTCGCGCGTGTAGGAAATCATGCGCTTGTCGGCCGTTTGCGCAACACAACCCAGTTGATCGCAAGCGATGCCGGCGCGCAGCGTCGGATCGTCCGGCGAGCGGCTGTCGCCGTCGGCACTCAGCCATTGCTGCAGCACGAAGCGGCTGGGCTTGCCGGCGACCGCAAGGCGTCCATCGAGGCCCCGCACAGCAAGCCCCGAGCCGTCGCGTTCGATCAGGATTTCCGGCCGCTCCGGCTTTCCGGCGATGGCGACGCCGAGCACGATGGGGACCGCCGCCAGCCAGCGCCAGGCCGTGGTCCACAGCGTCAGCCAGAGCAACGCCAGCACGAAGCAGGTCAGCACGGCCGGGCTGAAGGCGGCGATCATCACGGTGGAATGGTCGATGCTTGCGACCCAATGCGCCACCTTGAGCACGACATCCGAAGCCAGCCCCATCAGCGCCCAGGCAGGCCAGTCCAGCCCGAAGGGATAGGCGAGCACGCCGAACACCGCCGCAGGCATCACGAACAGCGAGACGAAAGGCAGTGCCATGGCGTTGCCCAGCAGGCCGAAAGGGTTGAAGGTCTGGAAGTGATAGGCCCCGAAGGGCGCTGTTGCGGCCGTCGCCAGCAAGGTGGTGACGACGATGCCGAGCGCCGCTGCCCAGACCGGCCCGAGCGGCCATGGCAGGCTCGGGGGCGGCTCCGTGCGTTTTCGGCTCTCCCAGCGTTCGGCAAAGGCGATCAGGGCCGCAACCGCGCCGAATGACATCTGGAAGCTCGGTCCGAGCAGCGCCTCCGGCTCGCGTAGCAGCACGATCATGGCTGCAAGAGCGAGATTGCGCATGCTCAGTGCAGCACGATCGACAAGGATCGCGCCGAGCATCACCAGCGTCATGATCAGCGAGCGTTCGGTCGCGACGTCACTGCCTGAAAAGATACAGTAGGCGGTCGCGCCGAGCATCGCCGCGACGGCCGCGATCTTCTTGATCGGCCAGAGCAGCGCGGCAGTCGGGGAGAGCGCCAGTAGGGCGCGCACCAGCCAGAAAATCGTCCCGGCCGCGAGAACCATGTGCAGGCCTGAGATCGAGACGATGTGGTAGATTCCGGCGGCACGCAGGCCATTGTTCGTCGCCTCGGTGATCAGGCCGCGCTTCCCCGTGACAAGGGCGGCAGCGACCGCCCCGCCCTGCCCGCCGCCTACTTCGGCGATGCGCCGGGTCAAGGCGTTGCGGGCCCGGTCGATCGTGACATCGACGGCAAGGCGCGTCGGCATTGGGTGCGGCGCGGGCGCCGACGCGATCTTGCCTGCGATACTGCCGACTGCGCCGATGCCGCGGAAGAAGGCATCGCGCGCGAAATCGTAGCCGCCCGCCCGAGCTGGCCCCGGTGGAGGCAGGAGCCGCGCCGTCGCCGCGATATGATCCCCCGGAGCGACCGAGCCGGCGCGGATATTGACGCGCACGCGCCTTGGACGCTCCGCGGCCGGCATTCCGGCGAATTCCGTTAACAGCAGGACAATGCGGGCGCCGTTGTCGCGTGCCTCCACGCTCTCGACGAAACCCGTCACCTTGCCGATTCGCGGCCGCTCCAGCATCGGCGCGGCGATATCGGCCGTCCGCCAGACGCCGGCGGCAAAACCCGCGAAGGCGGCGGCCGCCGCCAGACAGGCCATCGAGGCGAACCGACGGGTTCGCAGCGCGAACGCGAAGATCGCGCTGAGCGCGAAGCCGGTCAGAGGCGCCCACAAAGCCGGCTCACGATCTGCCGCGAAATAAAGCAGGATGCCGACGCCCGTCGCCACAGGCAGCCATAGGAACGGGCGGCGACGCTCCGCCTCCAATTCGAGCGCCTGACCGAGCCGGGCCTGCCAGTGGTTGAACCAGGCTTTGAAGCGAACGGAGATCAGCCAGGGCGCGAGCAGGCGCAAAGGCAACGCCTCGGCTCGCGCGCCGCGCGGCATGTCCTGCCCCGGCGGCCCCGGCTGCATTCTCCGCCCCTCCCCCGCCGGCGCAGCAATTTGACCGCTTAACCTTTCCGGCCAAGCCATGTTACAGGGCGCGCGCCGGTTGTCATGTCATGACCTGCGCCATTTCCCTGTCTTGCCCCGGACGGCTCGTGCCGCCCGGCCGGAGTTGCCTTCCATGAGCAATGCCGTCGTCACGCGCTTTGCGCCCTCGCCCACCGGTTTCCTGCATATCGGCGGAGCCCGCACGGCGCTGTTCAACTGGCTCTATGCCCGCCGGCAAGGCGGCAAGATGCTGCTGCGCATCGAGGACACCGACCGCGAACGCTCGACCGACGCAGCCATCGCCGCGATTCTCGACGGGCTGGAATGGCTCGGCCTCGATTGGGACGGCCAGACCGTCTATCAGTTCCAGCGTGCGGCGCGCCACCGGGAGGTCGCCGAGCAGATGCTCGCCGCCGGCAGGGCCTATTACTGCTATGCCAGCCCGGCCGAGCTCGAGGAGATGCGCGAGAAGGCGCGCGCCGAGGGCAAGCCGCTGCGCTATGACGGGCGCTGGCGTGATCGCGATCCGTCGACCGCGCCGGAAGGCGTGAAGCCGGTGATCCGCCTCAAGGCGCCGCAGACCGGCGAGACCGTAGTCAATGACGAGGTCCAGGGCCGCGTCGTCTGGCAGAACGAGAATCTCGATGACCTCGTGCTGCTGCGCTCGGACGGCACGCCGACCTATATGCTCGCCGTCGTGGTCGACGACCATGACATGGGCGTGACCCATGTCATCCGCGGCGACGACCATCTCACCAATGCCGCCCGCCAGACGCAGATCTACGATGCGCTCGGCTGGGACGTGCCGAGCATGTCGCATATCCCGCTGATCCACGGTCCCGACGGCGCCAAGCTCTCGAAGCGCCACGGCGCGCTCGGCATCGATGCCTATCGCTCGATGGGCTATCTGCCGGCGGCACTGCGCAACTATCTCGTGCGGTTGGGCTGGAGCCATGGCGACCAGGAAGTCTTCTCCACGCAGGAGATGATCGACGCCTTCAATCTCTCCTCGATCGGCCGTTCGCCAGCCCGCTTCGACTATGCCAAGCTCGAGAACCTCAACGGGCTCTATATGCGCCAGTCGAGCGACCAGGAACTGCTCGACGCGCTCAAGGTCATCCTGCCGGAGATCGGCCCTGCCCGCGGGCTCGGCCCAACGCTGTCGCCCGAGCTCGAAGCGCGTTTCCTCGCAGCGATGCCCGGCCTCAAGGAGCGCGCCAAGACGCTGGTCGAGCTGCTCGACAGCGCCTTCTATCTCTATGCCCCACGCCCGCTGCAGCTTGACGACAAGGCCAAGAGCCTGCTCGACGAAGCCGCGCGCCAGCGCCTGCCGCAGATCGCGGAGAAGCTCGCCGCGGTCAGCGACTGGTCGCCGGCTCCGCTCGAAGCGGCCGTGCGGGCCTATGTCGAGGAGACCGGCATCAAGCTCGGCCAGGCGGCGCAGCCGCTGCGCGCCGCGCTGACCGGCCGCGCCATGTCGCCCGGCCTGTTCGACGTGATGGCCGTGCTCGGCCGTGACGAGACGCTGGCGCGGCTCGCCGACCAGGCCTGAGCTGTCGTCAATGGGGCGTCGCCGCTGCCGAGCGGTGCCCCACTTTCAGCTTTCATGCTCGCGCATGCCGCCTCGCGATGGCGGCGCTGTCGCTGCTCGCGCAGATATGATCCGGACGCGGTTCCAATCGCCTTTAGGCTTGGTTGAATGCACTGGGCAAATGGTCTAGTGACGCGCAAGTGCGTTGCGCGGCCACCCCGCGGCGGGGCACGAATATTGCTTGTAAATCAGTCACATGGGTCTCCTTCCACCTCCCCTCCCGACATCAGCCCGTCACATCGCGGGCCGCGGATGGGAAAAGGCTGGCGCGGAAGTGCCGGCGGACAGGCGAAACAGGGGCTGAACAGCAGCGAGCCTTGAAAGGATCGGTATCGATGAGCGGAAACACGAGCCAGCTCCAGGTCGGCGACAAGACCGTCGACATGGCGATCAAGCAAGGGTCGGTCGGCCCTGCCGTCATCGACATCGGCAAGCTCTATGCCCAGACGGGCATGTTCACCTACGACCCCGGCTTCACCTCGACCGCGAGCTGCGAGTCGCAGATCACCTATATCGACGGCGACCAGGGCGTCCTGCTCTATCGCGGCTACCCGATCGAGCAACTCGCCGAGCATGGCGACTTCCTCGAGACCTGCTATCTCCTGCTCTACGGGGAACTGCCGACCGCCGCGCAGAAAGCGGATTTCGACTATCGCGTCACGCGCCACACCATGGTGCATGAGCAGATGGCCCGCTTCTTCCAGGGCTTCCGCCGCGACGCGCACCCGATGGCCGTCATGGTCGGCTCGATCGGCGCGATGTCCGCCTTCTATCACGACTCCACCGACATCTCGGACCCGCATCAGCGCATGATCGCCTCGATGCGCATGATCGCGAAGGTGCCGACGCTGGCGGCGATGGCGTTCAAATACACCGTCGGCCAGCCCTTCGTTTATCCGCTGAACTCGCTGGACTACACCTCGAACTTCCTGCGCATGTGCTTCGCGGTCCCGGCCGAGGAGTACAAGGTCAACCCGGTGCTGTCGCGCGCGCTCGACCGCATCTTCATCCTGCACGCCGACCACGAGCAGAACGCCTCGACCTCGACCGTGCGCCTGGCCGGCTCGTCGGGCGCCAACCCCTTCGCCTGCATCGCGGCCGGCACGGCCTGCCTGTGGGGGCCCGCCCATGGCGGCGCCAACGAGGCGGCGCTCAAGATGCTTGAGGAGATCGGGACCGTCGACAACATCCCGAAATACATCGCCAAGGCCAAGGACAAGAACGATCCGTTCCGCCTGATGGGCTTCGGTCACCGGGTCTACAAGAACTACGACCCGCGCGCCAAGATCATGCAGAAGACCACGCATGAAGTGCTGAACGAACTCGGCATCAAGGACGACCCGCTGCTGGACGTCGCTGTCGAGCTGGAGCGCATCGCGCTGCACGACGAGTACTTCATCGAGAAGAAGCTCTACCCGAATATCGACTTCTATTCGGGCATCACGCTGAAGGCGATGGGCTTCCCGACGTCGATGTTCACCGTGCTCTTCGCCGTCGCCCGCACGGTCGGCTGGATCGCGCAGTGGAAGGAGATGATCGAGGATCCCTCCCAGAAGATCGGCCGCCCGCGCCAGCTCTACACCGGCTCGCCGCAGCGCGACTATACGCCGATCGGCCGCCGCTGATCCCAGCGCAGCACGAACGCCAGCAAGGGCGCGGTGGTCTCCACCGCGCCCTTATTGTTTCGGAAGATTGATCAAAGCCATGTGGATGATCCGCTAGCGCGTCTGGGAAGGTGCTGAAGGACAACCCGGGCCAGTATTCTTGTGCCTCCTCCGATGTCGGCACGCCGCTGCATCTCTCCGGCGAGCTGTTCAAATCGCTCGGCGGCGTCCAGATGAACCATGTGCCCTATCGCGGCGCCGGCCCGGCGCTGAACGACGTCGTCGCTGGCGCGGTGCCGATCATGTTCGACAACCTCCCCTAGGCCGGCTTCATCCGCGAAGGAGCGCGTCGCGTCCTTCCCGGATGTGCCGGCCATCGCCGAGAGAGGCCTGCCGGGCTATGAGACCTATACCTGGAGCGCGCTGTTCGGCCCGGCCAACATGCCCCACCCTGTCGTCGAGAAGATCAACCAGGCCGCCAACCTGGCGCTCAAGGACGAGGGCGTGAAGAAAAAACTCAACGACGTCAGCGCCGATATCGCCGGCTCGACGCCCGAGCAGCTCGGCGAGCACGTCAGGACCGAACTCGCCAAATGGGCGCCGATCGCCAAGGCGTCCGGCGCAGTCGTCGAATAAGCCGGCTTACAAACTCAAGCCTCGCGGCGAGCCTGCGAGGTGACCAAGGCCAACGCCGCGTCGACGGCGTTGGCGGCCGGACTGGGCCCCGCCGAGCGCATGATGGTCTCGACCTCGGCGAAGCCGTCGAGCTGCACCAGCCGATCAGGCCCCTCGGCGAGCGCCGCCAGCAAATGCCGGCCCAGGGCCTCCGCCGTCGCATCATCCTGGATGAACTCCGGAACGACGTTCCGGCCCAGAATCAGGTTCGGCAGAATCACGCTCGGCAGCTTGATGAGCCGCCGGGCCAGCACTGCCTCCCAGCCTGCCCCGCGATAGGCGGCAACCGTCGGCACGCCCGACAAGGCCAATTCGAGCGTCACGGTGCCGGAGGCGGCCAGGGCCGCGCGGGCCCCGCGGAAAGCGGCGAGCTTGGCCGCCTCGCCGCCGACGATCTCCGGCGTGACCGACCAACGCGCCGCGGCCTCAGCGATCATCGGCTGGAGCCGGGCGACGGCCGGCAGAACAAAGCGCGCGCCCGGAACAGCCGCCGCCACCCGTGCGACCGCCTCGCCAAAAACCGGCATCAAATGATGGATTTCGGAGCGCCGGCTGCCGGGCAAGACCAGCACCAGCGGCCGCGCCGCATCGTCCCGGACAGCTTGCTCGGCCGGGCCCGGCCTGAACTCGCCGAGGCGTTCCATCAACGGATGGCCGACATAGATCGTCTCAGGACCGCGCAGCCGCGCGAGAGCAGCCGGTTCGAAAGGCAGCAGCGCCAGAATGCGGTCGACATGCGGCGCCATGCGGCGTGCCCGGCCGGAGCGCCAGGCCCAGACGCTTGGGCAAACCCAGTGCGCGATCGGGATATGGGGCGCTCGCGCCCGCACCTTCTTCGCCACCCGCAGGCAAAAATCCGGGCTGTCGATGGTCAGCAGCAGATCGGGCTGAAAATCGGCAATCCCGCGTGCCGCATCCTCCATCCGTCGCAGCAGAAGCGGCAGGCGCGCGATCACCGGGCCGAAGCCCATCACCGCGATATCGGCTTGCGGAAAGAACGGGAGCAGCCCCGCTTGCGGCAGTCCGTGATCGCCGACACCGCGCAGCTCTATGGGGCGATCACCCAATCGCTCGCGCAGGGCTGCAAGAAAGCGCAGGGCGAGCGCGTCGCCAGAGGCCTCGCCCGCGATGATGGCGAGCTTGAAGGGTCGCATCAGGCGACGCCCTCGATGAACAAGCCAAGTTGGTCCGCCTGCCGTCCAAGCGCCGCGCGGTCGCCGACCAGCACCGCGCCCGCCTTGAGGCCGATGCCCGACAGGCCAGCCTCGGCGATGTTGCGCAGAGTGTCCGGGCCAATAGCCGGCATGTCGACGCGCAGATCCTGCCCCATCTTTGGGGCCTTCACGAGAACGCCATCGCCCTTGCCGATCTTGAGGCGTCCCCGCGCGACGAGATCCGCCACGCGCTTGATCATGGCGTCGGTACCCTCGGCAGCTTCGATCGCGATGACCCGGTGGTCGGCGATGACAGCCGCCTGCCCGACATCGAATGGCGACAGCGCCGCCAGCAGCGAAAACCCGCGATCGAGCACGGCTTTCTGTCCTGCCCCCGCCTGCTTGCGGCCGAGCGGCCCCCGAGGCGCGGTGAGCTCCGGCGCGATATCCGCCGGGCCGTGGACGCGGAAGCCCTGCTCCTCGAAGAAGCGGACGACACCACGCAAGAGATGGTCGTCGCCGCCCTGGAAGGCGCGAGCGAAGTAAGGCAGATATTTCAAGGTCGAGGCTTCGGGCCGCAGCGCCCCGAAGCTGGGCCGCGGCAGGCTGCCCAGCATGACGATATCGGCGATGCTGCGGCGGCGCAGCTCCCCGAGCAGGCTGCCGAGCTGGCCGAGACGGTAACTCTGCACATCGGCATCGCCGAAAGCAGCAGGGTCGGCTGCGCCCTCGAGTGCCGCGACGAAGGGGCGCTCGCCATGGTCGGCGAGATTTCGAGCCAATCGGAGCGGGTACTCGCCTGCTCCCGCGATCAGCACGAGCGGGCCGCGCGCGATTCCCGCGGCGCTCACCGCTCCGTCGGAGCGACGTCGTGCGGCATGCAGAGCGCCTTGTCGCCACCTTCCCTGATGAAATCCAGGATCTCGTGGACCAGCGGATGCGAAGCGAACTCGGCCGCGACATCCTCGACCCGCTCGGTCAACGTCCCTTCATCGGCGAAGAGCAGGCGGTAGGCGCGGCGCAGCTCGTGGATCTGCTCGCGCGTGAAGCCGCGGCGCTTGAGGCCGATGAGGTTCAACCCGACGAGATGGGCGGGGTTGTCGCGTATGGTGCCGAAGGGAATGACATCGCTCAACACCCCGGCGCCGCCGCCGATGAAGGCATGGTCGCCGATACGGATGAATTGCTGCAAGCCGGCGCCGCCGCCGACGATGACGAAGTTGCCGATCGTGACATGACCGGCGCACATCACGTTGTTCGAGAAGATGACGTTGCTGCCGAGACGGCTGTCATGGCCGACATGCGAGTTGGCGAGAAAGAAGCAGCGGTCGCCGACGGAGGTCACCATCCCACCGCCTTCCGTGCCCGGATTCATCGTAACACCCTCGCGGATCTGGCAATCCGCGCCGATGGTGAGCGTCGAGGGTTCACCCCGGTACTTCACATCCTGCGGCGGGTGGCCGATCGAGGCGAAGGGATAGATCTTGGTGCGCGGGCCGATCGTGGTCCGACCGGCGACGACCACATGGCTGACGAGCTCGACGCCCTCTCCCAGCACGACATCGGGACCGACAGTGCAGAATGGGCCGATCGTGACCCCCGCGCCGAGCTGCGCCTTGGGATCGATCACCGACATCGGATGGATGGAGGGGCTCATCGGGAGCTGGTCCTGATCTCGCAACACCGTGGCCTCAAACGACCATCGCCGAAATTTCGGCCTCGGCCACGAGCACCCCTTCCACCCGCGCCTCGCCGCGATAGAACCAGATGTTGCGCTTGCGGGCGAGCTTCGTGAGATGGAAGCGCAGCGTATCGCCCGGGATGACCGGCTTGCGGAATTTGGCCTTGTCGATCGTCGTGAACAGAACCGTCTTGACCTCCTGCTCACCCGCAGCCCGTGCATTGACAACCAGCACGCCGGCGGTCTGCGCCATCGCCTCGATCATCAGCACGCCCGGAAAAACCGGGCGCTCCGGGAAATGGCCGGTGAACTGCGGTTCGTTGACGGTGACGTTCTTGATCCCCACGCCGGATTCGTCGCCGTTGATCTCGACAACGCGGTCGACCAGCAGGAATGGATAGCGGTGGGGGATGCTGGCCATGATCTTCTGGATGTCGATCACACCCAGCGTCGTCGTCGCCTCGCTCATCGTCTGTCTTCTCCTGGGCCCCGTCCCTGAGCGGCGGCTCGCATTCTCTTCACATGGTCCACTGCGAAAACCGCTTCCGCAATCGGCAGCAATTCCAAAGCGTTCCGCCCGTTTGCCGGAAACAGGGCAGCTTCGGCAACCTAAATCTGTCGGCACTGCGACAGAAAGGGCCCGCAGCGTGTTCTCGCTTTCCGGCAGGCCCGCTTCAGTCCGCGGGCGAGTCTGATTTCCGGCCGCGCTTCGCAACCAGCGTCTTGAGCAAGGCGCTCTCCCGCGCCCATGCCAGCGCCGGCTGGGCCGGATAGCCGCCATATCGCGAGCCACGCGGAACGTCGCCGGCGACCCCGCTCTGAGCGGCGATCTGGGCACCGGCCCCGATCGTGAGATGCCCTGCCAGGCCGACCTGCCCGCCAAGCACGACAAAATCCTCGAGGGTCGAGGAGCCGGCGAGGCCGGTCTGAGCACAGATCACGCAGTGGCGGCCGATGACGCAGTTGTGGCCGATCTGGACGAGGTTATCGATCTTCGTACCCTCGCCGATCACCGTGTCGCGGCTGGCGCCACGGTCGATGCAGCTGTTTGCGCCGATCTCGACGTCATCCTGGATGATGACGCGACCGACCTGCGGCACCTTCATGTGCCCTTTCGGGCTCATGGCGAAACCGAAGCCATCCTGCCCGATGCGGGCGCCCGGATGGATGATGACGCGGTTGCCGATCAGTGCCGATTGGATCGTGCTCCCTGCCCCGATCGAGCAATTGCGCCCAATCCGGACCTGCGGACCGATCACCGCATGCGATGCAACGACGGTGCCTGCCCCGACTTCCGCGCCGGGGCCGATGACGGCCCCCGGGTCGACCGTCACGCCGGGCTCGATAACCGCAGTGGCATGAACGATGGCGCCAGGCGCCACGCCTTGGGAAGCGAACACGGATTCAGGCCGCAGCGCCGAGGGAAAGCATCGCGCCAGAACCTTGGCGAAGGCGTGATACGGCGCAGGCGAGACCAGCGCGACCGTGCCCGCAGGAACGCGGTCGGCGAAGCGCGGCGAAACCAGGCACAGGCCCGCTTTCGTCGCGGCCAGCGCCTCGGTGTATTTGGGATTGTCCATATAGGCGACGTCGGCCGGGCCGGCCATTTCCAGGGCCGCCGCCCCCTCGACGCGACGCGCCGCGTCGGCGCCTGCGGGCAATTGCGAACCCGAAATGCTTGCGACCTCGCCGAAATCGAGCGAGGTCGCGAAAGGAAAGAAAATGGGATCTGCCATGACTGGGTCCGGAGCGGGGCGCGTGGCCCCGCCGCGTCAGAAGCGGGTGCCGCCCGAGAAGCGGAAGGCCTGGAGACGGTCGCCGCCGTATTTTCCGGCCAGACCGGTGGTCGGGTTGACGCCGTACTGACCGTCGTCCTTGGTCAGAGCATAGGCGTAATCGAACCGGATCGGACCGAGCGGCGACTGCCAGAGCAAGCTGACGCCGACCGACGAACGCAGGATGTTCTTGTCGCGAATACAAGCGACGTTGCTCTGCGCGCCGCCGGTGACGACGTTGAACTGACGCGCCTCCGAACCAGCCGGGCAGTTGAAGATGACCGACTTCGAACCGCCGTCGTAATTGAACAGCGTGCCGGCGTCGGCGAAGACTGCGCCCCGCAGACCGATATCCCGCGGCAGGCCCCAGATCGGGAACTGCACCTCGACGGTGCCGCCGAAATAGGTGGTGCCACCCACGGCGTTCGCGGTCGGGTCGTTCAGCACGTCGCGCGGCCCGATGCCGGACGGCGCGAAACCGCGAACCAGTGTCGGTCCGAGGAAGTAGTGGTCGACCATGCGCAGGTTGCCGCTGGTCGCCTGAACGTGACCGCCCTGTACGCGGACGAAGCCGACGACGTCGTCGAAGATCTCGCGGTAGTAGCGCGCGTCGGCCGCGACGCGGAGGAACTTGGAGTCGCCACCGAGGCCGGCGAATTCCGGCTTCAGCTCCGCGATGAAGCCGTTGCGCGGGCTCTGCACGCTGTCGAGCGAATTGTAGTTGAAGTTCAGGCCGACGAGTGAAGTCAGGGTGTCGCCCTGCGCTTCCTTGACCGCCACCGTCGCTTCGCCGTTGGTCACGCAGTTGTAGATATCGGTGGGGCCGCCCGTCGGCGTAATGCCGGGGATCGGATAGGTACAATCGTTATAGGGACGATTGACGTCGTTCGGAATGGTGATGTTGGTCTGGTAGAGCGAGTAGCGCGGCGTGATCGAGAACTCTTCCGTGATCGGGAAGGTGAAGCGCAGCTGACCGCCATTCACACGGCTCTCGAAACGGCCGGTGTTGTAGTTGTCGTTGTACTTCGAGAACAGGTCGATACCGGCCGCCACGCGATAGCCCAGGAAATAGGGCTCGGTGAACGAGAAATCGATGCCCTGCGTGCGTTGGCCGAGCGTGCCCGCGATGCGGACGAACTGACCGCGACCGAGGAAGTTCGACTCCGACAGCGAGACTTCGCCGATGACACCGTCCGAGGTCGAATAGCCACCGGCGATGGAGAACGAACCGGTCGCCTTGTCCTCGACGTCGATATTGAGGATGACGCGATCCGGCGCCGAGCCGGGCTCGTTGGTGATCCGGACCTTGTTGAAGAAGCCGAGATTGTTGAGACGGCGCTCGGCGCGGTCGATCATCACCTTGTTGTAGGCATCGCCCTCGCCGAGATCGAGCTCGCGGCGAACCACATAGTCGCGGGTACGGGTGTTGCCGCGCACATTGATGCGCTCGACATAGACCCGCGGACCTTCGTCGACGACATAGGTGATGCCGATCGTACGGCCGGACGCATCGCGATCGCCGCGCGGACGAACCTGGGCGAAGGCATGGCCGCGACGCGCAACCTCGGTCGTCAGCGCAACCAGCGACTTCTCCACCGCTTCGGCGTTGTAGGTATCGCCCGCCGACGTCGCGACATAGCGCTGAAGCGCCGCCTGATCGACATCGCGCAACGCGGAATCGACGGCGACGTTGCCGACCTTGTATTGCGGACCTTCCTCGATCTGGATGTCGACGACCCAACCGCCGGCCGCGTCGTCGAAGCGAGCGGTGTTATTGACGACCTGGAAATCGGCAAAGCCGTTCTTCAGGTAGAACCGCCGGATGAGATCGAGGTCGGAGCTGATCCGGTCCGGATCGTAAACGTCGGAGGTCTTGATCCAGCTCAGGAAGTTCGACTCGGTCGAGCTCATCAAGCCGCGCAGCCGGCTCGCCGAGTAAGCCTCGTTGCCAGTGAAATTGATCGACTTGATGCCGGTCTTGCCGCTCTCGTTGATGGTGAAGACCACGTCCTGGCGGCCATTCGGCAACGGTGCGATGCGGCCGGTGACCGAGGAGAGGCCATAGCCGGCGCGGCGATAGGCCTCGCGCAGGCGCTGGATGTCGGAATCGATGAGTGCCTGGCTGAGCGGACCACCGGCGCGCGACTGCACCAACGGCGCGAGCTGATCGCTCTTCAGGCGACGGTTACCCTCGAAAGCGACGCGGTTGACCGTGCCGTTCTGCTCCTGGACCGTCACGACGGTCTGCGAGCCGCGGCGTGTGACCTGGACATTGCTGAACAGGCCCGTGGCGAGAAGGCTCTCGCGAATCTCCTGAGGATTCTCGCGCCCGGCCGCATAGGAGCGGATGGTCTCCGCATCGACGCGCCGGTTGCCGTGAACGACAACAGCCTGCGCGAACGCCACACCACCACTCACGGCCAGCATCAAAGCCGAAAGTCCGATCGATCGAGAGAGCCGCAGTTTGGTCGGCCGGCTCTGTTGGGTCGACGTCATCGGGTCGCCTATTCCATATCTCTGGTCACCACCCCCAAGCGGGGACCGCCGTCAGACGACGGCAGCACGGGGACATTGCGGTTCAATCGCTTCTACAAAGTTTCCAGCAGGGTGCAAACCGGGATCATCGTTAACAAAAGATTTTTAACGACCTCGTTGCGGAGAGGCCACGCGGCCTGCCGCGATTTTGCCCGAAAGTGCCGCGCCAGCTGGATTTCAGAGCATTCCACGCACGTGGACGATGTCGTTCCAGGTCACGAACAGCATCAGCATGAGCACCAGGGCAAGCCCCAGCCGGAAGCCGATTTCCTGCGCCCGCGGGCTCAGCGGACGGCCGCGCAGCGCCTCATAGAGGTAAAACATGAGGTGGCCGCCATCGAGCATCGGCACCGGGAGGAGATTCATCAGCCCGATCGAAACGGACAGGATTGCCGCGAGATTGATCAGCCCGAGCAAGCCGCCACTGGAAGCAACGAGGCCGGAAACCTGGGCGATCCGAATCGGCCCGGAGAGCTGGTCGGTGGATTCGCGCCCGCTCACCAGCTTCGCGATATAGTCGTAGGTGCGGGTGACGACGAACCAGGTCTCGGTGACGCCCGTCCGCAAGGAATCGATCGCGCCGAAGCGCTGGGTCGTCCAGTCCTCGGGCTTCGGCGAGGCCCTGACGCCGATGACGCCGATGCGCTGCGTCCCGACCGGCGTCTTCTGCTCCGAGAGCGCCGGCGTGACCGGCAGATCCAGCGCGCGGCCGCTGCGATCCACGGTGACGGTCAGGCGCTCCTCCGGCCTGGTCGAGATGATGCGCTGCATCTCGGAGAAGCTGTCGATCTTGTGCCCGTCGATCGCAATGACGATGTCGCCAGCCTTGAGCCCGGCGGTTTCCGCAGCGCTCCCGGCCACGACGGCATCGACGCGCGGGATCAGCACCTGCTTGCCGAACAAGAAGGTCGTGCCCGCGAAGATGAGAATCGCCAGCAGGAAATTGGCGATCGGGCCGGCGGCGACGATGGCCGCGCGTTCAGCTATCGACTGCGCCGGAAGCGAACGGGCGCGCTCCTCCGGCGTCATTCGCCGGACAGCCGCGTCATCGGGGGCGCTCGCCGCATCCGCATCGCCCGAGAATTTCACATATCCGCCAAGTGGGATGAGCGCGAAGCGCCAGCGCGTGCCATGTCGGTCATTAAAACCGAACAGCTCCCGGCCGAAGCCGATCGAGAAAGTGTGCACGTCGACGCCGCACCAGCGGCCGACGAGAAAATGCCCGAGTTCGTGAACGAAGACGACGAGCGTGAGAACGAACAGGAACGGCAGCAGATAGCCGAGCGCAAAATGCCCGGCATTCCAGAGTGACGCCGCAAATTCCATCGAACTCTCCCGTTCCTCGTCCTTAGGTGGCAGTGAACGGCGCTTGCGACAAGAGCGAGGCGGCTCGGCGTCTGGAATCTTGGTCAACGGCCAGCGCGGCCGCGACATCGCGTGGGGCTTCTCCTGCCGCAGACATGGCAGCGCAGACCGCCTCGACAAGCGCCGGAATTCCCGCAAAGCGCAGCCGTCCGGCCAGAAACGCCGCAACGGCCACTTCATTTGCGGCGTTGAGCACGGCGGGCATGGCGCCCCCTTCGCGCAACGCGGCTATCGCAAGGCCGAGCGCCGGAAACCGGTCGAGATCCGGTCTCTCGAAACTCAGCGGCGCCGCAGCCGCCAAATCGAGGAACCGCGTCGGCGGCGCATCGAGGCGGCCATCGATGCCGAGACAATGGGCCGCAGCAACCCGCATGTCCGGCAGGGCCATGCCCGCACTCACCGAACCGTCCCGGAAAGTGACCAGCCCGTGGACGATCTGCTGGGGATGGACGAGCACGTCGAGCTGATCCGCTTCCAGCCCGAACAGGAAGCGGGCCTCGATCAGCTCGAGCCCCTTGTTCATCATGCTCGCCGAATCGACGGTGATCTTGGCACCCATCGCATAGTTCGGATGCTTCAGCGCCTCCTCCGGTCCGGCCACGGCGATACGCTCCGCGCTCCAGGTCCGGAAAGGACCGCCGGACGCAGTCAGTGTCATGCTGCGGACGGCGCAGAGTGGCTCGGCCCCCAGAACCTGGAACAGCGCGTTATGCTCGGAATCGAGCGGCAGCAGCCGCGCACCGACCTGCGCGGCCCGGGCCATGACCGCCTCGCCGGCACAAACCAGACTCTCCTTGTTGGCGAGGGCGATCGTTCGGCCGGGCAGGAGAGCGGCAAAAGTCGCCTCCAGCCCCGCAGCGCCTGAAATCGCGCTGACGACGATATCGGCGGAGCGTGCCACGGCCTCCAGCACGGCCGTCCGCCCTGCCCCGCTCGCGATACCGGTACCCGCCAGCGCCTCCCGCAATGCCTGACCGCCGGCCTCGTCCGCCAAGGCGGCGAAGGACGCTCGCGTTTCGATCGCGACTTGCGCGAGCGCCGCCGCATCCTGTCCGCCGACAACCGTTCGGATCGCCAGCCGTTCCGGGTTTTCCGCGACGATGTCGCGGACCGAACGTCCGACGGAGCCGGTGGCTCCGAGAAGGGTCACAATACGAAGCGGCATCGGCTCAGATGTTGAGATGGATCGCGAAAAGCGCAAGCCCGGCCAGGACGAGAACGGCCCAGTAGCCATCGAGCCGGTCCAGAAAGCCGCCATGCCCCGGGATCAGCTTGCTTGAATCCTTGGTGTCGAAGCGGCGCTTCAGCGCGGATTCGAACAGATCGCCGGCCTGGCTGACAATCGATCCGGCCAGCGATGCGGCAATGACAGGACCGGCCGCGGTCAGCCCTTCGAACGCCGGCGACAGCCGCCAGACCAGATAGCCGCCAACCGTCCCGGCCAGGGCACCGCCGATCGCGCCGGACCACGTCTTCTTCGGGCTGACGCTCGGCATCAGCTTGGGGCCGCCGAGGCTGCGACCCGTGAAATAAGCGGCGATGTCCGTGAACCAGACCACCGCAAAGCTCCAGAGGATGAGAACCAGCCCGATGCCCGGCAGATCGCGCATGGCCGGCGTTACCAGCGCAAAAGCCAAGGCGTAGCCGACGCCGCAGAGTTCAAGCGCGAGGCGAGAGCGCACGAAAGGGGTGGCCAGCGCGCCCAGCAGCGCCGCCGCGGCCGCCGTGCCGGCCAGCGCGGCCGGGCTCGCCGGGGAGAAGGTCAGGGCCACGCCTGCGACGACCACCCCGATGCCGGCCGGAATCGCGTTGGCCCGGCTGACGATGGCGAGCCATTCATAGGCCACGATGCCGGCCACCAGAATCCAGATCAGGCGGAAGGGCCAGCCACCCCAGATCGTCGCGAGCAGGATCAGCGCGGCGAGGACGAGTGCCGAGACGACCCGGAGCTTCAGCTCGCCCGGGCCCGGTCGCGGCGCAGTTGGGACGGGTTCATTCACGCGACGCCCACGCTGCGGTCAGCGGGAGTGGACACGCCGCCGAAGCGGCGCTCGCGCTGCCGATATTGCGCCAGAGCATCTTCGAAGACGGCGCGATCGAAATCCGGCCACATCACCGGCACGAAGACGAACTCGGCATAGGCAGCTTGCCACAGCAGGAAATTGGAGATGCGCGTCTCGCCCGAGGTGCGGATCACCAGCTCGGGATCAGGCAGGTCGTGGGTATCGAGACGGCCGGCGATCGCAGCTTCGTCGATGGCGGCCGGGTCGATGCGCCCCGCCACCGCATCGGCGGCAAGGCGCTGCGCCGCGCGCACGATCTCGTCCCGCGAGCCGTAGTTGAAGGCAATCACCAGCACGAGGCCGGTATTGGCGTGGGTGCTGGCCTCGGCATGTTCGACGAGGCGGCGCAGGTCGGCGGCAAGGTTCTCGCGATTGCCGATGATGCGGACCCTGACATTGGCCGCCGACAGCTCGGCCAGATCCTTTTCGACGAAATGCTTGAGCAGCCCCATGAGGAAGGTGACTTCCGCATAGGGGCGGCGCCAGTTCTCGGTCGAGAAGCTGTAGAGGGTCAGAACCGAAAGCCCGAGATCGCTGGCATTGCGAACGGTGCGGCGCAAGGCCTCCAGCCCACGGCGATGACCTTCCTGCCGCGGCAGGCCGCGCATCTGCGCCCAGCGGCCGTTGCCGTCCATGATGATGGCGACATGGGCCGGGTTGGGCACATCTGCCTCGCTCTGACCGGATGACATGCGGATGAGCCTCGCTCGACCGGAAGGGCGCAGGACCGATCCCGCGCTGGGATCAGACGTGCAGGATTTCCTTTTCCTTCGCCGCGAGCGCCTGGTCGATCTCCGCGATGTGCTGGTCGGTCGCCTTCTGAACCAGATCGGAATTGCGCGCGGCATCGTCCTTGGTCATGTCGCCGTCCTTCTCGAGCTTCTTGACGACGTCGATGCCGTCGCGACGGACATGGCGCACCGAGACCTTGGCCTCCTCGGCATATTTATGCGCGACCTTGACCATCTCCTTGCGGCGCTGCTCGTTCAGCTCGGGGATGCGGATGCGCAGCACCTGGCCCTCGGTCTGGGGATTGAGGCCGAGATCGGATTCGCGGATCGCCTTGTCGACGGCGTTTACCATGCTGCGATCCCAGACCTGGACGCTGAGCAGGCGCGGCTCCGGCACGCTCACGGTAGCAAGCTGGCTGAGCGGCGTGCGGGCGCCATAGGCCTCGACCTGGATCGGGTCCAGCATGTTGGCCGAGGCGCGGCCGGAGCGCAGCGAGGCGAGGTCGCCCTTGAAGGACTGCACCGCGCCGGCCATGCGGCGCTTGAGGTCGGCGAGGTCGAACGTCGTCTGGGCCATTTCAATCAGGACCTTGCAGATAATCCAAAATCGGCGCGACCATGGCGGCGAGGCCGCCCAGGGTCAAGAATTACATGCTCGAACAGCATGTTCCCCCAGGCCGGGCAAGGGGGAAGCGGCGGATCGAGCTGAATCTCCACGACGTGGCAGACAGGTTGGTCCGCCGCTTCGGGATGCATAGATCAGTCTAGAGGCTTGCAACGCGGCAAGCCAGCACCGCCGGCAAAGAAACACGGAGAAAAACGTGCCCCGCCTGAACCGCATCGTCGAGACTGCCCTCTATGTCGACGATCTCGACCGCGCCCGCGACTTCTACGAAGCGAAGCTCGGCCTCGCACCCCTGCTCAAGACCAAGACCCTTTTCGCCTATGACGTCGGTGGCGCGAGCGTGCTGCTGCTGTTCCTGCGCGGCGCATCGTTGCAGACCCAGCGTTTCGACCATGGAAGCATTCCGCCGCATGACGGCAGCGGCTCGCTGCACATCGCCTTTGCCGTCGATGCGGATGATCTGGCGGCCTGGGAGGCCAAGCTGGATCAGCTCGGCATCCCCGTCGAGGGCCGCATGCAGTGGGATCGCGGGAGCAAGAGCCTCTATTTCCGCGACCCGGATGGGCACATGCTCGAACTGGTCACGCCCGGCCTCTGGCGGACCTACTGAAGCCCCCTCAGGGCGTCACATAGGTCGCCCTGCCCTCGCCCCGCAGGACGGCGGCGAGCATGCCGGGCTCGGCGATCGAGAAGACCACGATGGTCAGGCTCGCATCGCGGGCAAGCGCGAAGGCCGCGGTATCCATCACCTTGAGATCCCGCTTGATCGCATCCTCATGCGTGAGCGTGTCGTAGCGGGTGGCAGTCGGATCCTCCTTCGGATCGGCGCTGTAGACGCCGTCGACCTGCGTCGCCTTGAGCAGATGGCTGCAGCCGAGTTCGGCCGCGCGGAGCGCCGCTCCGGTATCGGTGGTAAAGTAGGGATTGCCGGTACCGCCGCCGAGAATGACGACCTTGCCGTTGCTGAGATGGTCGAGGGCGCGCTTGCGGGCGTAGCTCTCGCAGAGCGACGGCATCGGCACTGCCGACATCGCACGGGCCGGCGCGCCCGCGGCTTCGATGGCGTGTTCCAGAGCCAGCGCATTCATGACAGTGCCGAGCATGCCGATCGAATCGGCGGTCGTCCGGTCGAGCCCCTTGTTGAGGCCCTGGACGCCGCGGAAGAAATTGCCGCCGCCGACGACGATGCCGATCTCGACGCCTTCGCGCGAGGCATGGGCGATGTCGGCGGCCAGCGCGGTCAGGGTGCCGCCGTCGAGCCCGTTTCCGACAGGCCCCGCAAGAGCTTCGCCGGAGAGCTTCACGAGAACGCGTTGGGGTCTCATCGATGTCTCTCCGTCCGTGTTGCGGCCCGCCTCGAATCGGAGCGGGCCTGTCTTCCTACAAAAAAGGCCGCGCGATGCGCGGCCTTTCTGTCATTCATCCGCGGAATTGTCAGCCCGTGGTGCCGCCGGCGGCAGCGACCTCGGCCGCAAAATCCTGCTCTTCCTTCTCGATGCCCTCGCCAAGCGCGAAGCGGGCGAAGCCGGTGAGCTTGACCGGAGCGCCGACCTTGCCCTCGATCTCCTTGAGGACCTGCGAGACCGACTTCGAGCCGTCATGGATATAAGCCTGCTCCAGCAGGCAGTATTCCTTGGCGTAGCTCTTCAGGCCGCTCTCGGTGATCTTGGCAAGGACATGCTCGGGCTTGCCCGCGTTCTTCTCGGCCAGGATCGCCTTCTCGCGCTCCAGGACGTCCGGGGCGACCGAAGCAAGGTCGAGCGCGACGGGGTTGGTCGCAGCGACGTGCATGGCGAGCTGGCGGCCGAGCGCGGCGAGCTCATCGGCCTTGCCGGTCGACTCGAGCGCGACGATGACGCCGATCTTGCCGAGGCCGTCGGCGATCGCGCCATGGACATAGGAGCCGATCACGCCCGAGGAGACCTTGAGCGAGGAAACGCGGCGCAAGGTCATGTTCTCGCCGATGGTGGCGATGGCATTGGCGATGGCGTCCTGGACCGAGCCGCCGCCCGGATAGTGATGGCCGAGCAGCGCATCGACATCGCCGCCACGCTCCAGCGCGACATCGGCGATGGTCTTGGCGAGCGCCTGGAATTCAGGGTTGCGCGCGACGAAGTCGGTCTCGGAGTTGACCTCGACGACGACGCCCTCGTTGCCCTGCACCGCGACGGCGACGAGGCCCTCGGCGGCGACGCGGCCGGCCTTCTTGGCGGCCTTCGACAGGCCCTTGGCACGCAGCCAGTCGACGGCGGCTTCCATGTTGCCGTCGGTCGCCGAAAGGGCGGTCTTGCAGTCCATCATGCCCGCGCCGGTCTTGTCGCGGAGTTCCTTCACCATCGCGGCGGTGATCGCTGCCATCTGTCTTGTCCTTGCTGTCGGTGCGGCGCAGGCCCCAAGGGCCGGCCGCGGATCGGATTTAAGCGGACGCCTGCATGGGGAAACGCCGACGCTCCGTTTCCGGCCGTCGGCGCGTCCTCTCAACTTCTAAAAGCCGGCGTCAAATCGAAAGCCTGATTGCGACGCGCCGATGACGCGCCGCCATCATGCAGTCTGTATCAGGCGTCTGCGAGTTCGCGAGCCTGGGCGACCCAGCCCTCGCGCTCGATCTTGCCGCCGAGCTTCAGGTCGTGGTCGACCTTGGTCACGTCGGCCGGCGACATCGCCGCAATCTGCCAGAAGTGGTAGATGCCGCCGTCGTTCAGCTTCTGGACCGCGTCGGGGCCCATGCCCGAGAGCTTGGTCAGATCGTCCGGAGCGCCGCGCGGGGTGGTCAGCGTCTCGAAAACCTGGCCTTCGGCAGCCACCGGCTCCAGAACCTCCTCGACGACCGGCGCCTCGGCGGCGCCGACATCGATGCCCTGGTCGCCCGAGGCGCGGCCGATGCCGTCGATCGCCGAACGGGCGATCAGGTCGCAATAGAACTGGATGGCGCGGCCGGCGTCGTCATTGGCCGGAACCGGGAAGGTGATGCCGTCCGGATCCGAGTTCGAGTCGACGATCGCGGCAACCGGGATGCCGAGGCGCTGGGCCTCCTTGATCGCGAGTGCTTCCTTGTTGGTGTCGATCACGAAGATCATGTCCGGCGTGCCGCCCATGTCCTTGATGCCGCCGAGAGCCTTCTCGAGCTTGTCGCGCTCACGCGACAGCATCAGACGCTCCTTCTTGGTCAGGCCGGAGCCGCCGCCGTTGAGCAGCTCGTCCACCTTGCGCAGACGCTGGATCGAAGCCGAGATGGTCTTCCAGTTCGTCAGCATGCCGCCGAGCCAGCGGGAGTTGACGTAATACTGGGCCGAACGCTTGGCCGCATCGGCGATGGCGTCCTGCGCCTGGCGCTTGGTGCCGACGAAGAGGACGCGGCCGCCGCGGGCGACGGTGTCCGAGACCGCCTGCAGGGCACGATGCAGCATCGGCACCGACTGCGACAGGTCGAGGATGTGGATGTTGTTGCGGACGCCGAAGATGTACGGGGACATCTTGGGGTTCCAGCGGTGGGACTGGTGGCCGAAATGGGCACCGGCCTCGAGGAGCTGGCGCATGGAGAAATCAGGCAGAGCCATGGTGTTCTAGTCCTTCCGGTTGAGCCTCTGGAGCGCGAATGAACAAGGCATGAGCTGCCGCGTCACCGGAACGCCTCGTAGGTAAAGAGGCGATACGCTCCATGTGGGATGGCTTGCGCCTTACTAGGGATGGCGCCGCATTGCAAGCCGGAGCGGCCAAGAAAATCCGGCTCGGCTCGTGGCACCCCCGCGCGAGAACACGCGCGGGACGCTTCGTCGATCACTCCGATGCGGGCGGGAAACCCGCCCCTCGCCGCTACGGCAGCTTGGCGCCCACCTGCTTCACGAGATCGCCGATCTGCTTGCAATAGGCGGCGGGCGTGCCGCCCTGCGCCTTGGCGATCACCTCGAGATTTTGCTCCATTCCCATGACCGAGATCGAGCCCTTGCGGCCGGCGGCCTCCGCCGCATCCCCGCCGCTGGCATCGGCCGGCGCGGGAATGAGCGCGATCAGCTTCTTCTGCGCGTCCACGGCGGAAGCGTCGGTATGGCCCTTTTCGGCGCAATAGCCGAGAATGCCGAGCTGGTTGCGAGCGGCCTGATAGGCGAGCTTCAACTGGTCTGCCTGCGTCTGGGCAAAGGACGGAACGGCGGACGCCAGAACAGCGACGGCCGACGTGGCGATCAACGACTTATAAAAGTTCATGCTGGATATCCTCGGGCTATTATGATCCCAAGCATGCAACCATGCTCGCCCCCATCCGCATTCTGACTAGCCCTTGCATGCCTGCTCCTCAACCCAGGACGATGCAGGCCCGGCAGGACGTGGACGGCGGTCGTTCCCGGCGCCCAAAGACGCCTGTCGCGCCCGCTCCGCCGCGGCGAGACGGGCCGGCGCGAGCATGATTCTCGACCTCAGGACGATCTTCGTCACCGGCGCGCTGACCTGCTTCATCATTGGCCTGATGCAGTTGATGACCTTCGCGACGGGGCGCTTCACCCGCAGCCCGATATGGTGGGGAACGAGCAGCCTGTGCATCGGGGCGGGCCTCCTCGCCGCAGCGTTCCGCGACGCTATTCCGGACCTGATCTCGATCGAATTCGCGAATACGGCGATGCTGGCCGGCTGCCTGCTGCTGCTGTTCGGCATCCGCCACTTCGGCGGGCGCGAGTTGCACTGGTTCGGCCTCGGAGTCGTCCTGCTTGCAGTCTGGATCCTGCTCTCGCTCTCGCCGGGTGAGCAGGGCTATGCGACGCGGGTCATGATCGTTGCGGTCGTGATGGCCCTCTGCGACGCCGCGATCGTGAGGGAAGCCATTCGCCTCGGATTGGAGGAGCGGCTGCGCTCGGCATGGCTGCTCGCTGCGCTGTTTGCCCCGACGGTCGTGATCTATGTCGGCCGCATGGGGCTGGCGGCGTTCGACCGCGTCGGCACGACCCTTCTCCCGCGCGATGCCGGAGCGAATGCCTGGCTCGCGGCGACCGGCGTCGCCTTCATCATCCTGCGCGGGCAGGCCTTGCTCCTGCTCGCCGCCGAACGCTCAAACCGCATGCTGGCGACACTCGCCCGGCGCGACCCGCTGACCGGCGCGATGAACCGCTCCGGGCTCGAGCAATGGCTCGACCAGCAGGTCCGGGGCGGGCAACGGGGCGAAATGCGGGTCTCCATCCTTCTCGTGGACATCGACCATTTCAAGACCCTGAACGACACGCGCGGTCACGCGGCTGGCGACGAGATCCTGCGGGTCTTCGCGCATGCCGTACAGGGGCAGTTGCGCGGCGGCGACATCCTTGCCCGGCAGGGCGGCGACGAGTTCGCGGTCGTGCTGCCCGGCGTCGGTGTGCGCGAGGCCGTCCGCGTGGCCGAGCGCATTCGCGGTGTCTTCAAGGATGCGCTTGCCGAATTCCATGATCTGGCGGGCCCGCCGACGCTCAGCATCGGCGTCGCCGAAAGCGATCTGCGCTCCCGGGGCCTTGATCAGTTGCTGGCGGAGGCCGACGAAGCGCTCTACCGGGCCAAGCGCCTCGGCCGCGATCGCGTTCAGGCGCAGCTCAGGCCGCTTGAGGCCTGAGCGCCCGAACGCGGCGGTCTCACCCCTGTTCGGGATCTCGAAAGGGATGGAACACCCGCAACCGGTGGCCGTCCGGGTCCTGCGCGGTGAAGGTGCGGCCGAAATCGAGATCCGTCGGCTCCTGCAGGATGGCGATGCCGCGTTCGCGCCAATCCGAACAGGCTGCATCGACAGCCTCGGGACTCGGGACCACCATGGCGATCTCGGCCGCTCCGCCGGATCCGGTCGTTGCCGGCTCGACCGTATGACGCGACCACAGGCCGAGTCTCATTCCCGAGGGAAGCGCGAACATCGCGAAGGTCGGCGACTGTTCGAGCGGCTCGCTGCCGAGCAATTCCGCATAGAAGCGGGCGCTCGCTGCAGGGCTATCGACATGAAGCAGGATGAAGTGGGCGTCGAACATGATGGCCTCCCAAGGTCTCGAGATAGCGGAAGACTAGAATCGGATGCTGCCAATTTCCGGCAGCGTCGATCACACCGATGCGGCAATTCCCTCCTTCTCGCGCCAGATCTTGAGCAGCGCCTGCCGGCGATGCGGATAGCGGTTCTCCTGCGTCTCGAACCGCGTGAGCCTGTCCGTTCGAAAATGCCGGAAATCCTGCCTCAGCTCGCACCAGGCGACGAGCACGCGGACATGATCGAAGAAAGAGAGTGCGATCGGCCAGACCACGCGCTCGCTGACACGGCCCTTCTCGTCGCTATAGCCGATCGCGGCCTTGCGCCCGGCGCGGATGGCCTGACGGATCGCGGCGAGATCGATCTCGGGCGCATCGACGGCCTTTCGCCCAGGGCCAAGGATCAACGCCGCCTCCTCGACGCGACCGGCCATATCGACCGGCAGAACGGCGACGATCTTGGCCATGGCATCGCGCGCCGCCAGCGCCAGCGCGCCGTCCGCGCGGTCCGCCACCCAGCGCGAGCCGAGCACCAGCGCTTCGATCTCCTCTTCGCTGAACATCAGGGGAGGCAGCATGAAGCCCGGCTTCAGCACATAGCCGAGCCCGGGTTCGCCTTCAATCGGCGCCCCCTGCCCCTGCAAGGTGACGATATCGCGATAGAGCGTGCGGATGCTGACGCCGAGCTCGGCGGCAAGTTTGCGCCCCGAAACCGGGCGGCGGTGTCGGCGCAGCACCTGGACAAGGTCGAGCAGGCGTTGCGCGCGCGACACCGGCCTGAACCTCAGCCCGGCAGATCGCTGGCCTTGATCCGCGTCACGTCGAGCTCTGCCATCTCTGCCCAAGCTTTGGCGAGCGAGCCTTCGAGATCGATGGCGCGGCAGGCATCTTCGACGACATAGGTGTCGAAGCCGGCTCGCGCCGCATCTTGCGCCGTCCAGCTCACGCAGAAATCGGTCGCCAGGCCCGCCACGACGGCCCGCAGGATGCCGCGCTCGCGAAGATAGCCGGTCAGGCCCGTCGGCGTCCGGCGATCCGCCTCGACGAAACCCGAATAGCTGTCGATCTCGCGGCGAAAACCCTTGCGGATGACGGTCTGAGCCCGAGCCAGATCGAGATCGGCGCGGAATTCGGCCCCCTTCGTGCCCTGTACGCAGTGATCCGGCCAGAGCACCTGCGGGCCATAGGACATCTGGACCGTATCGAACGGCTTCTTCCCCTGATGGCTCGACGCGAAAGACGAATGGCCGGGCGGATGCCAATCCTGCGTCAAAACGATGTTGGAGAAGCGCTTTGCCAGCGCGTTGATGACCGGGACGACTTCATCACCCCTGGCGACGGCGAGGCTGCCGCCGGGGCAGAAATCGTTCTGGACGTCGACGACGATGAGGACGGTCCGCTCGTCGATCACGGGTTGCTCCTGTGCCTTGCTGGCGCGCGCCGCCGCCGCCGCGGTCAGGATCGTCGCTCCCGCGATCAATCCGCGCCTGTCGATCCCGCCCCGATCCGTCATGGCCCGCCTCCCACCGACATTAACCTGCGCCAGCGGCACGCCCGCGGCAAGGCGGCAACCGTGCCCGCGATGAACGCCTAACGCAGTTCGACGCTGACGACGCCCGGCGCGGCGCGCACCGCATTGGCGATCTGCTGGTTGATCGGGAATTTGCCGGGCAGCTCGATCTCGACCTCCTGCGCGCCTTCGTCGAGGATCATGACTATTGAGACCTTGCCTTCAGCCCGCACGGCTTCGCGCGGGCGGATGCGCTCGGCGATGGAAGCGACTGCTTTCTCGTCGCGCAGATAGATCAGCAAATCCTGCTTCTGCCGCGAGGCGAGGTCATCAAGCACCTCGACATCCTCGATGCGCGGGCGCACCTCCTCGCCGTCGAGCACGGCGGAGAGACGCAGCACCAGCGCCCTGCCCGGCTCGAGCAGGTCACGGAAACGCATCAGCCCTTCCGAAAACAGCACCGCCTCGAACTGCCCGCTCGGGTCGGACAGGTTGACGATGCCCATCTTCGAGCCCGATTTGGTGCGGCGTTCCGACTTGTCGATGACCGAGACTGCGACCTTGCCGACGCCCGTGCCGTTGGCGCGCACCGTCTGGGCGAAATCGGTGTAGCGCTGCACGCGCAGCCGCTTCAGCACATGCTCGTAGTCGTCGAGCGGGTGGCCGGAGAGGAAGAAGCCGACGGCCTCGTGCTCGCGCTTGAGTTTCTCGGCTGGCGCCCAGGGTTCGACCTGCGGAATCCGGAAGGCTTCCTGGACCACCCCGCCGCCCAGGAGATCGAACTGGCCGGCAGCCGCCTCGTCACGAATGCGGTTCGAAAGCGCCAGCATGCCGTCGATCGCCGCCATGGCGCGGGCGCGATCCTCTTCGAGTTCGTCGAGCGCGCCGGCCGCGATCAGCGCTTCGAGCGTACGGCGGTTGACAAGCTTCGTGTCGATGCGGCGCGCGAGATCGGCGAGATCGCGGAAGGGACCACCTGCCGCCCGCGCCGTCACCACCGATTCCACCGCCGACCGTCCGACGCCTTTGATGGCGCCGAGCGCGTAGAAGATCTTGCCCTCGGCCACGTCGAACTCGACGCCTGAGTGGTTGATCGCGGGACGCTCGACCTTGATTCCCAGACGCTCCGCATCGCGCCGGAATTCCGAGAGCTTGTCGGTGTTGCCCATGTCGAGCGTCATCGACGCGGCGAGGAATTCGACCGGGTAATTCGCCTTTAGAAAAGCGGTCTGGAAGGCGACCACCGCATAGGCCGCCGCGTGGCTCTTGTTGAAGCCATAGTCGGCGAATTTGGCGAGCAGATCGAAGATCTCGGAAGCGGTATCCTTCTTGATGCCGCCCTCGATGGCGCCCTTCACGAAACGGTCGCGCTGGGCGTCCATCTCGGCCTTGATCTTCTTGCCCATTGCGCGGCGCAGCAGGTCGGCTTCGCCGAGCGAATAGCCCGAGAGCGCCTGCGCGACCTGCATCACCTGTTCCTGGTAGACGATGATGCCGTGGGTCTCGCGCAGATACGGCTCCATGCCGGGATGGAGATAGGTCGGATCCTCCAGCCCGAGCTTGCGGCGGCAATAGGTCGGGATGTTGTCCATCGGGCCCGGACGATACAGCGCCACCAGCGCGATCAGGTCCTCGATGCGGTCGGCCTTCATTTCGACCAGCGCCTTGCGCATGCCGACCGATTCCACCTGGAACACGCCGACCGTCTCGCCGCGGGCGAGCATGGCGTAGGTCGTCGGATCGTCGAAGGGCAACTGCGCCAGATCGATATGGATATCGCGCTGGGCGATGAGCTTCACCGCCGTGGTCAGCGTCGTCAGCGTCTTCAGGCCGAGGAAGTCGAACTTCACCAGCCCGGCCTGCTCGACCCATTTCATGTTGAACTGGGTGACGCGCATTCCGGTGCGCGGATCGACCGAGAGCGCGACGAGCTGCTCCAGCGGCCGGTCGCCGATCACCACGCCTGCGGCGTGGGTCGAAGCATGGCGGTGAAGCCCTTCCAGCTTCTGGCCAATTTCGAGCAGCCGCGCGACGATCGGCTCCTCCTCGGCCGCCTGCTGCAGCTTCGGCTCGCCCTCGATCGCATCCTTCAGCGAAATCGGCTTGGCCGGGTTCTGCGGCACGAGCTTGGTCAGCTTGTCGACCTGGCCGTAGGGCATCTCCAGCACGCGGCCGACATCGCGCAGCACGCCGCGCGCCAGCAGCGTGCCGAAGGTGATGATCTGCGCGACGCGCTCCTGCCCGTAATGGTGCTTGACGTATTCGATCACCTCTTCACGCCGGTTCTGGCAGAAGTCGATGTCGAAATCCGGCATCGAGACGCGATCCGGGTTGAGGAAGCGCTCGAACAGCAGGCCGAAGCGCAGCGGATCGACGTCGGTGATCGTCAGCGCATAGGCGACGAGCGAGCCGGCGCCCGAACCGCGGCCGGGCCCGACCGGGATGTCCTGGTTCTTCGCCCATTTGATGAAGTCCGAGACGATCAGGAAGTAGCCCGGGAACTTCATCCGGGTGATGATCGAGAGTTCGAAATCGAGCCGCTTGTCGTAATCCTCGACGCTGAAGCCCTCGGCCGGGCCGTGCTTGGCTAGTCGCGCGGCAAGGCCGGCGCGGGCCTGTTCCTGCAGCTCCTCCGCCTCGTCCCGCCCTTCCTCGCCGAAGCGCGGCAGGATCGGCTTGCGGGTCGTGACACGCCAGTGGCAGCGCATCGCGATCTCGACCGTGCTCGCCAGCGCCTCCGGCAGATCGGCGAAACGCTTCTGCATCTCGGCGCGCGAAGCGAAATAATGCTCGGGCGAGACGCGCCGGCGCGTGCCGTCCGAAACGAGCCGCCCTTCCGCCACCGCCAGCAGCGCATCATGCGCGTCGAAATCGGCAGGCTTGGCGAAGAAGGGCTCGTTGGTCGCGACGATCGGCAGATCGGCATCATAGGCAAGGCGCAGGAGATGAGCCTCCAGCCCCGCCTCCCCGTCGCCGCCATGGCGCTGGATCTCGACATAGAGCCGGTCGCCATAGATCTCGGCGAGCGTGGCGAGACGGGCCGTCGCCTGCGGGAGCTGGCCGCTGCGCAGCGCCGTGTCGATCGGCCCGCCATGGCCGCCGGTGAGGGCGATGAGTCCGGTATTGAAGGCGGAGAGCCGTGCGACCGTCGTGACCGGCTGACCTGCCCCGCCGGTTGCCAGAGCGGCCTCGCTGACGAGCTTCATCAGGTTGCCATAGCCGGCCTCGTCCATGGCAAGCAGAACGATATGCGGCAGGCGCTGCGGCTGAACCGGCTTGCGGCTCCCGTCGCCGTCATCGGCAAAATCGACCGAAAGCTGCACGCCGACGATAGGCTGCAGGCCGGCGCCTGCCAGCTTCTCCGAGAATTCGAGCGCGCCGAAGAGATTGTCGCTGTCGGTGAGAGCCAGCGCCGGCTGTCCATCGGCGGCCGCGAGCTTCGAGAGCGTCGCGACGGTCATCGCGCCTTCGAGCAGCGAATAGCTCGAATGGACATGAAGATGGACGAAGCCGATGTCCGAGAGGATGCGCGCCTCGCCAGCTTCCCGACCCATGTCCTTCTCCCATCGTCGCCGCCGCGCGACTCGTCGTGTCCGTTCCCCTTATGAAACCTCGGCCCAGCCGGCGTCGAGGATTCCTTCGCGGTGCTGTGGATGGCTCCTGCCGGGATCAGACATGCGGGCCGGAGAAGATCGCGGCCCAGAGCCAGATCATGCCGAGGAAGACGCCGAGCGAGGCGATCTCGGCAAGGCCGGCGGCGAATTTACGCGCTGCAGTCATGAGAACCTCCGTTGTTCTTGATAGGTTCATTCTAGTTCATGTTTTGTTCTCGTCAATCGAAGCAGCTGGCGTCGGACGCCCTCGCCGCCGGGGCGGTTAACGGCTGCCTAACGGCAATGTGGGCCCGTTAAGATCTGGAGCGCGTGGCAACTGCGCCGTCATTCCGGACAAGCCACCTCCGGCAGCGCCGATTTCGGGTCATGCCGGGGAATGACGATGCGCTTCCGCATCGTCTCCTTCGTTGGACGCGCGAGCCTGCCCATCTCCCAGGAAGACGGCGGCGCCTTCAATCCAGCGGTACGACGAGCCCGTCGCGGATCGTGACCTGCCGGTCCATCTGGCTCGCCAGCTGCAGGTTATGCGTCGCGATCAGCGCCGCGAGCCCCGAAGCCCGGGCCAGCGCCATCAGCGTGCCGAACACATGCTGCGAGGTATGCGGATCGAGATTGCCGGTCGGCTCGTCGGCCAGCAGCAGACGCGGCCCGTTGGCGACGGCGCGGCCGATGGCGACGCGCTGCTGCTCGCCTCCCGAGAGCTCACCCGGCAGATGATCCAGCCGCTCGCCCAGACCCAGGAAGGTCAGAAGCTCCGATGCCCGCTCCTCCGCCTCATCGCGCGGCAGGCCGCGGATGCGCTGCGGCAGGACGACGTTCTCCAGCGCAGTGAACTCCGGCAGGAGGTGGTGGAACTGATAGACGAAGCCGATCTCGGTGCGGCGCAGGCGCGTGCGCCCGGCATCGTCGAGCTTGGTCGTGGCGAGCCCGCCGACGAAGACCTCGCCGGCATCGGGCTTCTCCAGCAGGCCGGCGACATGCAGCAGCGTCGACTTTCCGGTGCCGCTCGGCGCGACCAGCGCGACGACCTCGCCCGGCCAGAGCGCGAGATCGGCCCGGCGCAGCACTTCGAGCGGCGCGTCGCTCTGCGGATAGAAGCGTTCCACCTGCGAGAGGAAGAGCGCGGGCATCTCCTGCGCCATCAGCCCATCCTCAGCGCTTCGACCGGATCGAGGCGCGCCGCCTTCCAGGCCGGATAGAGCGTCGCCAGCAGCGACAGCGTCAGCGCCATCAGCACGACGCTCACCACCTCTCGCCAGTCGATGACCGAGGGGATGTCGCTGAGGAAGCGCACCGTCGGGTCCCAGAGATTGGCGCCGGTGATCCAGTTCAGCGCCGCCATGATCGACTTGATGTTGTTGGCGAAGAGCACGCCGAGGATGAGGCCGGCGACCGTGCCGATGACGCCGATCGCCGCGCCGGTGATCAGGAAGACGCGCAGCACGGTGCCGCGCGTCGCCCCCATCGTCCGCATGATCGCGATGTCGGCGGTCTTGTCCTTCACCAGCATGATCAGGCCGGAGACGATGTTCAGCGCCGCCACCAGCACGATCAGCGTCAGGATGATGAACATCACGTTCCGCTCGACTTCGAGCGCGTTGAAGAAGCTGCGATTCCTCTGGCGCCAGTCCGAAAGCACGAGCGGGCGCGGCGCATCGGCCTCGATCGCATCGCGGACGGACTGGGTCCGGTCGGGATTGTCGACGAATATCTCGATGACGTTCACGTCGCCGTCGCGGTTGAAATAGGCCTGGCTCTCGACCAGCGGCATGTAGACGAAGGTGCTGTCGAACTCGGTCATGCCGATCTCGAAGATCGCCTTGACGGGATAGGCCTTGATACGCGGCGCCGTGCCGAAAGGCGTCGAGGCCCCCTGCGGCGAGACTAGCGTCATCGTGTCGCCGACCTGGATGCCCAGCGCATTGGCGAGGCGTCGGCCGATCGCGACGCCCGGCGTCCCGCTGTCGAAGCCGTCGAGCGTGCCCGCCTTGATATTGCCGCCGATGAAGGGAATCGCCTTGATGTCGACCTCGCGCACGCCGCGGACCAGCACGCCGTTGTTGCCGGTCTGCGAGGAGGCTAATGCCTGGCCTTCGACCAGCGGGATCGCAAGCTTGACGCCGGGGATCTTGGAGAGCTTCAGCGCGACGCTGTCGTAATCGTCGAGCGGCCGGTCGATCGGCGTGGCGAAGATATGCCCGTTCACGCCGACGATCTTCTCCAGCAGTTCTTTCCGGAAGCCGTTCATCACCGACATCACGATGATCAGCGTGGCGACGCCGAGCAGGATGCCGAGGAACGAGAATCCGGCGATGACCGAGACGAAGCCCTCGCGCCGGCGCGTGCGCAGATAGCGCCCGGCCAGCAGCCATTCGAAGCCGGCGAAGGGCTTCGTTCCAGTCGGAATGGCGGCATTCTCGGCGACAGCGCTCATGAAGCCGCTCTGACCATGCGAGGACCTTTGGCGCGGCGCTCCGTCACGCCGTCCGGCCCTTGAAGCGGTCGAGCGCGGCTTCGAGCGAGACGAGCTCGCGCTCGCCGCCCGCACGGCGCTTCAGCTCGACCTTGCCCTCGGCCAGGCCCTTCGGCCCGACGATGATCTGCCAGGGCACACCGATAAGGTCGGCAGTGGCGAATTTGGCGCCCGGCCGGTCGTCAGTATCGTCCAGCGCAGCATCGTAGCCCTTGGCGAGCAGGTGCTTGTAGATCTGCTCGGCCGCGCCGTCGGTCGCCGCGTCGCCGACCTTGAGGTTGATGACGGAAACATCGAAGGGCGCGATCTCGTCGGGCCAGACGATGCCGCCATCGTCATGCCCGGCTTCGATCAGCGCCGCGACGAGGCGGCTCGGGCCGATGCCGTAGGAGCCCATATGGACCGGCACCGGCTGGCCGTCTGGGCCGGTCACGGTCGCGCCCATCGGGTCGGAATATTTGGTGCCGAAATAGAAGATGTGGCCGACCTCGATGCCACGCGCCGAAAGACGCTTGCCCTCGGGGATCGCCTCGAAGGCCGGCTTGTCGTGCATCTCCTCGGTGGCGGCATAGAGGCTCGTCCACTTGTCGACGACGCCCTGCAGCCCGGCAACGCTGTCGAAGTCGGTGTCGGCCGCCGGCGTGTCGAATGTCAGATAGTCGCTATGGCAGAAGACCTCGCTCTCGCCGGTCGAGGCGAGCACGATGAACTCGTGCGAGAGATCGCCACCGATCGGGCCGGTATCGGCACGCATCGGGATCGCCTTGAGGCCGAGCCGCGCGAAGGTGCGCAGATAGGCCGTGAACATGCGGTTATAGGCGTGGCGGGCCGCGTCCTTGTCGATGTCGAAGGAGTAGGCGTCCTTCATCAGGAATTCGCGGCCGCGCATCACGCCGAAGCGCGGGCGCACCTCGTCGCGGAACTTCCACTGGATGTGATAGAGATTGAGCGGCAAGTCCTTGTAGGACTTCACATAGGACCGGAAGATGTCCGTGACCATCTCCTCGTTGGTCGGGCCGTAGAGCATCTCGCGATCATGCCGATCCTTGATGCGCAACATCTCCTTGCCATAGGCGTCGTAGCGCCCGCTCTCGCGCCAGAGATCGGCCGATTGGATCGTCGGCATCAGGATCTCGATGGCGCCCGAGCGATTCTGCTCCTCGCGGATCACCGCATTGATCTTGTTGAGCACCCGCAGGCCCAGCGGCAACCAGGAATAGATGCCGGCCGACTGTTGGCGGATCATGCCGGCACGCAGCATCAGCCGGTGCGAGACGATCTCCGCCTCCTTGGGCGTATCGCGCAGGAGGGGCAGGAAATAGCGGGAGAGACGCATCGGAAAACCTGTCGGAGGGCGTCGCGCAAGAACTTGCACGACGAGTCGCTTCATCTGAGAGACACCATCGCTCTCGGCAAAATGCAAACCAAAATCAGCAGAAAGCCACGGAACGTGGCGAAGTTGTGTGCCGTTCGCCTCGATCTATTTTGCCGCCGGCCAAGAGTGCTGCTTCAGTTTTTGGCGAAGCGCGCCTTCAACGCGGAAAGTACCGGCGCGGGCACGAAGGGCGAGACATCCCCGCCCATCGCCGCGATCTGGCGCACCAGTGTCGCAGTGATGTAGCGCACACCGGGCGAGGCCGGCAGGAACACCGTCTGCACTTCGGGCGCCATCGTCCCGTTCATCCCCGCCATCTGCATCTCGTAGTCGAGATCGCTGCCGTCGCGCAGGCCGCGGATGATGAGCGAGGCCCCCGCGCGGCGTGCCGCATCGACGGCGAGATCGTCGAAGGTCACGACATCGAGCACAGCCCCCTTCGCTGCCAGCAGCGGCGTCGCGACAATACGCACCAGTTCGGCGCGCTGCTCGACGGAGAGAAGCGGCGTCTTGCCGGGATGGACGCCGATCGCGACGACCAGCTTGTCGCAAAGCCCTGCCGCCGCGGCGATCACGTCGGCATGGCCGTTGGTCACGGGGTCGAAGGAGCCGGTGTAGAAAGCGATGCGTGCCATGATGCCAGCGTTAGCGGCTCACCCGCGGCGCGACAAGCCGCATCCCCGACCCCGGCCAGGCTCGCCCTGCCCCAAGGCAAGCCGATGCAACGTCAGGAAAACGGGACGATCGCAGTGAGCGCGGCGGCGCTGCCGAGGATGATGGACAGGCAGATCATCAGGGACGCCAGTGAGGAAACGTGGCGGGACGCGACATCGAACGGGTAGGCATGCATCGAAGACTGCCTCGCGAATCGGAAACGACTTCCGGTTCCGTTGGGTGAAGGCGAGTGCGGGCCGTCCCGTGGCAAGATTGTGACGAAACAGTGACGTCAGGCCCGATATTCCGGCCGTGCATTGCGTTTTCATGCGCAAACCGCCTAAACCGGCGGCCATGCTGACGATCAACGACATCACCTATCGCCTCGGCGAGCGCCTGCTGCTCGACCATACCGGCGCCGCGATCCCGGACGGCGCACGTGTCGGCTTCGTCGGCCGCAACGGCACCGGCAAGACCACCCTGTTCAAGATCATCACCGGCGATCTCGGCACCGAGAGCGGCAATATCAGCCTGCCGAAGGGCCGGCGCATCGGCGGCGTGGCGCAAGAGGCGCCCGGCGGCCCGGAATCGCTGATCGAGGTCGTGCTCGCCGCCGACACCGAACGCACTGCGTTGATGCAGGAAGCCGAGACCGCGACCGACCCGCACCGGATCGCCGAGATCGGAACACGGCTCGCCGATATCGGCGCCCATTCCGCGCCAGCGCGCGCTGCGATGGTGCTGCACGGCCTCGGCTTCAACGAGGAGGCGCAGCAGCGCCCCTGCTCCGACTTTTCGGGCGGCTGGCGCATGCGCGTCGCGCTCGCGGCCGTGCTGTTCTCGGAACCCGACCTGCTGCTGCTCGACGAGCCGACCAACTATCTCGATCTTGAAGGCACGCTCTGGCTCTACGATTATCTGGAGCGCTATCCGCACACCGTTCTGGTCATCAGCCACGATCGCGAATTGCTCGACACCAGCGTCGACCACATCCTGCATCTCGACCAGGGCAAGCTCTCGCTCTATCGCGGCGGCTATTCCTCCTTCGAGAAGCAGCGCGCCGAGAAGCAGATGCAGCTCGCTCGCGCGAAGGAGAAGCAGGACGCCGAGCGCAAGCATCTCCAGGCCTTCGTCGACCGCTTCAAGGCCAAGGCCACGAAGGCGCGCCAGGCGCAGTCGCGCGTGAAGCGGCTGGAGAAGATGGAGACCATCGCGGCGATCGTCGATCGCGACGTCCAGCCTTTCGTCTTCCCCGGGCCGGAGAAGCCGCTCTCGCCGCCGATGATCGTTCTGGACGATGCCAGCGCCGGCTATGGCGAGCGCAAGGTGCTGTCGCGGCTCAAGCTCAACCTCGCCCCGGACGACCGGATCGCCCTGCTCGGCTCCAACGGCAACGGCAAATCGACCTTCTGCAAGCTGATCGGCGGAAGGCTCGCCCCGCTCTCCGGCGAGATGAAGAAGTCGAGCAAGCTCGAAACCGCTTATTTCGCCCAGCACCAGCTCGACGAATTGCGGCTGGAGGACACGCCCGTCGGCCATCTGCGCGACCTGATGCCGGATGCGCCGGAGGCCAAGGTCCGCTCCAAGGCGGCGCAGATCGGCTTTCCCGCGTCCAAGGCGGATACGCCGGTGAAGCTGCTCTCGGGTGGCGAGAAGGCCCGATTGATGCTGGGTCTCGCCACCTTCCACGGCCCGCATCTGCTGATCCTCGACGAGCCGACGAACCATCTCGACATCGACAGCCGCACCGCGCTGATGACGGCAATCAACGACTATCCCGGCGCCGTCATTCTCGTCAGCCACGACCGCTTCCTGATCGAGGCCTGCGCCGACCGGCTCTGGCTGGTGGCGAACGGCACGGTGAAGAACTTCGACGGCGACATGGAGGACTACCGTGCCTTCGTGCTCGACAGCGCCAAGGCCGAACGGCGCGGCAAGCCCACCGCTGAAGCGGGAGCCGCCAAGCCGAAGACGGACGAGCGCAAGGAGGCCGCCACGAAGCGGGCGGCGCAGGGGCCGCTCAGGCAAAAGCTCAACCTTGCGGAAGCGCGCATCGCCAAGCTGACCGGGCTGATCGAGAAGGTCGACGCCGCGCTCGCCAACGGCGCCTTCTCCCGCGAGCCCGAGAAGGCGCTGCAGATCTCGCGCCAGCGCGCTGAGCTGGCGGAGGCGCTGACAGCCGCCGAGGAGGAATGGCTGCTGCTCGGTGAAGAGCTGGAGAGCGCCTAAGGCACGGCCGAAGCGCTATCCGGATCAGGGATCGGACCCATCTGCCGGCGCGCCCGCCGGTTCTGCCGGTGGAGGCGCGGCGCCCTGCTCAGAACGGCGTTTGCCTCTCTGAAACGACTGTGAGGGCATGCTCGACGCGTTGTCCGGAGATGCGGTGTGGAAACCTCTCTTTATCTGCCCGTCAAGCGCTTCCTCGAGGGCTTGGGCTATTCCGTCAAAGGGGAGATCGGACATTGCGATCTCGTCGGGCTTCGGGATGATGATCCGGCTGTCGTGGTGATCGGCGAGTTGAAGCTGACGTTCAATCTGGAGCTCATTCTGCAGGGCGTGGAGCGAATGAGCCTTGGCGATGAAATCTGGCTGGCGGCCCAGCTCTCAGCCAAGGGCAAGGGCCGCGAAAGCGATCCGAGATATCGCAATCTCTGCCGGCGCCTCGGATTCGGTCTGCTGGGCGTCTCCAAATCCGGCCATGTCGATATCCTGGTCTCTCCGACCGCGCCTACGCCGCGGAAGGATCCCCGCCGGCGCTCGAGATTGGTGGAGGAGCACAAGCGGCGCCGGGGTGACCCCGTCGCCGGCGGAGGCACGCGCAAGCCCATCATGACAGCCTATCGCCAGCAGGCGCTCGCCTGTGCCGCAGCGATGGCATCGGCACCGCAACGCCCGCGCGATCTCAAGCCATCGCTCCCCGATGCCCAGAAGATCCTGCGCCGGAACGTCTATGGCTGGTTCGAACGCTCCGCCCGCGGCGTCTACGCGCTGACCCAGACAGGTCGCAGCGCATTGGCGACCTGGCTACCTGAGCACGCCGCACATCGAGAGAGCAGCCAGACATCGGCCTGAACCTCGAATCGGCCTTCTGATTCCGCCACGCGACATCAGCCTTGGACGTCCGAGAAAATCTTAGTCCAACGCAACGGCGGGGCCACGGGGTGTTCTTTGCGGCTCGCGGCGCGACAGCATGCGTCAAAAAGACGGCGAAGCCCGAAGCTCCGGCCGAACATGCGAATATGTGCCGTTCACCTCACCCCTGCCCCGGCTTGATGATCCGGCTCAGGCGGTTGTCGGTGAACATGTAGATCTCGCGCCCGCCGGGCTCTGCGTAGAGCACCTGCACCTCGCGTTGGCCCTTGCCGCTCTCGCCGATCAGCACATCGGTCGGCCGCGCGCCCTTGAGCTTGACCAGCTCGCACTCGGTGATGCCGGGAGCGATCTCGCTCGGCAGCGGGCGCGTCGAGGGATCGAGCGACGCGCCAACGCTGCAATCGCCCTCAGGCGTGAGCACTGGCTCCTGCGTCGAGACTCCGGCGCTGGCACTGCTCGTCCGCGTCGTGGTGACGCCGCCCTTGGTTTCGGACTGGAAGGCGAAGCCGCCCATATCGACCGAACAGCCGGCAAGGGCCGCGGTGCAGAGCAACAGAACAGGCAGTCTCACGCTTTCTTCTCCCAACGGCCGGCATCGTCCTGCTGCCAGTAGCTGGCGGCATGGCCCGAGGCCCTGGCCTTCTTCCAATCCTCGCGGGCGGCGGCAAGTGCCTCGGGATCGTCTCCATCGAATATCAGGACGACGCGCTCGTAGTCCTGCATTGCGTCGGGAATGCGAACCCCGTCGGCGCAGATCCGGACCTGAGCGGCGTTCGGATTGTGGCCCTCGGTCGTGATGACCACCGGGTTCTGCGCGGCGTCCGCCTCCATCGCCGTGACATGCGGCAGGAAGCTCTCATCCGCATAGGCCCACAGGTGATCGTCGATCACGCTCAGGCGCTCCTGGCTCGAGACCTCGACGACGACCTTCTGGCCGCGCGACAGCGCCCGGTCGAGAATCGTCGGCAGGACCTGCTCCAGCGGGCGGGACTGCAGATGGAAGAACAGGATCTCGGTCATCGAAACCCTTTTCTCCTAAACCATTGCCGTTCGTTCTGCGGAGATCGCTTTAGCTCTCGTAATGATCGGCCACCAGCCGGTCGAGCAGGCGCACGCCCCAGCCGGGGCCCCAGGAGCGGTTGATCTCGCTGTCCTTGGCGCCCATGCCGGTGCCGGCAATGTCGAGATGCGCCCAGGGCGTGTCGTTGACATGACGCTGCAGGAACTGCGCGGCGGTGATCGAGCCGGCATAGCGCCCGGCCGAGTTCTTCATGTCGGCGAACTTCGAATCGATCATCTTGTCATAGGCCTTGCCGAGCGGCATGCGCCAGACCGTCTCGCCCGTCGCGACGCCGGCAGCCGTCAGTCGATGCGCCAGTTCGTCGCTGTTGGTGAAGAGGCCGGCATTCTCCTGAGCCAGCGCCACCAGGATCGCGCCGGTCAGGGTCGCAAGATTGATCATGAAGCGCGGCTTGAAGCGCTCCTGCGTGTACCAGAGCACATCGGCGAGAACGAGCCGCCCTTCGGCGTCCGTGTTGATGATCTCGATGGTCTGGCCCGATAGCGAGGTGACGATGTCGCCGGGGCGCTGAGCGTTCCCATCCGGCATGTTCTCGACCAGCCCGATGACGCCGATCGCATTGATTTTGGCCTTGCGGGCGGCAAGCGCGTGCATCAGTCCGACGACGCAGGCGGCGCCGGCCATGTCGCCCTTCATATCCTCCATGCCGGCGCCCGGCTTCAGCGAGATGCCGCCGGTATCGAAGGTCACGCCCTTGCCGACGAAGGCGACGGGCTGCTCGTCCTTGCCGGCGCCGTTCCAGCGCATGATGGCGACGCGGCTCTCGCGCCGCGAGCCCTGGCCCACGCCGAGCAACGCGCGCATGCCGATCTTCTTCAGATCCTTCTCGTCGAGGATCTCGATCTCGACGTCGAGCTTCTTCAGCTTGGCGGCCCGATCGGCGAATTCCTCCGGATAAAGAACGTTCGGCGGTTCGTTGACGAGGTCGCGCGCCAGCACGACGCCGGCGGCGACGGCATCGGCCGCTTTCAGTGCCTTCTTCAGGCTGGCAGGATCGTCCGAGCGCAACGTCACCGCGATCGGTCCGGCCTCATCCTTGTCCTTGCTCTTCGTCTTGTAGCGATCGAAGGCATAGCTGCGCAGCTTCAGGCCCAGCGCCAGTTCGGCGCCATGCTCGGCCGCGATCGGTCCCGTCGGCAGCGCCAGGATGATGTCCGCAGTGCGCCCCGCACCGAGCCGGCCGGCGATGGCGCCACCGAGCTTGACGAAATCAAGCTCGTCAATCTTGTCCGCATCCCCGATCCCGACGACGATCAGACGCCCGTACGAGGCCGCCTCGGGAGCGGGCAAGGTCAGCCCGGCATAGGCCTTGCCCTTGTAGCGCTCGGCAGCGGCGGCTCGCGCCAGCAGCGCCTGCGCAGAGCGCCCCGCCGCATTCTCGGCTGCAGACGGCAATGTGAGCCGGTCCGAAACCAGGATCACGAGATCCTGCCCTTCCGCGGCATTCAGGGCTTTGATCTCGAGCTTCAGGCGCTGGGACATGATCCGCTCACAATCTTGCGACAAGTGCCGGGGAAGGACACAGGGTTGGCCGGCGAAAAACGATTCCCGTTTGCGCCGCGAACGCGCCTATACCATATGGGGTGTCCGACGAACCACCTCGGGAATCTTCGGTTCTCGACTGCCGGAAGCGCTGCGTGCTGTTCAACCGCCTCGACCGATACATCCTGAAGATCGCGGCGGGTGCGGCGATCGTGCTGCTGTTGGGACTTACGGGGGTCATCTGGGTCACGCAGGCCCTGCGCGAGGTCGATCTCATCACCGGCAAGGGCCAGACGGTCCTGATCTTCCTGACCGTCACGTTGCTGTCGCTGCCGGCGCTGATCGCGGGCATCGCGCCGGTCGCGCTGTTCATGTCGACACTCTACACCCTCAACAAGCTCAACGGCGATTCCGAGCTGATCGTGATGAACGCGGCCGGCGTGGCGCCGCACCGGATCGTCCGGCCCTTCTTCGCCCTGACCGCCATCACCGCGGTCGTTGTGGCGTGGATGACGATCTCGGTGATGCCGGCGAGCTTCCGCATGCTGCGCGATCTCATCACGCTGATCCGCGCCGATTTCGTCGCCAACGTCGTGAAGGAGGGGCAGTTCGTCTCGCTCGATTCCGGCGTGACCTTCCACTACCGCGAGAAGGCCGGCGATTCGCTGGTCGGCATCTTCATGCAGGATCGCCGCGACCCGGCGCAGCCATCGATCTATCTCGCCGAGCGCGGGCGAACGGTAGAAGCGGAAGGCCAGAGCTTCCTGATGCTCGAGAAGGGCACCATCCAGCGCGAGGCCAAAAACACCACCACGACCTCGATCATCTCGTTCGAGCGGTACGCGCTCAATCTCTCCGCACTGACCGGCGATTCGAGCGGCGGCCCCGGCGAAGGCGACGGCGACAAGGTGGTCTACAAGCCGCGCGAACGTTCGACCTGGCAGCTCATCAACCAGGACCCGAACGAGAGCTACTACAAGATTCAGGAAGGCCGCTTCCGCGCCGAGCTGCACAACCGGCTGTCGGCGCCGCTCTACCCCTTCGCCTTCATGCTGATCGCCTTCGCGGCGATCGGCGAAGCCCGAACCACCCGCCAGGGCCGGGCTCTGGCAATCCAGGCCGCAATCATGATCGTCGGCGCAACCCGCATCGCCGCCTATGCGGCCTGGACGGCGAGTGTCCGCTCGCCCTTCGCCGCCGCCCTGCTCTACATCCTGCCGATCACGGCCATAACGCTGGCGCTCGCCCTCATCTTCTACGGTGAGCGCCTGCGCCCCGTCGTGGCGCGGTTCACTGCCCCTCTGACCATGCCGCTCGCCAATCTTGCGGCCCGTTTCCGGCGCGCCTGATGCTCCTGTTCTCGACCTTCGGGCGCTATCTGACCAAGCGCTTCGCCCGCGCGATCCTCAGCGTCTTCAGCACCTTCTTCTTCCTCATCGGCACGCTCGATTTCGTCGAGCTGATGCGCCGGGCCGGCGATTCCCCGATCGCGACGACCCCGCGGATCGTGCAGCTCGCGCTCTTCCGGGCACCGGCCGTGGCCGAACAGATCTTCCCCTTCGCCGCACTCTTCGGCGGCATGTTCGCGCTGCTGACGCTAAGTCGAAAGCTGGAGCTGGTGGTCGCGCGCTCGGTCGGCGTTTCCGCCTGGCAGTTCCTTCAGCCCGCAGCAGCCGTCGCAGGCGTCATCGGCCTGATCTCGATCATGGTCTACAACCCGCTCGCGGCTGATCTGAAACGCAAGGCCACCGCGCTCGAAACCCGGCTGTTCGTCCGCGCGAGCGGCAAGACGGGAGCCGCGCAAGATATCTGGTTGAGGCAGCGCAGCGTCGATGGTCAGGCGATCATCCGCGCCGCCGGCGCCCTGCCGGACGAGGATGGCCTGTCTCAGGTGACGTTCTTCATGTTCAACCACGACGGATCCTTCAAGGAACGCGTCGATGCGAAGCAGGCTGTGCTGCTCCCGGGAAACTGGGAGCTCGCCGAGGCGCGCATCACCTCCGCCACGCAAGAGCCACAGAGTTTCGCAAGCTACATGGTCGCGACGACCCTGGAGCCGGAACAGATGCGACAGAGCTTCACCCCACCTGATGCGGTGGGGTTCTGGTCCATGCCCACGGTCATCGATCGTACCCAGCGAGCCGGCCTCGATACGACACCTTATGAGCTGCGATATCAAGCACTTATGGCGCGACCGCTGCTGCTCATCGCCATGGTGCTGGTAGCAGCATCGGTTTCCTTAAGATTTTTCCGCTTTGGTGGTGTGACTAAGTTGGTGATAGGTGGCGTCGCGGCCGGGTTCGTGCTCTATGTTGCGACGCAGCTGTCGGAGGAACTCGGGTCGTCGGGAATCGTCAATCCGATCGTCGCGGCGTGGTTGCCCGCAGCATTGGGGACGATGCTGGGCACCCTTGCCCTTCTCCATCAGGAAGACGGGTGAATCGTACTGTGCCTATGGTTAATTTTGGGTTTAACGGATGGTTTCGGGCGTGACTCGCGCGGCTCGCTTTGCTGCGGCGACCGCTCTCGCCTCCAGCTTGGCCTACCTGCTGGCCGGGCCGGCCTATGCCCAGAATCGGGCGGCCGGCTCTAAGCCTGCGCCCGCCGCTGCCGCCGCCAAGCCGCAGGAGCGGATGGTCGTCGATGCGCGCGAACTCGTCTACGACAACGACAAGAAGACGGTCGCGGCCGTCGGTGACGTTCAGATTCTCTATCAGGGTCGGACGATCGAGGCCGATCGCGTCATCTACGACCAGGCCAACAAGCGGGTCACCGCCATCGGCAACGCCCGCATCACAGAAACCAACGGCACGGTCATCACCGGCGACAGGTTCAACCTGACCGATGATTTCCGCGACGGCTTCATCGATTCCCTGCGCGTCGTGAACCCGGACCGCACGCGTTTCTCCGCCCCGCGCGCAGAGCGGACCGACGGCGAAACGTTCATTTTCGACAAGGGCATCTACACCGCCTGCGAGCCCTGCAAGGACAACCCCGAGAAGCCGCCGCTCTGGCAGGTTCGCGCGGCCCGGATCATCCACAAGAAATCCGAGCAAACGATCTACTACGAGGACGCCCGGCTGGAATTCGCCGGCATCCCGATGGCCTACCTGCCGTACATGTCGGGCCCGGATTCGACGGTGAAGCGGAAATCCGGTTTCCTCTCGCCGCGATTCATCAACACCTCGGCGCTGGGTTTCGGTGTCGGCCTGCCGTATTTCCTCAATCTGGCGCCGAATTACGACCTGACGCTAACCCCGACCTTCCTCACCCGTCAGGGCGTGCTCGGGCAGGCCGAGTGGCGTCATCGACTGGTCAACGGCTCCTACACCATCCGCGCGTCGGGCATCTTTCAGCAAGACCAGGAGGCCTTCCTCGCGAGCCCGCTCGGCCCGCGTGACAAGGAATTCCGCGGCTCGGTCGAGACAAACGGCAAGTTCTACATCAATCAGAACTGGTCGTTCGGCTGGAACGCCTCGATGTCAACGGACCGCTGGTTCTACAAGAACTACCGCATCAAGAACGAGGCCTTCAGCACCACGACCTATCTGCAGGAATCGATCTCGACAGCCTATCTGAACGGCCAGAGCGCGACCGCCTGGTTCGATCTGCGCGGCTATTATTTCCAGCCGCTGAACTACCAGGACTGGCAGAAGCAGCAGCCGATGGTGCTGCCTGTGCTGGATTACGACAAGCGCGTCCACAAGCCGTCCTTCCTCGGTGGTGAGCTAGAATTCACCGTCAACGTCACCAGCCTGCATCGCGACACCGCCGCATTCACGGAATTGCCGCAGCAGAAGACCTTCCTGATCACGAGCCCGACCTACTCCCTCTATGATGGCTGCGCGGTCTACCAGAAGAGCACCTGCCTGGTGCGCGGCCTCGCCGGCAATGTCTCGCGCGCGACGGCCGAGGTTTCCTGGCGGCGCAACTTCATCGATCCGCTCGGACAGATGTGGACGCCCTACGCTTCGGTTCGCGCGGACGTCTTCTCGGTCAACCCCGACACTAGCAGCGTCATCAATTCGCGCGTCTCGACGATCGCGGACACCTCCGACGAGGTCTTCGGCCGGGTGATGCCGGCCATCGGCCTCATGTATCGCTACCCCTTCGTCGCCAAGACCGACTGGGGCACCCATATCATCGAGCCGGTTGCGCAGATCGTGGCGCGGCCGAACGAGACGCACAGCGTGCGTCTCGCCAACGAGGACGCCCAGAGCCTCGTCTTCGACGCCACGAACCTGTTCGAATGGAGCGGCAAGTTCTCAGGCTATGACCGCGTCGAGGGCGGCACCCGCGCCAATGTCGGCGCGCTCTATACCGGCCGGTTCGGCAAGGAGGCTTTCGCCAATCTCCTCGTCGGCCAGTCCTTCCAGCTCGGCGGGCGCAACTCCTTTGCCACCGGCGACCTCGTCAATACCGGCCTCAACTCCGGCCTCGACACGAACAGCTCGGACATCGTCACCCGTGCGCAGCTTTCGCCGTTCAAGGGTTTCTTCCTGACCGGGGCCGCGCGTCTGAACTCGACGACCTTCGAAGCGCAGCGGATCGACGCGGCCGCGACCTATGCGAACAGCGTTATCACGGCCTCGGTCGGCTACGGTCGCTACGAGCCGCAGCCCGAACTCGGCATCTCGCGCCGGCGAGAAGGCCTGTCGCTCAACGGTTCGCTGCGCGTTGCCGACAACTGGCGCCTGCGGGCCGGCGTGCTGTTCGATCTCGACAAATACAAGTACGACCGCGAGCTCTATCGCAACGCTTATGCCGCCTATCTCGCGGCACCTGCGGTCACGGCGGTCCCCGTCTATCCCAACACGGGACCGTTCCAGACCGCCTCGACCTCGTTCGGCGTCAACTATACCGACGAGTGCACGATTTTCGACATCAGCTATTCGCAAAGCAATGCCGACCGCCAGTCGGGCGCGACCAAGGATACCCGCACGGTCATGTTCCGTCTCGAACTGCGCACGTTGGGCGAACTTGCCTACTCGCAGAATCTTGGCGGCAGCGGCTCATCGGCTGACGGCGTCAGTCAGTGACGATATCCGGGCCGCCGAGGCGGCCCGTTTCCTTTTCGACGCGGAGTTCCGCCTTGCCGCTATTGCCGCTTGCGCTGACACAGGGCGATCCGGCTGGCATCGGCCCTGAGCTCGCTTTGCGCGCTTGGCTCGAGCGCCAGGAGCGCGATCTGCCGGCCTTCGCCTGCATCGCCAGCCCCGGCGATCTTGCCGGATTGGCGAACCGATTGGGATGGCGCGTCCCGCTACGCATCTGCGACTGGGGCGATGTCGAGAATACATTTCCGGAAGCCTTGCCCTGCATCGCCCTCGCAGCTGCCGCCACAGCCGAACCCGGCCGGCCCAACCCGGCCACGGCGCCCTCGACAATCGCTGCGATCGACACGGCGGTGGCCGCCGTCATGGCTGGTCGGGCAGCCGCCGTCGTGACCAACCCGATCGCGAAATCCGTGCTCTACCAGTCCGGCTTCGTGCATCCCGGCCACACCGAATACCTCGCCCATCTCGCAGCGGCCGGCGGGGACACGCCGCGACCGGTGATGATGCTATGGTGCGACGAGCTCGCGGTCGTGCCGATAACGATCCATGAGCCGCTGCGCCGCGTGCCGGATCTGTTGACGACCGATCTCATCGTGGACACGGCGCGCATCGTCGCAGCCGAGCTGAAAGCCCGCTTCGGCATCGCCGCGCCGCGCCTCGCCTTCAGCGGCCTCAATCCCCATGCCGGCGAAAGTGGCGCAATGGGCGGCGAGGAGATGGCGGTCATTGCCCCCGCGATCGCCGCGCTGCAGTCGGAAGGCATCGATGCGCGCGGTCCCTATCCGGCGGACACGATGTTCCACGCCCGGGCGCGGGCTGGATACGACGTGGCGCTGGCGATGTATCATGATCAGGCGCTGATCCCGATCAAAACCATCGCCTTCGACGAAGGCGTCAACGTTACGCTCGGCCTGCCCTTCATTCGGACTTCTCCGGACCATGGCACGGCCTTCGACATCGCCGGCAAGGGCATCGCGCGGCCCGACAGTCTCTGCGCCGCGCTGAAGCTTGCGGCACGCATGGCCGAGGGTCCGATGCCGGTGGCCGCATCATGAGTCAGATCGACGATCTGCCGCCGCTGCGCGAGGTGGTCGAACGCCATGGCCTGATGGCACAGAAAGCGCTCGGCCAGAATTTCCTGTTCGACCTCAACCTGACCAGCCGCATCGCGAGAGCTGCCGGCCCTCTCGAAGGCGAGACAATCGTGGAAATTGGTCCGGGCCCAGGCGGATTGACGCGGGCCCTGCTCGCCAACGGTGCCGGGAGGGTGATTGCGATCGAGCGCGACCGGCGCTGCCTGCCCGCGCTGGCTGAGATCGCGGCACATTATCCCGGGCGATTGGAAATCATCGACGGCGATGCGCTCGCCGTGGATTTGTCCCCCCATCTTAAGGGCGAGCGTGCGAAGATCGTCGCCAACCTGCCGTACAATATCGGCACGCCGCTGCTGGTCGGCTGGCTCAGCCTCGAACCCTGGCCGTCCTGGTGGAGCTCACTAACACTGATGTTCCAGCGCGAGGTGGCCGAGCGGATCGTCGCGACGCCGGAACAACGCGCGGATTACGGCCGGCTCGCCGTGCTGTCGAACTGGCGCTGCGAGACGCGGATCCTGTTCGACGTGCCGCGCAGCGCGTTTGTGCCGCCGCCGAAGATCACCTCCTCGATCGTCCAGCTCGTCCCGCGCGAGCAGCCGGAACCCTGCGATCGACGCCTGCTCGAACGGGTGACGCTCGCGGCCTTCGGACAGCGGCGCAAGATGCTGCGGCAGAGCCTGAAGGCGGTGCTGTCGGACCCTGCGCCGATCATCGCCGATGCCGGCCTTCTCGAGACGGCACGAGCCGAAGAAATCCCGGTTTCCGGCTTCGTCGCGCTGGCCAACGCGCTCGGCGCCAGGCGGTAGAGCGATCTGGGTCAGCCGGCCGCCAGGCCGACTGCGCCGCGTTCAGGGCGTCGGCTCGTCGAGCAGCGTCTCGACGAAATCGGCGAGGCCGATCGCCCGGCTGCGCTTGAGCCGCTCGGCGGTGAGGATGGCCTTGATCGAGTCATAAGCGTCGTTCAGATCGTCATTGACGATGACGTAATCGTATTTTTCCCAGCGTGCGATCTCGGAACGAGCGTTTGCGAGCCGCTTGGCGATGACCTCCTGCGCGTCCTCGGCGCGGCGCACCAGCCGCGAGCGCAGCTCCGCCATCGAGGGCGGCAGGATGAAGATCGTCACGACATCCTCGCGCGCCTTCTCGACGATCTGCATCGTGCCCTGCCAGTCGATGTCGAACAGCACGTCGCGCCCACGCGCCAGCGCCGCCTCGACCGGCTTGCGCGGCGTGCCATAGCAATTGCCATGGACCTCGGCCCATTCGAGCAAATCGTCATGATCGCGCAGCGCCTCGAAGGTGTCGCGATCGATGAAGCGGTAATGGACGCCATCAATCTCCGAGGCCCGCCGCTCCCGGGTGGTGACCGAGACGGACAGGTCGATATTGGTTTCGCGCTGGCAGAGATTGCGCGTCAGCGTCGATTTGCCCGCACCGGACGGCGAAGACAGGATCAGCATCAGGCCGCGCCGGGCCGGACGGGTCGTTTCGGCCATCAAGGCTCACTCCACGTTCTGAACTTGCTCGCGCAACTGGTCGACGACAGTGCGAAGCTCCAGTCCGATACGCGACAGGCCGGGATCATTGGCCTTGGCGCAGAGCGTCGAGGCCTCGCGGCCGAACTCCTGCGCCAGGAAATCGAGCTTGCGGCCGATCGGCCCACCTTTGGCCAGGAGCTCGCGCAGCGCGCCGACATGGGCCTGCAGCCGGTCGATCTCCTCGCGGATATCGGCACGCACCGCAAGCAGCGCCGCCTCCTGATGCAGGCGCTGCGGATCGAAACCGTTATTGGCGCCGAGCAAGGTCTCGACCTGCGCGGCAATGCGCGCCCGGATGGCCTCGCTGCTGCGCGCCGGATGCTGCTCAGCTTCGCCGGCGAGCCGCGCAATGGTTTCAAGGTGGCCGAGAAGGATCGCCGCCAAAGCGCGCCCCTCGGCGGAACGGGCCTCCTTGAGAGCGAGAGCCGCAGCCTCCAGGCCAGCGAGCGCCGGAGCCTCCACAGCGCCCAGAATGTCCTGCGCTTCGTCAGCGAATTCGACGACGCCGCGAATGCCGAGCAAGCCATCATAGGATGGCGGGTTGATCCCTGCCGCTGGTGGCAGCCGCTCGACCGCCTGAAGCAAGGCAACGAGAACGGCCTCGTTGATGCGCGGACGCGGCGGGCCGGCGTCACTGGTGACGGCCAGATTGACGTGCAGTGTGCCGCGGGCGAAGGCCCCGGCCAGATGCTTGCGCGCGGATTCGGCGAGCGCCTCGAAGCCGGGAGGCACGCGGACGCGCAGATCGAGCCCGCGTCCGTTGACGCTGCGAATCTCCCACGCCCAGCCATGGATGCCGGCGGTTCCCGCGGCGCGGGCAAAGCCCGTCATGCTTTCGATGGCCATGGCCCTGCCGCTCCTCTGGAGCATCGGACCAAAAAGTGGGATCCACTTTTCGGACCAATCCGATGCTGAAACAAACAGCTAGATCGCCACTTCGCGTCCAAAAGGACGCGCGGCGATCTAGTGATGCGGCGGGACCGTAGTGGCGCGCTCCGGCCGCGGCAAGCGCCGCAACAGCGGAAAATGGGGATGACCCGCGCGGCGATGGGCAGCCGCTCAGGGCTTGAGCTGCGGAACCTGCTTGGGCGAGTTCAGGTCGAAGGTCTTGTTGAGCAGGGGATCGCGCGCTGTCCCTTCGGAGGCATCGAATGCGCGGGCGCGGGTGCCCGCCACAGTGCCGGCCGGCTGGGCCAAGGGCACGCCGTTGTTGTCGGTGGCCGGAGCTTCGGTCCGGTTGTCGGGGCCTGCCGGAGGCTCGATCTTGTCGACCACGTCGCCTGATGGCTTTCCGCCCTGCTGCTGGCTGCGCGTCGTCTCGATCTGGCGCCAACGACCGACATTGCGGTTGTGCTGATCGAGCGTCTCGGCGAAGGCATGACCGCCGCTGCCATCGGCGACGAAGTAGAGTTCCTTCGTCCGCGAATGGTTGACCACGGCCTCCATCGCAGCGCGGCCGGGGTTGGCGATCGGCCCCGGGGGCAGGCCGGTGATGACATAGGTGTTGTAGGGCGTCGCCTGCGTGATCTCGTTGCGCTGGATCGGGCGGCCGAGCGTGCCCTTGCCGCCGACGAGGCCGTAGACGATCGTCGGGTCGGACTGCAGCTTCATCTTCTGGTTCAGGCGGTTGATGAAGACGCCGGCGACGCGCGGGCGCTCATCCGCGCGGCCGGTCTCCTTCTCGACGATCGAGGCGAGGATCACGAGCTCCTGCGGCGTCTTGACCGGCAGGTCGGCCGGACGACGCTCCCAGATCCGCGCAAGGATCACGCGCTGATCGCGCGCCATGCGATCGATGATCGCCTGCCGCGAGAAGCCACGCGGGAACCGATAGGTGTCCGGCAGGATCGAGCCTTCCTTTGGCGCCTGGGCGATCTCGCCGGTCAAAAGCTCGTTGTTGCGCAGACGCTCGACGATCTGCTCGCTCGTCAGCCCTTCCGGTACGGTGATCGAATGCTCGACCACCTTGCCACTGGAAATGATGTCGAGAATCTCCTTCGGGCTGACGCGCGCCTTGAACAGGTACTCGCCGGCCTGAAGCTTGTGCCAGTCGCCACCGACGATCGCCGCGATGCGGAAGCTCAGCGGATGCTCGACCAGCCCCTCGCGCTGCAGCAGCTCCGCGATCTCTGTCAGCCCGCTTTCCTTCGGAATGATGAGGACGCGGTCACTCGCAAGCGGACCCGGCGACTTGCTCTGGCTGGAGACCACGGCGATTCCCGCACCGACGACGCCGGCGCCGACGAGCGCGATCGTGAAAAGACCGCTCAGCATCGACAGGAAGGGACTGCGACGACGGCGACGCGCCTTCGGCGGCGGCGCCGGAGGCGCTACGGGCTTGAGGGCCTCGCTCGGACTCTTCGGGGCGACGCGGGGCGTATCATTCACGATCAAGACGCTCGCAGCATAAAATATATGTCTCGGTACGGCCGGGCGCCGGGGCGCTTCCGGCCTGAGGCGCATCAAATTCGAAACCGCCCCATTAGAACCGGTTTCTCTATGGCTGTGAACGCGGAATCACGCATTCGCCAACGCTGGCGCCAAACTCTACCCAACATTATGGCAAAACGGCGCTGACCCTTTTGGATCAATGGCCGGGGCGGTAGCGCCGCAGGACCAGCGAAGCGTTGGTGCCGCCGAAGCCGAAGGAGTTGGACAGGGCGTAGTCGATCTCGCGCTTGCGCGCGACATGCGGGACGAGATCGATATCCGTCTCGACTGAAGGGTTGTCGAGATTGATGGTCGGCGGAGCGATCTGATCGCGGATCGCCAGCACCGTGAAGATCGCCTCGATCGCTCCGGCTGCGCCCAGCAGATGGCCGGTCGCCGATTTGGTCGAGGACATCGAGGGTCGCTTCGGAGCGTTGGCGAGCAGGCGCTCGACGGCGCGCAGCTCGATCTCGTCGCCGAGAGGCGTCGAGGTACCGTGCGCGTTGATGTAGTCGAGATCCGCCGCCGCGATACCGGCCCGTCCGAGCGCGGCCTGCATGCAGCGATAGGCGCCGTCGCCATCCTCGGCCGGCGAGGTGATGTGATAGGCGTCGCCGGACATGCCGTAGCCGAGGATCTCGGCATAGATGCGCGCGCCACGGGCCAGCGCGTGCTCGAGTTCCTCGAGCACGACGACCCCGGCACCCTCGCCCATGACGAAGCCGTCACGGTCCTTGTCGTAAGGACGCGACGCTTTCTCCGGCGTATCGTTGAAACCGGTGGACAGCGCCCGGCAGGCGCAGAAGCCGGCAATACCGATGCGGTTGACGGCAGATTCGGCGCCGCCCGCAACCATGACGTCCGCATCGCCCAGCGCGATCATGCGCGAAGCGTCGCCGATGGCATGCGCACCGGTCGAGCAGGCCGTCACGGCCGCGTGGTTCGGGCCCTTGAGCCCATGCTCGATCGAGACATAGCCGGAAGCCAGATTGATGAGGCGCCCGGGAATGAAGAAGGGCGAGAGCCGGCGAGGCCCCCGCTCCTTGAGCAGCAGGGAGGCTTCATAGATGCCTCCCAGCCCGCCGATGCCGGACCCGATGGCGACACCGGTCCGGATCTGGTCCTCATAGTTTTCCGGCTTCCAGCCGGCGTCCTTCAGCGCCTGGGTGGCCGCGGCCATCGCAAAGACGATGAATTCGTCGACCTTGCGCTGTTCCTTCGGCTCCATCCAGTCATCGGGATTATATGTCCCGTCGCTGCCGTCACCCCGCGGGATGTTGCAGGCGATTTGCGCCGGCAGGTCGCTGGCATCGAAGCTGGTGATGGGGCCGGCGCCGCTGGCTCCGGCCAGAAGACGCGCCCAGGTCGGCTCGACGCCGCAAGCGAGCGGCGTCACCATGCCGAGCCCGGTCACGACGACGCGCCGCATCGGAAAACTGCGAGAAGCCATGATGTTTTCTGTGTCGATCAGCCTGAAAGGCCGATTACGCGCTCTTCGCCGAGAGGAACTTCACGGCGTCGCCGACCGTCACGATCGTCTCGGCCGCATCGTCCGGGATCTCGACGCCGAACTCTTCCTCGAAGGCCATCACGAGCTCGACGGTGTCGAGGCTGTCCGCACCCAGGTCTTCGATGAAGTTGGCGCCATCGACAACCTTCTCGGGCTCGACGCCGAGGTGCTCGACCACGATCTTCTTCACGCGCTCGGCGACATCGCTCATGAGTCTCTTCCTTAGAAACTGAAAACGCATCGCAGAGCGCGACGCGCGTTATGGACTTTCATTCCGAGCCGCCGCGCCATCGTGACGATGTCCGCGATCCGGAAAGCTCGAAGCCTGCAAAAACGCAACAACCGAGGTTTCGTCAAGTCCCCTCGGCTCGCTCGCCAGCAGCGCGACGGCGCTAGTTAACATAACCTTTCAAGGCTGGCGAGAGCGCCGCGACGTTATCAAAACTAAACTGGAAATGGCGCTAACGCCCTTAGATCATTGCCATTCCGCCGTTCACGTGCAGCGTCTGGCCGGTGACATAACCCGCCTCGGCGCTAGCGAGAAAGGCGACGGCGGCGGCAATGTCGGCGCCCGCACCTAGCCGGCCCATCGGTACATCGGAGAGAATGCTCTCGCGCTGCTTCTCGTTCAGGGCTTGCGTCATCGGCGACTCGATGAATCCGGGAGCGACCACATTGACCGTGATATTCCGGCTGGCGACCTCGGCGGCGAGCGCCTTCGACATGCCGATCAGGCCGGCCTTGGCGGCAGCGTAGTTGCCCTGCCCCGGATTGCCCATCGTGCCGACGACGGAGCCGATCGAGACGATTCGGCCGTAACGCTTGCGCATCATCGACTTCACGGCCGCGCGCGAGAGGCGGAAGGCGGCCGTCAGGTTGACGGCGAGAACGCTGTCCCAATCCTCGTCCTTCAGGCGAATGAACAGGTTGTCGCGGGTGATGCCGGCATTGTTCACGAGGATGTCGAGTCCGCCGAGCTTGTCCTCGGCCGCCGGCACCAGCGCCTCGACCGATTCCTTGTCCGACAGGTTGCAGGGCGCCACGACGACGCGCTCGCCGAGTTCGGCCGCGAGCGCCTCCAGCGCCTCGGCCCGCGTGCCGGAGATCGCGACACTCGCGCCCTGCGCATGCAGGGTCCGTGCGATGGCTCCGCCAAGGCCGCCGGTCGCGCCGGTGACCAGGGCCTTGCGGCCGGTCAGATCAAACATGTTCGCTCCCTTTTCGGCGTTCTGCCGTTCTTGCCCGCTCCGGGCCCGCGCCGTCAGGCGCCACGGGCCTTGTAGGCGGCGATATCCTCTGCCGTGCCGATCGACACCGGCGACGAACCGGCGACGATACGCTTCACCAGGCCGGCGAGCACCTTGCCGCTGCCGAGTTCGACGAAATCGGTGACGCCGGCGGCTGCCATCGCCTGGACGCATTCGCGCCAGCGCACAGTACCGGTGACCTGTGCCACAAGCGAACCCCGGATCGCTTCGGGAGCGCTGAGGGGCGCGGCGCCGACATTGGCCATCACCGGCACGACCGGGGCCTGCATCGTAACCTTCGCCAGCGCCTCGCGCATCGCATCGGCAGCCGGCTGCATCAGGGCGCAATGGAACGGGGCGGAGACCGGCAGCAGCATGGCGCGCTTGACGCCACGCTCGCCCGCGAGCGCGATCGCCCGCTCGACCGCCGCCTTCGCACCGGACAGGACCACCTGGCCGCCGCCATTGTCGTTCGCAGCCTCGCAGACCTCGCCCTGCGCCGCATCGGCGGCGATCGCACGGGCCTGGTCCAGCTCGGCCCCGAGAAGGGCCGCCATCGCGCCCTGCCCGGCCGGAACCGCCTTCTGCATGGCGTCGCCGCGGATGCGCAGCAGCCGGGCGGCGTCCGCGATGGAGAAGGTGCCAGCAGCGGCAAGCGCCGAATACTCGCCGAGCGAATGGCCGGCGACGAAGGCGGCGTCGCGCTTCAGATCGAGTCCGGCTTCGGCCTCGAGCACGCGCACCACCGCGAGGCTGACCGCCATCAGCGCCGGCTGGGCGTTGGCGGTAAGGGTCAACTCCTCCGAGGGGCCTTCCCACATCACCGCAGAGAGCTTCTGCGACAGCGCCGCATCGACCTCGTCGAAGACCGACTTCGCGACGGGAAAGTTCTCGGCCAGGCTCTTGCCCATGCCGACCGCCTGCGAGCCCTGGCCCGGAAAGATGAACGCTGTCGTCATGCTATGAAACGCCCCGGTCTTCACCATTCGTCTTATATGACGCGGCTGTCACATCGGTTCTGCCGCCAAGTCAAGCGCGGAGGCCAAGTTTTCCGCATACGCCAGGCCGTTCGGGCGAGATTCCGATTGCCATGATGCCGCGAACGCTGTAACGACCGCCTCCTGCTTGTTCGGCCGGAGGCTGAACGGATGGCGCACGCCCGCAAGGGTTCAGCGCAGGCTCCGATGGAGTCGTCATCCCGTGTCTCCGCCTTCGAAGAAATCCTGTCGGGCCTTATCCAGGGCTCGGAGGGCTCCGCGCCGGGCGAAGCAGGGTGAAACAAGGAAGGCCACATATGGCATTGTACGAGCATGTGCTGCTCGCGCGGCAGGATGTCAGCGCGCAGCAGGTCGAAGCTCTTGTCGAGCAGTTCAAGGGCGTGATCGAAGCGAATGGCGGCGCCATCCGCAAGGTCGAGTATTGGGGCGTCAAGTCCCTCGGCTACCGCATCAAGAAGAACCGCAAGGCGCACTACACGCTGCTGAACATCGAGGCCCCCTCCGCCGCCGTGCTGGAGATGGAGCGCCAGATGCGCATCAACGAAGACATCCTGCGCTTCCTGACCGTCCGCGTCGAGGAGCTGGAGGAAGCTCCGTCGGCCATGCTCCAGAAGCGTGACCGCGACGACCGTCCGGAGCGCGGCGGCGACCGTTTCGAGCGCGGCCCGCGCCGTGATCGTCCGCGTCGTGAAGACGAAGCGACCGAAACCGCCGAAGCGGAGGCCTGAGAATGTCGACTGCATCCGCTGGCGCTCGCCGCCCCTTCTTCCGCCGCCGCAAGTCCTGCCCCTTCTCGGGCGAAGGCGCCCCGAAGATCGACTACAAGGACGTGCGTCTGCTCTCGCGCTACATCTCCGAGCGCGGCAAGATCGTTCCGTCCCGCATCACGGCGGTCTCCGCCAAGAAGCAGCGCGAGCTCGCCCAGGCGATCAAGCGCGCCCGCTTCCTCGGCCTGCTGCCCTACGTCATCCGCTGATCCGTTCGATCGGTTCCGGATATCGATAATGCCCGGAGGCGCCTCCCGCGCCTCCGGTTCTCGCTTTCAAGATCAACCAGTCGCCTGGCGGTGAAACTCCACCGGGTTCGTTGAGGCCCAAGCGCCTCTCACCCTGCCGAGTCGGAAGGCTTGCGAGCAGCGGGACAGCAGGACGGACGTATGATTCCGATAGTCGGCATCGGCGCGGGCCTCGTTTCGGCCCTGCTCTTCTCAGTGGTGATCACCGGATCGCCGCTGGCAGCTTTGCTGTATTCTGCCGCCCCCCTCCCGATCTTCATTGCCTCGCTCGGCTGGAACCACCGTTCCGGGCTGTTCGCCACGGCTGCCGGCGCGCTCGCCGTTGCGGTGGCGCTGGCCCCGACGGGCGGCATCGCCTTCGCCCTGATCATCGGCCTGCCGGCCTGGTGGATCGCCTATCTCGCCTTGCTCGCCCGCGGCAACGCCCAGGGCGGAATCGAGTGGTATCCGCTCGGCAACCTGCTGCTCTGGATCGCCGCCACTGCCGCGATCGCCACCGTCGGCAGCGCGCTGGTGATGACCACCGACTACGAGACCTATCGTTCGGTGATTGCTCGCATGATCGAGAACCTGCTGAACGAGATGGTGCGCGGCAAGCTGGTCGCGCTGCCTGCCGACGTCCAGGTGAAGGAGCTCGCGCAGAGCCTCGCGCCGGCCGTGCCGCTCGGCATCGGCGCCTCCTTCGTCACCACCATCACCGCCAATCTCTGGCTCGCGGCGCGGACCGTGAAGATGTCCGACCGCCTGCCGCGGCCCTGGCCCTTCATTCCGTCGGCCTCCCTGCCGCGCCAGGCGCTGCTGCTCCTGGCCGCCGCTGCCGTGGTTGCGGCGATGGGCGGCTTCATCGGCGTCGCCGCGACCGCCATGGTCGGCGCGCTGTTCGCAGCCTTCATGTTCAGCGGGCTCTGCCTCCTGCACGACATCTCGCGCGGCCGCCCCTGGCGGCTGCCGATGCTGGTCTCGGTCTATGTCGCGCTCATCGTGATGCAGGCCGTGCTGACGCCGCTGCTCGCGCTCGCCGGCCTCGCCGATACGCTTTTCGGCCTGCGCAAGCGGGTCGCGCTGCCGCCTCCGCCTACCCATTCCTGAAACCCAGACCTAAGACATCAAGGAGAAGACCCATGGAAGTGATCCTGCTCGAGCGCGTCGCCAAGCTTGGCCAGATGGGCGACATCGTCCGCGTCCGCGACGGCTTCGGCCGCAACTACCTGCTCGCCCGCGGCAAGGCGCTGCGCGCCACCGAGGACAACAAGAAGCGCTTCGAGAGCCAGAAGCTCGAGCTCGAGACCCGCAACCTCGAGCTTAAGTCGGAGGCCGATTCGGTCGCCGAGCGCCTGAACGGCCAGAGCGTCACCATCCTGCGCCAGTCCGGCGAGTCCGGCGTGCTCTACGGTTCGGTCTCGACCCGTGACATCGCCGAGGCGCTGACCAAGGACGGCTTCCACGTCTCGCGCGGCCAGGTGACGCTGAACACCCCGATCAAGACGCTGGGCCTGCACACCGTCCCGGTCGTGCTGCATCCGGAAGTCTCGGTCACGATCACCGTCAACATCGCCCGCTCGGCTGAAGAGGCTCATCGCCAGGCTGCCGGCGAGAACGTCACGGCCCAGGAGAAGTTCGATCTCGACGATCTCGGCCTCGAGGTCGGCGCGGCGCTGGCCGAGGCCGGCGACGACGATCGCTGAGCCTTACAGCTCCCCAAACGAGTCAAGGGCGCCGTGGCAACACGGCGCCTTTTTCGTTCTGTCGCCTGTGCAAAGGCGTGGATCGCGCAGCGTCCTACTGGCAGGTGTTGTCGGGATGCTAAGCTAGATGTCTTCCGACTCAGCAGCCGCCTTGCGTTCCGTGTACCGCGGCCGAATGTCGGCTTGAAACGTAAGCCCGCCTCTACCTATCAAGGCAGCCATGGCCTCCGCGACAGCCCTCGTCACCCGCCTCGAAAACCGTGAGCCAGACTATCGCGTCCAGCCTCACAACATCGAGGCCGAGCAGGCGCTGCTGGGCGCGATCCTGGTCAACAACGACGCCTTCTATCGCGTCTCCGACTTCCTGCTGCCGGACCATTTCTTCGAGCCGATCCACCAGCGCGTCTTCGAGCTGGTGGCGAGCCTGATCCGGGCCGGCAAGATCGCGACGCCGATCACGCTCAAGACCTTCGTCAACGATCTCGATCTCGGCGAGATCACGCCGAGCCAGTATCTCGCCCGCCTCGCCGCCGAGGCGACGACCGTCATCAATGCCGGCGACTACGGCCGCACGATCTATGACCTGGCGGTGCGCCGGCAACTCATCGGCGTCGGTGAGGATCTCGTCAACGTCGCCTATGACGCGCCCGTCGAGATGCCCCCGCGCGAGCAGATCGAGGAAGCCGAGCGCAAGCTCTACGAATTGGCGGAAAAGGGCCGCTATGAAGGCGGCTTCCAGAAATTCGACGGGGCGCTTCGCCTCGCCATCGATATGGCGGCGAGCGCCTATCAGCGCGCCGGCGGCCTCTCCGGCATCTCCACCGGCCTGCGCGACGTCGACCAGCGCATGGGCGGCCTGCAGCGCTCCGACCTGCTCGTTCTGGCCGGCCGCCCCGCCATGGGCAAGACCTCGCTTGCCACCAACATCGCCTTCAACATCGCCAAGGCCTGGCGCGGCGAGCGGCAGGAAGACGGCACGATCAAGAGCGTCGACGGCGGCATCGTCGGCTTCTTCTCGCTCGAAATGTCGGCGGATCAGCTCGCGACCCGTATCGTCGCCGAGCAATCCAGCATCTCGTCCTACAAGATCAGGCAGGGCCGCATCACCGAGAGCGATTTCGCCCGGCTGACCGACGTCGCCGCACAGATCGAGAAACTGCCGCTCTATATCGACCAGACCGGCGGCATTTCGATCGCGCAGCTGATGGCGCGAGCCCGCCGCCTCAAGCGCCAGAAGGGGCTCGACGTCCTCTTCATCGACTATCTCCAGCTTCTCTCCGGTTCGTCCAAGGCGGGACAGAACCGCGTGCAGGAGCTGACCGAGATCACGACAAGCCTGAAGGCGCTGGCAAAGGAACTGAACGTCCCGATCATCGCCCTTTCCCAGCTCTCGCGTCAGGTCGAGAGCCGCGACGACAAGCGCCCGCAGCTCTCGGACCTGCGCGAATCCGGCTCTATCGAGCAGGACGCCGACGTTGTGATGTTCGTCTACCGCGAGGAATATTACCTCAAGGGCAAGGAGCCGCGCCCCGGCACCGAAGAACACAACAAGTGGCAGATCGAGATGGAGGCCATGCACGGCGTCGCCGAGCTGATCATCGGCAAGCAGCGCCATGGCCCGACCGGGGCCGTGGCCTTGCAGTTCGACGCCGATGTGACGCGCTTCTCCGACCGCGCCGACGACCTCCGCCTCCCGGACCGTGAATGATGTCTGCAGGACAACCTGATACCGGCGCCTTTGGCGCGACGCTGACGATCGACCTCGACGCGCTGGTGGCGAACTGGCGCCTTCTCGGCAAGCGGGCCGGTGCCGAGGCAGGCGCCGTCGTCAAGGCCGATGCCTATGGGCTGGGCATCGAGCCGGTCGTGACGGCGCTGGCGAAGGCCGGCTGCAAGAGCATGTTCGTCGCGCATGTCTCGGAGGGCATTCGCGCTCGCAAGGCCGCGCCCGGAGCAACGATCTATGTGCTGAACGGGCTCTTGCCCGGCACCTGCGGCGCCTATGCCGAGCATGCGCTCTCGCCCGTCCTCGGCTCGCATGAGGAATTGCTGGAATGGGCCTCGTTCCGGCAGAGCGGCGCCAGGACGCGCCCTGCCGCATTGCATGTCGACACCGCGATGAACCGGCTCGGGCTCTGGCCCGGCGAAGGGCTCAATCTCGCCCGCGAGAAATCCGGCGTGATCGCAGCGGCCGATATCGGCCTGGTGATGAGTCATTTCGCGTCGTCGGAAGACAAGACCGATCCGGCCAATGCCCGCCAGATCGCGGCCTTCGCCGAGATCGCGGCTGCTCTCCCCGGTCTTCCGGCGTCGCTGAAGAACTCTTCGGGCCATTTTCTCGAGGATTGCCCATCCTACCAGCTCACCCGGCCGGGCTATGCGCTTTATGGCGGCAACCCGACGCCTGGCAGGCCGAATCCGATGCGGCCCGTCATCGGGCTGGAAGCGCGGATCATCCAGGTCCGTGACGTCGAGGGCGGCACTCAGGTCGGCTATAACGGCCGCTGGACCGCCAAGGGCAAGCGCAAGCTCGCGACGATCAACCTGGGCTATGCCGACGGCTATCCGCGCAACGGCAGCTGGACCGATGCCACGACCGGCGGCTCGGCCCTGCTGGACGGCGTCCTCTGCCCCTTCGTCGGCACCGTCTCGATGGACCTGATCATCATCGACGTGACCGATGCTCCGGCAGACGCCGCCCAGCGCGGGGCAAGCGTGACGCTGATCGGCGATCGGCTCGACCTCGAAGCGGTTGGCGCCGGCGCCAAGACGATCGGCTACGAGGTCCTGACCAGCCTCGGACGGCGCTACGAGCGCCGCTATATCGGCGGCTGATGGCAAAGCGGGGCCCAACCTATCGCTGCCAGGCCTGCGGCGCGGTCTATCACCGCTGGCAGGGCAAGTGCGACGCCTGCGGGACATGGTCCTCTCTGGTCGAGGACGCGCAGGTTGCGCCCGTCCCGGGCGGGGGCAGGCCGTCCTCGAACGGGCGGGCGCGCGGCCGCGTCTTCGCGCTGGAGACGCTGAAGGGCGAGACGCAGGATGCCCCGCGCATCGTCTCAGGCATTGGCGAGCTCGACCGCGTCACCGGCGGCGGCTTCGTGCCGGGTTCGGTGCTGCTGATCGGCGGCGATCCCGGCATCGGCAAGTCGACGCTGCTGATGCAGGCCTGCGCCGCGCTCGCCAAATCCGGCCGGCGCGTCGTCTATGTCTCGGGCGAGGAATCCACCGGGCAAGTTCGGCTGCGCGCCGAGCGCATGGGGCTGGCGGAGGCGCCGGTCGATCTTGCGGCCGAGACCAATGTCGAGGACATCATCGCGACGCTCGGCCAGGGCGAGCGCCCTGCCCTCGTCGTCATCGACTCGATCCAGACCATGTGGTCGGGCGAGGTCGAGAGCGCGCCCGGCACGGTGACGCAGGTGCGCGGCTCGGCACAGGCGCTGATCCGCTATGCCAAGACCAGCGGCGTCTGCCTGATCCTCGTCGGCCACGTCACCAAGGACGGACAGATCGCCGGCCCGCGCGTGGTCGAGCACATGGTCGATGCGGTGCTCTCCTTCGAGGGCGAAGGGGCCCATGCCTTCCGCATCCTGCGCGGCCAGAAGAACCGCTTCGGCGCCACCGACGAGATCGGCGTCTTCGAGATGACCGGCAAGGGGCTGTCGGAAGTCACCAATCCCTCGGCGCTCTTCCTCGCGGGACGTGATCAGCCGGCGCCGGGCGCGGCGGTCTTCGCTGGCATCGAAGGCACGCGGCCGGTCCTGGTCGAGATCCAGGCGCTGGTCGCGCCGACGGCGCTCGGCACGCCGCGCCGCGCCGTGGTCGGCTGGGAGAACAGCCGTCTTGCCATGGTGCTCGCCGTGCTCGAAACGCATGGCGGCCTGCGACTCGGGCAGCACGACGTCTATCTCAATGTCGCTGGTGGCCTGCGCGTCAACGAGCCGGCGGCCGATGTCGCGGTCGCGGCCGCGCTGGTGTCCTCGCTCAGCGGCGCGACCTTGCCGCCGCACGGAGTGTACTTCGGCGAGATCGCGCTCTCAGGCGCGATTCGGCCGGTTTCGGTGACGCCGGCCCGCCTGCGGGAGGCCGCCAAGCTAGGTTTCGAGGCCGCGCTGATGCCTGCCGGCGGAGCGGATCACGGCGATGGCGGCGGGCTCAATCTGCGCCGTTTCGGCCATGTCACGGAACTCGTTGCCGATATTGCCGCGCGCGCGCCTCGCAGAGATGTGAAATGACTTCCCCGGAAGGGTGACGCAGACGGCGGGAACGCGTATAGCAAAGCCGAAACGGTCACCCTATTTGCGGCCGGCCGGCACCAGACCACAGCAAAGCGGCCCTCCCATGCCTGTAACCATTCTCGATCTCGTCGTCATCGGCGTGGTTCTGATCTCGGCTTTGCTCGCTGCCGTCCGCGGCTTTACGCGCGAGGTGCTTGCGATCGCCTCCTGGGTCGCCGCCGCCGCGGTCGCCTGGGTGTTCCACCCGCAGCTCCTGCCCTTCGTCAAGCAATACATCCCGGCAAGCTCGGCGCAGGACACGATCGCCCTCGTCGCCTCGATCGCTGCGCTGTTTCTCGCCACGCTGATCGTCGTCTCGATCGTGACGGCCAAGATTTCCGACTTCGTGCTCGACTCGCGCATCGGCGCGCTCGACCGCACGCTCGGTTTCGTCTTCGGCGCCGCGCGCGGCCTGCTGCTGGCGGTGATCGGCTACCTGTTCTTCACCGGTCTGGTCGGCAACGAGAAGATGCCGACCTGGGCCAAGGACGCCAAGGCCAAGCCTGTGCTGGAGGAGACCGGGCGCTCGCTGCTCGCGATGCTGCCGCAGGATGTGAATGCCGATTTCATCAAGAATCTGCTGAAAAAGCAGAAGCCGGAGGAAGCCACCGAGGCCCCGGCGGAGGAACCGCGTAGCCCGGCGACGCCGGCACCGGTTGCGCCCGCCCCAACCCGTCCCTAATTGACGCGTAGAGTCACCTCCCCACGCGTGGAGCTCGCCATGATCTCGCAGACCGAGACTGAGACCGCCTTCGACCCCAATGCCGACCGGCTGCGGGAGGAATGCGGCGTCTTCGGCATTTACGGCCACGCCGACGCGGCGGCGCTGACGGCGCTCGGCCTGCACGCACTCCAGCATCGCGGCCAGGAGGCGGCGGGCATCGTCTCCTTCGACGGCAACCGCTTCCATTCGGAGCGGCGCCTCGGCCTCGTCGGCGACGCCTTCTCGGAAGCGAGTGTCATCGACAAGCTGAAGGGCAAGCAGGCCATCGGCCACGTCCGCTACTCGACGACGGGCGAGACCATCCTGCGCAACGTGCAGCCGCTCTTCTCCGAGCTGCATGGCGGCGGTTTCGCGGTGGCGCATAACGGCAACCTCACCAACGGCCTGACGCTGCGGCGCAATCTCGTCCGCGACGGCGCGATCTATCAGTCGACCTCCGACACCGAGGTCCTGCTCCATCTCGTCGCCCGCAGCCGCAAGCAGCAATTCGTCGACCGCTTCATCGAAGCGATCCGCCAGATCGAGGGTGCCTATGCCTTCGTCGGCATCACCAACAAGAAGCTGATCGGCGCCCGCGATCCGCTCGGCATCCGCCCGCTCGTGCTGGGCGAGCTCGACGGCTGCCCGATCCTGACCTCGGAGACCTGCGCGCTCGACATCATCGGCGCCAAGTTCATCCGCGAGGTCGAGAACGGCGAGGTCGTGATCGTCTCCGAGAGCGGCATCGAGAGCCACAAGCCCTTCCCGCCGGTGCCCGAGCGGCCCTGCATCTTCGAGTACATCTACTTCGCCCGCCCCGATTCCATCGTGAAGGGCCGCAGCATCTATGAGCGCCGCAAGGCCATGGGCGCGGTTCTGGCGCAGGAATCGCCGGCCGATGCCGACGTCGTCGTGCCCGTGCCGGATTCCGGCGTGCCGGCCGCCCTCGGCTACGCGCAGGCAAGCGGCATCCCCTTCGAACTCGGCATCATCCGCAACCATTATGTCGGCCGCACCTTCATCGAGCCGACGCAGAAGGTGCGCGAGCTCGGCGTCAAGCTGAAGCATTCGGCCAACCGCTCGGTGGTCGAGGGCAAGCGCGTCGTGCTGGTCGACGATTCGATCGTGCGCGGCACCACCTCCTTCAAGATCGTGAAGATGATGCGCGAGGCCGGCGCCCGCGAGGTGCATTTCCGCATCTCCTCGCCGCCGATCACTCATCCCGACTATTACGGCATCGACACGCCGGATCGCGAGAAGCTGCTCGCCGCCACGCATTCGCTGGAGGAGATGCGGCAGTTCGTCGGCGCCGACTCGCTGGCTTTCATCTCGGTGGACGGGCTCTACCGGGCCATGGGCCATGAAGGGCGCGATCCCGCCCGGCCGCAATTCACCGACCACTGCTTCACCGGCGACTACCCGACCTCGCTGACCGACGTGATCGGCGAGAGCGCCAAACAGCGGATCTCCCTGCTGGCCGAAGCCGGCTGAGCAACCGGAAGCGACAATGACCAAGCCTCTCGAGGGGCGCCTTGCCCTCGTCACCGGCGCCTCGCGCGGCATTGGCCGCGCCGCCGCGCTCGCCTTCGCCCGCGCCGGCGCCCATGTCGTGGCGCTTGCCCGCACGGCCGGCGCGCTGGAGGAACTCGACGACGAGATCCGCGCGATCGGCGGCAATGCCACGCTGGTGCCGCTCGACCTCAGCGATGCCGGCGGCATCGAAAAGCTCGGCCCGGCCGTGCTGGAGCGCTGGGGCAAGCTCGACATCCTGCTGGCAAATGCCGGCATCCTCGGCTCCCTCACGCCGCTCAGCCATGAGACCGAGAAGGAGTGGGCGAAGGTGCTGGACATCAACGTCACCGCCAATTGGCGGCTGATCAAATCGCTCGATCCCGCGCTCCGCGCTTCGGATGCGGGCCGCGCCCTGCTGATGTCCTCCGGCGCCGCCCATAAATGCACCGCTTATTGGGGGCCGTACTCGATCTCCAAGGCCGCCGTGGAGGCGCTGGGGCGCACCTACGCAGCCGAAACCGCGACGACGCCGGTCAAGGTCATGCTGGTCAATCCGGGGCCGCTGCGCACCCGCATGCGCGCCGAGGCGATGCCGGGCGAGGACCCGATGACGCTGAGGACGCCGGAGGATCTGGCGCCGCATCTGGTCCGGCTCGCTTCGCCGGACTGGACCGAGAGCGGCAAGATCTTCGACTTCCCGCAGGGCAAGGTGCTGAGCCCGCAGCTGCCGGCCTGAGCCGGCTGCGTCAGCCCTGCGAGGCCCGCGCGAGCGTGATCAGGTCGGGAATGGTCAGGTTCGGGAGAGCCGCCATTTCCTCCAGGCTGAACCAGCGGATCTCGTCATGCTCGTCGACGAGATTGGCAGCCTCGCCGCCCTCCCAGGCGCTGACGACATAGATGTGGTGCAGCGCCGCGCCGTTGCGCGCGGGAAAGCGCTCCGCTTCCGACAGCACGAGTTCATAGCGGGTCGGCGTCAGCCCGACCTCCTCGCGACACTCGCGGATCAAAGCGCGCTCCAGCGCCTCGCCGGGCTCCACGCGCCCGCCGATCGCATCCCAATGGCCGGGCCAGGCCTGCTTCCAGACGGCGCGTAGCCCAAGCAGCACCTTCCGGTCCCGGTCGACGAAGAGCGCGCTCACGGTTTCGAGCATGCGCGCCTCGCCGTGCTCACTCGGCCCTGAGCCAGCGCAGCAGCGCGGCCTGATCGCCGTTCTCAACAGCCGCTGCCACGCGCCGGCCGACCGAGGCTCCGAACTTATAGCCATGGCCGGAGCAGGCCGAGACGGCAGTCACCCGGCCAATCTGCCGTGAGAGGAACTTGCGGTCCGCGGTGAAGGTGTAGGCGCAGGTCACGACGCGATCGACCCGGTACTCGGCGATGCGCGCGAAGGGGGGCGAGAAATAGTCGCGCAGCATCTCGCCCTCGCCCAGGCGCGGCTCGCGCTCCTCGGCCGGCTGGCGCGGGCGCTTGTGGATGCCGGCGCCGAACTTGAGACCGGTGCCATCGACCGGCGGCAGGACGTAGCCGTCGATCGTGCCACCGACATCGACGATGACCGGCGCCGCCTGCCAGGCTGCCTTGAGATCCTCCGGCGGATCGAGATAGACCACCGCGGTGCGATAGGTGGTCAGGGTCTCGGCGAGATCGGGCAGCAGTTTCAGTACCCAGGCCCCGGCCGACACCACGACGCGGTCGAAGCTCGCCTGCTCGCCATCGGCCAGGGTCAGCCTGCCCGCCTCCGGGTCGATGGCGGCAACCTCCACGCCCTCGCGAATCATGGCTCCGCGCTCGCGCAGCAGGCGCACCAGCCCGGCCGCGATGCGGGCCGGGAAGAGCGCGCCGCCCTCCCGGTTGATGTAGGCGTAGCGGATCGCAGCGGCGTCGAGGAAGGGGTAGCGCCGGGATGCTTCCGCCGGCTCATAGAGCTCGTAGGGCGAGCCGACTCGGTCGAACCCCTGCAGATAGGCGTCGCCTTCGTCATCCGGCGTCTGCGAGACGCCAAGCGTGCCGCAGGGTACGTAATGGCTCATGCCCAGATCGGCCCAGAGCTCCTCCCAGGCCTCGAACGCCTCGCTGATGGTGCGGGCATAGCCGTCCGCGCCGGCATAGGCACGGCGGATGATGCGATGCTGATCGCCGGAGGCAGCGTAGGGGTTGGGGATCTGCGGCGCCTGCTCGAAGAGCGTGACGTCGTGCCCGCGCTTGTTCAGCGACCAGGCGGTGGAAAGCCCGGCGATTCCGGCGCCGACGACCGCGATCCGCATCAGCCCTTGCGCTCCTTGTCATAGGGATTCTGGCCGCCGCGCCGGTGCAGCCGGATCGGCGTGCCCGGCAGGTCGAAGCCTTCCCGCAGGTTGTTCACGAGATAGCGGACATAGGAGATCGGCAGATGCTCGAGCTGGTTGCCGAACAGCGCGAAGGTCGGCGGGCGCGCCTTGGCCTGCGTCATATAGCGAATCTTGATGCGCCGCCCGGCCACGGCCGGCGGCGGATGAGCCGAGAGCACGCCTTCCAGCCAGCGATTGATCCGCGCGGTCGAGACGCGGCGGTTCCAGACCTCATAGGCCGAGAACACCGCCTGCATCAGCCGGTCGATGCCCTCACCGGCGAGACCGGACAGCGGCACGATCGGCACGCCGCGCACCTGCGCCAGCAGATGGTTGGCTTTCTCCTTGAGCTCCGCAAGCAGGCCCTGCTTGTCGGCGACGAGGTCCCATTTGTTGAGGCCAATCACCACGGCCCGTCCCTCGCGTTCGGTCAGGTCGACCAGCGTCAGGTCCTGCTTCTCGAAGGGGACGGTGGCGTCGAGCAGCACGACCACGACCTCGGCGAAGCGGATGGCACGCAGCGAATCCGCGACGGAGAGCTTCTCCAGCTTCTCCTCGATGCGGGCACGCTTGCGCATGCCGGCCGTGTCGAAGAGCTTGACCTTACGGCCGCGCCATTCCCAATCGACCGAGATGGTGTCGCGGGTAATGCCGGCCTCGGGGCCGGTCAGCAGACGCTCCTCGCCGATGATGCGGTTGACCAGCGTCGACTTGCCGGCGTTCGGACGGCCGATGATGGTGACACGCAGCGGCCGGTCGGGATTGTCGTCCTCGTCCGCCTCAGCCGCCGGGACATCCTCCCAAGCGTCGTCCTCTTCTTCCTCGGGCTCGTCCGGGATGAAGGGCACCAGCGCTTCAAGCAGATCGGCTGTGCCCTCGCCATGCTCGGCCGAGAACGGCACGGGGTCGCCAAGGCCGAGCGAATAGGAATCGATGATGCCCTCCGTGCCCTTCTTTCCCTCCGCCTTGTTGGCGAGCAGGATGACGGGCTTACCGGAGCGGCGCACCAGATCGGCGAAGGGCTGGTCCATCGGCGTCAGGCCGAGGCGCGCATCGATCATGAACACCACGACATCCGCCTGAGCGATCGCCGTCTCGGTCTGGGCGCGCATGCGGCCGGCGAGCGATTCCTTGTCCGCTTCTTCCAGACCGGCGGTGTCGATCACCTTGAAGCGCAGATGGCCAAGCGTGGCGTCGCCCTCGCGGCGATCGCGCGTGACGCCCGGCCAGTCGTCGACCAGCGCGAGCTTCTTGCCGACGAGCCGGTTGAACAGCGTCGACTTGCCGACATTGGGCCGGCCGATGAGGGCGACGATGGCTGTCATCAGACTTCACATTCCATCGTCACTCCGGCCCGGCCGCAAGGCCGGAACGGGGTGACGGAAGCGTTGGGAGCCAGGCTCCGGTTCAGTTCTTCACCGTGACGGGCCCGCCGCGGACAAGGGCGAGATACAGTTCCACGCGCTGGCGCAGAGCCTGCGGCGCCTGCGGATCGGTGATCGCGGCATCGAACCAGCGGCCGGCCTCGTCGAACTGGTTGGCCTTGAGCGCGGAGATGCCGAGGAATTCGCGGGCAGAATGGCGCCAGACACCCTGCGGGCTCGCCAGCGGCTCCAGCGCCGTCTTGACCTCCGCATAGGGCGAGAGATCGACGCGCAGGATGCCGGCACGCAGCTTGGCGAGGTCGCGATAGGTCGCGTCCAGCGTAGCGTCGTTGGCGAGCGCATCGAAGGCGGCGATGCCGGCAGCAGCGTCGCCCTTGGCGGTTTCGGCGGCGAGGCGGAAACGGGCGATGAGGCGATAACCTGCGGGCGCGCTGCTGGCGAGCTCCTTCAGGATCGTCTCGGCCTGCGTGCTGTCACCGTCGCGGGAGGATTTCAGGGCCGCTTCGAGGCGCGCGCCCACGGCCTGCGAGGCCTGGATCTCGCGATGCTGCCAGAATTGCCAGCCCGCTACCGCAACGACGGCCAGGACTGCGAGGCCGGTGACGAGCCAGCCATATTTCTTCCAAAGCTCCGCCGCCTTGTCGCGCCGGACTTCCTCATCGATCTCGCGAAAAATATCGGCCATTTGACTGTCAAAATCCCTGTTGGGAGCCCGGTAGCATTTTCAGACCGGGAAGGCGAGCCGGTTCAGCGAATGGATCGTCACGCCCGAGACAAAGGCGCAATGGCCAACTTGTCATTCCGGGGCTTCGCGAAGCGAAGAACCCGGAAACCACGATCAGGCCCGACGTCCGATCGGGCCAGGGCTCGCCCGGTTGGGGGTTCCGGGTTCGCGCCTATGGCACGCCCCGGAATGACAGCGTGCTTCGCTCTACGATCGATCCGCCCGGAAGAGCAGGCTGCCGTCGCCGTAGGAATAGAAGCGATAATTCGCCGCGATCGCATGGGCATAGGCGCGTTTCATCATGTCGAGCCCGCAGAAGGCGGAGACGAGCATGAACAGCGTCGAGCGCGGCAGGTGGAAATTCGTCATCAGCAGGTCGACCGCCCGGAAGCGATAGCCCGGCGTGATGAAGATCGCGGTGTCGCCCGAGAAAGGCCGGATGGTGCCATCTTCGGCCGCCGCGCTCTCGATCAGGCGCAGCGAGGTGGTGCCGACGCAGACGATCCGCCCGCCCTTCGCCTTGACGGCGTTGAGGGCAGCCGCCGTCTCGGCCGAGACCGTGCCCCATTCGGCATGCATGCGATGGTCGTCGGTATTCTCCGCCTTCACCGGCAGGAACGTCCCGGCGCCGACATGCAGCGTCACGAAATGGCGGGAGACGCCGAGTGCCTCCAGCTCGGCCAGGAGTTCCGGCGTGAAATGCAGGCCTGCGGTCGGCGCCGCCACGGCGCCGTCGTTGCGGGCGAAATTGGTCTGGTAGTCGGTGGTGTCGGCGCTGTCGGTCGGGCGCTTGCCGGCGATGTAGGGCGGCAGCGGCAATTCTCCGAGCCGCGCGATCGCCTCGTCGAGATAGGCGCTGGTCAGGCTGAACCGCAGCTCGACCTCGCCGCCCTCGCTTTTGCCAACAACCTCGGCCTGCAGGCGGCCGAGCTCGCAGGCATTGCTGGCCCCCTCGGAATCGAAGACCACGGTCTCGCCCAGCGCCAGCTTCTTGGCCGGCCGGGCGAAGGCGAGCCAGCGATCGTCGCTCTCGCGCTTGTGCAGCATGATCTCGATGCGGGCTGAATCCGCGCCGCGATAGCGCCGTCCGCGCAGGCGGGAGGGAATGACGCGCGTGTCGTTGAGGACGAGCGCGTCGCCCGGCCGGAGCAGCGAGACGAGATCGCGAATGCCGCGATCCTCGAGCGGCTCGGGCGCGTCAGGGCGCACCACGAGCAGCCGCGCGGCGTCGCGCGGACTGACGGGCCTCAGCGCAATCCGGTCTTCCGGCAGCTCGAAATCGAATAGGCCGACATCCATGGCGAGCGAGTCTCGTCCAAAAACAGCGAGCCCTCATCCTGAGGAACGAGCGAAGCTCGTGTCTCGAAGGATGTTCCAGCGCCCGCTGGAACCGCCCTTCGAGACGCCGCGCAGGCGCGGCTCCTCAGGACGAGGGCTCGCCCTTTTTCAAAACCTCAGGCCGCGTCGGCCATCACCTTCAGCGAGACGATCGAGTCGGGATCGCGCACCGGCTCACCGCGCTTGATCTTGTCGACATTGTCCATGCCTTCCACGACCTCGCCCCAGACGGTGTACTGCTTGTCGAGGAAGCGCGCGTCGTCGAACACGATGAAGAACTGGCTGTTGGCCGAGTTCGGGTTTTGGGCGCGGGCCATCGAGCAGACGCCGCGCACATGCGGCTCGGCGTTGAACTCCTGCTTCAGGTCGGGATAGCTCGAGCCGCCGGTGCCGGTGCCGTGCGGGCAGCCGACCTGCGCCATGAAGCCGTCGATGACGCGATGGAAGACGATGCCGTCATAAAAGCCCTCGCGGGCGAGCAGCTTGATCCGCTCGACATGGCCGGGAGCGAGGTCGGGGCGCAGCTTGATGACCACACGGCCCTTGGTGGTTTCCATCACGATGGTGTTTTCGGGATCGAGCGACATTAGCTCTGCCTTTCGTTAGGCGGCACACGGCCGTGGAAACGGATGATGAAGGGTCGCCCCGCGATACTCGCTCCGAGGCCCTTCGACAACCTCATCGGCGTGCAGGAATGGATGGCGGCAACAGCGGAATCGCTGAAGCGCCGCTGAAACGCGGGATCGCCGCGTCGCGTCTCCCAGGTCACGCGCGGCTGCCCGAAGAGGCTGCCGTCGCGGCGCAGGCTGAAGCGAAGCGAGACCATCGCGCCTGTCAGATCGCCCGGCAGCGGCGGAGGCGTCCAGCAACGCCGCAGCGCCGGCGCAATATCGGCCAGAGTGGCGACGGTCTCCCCTTCCTCCGGCCGCGTCTCCGGCGAAACCGAACCGATCAGGCCGATCTCGCCATTGCGGCGCAGCAGGCTCTGCGAGCCGATGCGGCGCTGCTGCATGCCAGGAATATCGTTGTCACCGCCGAAGGGGCCGCCGATACCGGGGTTGTAGCGCTGGCCGCTCTGCGGCGGCAGGATCGGGTTCTGCGAGCCGGATGGCGGAGGCAGAACAGGGTTTTGCGAGCCGGAGGCAGGCGGCAGGCCGAGATCGCGTGTATCCTGCGCGAGCGCCACGCCGCCGAGCAAAAGCACCGCGAGAGTGCCGGTGAGGATCGTCCGCAACATGGTCCCGCCCCTCCCCGGCTTCATCTCACTTGGCGTCGGAAGCCATCCGCATGCGAACGATCTTGTCCGGATTGGTGACCTGACCGCTGCCCTGGGCGCCCTTCTTGATCTTGCGCACGGCATCCATGCCGGAGACCACCTCGCCGAAGAGCGTGTAGCTGCCGGTCAGCGAGCCGCAGCCTTCATAGCAGATGAAGAATTGCGAATTGGCGGAGTTCGGCGACTGGGAGCGCGCCATGCCGACGGAGCCGACCTTGTAGGGCGTCTGGCTGAACTCGGCGGGAATGTTCGGCAGGTCCGAGCCGCCGGTGCCGGTGCCGGTCGGGTCGCCGGTCTGGGCCATGAAGCCGTCAATGACGCGGTGGAACACGACGCCGTCATAGAAGCCGCGCTTCACCAGCGTCTTGATCTGGGCGACATGCTTCGGCGCAAGGTCCGGCCGCAGGCGGATCGTCACCGGGCCGTCCTTGGTCTCGAGAATGACCGTGTTCTCGGGATCGGGCTTGGGGCTCTGGGCTTGGGCGAAACCGAGCGAGGCGACGACGGCAAGGGCGGCGAGCGAGCTGCGCAGCATGAAAATCTCCATGGCCACCGGCAAGTCCGGCGGATGGCCGTAGGTAGCGATATCCTTTGACCGGAACAAGGCACCTGCCCTAACGGCCGCCGCCACGGGTACCGGCAGAAAATACCATTGCTGCACTGCACAAGTGCAATGGAGATCAAACTTGCAAAAATTTAAGGCTGCATTTGTCTAAACTGATGACAGAGCCGTCACAATCAGCTAAGTCATCTCCCGCTGGGAGCGCCTTGCTAGCCATGGCGCTGCGGACCAGGTCTCGGGAGGACAAACGCCCGCCTAGTATCCGAGTCGCACGCAACCAGACGCGCGCCGATACTGCGGTAAAAAAAGACTATCCAAGGCAAGGCATCGGCCTTGCCTTTTTCTTTGCCGGCTGCCCCGCCGCTCTACCTGCCGAAGCTTTTCCTCATCCCACAGCGATCGGAAGCGTCCTGCCCTAGCATGGCGCGCGTCTGCCAGACACGGCAGCGCCTTCCGATCCCTATCCTGCCGGCAGAGCCCTGCGAGTGCGCCGTTTCAGATGTCGTAGGTCACCCAGACGTACCAGACGCCGGCGAAAATCACGGCGGCGACGACCGAGGTGATCGCGGCTTTCTTGAGCAGCCCCGGCAGGATCGGCGCACCCGGCTCGGTTCCCTCGACGACGTCACCCGTCTCGTGCTGGCTGCGGATGCCGAAGGGCAGCACGGCGAAGAGCGTGATCCACCAGATCACGAAATAGAGCGCGAGCCCGCCAACGATGTTCATGCGCCCCTCCCCGCGAGGGCGATGCAGGCGAAAGCGACCCGGGCCTCGGTCGGCACGCCGAAGCGTGCGGTATGGCGCGCCGGCAAGCCGTTGGGAAAATGCCTGACATACTCCGCGTTGCAGGCAGCGTAGTCGGCGGGATCGGTGATCAGCATGGTCATCTGCACGACGCGATCGAGCGAGCTGCCGGCCTCCTTCAGGATCTCCCCTATGCGAAGCAAGGCATTGCGTACTTGCTCCGCGGCCGTGTCGCCCCGGAAGATACCGAGAGCGGGATCGTGCGGCGCCGACTGGCCGGAAACGAAGACCATCCCACCAGCGACGGTCGCCGCGCTGAAGGGGCGTGGCGAGCCGGGTTCCGGCTGGCCGAGGAAAGCGATCTCGGTCATGACTGTCAGGCCTGTTCCAGTTCGACCAGCGTGCCGAGGAAATCCTTGGGATGCAGGAAGAGCACGGGCTTGCCATGGGCGCCGATGCGTGGCTCGCCGGAGCCGAGGACCCGCGCGCCCTGCGCCTTCAGCCGGTCGCGAGCGGCGAGGATATCGTCGACCTCGTAGCAGATGTGATGGACGCCGCCATCGGCATTGCGCTCGAGGAACTTCGCGATCGGCGAGTCGGCGCCAAGCGGCTCCAGCAGTTCCACCTTGGTATTGGGCAGCTCGACGAAGACCACGGTGACGCCATGTTCCGGCTGCGGCAGCGGCTGCGAGACGCGCGCACCCAGCGTGTCGCGATAGAGTGCAGTCGAGGCCGCGAGATCCTTCACCGCGATGGCGACATGGTTGAGGCGTCCGATCATCTTCGTCTTCTCCAGCCCGGCGGCGCTGCGCCTGTTCTACACCTCGACCACCAGCGCATGCACCAGTGGCTTCTTGCCCCACTCCTCGTTGACAGCGCTGCGCACGCCGCGCTCCAGCGCGTTGCGAAGGGCCTCGGGGTCACGGCGGCGAGCCTTGGGGATGCCGTCAAGCAGCTCACTGACGGTATCGGCGACGTACTCGTCGAAATCCGTGCCATCGCGGGTGCGTGGCGGCAGGCCGAGCACCGCGATTTCCGGCTCGCCCGCGATGCCGCCCTTCTCGTCGACGGCGACCGCGATCGAGACGATACCGGCAAAGGAGAGCCGCCGTCGCTCCTGCAGCGTCTTCTCAAGGGCGTTCACCAGCAAGGAGCCGTCCTGGTAGAGCCGGCCATGCGGGGCCTCGTCGACCTTCCTCGCGCCCTCACCCGAAATCGCGACGACGTCGCCATTGCCGGCGCGCATCACATGCTTCACGCCAAGACTGCGGGCGAAGGTCTCGTGCTCGGCGAGATGCAGATCCTCGCCATGGGCTGGGATGGCGATCTGCGGCTTCAGCCAGCCATAGAGCCTCGCCATCTCCTCGCGACGCGGATGGCCGGAGACATGCACGAGATGGGTGCGGTCGGTGATGATCTCGATATTGTCGCGGGCCAGCGCATTCAGGATGTTGCCGACCGATTTCTCGTTGCCGGGGATGGTGCGCGACGAGAAGATCACGCGGTCTCCGGCGGAAAGCGCAATCTCGGGATGGTCATCCGCGGCGATGCGCGAGAGCGCGGCGCGCGGCTCGCCCTGGCTGCCGGTCAACAGCGCCACCACCTTGTCGCGCGGCAGGTAGCCATAGGCATCAACGGGACGGAAGGCAGGGATGCCGTCGAGATAGCCGCATTCGCGGGCCACATCGATGACGCGATCCATCGCGCGGCCGACCACCACCACCTCGCGCTCATTCGCCATGGCGGCCTCGGCTACCGCACGCAGCCGCGCCACGTTGGATGCGAAGGTGGTGACGGCGACACGACCGGGCGCGGAGGCCACCAGCTCCTTCAGCTTGGCGGCGACGTCGGCCTCGCTCGGGCTGATGCCGTCGCGCATGACATTGGTCGAGTCGCAGACGAGGGCCAGCACGCCCTCCTCACCGAGTTCGCGCAGGCGCTTTTCGTCGGTCGGCAGGCCAACGCGCGGCGTCGGGTCGATCTTCCAATCGCCGGTGTGGACGACGAGGCCGGCCGGGGTGCGGATGGCGAGCGCATTCGACTCGGGGATGGAATGCGCAACCGGCACATATTCGATGTCGAACGGCCCGAGCGTGATGCGCCCGCCCTGCGGCACGACGTTGATCTCGACATTCGGCGCGCCCGGCTCCGAGAGCCGGCGCGTCGCGAGGAGGCCGGCGGCGAAGCGCGTGCAGTAGACCGGCGCCCGCAGCGAAGGCCAGAGCGCGGCGAGCGCGCCGATATGGTCCTCATGGGCATGGGTGATGACGATGCCGAGGAGGTTCGCCCGCTCCTCGATGATGTAGCGCAGATCGGGCAGGACGATATCGACGCCCGGCGCTTCCGGGCCGGCGAAGGACAGGCCGCAATCGACCAGGATCCATTTGCGTCTCCCCTCGGGCCCGAAGCCGTAGAGGGCGGCGTTCATGCCGATCTCGCCGAGGCCGCCTAGGGGAACGAAAACGAGCTGGTCGCTGGAGCGGGTCACTGGCAATCCTGAAGGCATGGCAGTCGCCAACAGCGCATCATTGCGCGCCGATGCCGACTTGCCGGGAGATCTTGCGGGATACGCGGTGCATCCCGGACGAAGCGAAGCGGAGATCCGGGATGCATGCCGGCGCGATTCCGGCTCGCGTTCCGGCATGGATCCCGGGTCGTCCTTCGGCCGCCCGGGATGACCGCGTGGAACCGACGAATTCCTCTAGCATGGTCGTGACGCGGCAGGCCAGCATGGCCGCCCGCGCATCTCAGGCCGCTCCAAAGAAGAGATCGCCCGCATCGATGACGCGCCGGCCGGCTTCCGTTTCGAGTTCGAGACGCCCTGTCGGGTCGAGACCGACAAATCGCCCCGCCAGCGGACCGTCAGGCAGGCGGATGGTGATGGTCTCGCCGAGAAAGGCGGCGCGCTCGAGCCAGGCGGCACGGATCGGCCCGAAGCCACCGGGCTGGGACCAGATGGCGAAGCGCTGGGCGAAGGCGTCGCTCAGCCCCGTCAGCATCGTCTCGACATTGGCCTGCGGCGCTGCCGCCTTGAGGAAGGTCGCGGGATAGGGTGTGTCGGAGGGGCAGGAAGCGATGTTCACGCCGCAGCCGACGATGACGTTGAGCCGCCCTGCCCGGCTCTCGCCTTCGAGCAGCAGGCCCGAGGTCTTGGCGCGATCGAGCAGCAGATCGTTCGGCCATTTCAGCTTCAGCCCGGACGCGGCCGCGCCGAGCAGCTTCGCCGCGGCATCGTGCAGGGCAAGGCCCACCACGAAGCCGAGTTGCGGTGCCAGCGCCGGCTCGCACGGGTCGGTCAGCAGCAGGCTCGCATAGAGATTGCCGGGCGGCGAGCCCCATTGCCGGCCATGCCGGCCTCTGCCGGCATTCTGGCTGCGGGCGACGATCCAAAGCTTGCCGGGTTCGCCCTGATCGAGCGCGCGGCGGGCCTCCTCCATGGTCGAGGCGACCTCGTCGCGGATGATCAGCCGGTAGCCCGCTGCGCGGGCGGCTTCGCCGAGCACGCGCCGTCGGCTCAGAAGAGCGACTTCGCCGCCGCCTCGGCCGCATTGAAGAGCGGCGCCGGCAGCAACGAAAGCACCAGCACGAAGATGGTCGAGAACAGCAGCACGGTGCGCACGCCGTAATCCGCGGTCTCGAAGGCCGGCTTCGGATCGTCGAAATACATCACCTTGACGAGGCGCAGATAGTAATAGGCGCCGACGACGCTGGTGATCACGCCGACGACGGCGAGAACGTAGAGCTTGGCCTCGATCGCGGCGAGGAAGACGTACCACTTCGCCCAGAAGCCGGCGAGCGGCGGGATGCCGGCGAGCGAGAACATCATCATCGACATCGCGAACGCCATCCAGCGATTGGTACGGGACAGGCCGGCAAGCTCCGAGATGTCCTCGACCAGTTTTCCGTCACGGCGCATCATCAGCACGCAGGCGAAGGCGGCGAGCGTCGTGGCGAGATAGATCGCCATATAGGTCATGACGCCCTGCACGCCGCCGGGGGTGCCGGCGGCGAGACCGACCAGCGCGTAACCCATATTGGCGATCGAGGAATACGCGAGCAGGCGCTTGATATTGCGCTGGCCGATCGCGGCGAAGGCGCCGAGCGCCATCGAGGCGATCGAGATGAAGACGATGATCTGGCGCCAGTCCTGGATGGCGCCCGGGAAGGCGCCGACGAAGATGCGGACCACCATCGCCATGGCGGCCATCTTGGGAGCCGAGGCGAAGAAGGCGGCGGCCGGGGTGGGAGCCCCCTCATAGACGTCCGGCGTCCACATATGGAACGGCACGGCCGAGATCTTGAAGGCGACGCCGGCGGCGATGAACACGATGCCGAAGATCAGGCCGATGCCGGCATGGCCGCCCTGCGTCGCCGCGGCAATGCCGGTGAAGGTGACGGTGCCGGTGAAGCCGTAGACCAGCGAGGCGCCATAGAGCAGCATGCCGGAGGAGAGCGCGCCGAGCACGAAATACTTCAGGCCCGCCTCGGTCGACTTCGCATTGTCGCGGTCGAACGCCGCGACGACATAGAGCGCCAGCGACTGCAGCTCGAGTCCGACATAGAGGCTGATGAGATCGTTGGCCGAAATCATCATCATCATGCCGATGGTCGCGAGCACGACGAGAATGGGGAATTCGAAGCGCATCGCCCCCTCGCGCCGCAGCGTATCGGCGGAGAGAAGGATCGTGGCGCCGGCGCCGATGAGCGTCAGCACCTTCATGAAGCGGGAGAAGCCGTCGGCGATGAAGCCGTTGTTGAAGGTCAGGAGCTTGCCGCCGGCCGAAACGACCAGCACCAAGGCGACCGCGAGCAGCACGAGGGCGAGGCCTTCGAGCAGGCGCGTCGCGCGCTCACCCTGGATCGCGCCGACCAGCACCATCGCGATGGCGCCGACGGCGAGGATGATTTCCGGCAGGGCCGGGCCGAGAGCGGGCAGAGCCATGACGAGACCTTACTGCACGGCCGCCACTGCCGTCTTCGCGACAGTGAGGGCAGCCTGATAGTTCTTGATGAGCGCTTCGGTCGGCGCCGCGAAGGCGTCGAGGATCGTGTGCGGCTGCACGCCGTACCAGATCGTCAGCAGGACGAGCGGGACCAGGATCGCGATCTCGCGGCCGTTCAGGTCCTTGATGTCCTTGAGCTCCGGCTTGACGAGCTCGCCGAAGACGACCCGGCGGTAGAGCCAGAGCGCATAGGCCGCCGAGAGAATGACGCCGGAGGTCGCGAAGAAGGCAACCCAGGGATTGGCGCGGAAGGCGCCGACCAGCGTCAGAAACTCGCCGACGAAACCGGCGGTGCCCGGCAGGCCGACATTGGCCATGGTGAAGACCATGAACACCACCGCGTAGAGCGGCATGCGGTTCACCAGCCCGCCATAGGCCGCGATCTCGCGGGTGTGCATGCGGTCGTAGATCACGCCGACGCAGAGGAAGAGCGCGCCCGAGACGAGGCCATGGCTCATCATCTGGAACATCGCGCCCTGGATGCCCTGCGGCGTCAGGGTGAACAGCCCCATGGTGACGAAGCCCATATGCGCCACCGAGGAGTAGGCGATCAGCTTCTTGATATCCTCCTGCATCAGCGCCACCAGCGAGGTGTAGACGATGGCGATGACGGAGAGCGCGAAGACCAGCGGCGCGAAATAATGCGACGCCTCCGGGAACATCGGGATCGAGAAGCGGATGAAGCCGTAGCCGCCCATCTTCAGCAGGATCGCCGCCAGGATGACGGAACCGGCCGTCGGCGCCTCGACGTGCGCGTCGGGCAGCCAGGTGTGGACCGGCCACATCGGCATCTTCACCGCGAAGGAGGCGAAGAAGGCCAGCCACAGCCATGTCTGCATGCCGGCCGGGAATTTGTGGGCGAGCAGCGCCGGAATGTCGGTCGTACCGGCGTTCCAGTACATCGCCATCACCGCCAGCAGCATCAGCACCGAGCCGAGCAGCGTGTAGAGGAAGAACTTGTAGGAGGCGTAGACGCGCCGCTTGCCACCCCAGATACCGATGATCAGGAACATCGGGATCAGGCCGGCTTCGAAGAACAGGTAGAACAGCACGAGGTCGAGCGCCGCGAAGACGCCGATCATCAGCGTCTCCAGGATCAGGAAGGCGACCATGTACTCTGCCACCCGCTTCTCGACCGAGGTCCAGGAGGCGAGGATGCAGAACGGCATCAGGAACGCCGTCAGCACGATGAAGGGGAAGGAAAAGCCGTCGACGCCAAGCTTGAACTTGATGGCGTCGGAGACCCAGCCATGGGTCTCGACCATCTGGAAGCCGGGGTTGGCCGTGTCGAAGCGGCTCCAGGCCACGCAGGCGAGCACGAAGGTCAGCACCGTCGTGATCAGCGCCGCCCAGCGGGCGTTGGAGTCGACCGAGGCCTGATCGCCGCGCTGCGCCAGGATGAAGGCAGCGCCGACCAGCGGCAGGACCAGAAGACCGGTGAGGATACCGAAACCGAAGGACATCATCTCACCCGCGGGTCACAAGATACCAAGTCACCAGCCCGGCGACGCCGATCAGCATCGCGAAGGCATAGTGATAGAGATAGCCGGTCTGCAGCCGGACCACCCGATTGGTCACATCGACCACGCGTGCCGAGATGCCGTCCGGTCCGAGGCCGTCGATGACCAGGCCATCGCCCTTCTTCCAGAGGAAGCGGCCGAGCCATTTCGCCGGGCGCACGAACAGGAAGTCGTAGAGCTCGTCGAAGTACCACTTGTTCAGCAGGAACTGGTACAGCGCCGGGTTCGCAGCCGCGAGCTTGCCCGGAATGTCCGGCCGGCGGACATACATCCAGTAGGCGAGCACGAAGCCGATCACCATCGCCACGAACGGCGATGCCACCACCCACTTGGGCACCTCGTGCATGGTGTGCAGGATGTGGTTGTCCTTGCCCATGAACAGGGACGACTTCCAGAAATGCTCGAAGTCGTGGCCGACGAAGTATTCCTTGAAGGCGACGCCAGCGAAGATCGCACCGACCGAAAGCAGGGCGAGCGGCAGGAGCATCACCCAGGGGCTCTCATGCGGCGTGTGATCATGGCCGTGGCCGTGATCGTCGTGGCCGTGCGCATGATCGTCGTGACCGTGCGCGGCATGGGCATGGTCGTCGTGACCATGCGAGTCATGGCCATGGCCCCAGCGCGGTGCGCCCTCGAAGGTCATGAAATAGAGCCGCCAGGAATAGAAGGACGTCATGCAGGCGGCGACGACCAGCAGGATGAAGGCATAGGAGCTGGCGAAGCCACCATGCCCGACCGAGGCATAGGCGCTCTCGATGATCGCATCCTTCGAGAAGAAGCCGGCGAAGCCGAAAACCGTCCCGGGGATACCGACGCCGGTCAGCGCCAGGGTGCCGATCGTCATCGCCGCCGCGGTCAGCGGGATGTGCTTACGCAGGCCGCCCATGCGGCGCATGTCCTGCTCGTGGTGCATCGCGTGGATGACCGAGCCGGCGCCCAAGAAGAGCAAGGCCTTGAAGAAGGCGTGGGTGAAGAGGTGGAAGATGCCGGCGCCGTAATTGCCGACGCCGAGCGCGACGAACATGTAGCCGAGCTGCGAGCAGGTCGAATACGCGATGACACGCTTGATGTCGTTCTGCACGAGGCCGACCGTCGCGGCGAAGAAGGCCGTGGTCGCGCCGATGACGACGACGACGGTGAGTGCGACGGGAGCATACTCGAAGAGCGGTGACAGGCGCGCCACCATGAAGACACCGGCAGTGACCATGGTCGCGGCATGGATGAGGGCCGAGACCGGGGTCGGGCCTTCCATCGCGTCCGGCAGCCAGGTGTGGAGCAGGAACTGGGCCGACTTGCCCATCGCGCCGACGAACAGCAGCAGGCAGGTCAGGGTCAGTGCGTTCCAGTCATAGCCGAGGAAGCGGAAGCCCTGGTTCACGAACTCGCCGGCGCGCGGGAAGATCGCGTCGAAGGCGACCGAGCCGAACAGCACGAAAACCAGGAACATGCCGAGCGAGAAGCCGAAGTCGCCGACGCGGTTGACGATGAAGGCCTTCATCGCCGCGGCATTGGCCGAAGGCTTCTGGTACCAGAAGCCGATCAGCAGATAGGAGGCGAGACCGACGCCCTCCCAGCCAAAGAACATCTGGACGAGATTATCCGCCGTCACCAGCATCAGCATCGCGAAGGTGAACAGCGAGAGATAGGCGAAGAAGCGCGGCCGGTGCGGATCCTCGTGCATGTAGCCGATCGAGTAGAGGTGCACGAGCGACGACACGGTGTTGACGACGACCAGCATCACGGCGGTCAGCGTGTCCACGCGGAAGGCCCAGTCGACCTGCAGGCTGCCGGAGGAAATCCAGCTGGCAACCTGGATGCGCGTCGTGCCGGAGCCGAAGCCGACCTGGACGAGGGCAACCCAGGACAGGATTGCCGAGACGATGAGCAGCGAGGTCGTGACGATCTCGGAGCCGCGCGCGCCGATCAGCCGGCCGAAGAGGCCGGCGATCAGGAAGCCGATCAGGGGGAGGAAGACGATCAGGTGATACATGGTCGTGAGGTCCAGGCGCCAGGCAGCGCTCAGCCTTTCATCATGTTGATGTCTTCCACCGCGATCGTGCCGCGGTTGCGGAAGTAGACGACGAGAATGGCGAGGCCGATCGCGGCCTCAGCCGCCGCCACCGTGAGCACCAGCAGCGCGAAGACCTGTCCGACGATGTCGTTCAGGAAGCTCGAGAAGGCGACGAAGTTCAGGTTGACCGAGAGCAGGATGAGCTCGACCGACATCAGGATGACGATGACGTTCTTGCGGTTGATGAAGATGCCGAGCACGCCGAGCGTGAACAGGATGGCGCTGACGGCGAGATAATGGCCCAGTCCGATCGTCATCATGCCATCTCCTCGGGAACGCCGGCGCGCGAGGGCACCTGCTTGACCTCCATCGCCGCGTCCTTGGTCCGGGCGTTCTGGGTCGGGACGTGCTGGCGCTTGATGCCGTGGCGCTCGCGCAGCGTCAGCACGATCGCGCCGATCATGGCGACCAGCAGCACGAGACCCGCCGCCTGGAAGTAGTAGACATACTGGGTGTAGAGCACGCGGCCGAGCGCCTCGGTATTGGTCATGCCGGCGGGGATCGCGGCGACCGGCGCCTTGACGATCTGCGGGTCGATCACCCAGGCGCCGACGACCAGCAGCAGTTCGACGGCGAAGATGAAGCCGATCAGCGCCCCCACCGGCAGATAGTTCAGGAACCCCTGGCGGAACTCGGCGAAATCGACGTCGAGCATCATCACAACGAAGAGGAAGAGCACCGCGACCGCGCCGACATAGACGACCACCAGCAGCATCGCGAGGAACTCGGCGCCGAGCAGCATGAACAGCCCGGCCGCATTGACGAAGGCCAGGATCAGGAACAGCACCGAGTGCACGGGATTGCGCGAGGCCACCACCATGAAGGCGGATGCCACGGTAACGCCTGCAAAGAGATAGAAGAAAGCCGCTGCGGCATTCATCTCGGCCAGCCCTTCCCGCCCCTTTTCGGCGCGGTCCTCGTTTGGTTCGTGCGCCGGGACTCAGGGAGCCCGGAGCAATTTGGAGCGTCTATAAACAGGCCCTCCGGACGCGACAACCGCGCGGCGGGTCTGGTCTCGTTCTAGGACGTCATTCTCGGGCGAAGCGAAGCGCAGACCCGAGAATCTCTGGCAGAACGAGGCGTCGGAGCCTCTTCCTGCACGAGATGCTCGGGTCAAGCCCGAGCATGACGGCAGCTACCGATAGGGCGCATCCATCGCGATGTTGCGCGCGATCTCGCGTTCCCAGCGCGCGCCGTTCGCGAGCAGCTTGTCCTTGTCGTAGAACAGCTCCTCGCGGGTCTCGGTCGCGAACTCGAAATTCGGCCCCTCGACGATGGCATCGACCGGGCAGGCCTCCTGGCAGAAGCCGCAATAGATGCACTTCGTCATGTCGATGTCGTAACGGGTGGTGCGGCGCGTGCCGTCGTTGCGGCGCGGGCCGGCCTCGATGGTGATGGCCTGCGCCGGGCAGATCGCCTCGCAGAGCTTGCACGCGATGCAGCGCTCCTCACCGTTCGGATAGCGGCGCAGCGCGTGCTCGCCACGGAAACGCGGCGAGAGCTGGCCCTTCTCGAACGGGTAGTTCAGCGTCGCCTTCGGCTTGAAGAAGTAGCGCATCGACAGGCCGATCGCCCCGACGAACTCCTTCAGCAGCAGGCCCCTTGCGGCTTGCGCGAGTGACATCGCCTTCGTCCTTCCATCCTCAGCCGAGCAAAGTCCGGCCGATCACGAAACCCAGGATCGGCGTGAAGCCGATCGTCATTGCCATCAGCGCCCACCGCAGGATGCGGATGCGGCGCTCATAATCATTCTTCTCAGCCTCGGTCGTGGAGTGATCCGTGCGCCTGAGCGCCCCGATCACCACGGCCGTCATCAGCCGGTATTCTAGCAGACCCAGCCCGAACCCGATCAAGGCACCGAGCCAACCCGCCATATTCATGCCGTCAGCAGCCCGAGCCACTGAACAGCCTTGTATCCGCCGAAGCCACCGACAACCGCGGCGGCCACCGCCCCTCCGAGCGCCACGGCCAGCGCATCGAATATCCGGCTTCGCCGCGCCCACCAGCACGCCGAGCCGTAAAGAACCAGTGCTGCGATCATGCCGAATGCAATTCCGGAGATCGCGGCCAAACTCATCCGCCGACCGGACCCCAGCCCGTCAGCTGCAGCACCAGCGCCACCAGAACGACGCTCGCGATCGAAAGCGGCAGGAAGACCTTCCAGCCCAGGCGCATCAGCTGATCGTAGCGGTAGCGCGGCACGAAGGCCTTCACCAGCGCGAACATGAAGAAGACCAGGCAGATCTTGAGCGCGAACCAGAACACGCCGGGCAGCCAGGTGAAGGGCGGCAGCGCGACCGGCGGCGCCCAGCCACCGAGGAACAGGATCGTCGTCAGTGAGCACATGGTCATGATCGCCACGTATTCGCCGAGCATGAACAGCAGGTACGGCGTCGAGGAATACTCGACCATGAAGCCCGCTACGAGCTCCGATTCCGCCTCGGCCAGATCGAAGGGCGGCCGGTTCGTCTCGGCCAGCGCCGAGACGAAGAAGACGACGAACATCGGGAAGAGCGGCAGGAAGTACCAGTTCAGGATGCTGAGCCAGGGAACGCCGAGCGCATGGGCGAGCCCGCGGTTCTGCTGGGCTTCGACGATGGCGGATAGGTTCAGCGAGCCGACGCAGAGCAACACGGTGATGATGACGAAGCCGATCGAGACCTCATAGGACACCATCTGCGCCGCCGAGCGCAGAGCGCTCATGAACGGATATTTCGAGTTCGACGCCCAGCCGGCCATGATGATGCCGTAGACGCCGAGCGAGGAGATCGCGAGGATATAGAGCACGCCGACATTGATGTCGGCGATGGCCCAGCCTTCCGCCACCGGGATCACCGCCCAGGCGCCGAGCGCCAGCAGGCAGGAGATGAAGGGCGCCAGCAGGAAGAGCCCCTTGTTCGCGCCGGCCGGGATAATCGGCTCCTTGAGCGCGAACTTGATCAGGTCCGCGAAGCTCTGGAACAGACCCCAGGGACCGACCACGTTCGGGCCGCGGCGCAGTTGCACCGCCGCCCAGACCTTGCGGTCGGCGAGCAGGATATAGGCGATGAAGACCAGTAGGCAGACCAGCAGCAGCAGGCTCTTGCCGAGGATGATCGCGATATCGAGGACGAGGTCCCAGTTCATGGCCGGTTACTCCGCCGCCTGCTGGTGCCGGCCCGAAGCCAGCGCCGAGCATTCCGCCATCACGGCAGAGGCACGTGCGATCGGGTTGGTCTGATAGAAGTCGCTGACGGCCGGGGCGAAGCCCGCCTTGTCGGTCTTGCCGCCGAGGCCGGCGAGCTTGCCGATCTCCGCCGCGTCGTTGGCCGGGAGGCCGTCGAGCGCCGCGAAATGCGGGTGCGCCTCGTAGAGCGCCTTGCGCAGGCCGGACAGCGAGTCGAAGGGCAGCGTCTTGCCGAGCGCCGCGGAGAGCGCACGCAGGATCGCCCAGTCCTCGCGGGCGTCGCCCGGCGGGAAGGTGGCACGATCCGCCATCTGCACCCGGCCTTCGGTGTTCACATAGGTGCCGGACTTTTCGGTATAGGCCGCGCCCGGCAGGATGACGTCGGCGCGGTGAGCGCCCTTGTCGCCATGCGTGCCCTGATAGACCACGAAAGCGCCTTCCGGCACCTCGATCTCGTCGGCGCCGAGCAGGAAGAGCACGTCGAGCGCGCCCGGCTGGGCCATAGCGGCCGCATCCAAACCACCCTCGCCTGGCACGAAGCCGAGATCGAGCGCACCGGCGCGGGCGGCGGCGGTGTGGATCACGCCGAAGCCGTTCCAGCCCTCGGTCATCGCGCCCAGCGACTGCGCCGCCTTGGCGGCTAGCGAGAGCACGGCCTCGCCATCGGCGCGGGCAAGAGCCCCCTGCCCGATCAGCACCATCGGCTTGCCGCCGGCGGCGGCGGCCGACTTGACGATATCGGCCAGCGTCTCCGGGCCGGCGCCGAGATAGTCGTAGGAGTAGGTCAGGTCGGCCTTCTCGCCGATGACACCGATCTTGAAGTCGCCGCGCAGCCAGCGCTTGCGGATGCGGGCATTCAGGATCGGCGCCTCGCGGCGCGGGTTCGAGCCGATGATCAGCAGCGAGGTCGCATCTTCGATGCCGGCGATGCCGGCGTTGAGGACATAGGATGCGCGGCCGAATTTCGGATGCAGCTTGGTGCCGTCCTGGCGGGCGTCGAGATTGGCCGAGCCGAGCGCGGCGATCAGCGCCTTCAGCGCGAACATCTCCTCGACCGCGGCGAGGTCGCCGGCGATGGCGCCGATCCTCTCAGGGCTCGCGGCCTTCACCTTGCTGGCGATGGCGGCGAAGGCCTCGTTCCAGCTTGCCGGACGCAAACGGCCGTTCTCGCGGATATAAGGCCGGTCGAGGCGCTGGGTCTTGAGGCCGTCGGCGACATGGCGGGTCTTGTCGGAGATCCACTCCTCGTTCACCGCCTCGTTGAGGCGGGGCAGGATGCGCATCACTTCCTTGCCGCGCGAGTCGACGCGGATCGCCGAGCCGACGGCGTCCATCACATCGATGCTCTCGGTCTTCGAGAGCTCCCAGGGCCGGGCCTTGTTCTGGTAGGGCTTGGATGTCAGCGCGCCGACCGGGCAGAGATCGACGATGTTGCTCTGCAACTCCGACGACATCGCGTGCTCGAGATAGGTGGTGATCTCCATGTCCTCGCCGCGGCCGATGGCGCCGAGATCGGAGGCGCCGGCGACCTCGGTGGTGAAGCGGACGCAGCGCGTGCACTGGATGCAGCGCGTCATCGTCGTCTTGACCAGCGGGCCGATATACTTGTCCTCGACCGCGCGCTTGTTCTCGGCGAAGCGCGAGGTATCCGCGCCATAGGCCATGGCCTGGTCCTGCAGGTCGCACTCGCCGCCCTGGTCGCAGATCGGGCAATCCAGCGGGTGGTTGATGAGCAGGAACTCCATCACCCCTTCGCGGGCCTTCTTGACCATCGGCGACTTGGTCGAGACGACCGGCGGCTCGCCGTTCGGGCCGGGGCGCAGATCGCGCACGCCGATGGCGCAGGAGGCCTGCGGCTTCGGCGGGCCACCCTTCACCTCGACGAGGCACATGCGGCAGTTGCCGGCGATCGAGAGCCGCTCGTGGAAGCAGAAGCGCGGCACCTCGACGCCCGCCGCCTCGCAGGCCTGGAGCACCGTGTGCTCGGCGGGTACGTCGACCTCGATGCCGTCGATGAGGAGTTTCGTCATGGTCTCACTCCGCCGCCATCAGGCGCACAGGCTCGCTGTGCGGGTTGGCGGCATAGTCGTCGATGCGCTGCTCGATTTCGTGACGGAAATGCGCGATCAGGCCCTGGATCGGCCAAGCCGCGGCATCGCCGAGCGCGCAGATCGTGTGGCCCTCGATCTGCTTGGTGACGTCGAGCAGCATGTCGATCTCGCGCTTCTGGGCGCGGCCTTCCGCCATGCGCTCCATGACGCGCCACATCCAGCCCGTGCCTTCGCGGCAAGGCGTGCACTGGCCGCAGCTCTCATGCTTGTAGAAATGGCTGATGCGGGCAATGGCGCGGACGATGTCGGTCGACTTGTCCATCACGATCACCGCCGCCGTGCCGAGGCCGGAGCGCAGCTTCGAAAGCGAGTCGAAATCCATCGGCGTGTCGATGATCTGCTCGGCCGGCACCATGCGCACCGAGGAACCGCCGGGGATGACCGCCTTCAGATTGTCCCAGCCGCCGCGGATGCCGCCGCAATGCTTTTCGATCAGTTCGCGGAAGGGAATGCCCATCGCCTCTTCGACGTTGCAGGGCTTGTTCACATGGCCGGAGACGCAGAAGAGCTTGGTGCCGACATTGTTCGGCGTGCCGATCGACGAGAACCAGCTCGCGCCGCGGCGCAGGATGGTCGGAGCGACCGCGATCGACTCGACGTTGTTCACCGTGGTCGGGCAGCCATAGAGGCCCATATTGGCGGGGAATGGCGGCTTCAGCCGCGGCATGCCCTTCTTGCCCTCGAGGCTCTCCAGCAGCGCCGTCTCTTCGCCGCAGATATAGGCGCCGGCGCCATGATGCACATAGAGATCAAAGGGATAGCCGTGGACGTTGTCCTTGCCGATGAGCTTGGCCTCATAGGCCTCGTCGACGGCGCGCTGCAGCGCCTCGCGCTCGCGGATATATTCGCCGCGGATATAGATGTAGGCCGCATGCGCGCCCATGGCGAAGGAGGCGATCAGGCAGCCCTCGACCAGCGTATGCGGGTCGTTGCGCATGATCTCGCGGTCCTTGCAGGTACCGGGCTCCGACTCGTCGGCGTTGACGACGAGATAGTGCGGGCGCCCGTCGCTCTGCTTCGGCATGAACGACCATTTCAGTCCGGTCGGGAAGCCGGCGCCGCCGCGGCCGCGCAGGCCGGACTTCTTCATCTCGTCGATGATCCAGTCCCGGCCCTGCTCCAGCAGGAACTTGGTGCCATCCCAGGCGCCGCGCTGGATCGCACCCTTCAGGGTACGGTCGTGCAGGCCGTAGAGATTGGTGAAGATGCGATCGCGATCTGCGAGCATGTCCTAGTGCCTCACTCTGCCGGCTTGTCGCCAAGCTTCGACTCCGGGCGCCAGCCCGTCGCGAGCTTCTTCGACTGAGCAATCCAGTCGTCACGCACCGCCCTGCCCTTGAAGCCGGTCAGGCGTGCATCGACCCAGGCGAGCTCCGCCGGTGTCCATTTGGCGATCTGGTCGTAGTGCCAGATCCCCATCTCATTGAGCATCTTGGCCAGCTTCGGCCCGACGCCCCAGATCAGTTCGAGATCGTCACCCTCGCCGCCGCGCGCAGCGGTCAGCAGCTCGGGCTTGCTCTCCTCGACGGCGGGCTCGGGCTTGCTCTCCTCGACGGCGGGCTCGGCCTTTGTCGCAACGGCAGGCTTGGCAGCCTCGGCAACATCCTTCTTCTCGACCTTGCCCTTGGCGGCCGGCGTATCGTTGGCGGCGCTGGAAGGCTGGGTCGGCTCGGACGGCTTCGGGCGGGCGGCGGCGGCCGTCTCGCTGGCGGGCTTTTCGGCGACAGCGGCCGGCGTGGCCTCGGCCTTCTTCGCCTCGGCTTCTGCAGCCTTCTTCGCTTCCGCCTCGGCGGCAGCCTTGGCGGCAGCGGCTTCGGCAGCAGCCTTGCGCTGCTCGCCAATGCGCCTCTGCCAGTCGCCGGCGCCGATCATCGAGCCGTCATAGAGGGCCTTGTCGGTCAGAGTCTGCGGGCCACCTTCCGGCTCGGAGCCGGTGCGGCCATTCTGCGGGCCGGGCTTGGTCGGGCGGCCATTGCGGAGATCGTCGAGGAGCTGGCGGAAATTCGCCGGCGTCAGGTCCTCGTAGTAGTCGACATTGATCTGTGCCATCGGCGCGTTGCAGCAGGCGCCCAAGCACTCGACCTCGAGCCAGGAGAGCTTGCCGTCGGCGGTCACGGTCGATTGCGGGCCGATGACGTCCTCGCAGACCTTCTTCAGCGCTTCCGCGCCGCGCAGCGCGCAGGGCGTCGTGCCGCAGAGCTGAACGAAGAACTCGCCCCCCGGCTGCAGGTTGAACATGGTGTAGAAGGTCGCGACCTCCAGCACCCGCATCGGCGCCATGCCCAAGCGCTTGGCGACGGTCTCGATCACGGCCCGCGAGACCCAGCCCTCCTGCTCCTGCGCCTTCCATAGCAGCGGGATGACGGCGGAAGCCTGGCGGCCGGCCGGATACTTGGCGATCTGCTGGTCGATCCAGTTCTCGTTCGCCGCGGTGAAGGCGAAGGAGGCCGGTTGGACAGGATCAGGCGCGAGACGACGGACGGACATTAGCGGTCCACCTCACCAAAGACGATATCAAGGGAGCCGAGGATCGCGGAGACGTCGGCGAGCATGTGCTTGCGGCACATGAAATCCATGGCCTGGAGATGGGCGAAGCCCGGGGCCTTGATCTTGCAGCGATAGGGCTTGTTGGTGCCGTCCGAGACCAGATAGACGCCGAATTCGCCCTTCGGCGCCTCGACGGCGGCATAGACCTCGCCGGCCGGCACCTTGTAGCCCTCGGTGTAGAGCTTGAAGTGGTGGATCAGCGCTTCCATCGAACGCTTCATCTCGCCGCGCTTGGGCGGCACCATCTTGCCGTCGAGCGAAGAGACCGGGCCGCCGCCATCGGCTGCCAGCAGCTTCTCGCAGCACTGCTTCATGATGCGCACCGACTGGCGCATCTCTTCCATGCGGATGTGGTAGCGGTCGTAGCAGTCGCCGTTCTTGCCGACGGGAACGTCGAATTCCATCTCCTCGTAGCACTCATAGGGCTGCGACTTGCGCAGATCCCATGGCGCGCCGGAGCCGCGCACCATCACGCCAGAGAAGCCCCATTTCCAGCAGGTCTCAAGATCGACCACGCCGATATCGACGTTGCGCTGCTTGAAGATGCGGTTGTCGCTGAGCAGTCCTTCGAGGTCATCGCAGACCTTGAGGAACGGATCGCACCATTCGGCGATGTCGTGGATCAGCGAGACCGGGATGTCCTGGTGCACGCCGCCGGGGCGGACATAGGCCGCGTGCATACGCGCGCCGCAGGCCCGCTCGTAGAAGATCATCAGCTTCTCGCGCTCCTCGAAGCCCCAGAGCGGGGGCGTGAGGGCGCCGACGTCCATCGCCTGCGTGGTGACGTTCAGCAGATGCGAGAGGATGCGGCCGATCTCGGAATAAAGCACGCGGATGAGCTGACCGCGGCGCGGCACGGTCACGCCGGCGAGACGCTCGACCGCGAGCGAATAGGCATGCTCCTGATTCATCGGCGCGACATAGTCGAGCCGGTCGAAATAGGGCAGCGCCTGCAGATAGGTCTTGGCCTCGATCAGCTTCTCGGTGCCGCGATGCAGCAGGCCGATATGCGGATCGACGCGCTCGACCACCTCGCCGTCGAGTTCCAGCACGAGTCGCAGCACGCCATGCGCCGCCGGGTGCTGCGGACCGAAGTTGATCGAGAAGTTGCGGATATTATGCTCGGACATCTCTTAGCCCCGTCTCGGGTCGAGAAATTTGTTGGCGGCAGGGTCCGCGACAATCCGCTGCCGCATCGTCGCGCAGCCCCCGGGCCGCTTGGACAAACGCTCGGCTTCCGCTTCCGCCTTCTTGACGGCCTCGGGACCGGCGGCCTCCTGCCCTTCCAGGGCGAGATCGCGGAACGAGGAGGACTGGAGGAAGAAGCTCAGCCGCAGCTCCTTCGGACAGGCGGCGGCCCAAATGCGCGCAGCCGGAACCTCGACACCAATCTCACCCAGAGTGAAGCGAGCCTTGCTGCCGTCATGCAGCGTGATCTGGCCGACGCTGGTCGAAGCATCGCGGTTGGGCCCGATCCTGCTGGCAGGCTGGCAAGCCGACAAGCCGACACCGACCAGGGCACAGGCCGCCACGGTCAGGTTGCTGAGGTTGCGCCCGCTCATTGCCGGCCTTCCTGCTGCGCCTGGAAGCGCGCCATCACGTCTGCGCCCGTCAGCCGCGGGCGCTCGCCGGCGAAGTCGTAGAGCGCCGGCTTCTCGTCGATGAAGATCTCTTCGAGAAACGCGAAAGAGCTGGTGTCGTCGAAGCTCTGGAAGGCCACAGCGACATGGTCCCCGCCCTCGCGCAGCCGCCAGAACAGGCTCGAACCGCAATTGCGACAGAACTGGCGCATGGCCCAGTCGGAAGAGACATAGCTACCGACTTGGCTCTCGTCCTCGATTGCCACTTCGCCGCAGGGCACGGCCATGAAGACCCCGCCGCTCCAGCGCCGGCACATGCCGCAATGGCAGACGTCCATCTCGCGCTTCGTCGGCACGGCGCTGAACCGCACCGCGCCGCACAGGCAGCCGCCGGACAGTTTTTCCGCGCCGGCCGCCATCACGCCCCCTTCGCCTTCTCGTCACCGGGCAGCACGTAGTCCGTGCCTTCCCAGGGCGAGAGGAAATCGAAGTTGCGGAATTCCTGGTTGAGCTTCACCGGCTCGTAGACGACACGCTTCTGCTCGTCGTCGTAGCGCACCTCGACGAATCCGGTCAGCGGGAAGTCCTTGCGCAGCGGATAGCCCTCGAAGCCGTAATCGGTGAGGATGCGGCGCAGGTCCGGGTGGCCGGAGAAGAGGATACCGTAGAAATCGTAGGCTTCGCGCTCGAACCAGTTTGCCGCCGGGAAGACGTCGACGACGGAGGGAACGGGCGTCGCCTCGTCGGTCTGCACCTTCACGCGGATGCGGCGGTTATGGTGCGGCGCCAGCAGATGGTAGACCACGTCGAAGCGCTTCTCGCGGCCCGGATAATCGGCGCCGGCGATATCGGTGAAATTGACGAAGCGGAAGCGCGGATCGCTGTAGAGCACCCGCAGGACCTCGACGATCGTAGCTGCCTCGGCATGAACCGTCAGCTCGTCGAAGGCGACGACCGCCTCCGTCACCGCGCCGGGCAGCGCGGCCTTGATCTCTTCGCCGAGTTTTACGAGCGCTTCGCTCATCGTTTCACCTTCATCGCCTGCAGCATCGACCGACGGAGCGCTCAGCGCTCGATCGTGCCGGTGCGCCGGATCTTCTTCTGCAGCAGCAGCACGCCGTAGAGCAGCGCCTCTGCCGTCGGCGGGCAGCCCGGGACGTAGATGTCGATCGGGACGATGCGGTCGCAGCCCCGCACCACCGAATAGCTGTAGTGGTAGTACCCGCCGCCATTGGCGCAGGACCCCATCGAGATGACGTAGCGCGGCTCCGGCATCTGGTCGTAGACCTTGCGCAGGGCCGGAGCCATCTTGTTGGTCAGCGTCCCCGCGACGATCATCACGTCGGACTGGCGAGGTGAGGCGCGCGGCGCGAAGCCGAAGCGCTCGACATCGTAGCGCGGCATCGAGAGCTGCATCATCTCGACGGCGCAGCAGGCCAGACCGAAGGTCATCCACATCAGCGAGCCCGTGCGAGCCCAGTTGATCAGATCGTCGGTGGCGGTGACGAGAAAGCCCTTGTCGGCCAGCTCGTTGTTGATCTCGACGAAGAACGGATCACGCGTGCCGACCGGCTTGCCGTCCGGGCCGAGAAGCCCCCGCGGTGCCGGCGCGACGAGCGGGTCGCCGCGATCGATCGCTGTGATTGCCATGACCTAATCCTCGTGAACCTTTGCCTGCCAGATATGAAGCGGAAGTCCGCCCGCGATCCGACAGTCAGTCCCACTCCAGCGCGCCCTTGCGCCACTCGTAGACGAACCCCACGGTCAGCACGCCGAGGAAGATCATCATCGACCAGAAGCCATACCAGCCGAGCTTGCCGAAGGCGACGGCCCAGGGGAACAGGAACGCGACCTCGAGATCGAAGATGATGAAGAGAATCGAGACCAGGTAGAACCGGACGTCGAACTTCATGCGGGCATCGTCGAAGGCATTGAAGCCGCATTCGTAGGCCGAAAGCTTTTCCGCATCCGGCTTCGAATAGGCGATCGCGAAGGGGGCGATCAGCAGGGCCAGGCCGATGACCGCCGAGACGCCGATGAACAGCACCAGCGGGAGATAGTCGGTCAGAAGAGACTGAACCGGGAGAGCTTGCATGGTCGAACTCACTTCGGACGGCCGCGTAACGGCTCGCTGCCCAGTCGCTTAGACCCTCGATTAGAATGAAGCAAGACTCCGCCGCGCCGCACAATCGCGCGAGCGGGTTGAATGCAGCGCAGGATGGGGCAGAATTCGTCTGCGTCCGCACACTCTCTCCGCCATTCCGGGCGGAATTCCGTCGGAAACGCGTATTTTCAGCCGCTGTGACGGGCACAAGCCCGTTCGCCGTGCCGAATCGTTCCCGGCCGGCAAGCCTGCCACGCCCGAAAGGCCTTCGATGCCCAAGCCGTTTCAGCCTGCCTTCGAGTCGAATCCGGCAGTGGTTCGTGCGGCGCGATGAAGCCCGCTTGCCTGCGCGCCGGAGTCGTCCCGGCGCTTGTTCTTCTGCTTTCCGCGACGTCTGCCATGGCCCAGGAGGGCGAGCGCGTCCGCGCGCCCTTGCCACCGCAGCGGCCGTTCGATCTCGATCTGGAGGGCACTCCGAAACTGCCCGATATCGTCGTGCCTCCGGCGGCACCCGTGACGGCGCCGTCAATCCGCAGCACCGCGCAGGACACACCTCCCGCGACTCCGGCGCCCGAAACGCCTGAGAATACCCCGGCCTCCATGACACCGCCCGCCGAAGGCACCCCGCCCGCCCCCGGCGAACCGGACGACGACGAAGGCGTGGAGTGGCCGAAGCTGACGCCGGGCCAGAAGGCCGGCGCCGAGCCCGACTTCGACCCGAACGAGAAGCCCGAGCGTCCGGGCATCTCGACCGACCCCGGCACCTCGATCACCTGCCTGCCCGACCAGTTGAAGCAGACCCTCGGCAAGATTGCCGATCGCTATGGAGCGGTGAAGGTGACCTCGACCTGGCGGCCGCCTTGGCGCGCGCGGCGCGGCTCCTATCACAAGGGCTGCCAGGCGATGGACTTCCGTGTCCCGGGCGTGCGCCCGCGCATCGTCCTGGAATGGGTGCGCAGCCTGCCGGAGGTCGGCGGGCACCATGTCTACTGGAACGGGCTGATCCACATCGACACCGGCCCGCGACGCCCCTGGTAGGGAGCGGCGCTTCGTCCGTCTCCCGAGGTTTGAGTGTCCGCAAACGCGGCCGCTCATTCCCTTCAACCGCGTTCAGGGCCTCTCCGCCGCCTCCGAAAGGCCTGGCCCATCCAAGCGCAGCGTGACCCGCTTGACCGAAACATCATCGGGATCGAGAGCGATTGCGAAGCCGAGACTGTGACAGAGAGCGAGCATAGGCCCGTTCTCCGCCAGCACCTGGCTATGGACGCGGCGGATGCCCTCTGCCCTGGCCCAGTCGATCATCAGGACCATCAAAGCGCGGCCCAGTCCCATGCCTTTCAGGTCCGAGCGAAGCAGGATCGCGTATTCGGCCTCGACATGTCCGGGGTCGGCATGCAGCCGGACCGCGCCGGCGGCGTCGCCGCTCCCATCCTCGGTCGCGATGAAGGCCATCTCCCGCGCGTAGTCGAGCTGGGTGAGGCGCGCGAGGAAGTTGTGGCTGAAGGATTTGAGCGGCGCGAAGAAGCGCAGCCTCAAATCCTCCGGGGTCACCCTGTTCAGCATCGCGCCGATCAGGAGTTCGTCCTCCGGCTTGATCGGGCGGACCGAAAAGCGCCGCTCGCCCAGCTCCAGCCGCCTCGTCCAGGCCCCGGGATAGGGGCGGATCGCCGGACGCCGGCGGCGGGCGGGGTCGGGTTCCAGCGCGATGCGTGCATCCACCACCACGGCACCATTCGCATCTGCGAGGATCGGATTGAGATCGAGTTCGCGGATCTGCGGCAGCTCGGACGCCATCTTGCCCAACGCGACCAGCAGCGTGGCGATCGCACGCCGGTCGGCCGCCGGGACATCGCGATAGGCCGCCAGGATACGCGAGACGCGGGTTCGCGAGATCAGGTTCTCGGCCGAAGCCAGATCGAGCGGCGGCAACGCGACATGCGTATCGGCGATCAGCTCCGCCGCGATTCCGCCCCGGCCGAACACGATCACCGGGCCGAAACAGAAATCGGTGGCGAATCCGGCGATCAGCTCCCGCGCCTTGGCACGGTGCGCCATCGGCTGCACCATGAAGCCGGTCAGACGGGCCTGCGGACGCTGCCGGCGTAGGCGCTCCGCCATCTGCTCCGCGGCCGCGCGGACAGCGCTTTCATTGCCAAGGTCGAGCTCGACGCCGCCGACATCCGATTTGTGCGGAACGTCGGGGGAGACGATCTTGAGCGCGACCGTCCGCCCACCCTCGAACTGCGCTCCGGCTGCTGCAACGGCCGCATCGGCATCGGGAGCGATGATGAGATCGAGCGTCGGGATCCGGAACAAGGCGAGCAGACGCGTCTCCTCATCAGGCTCGAGCCAGCTTCGGCCCTCCCCGAGCGCCTGCGCGATGATCGCCTCGGCGGCAGCGACGTCGGGCGGGTCGTCATCGTCGATCGATGGCGGCGTCGCCATCAGCTCCTTGATCAGCCGGGCGTGGCGGGTGAGGTGCTGAAACCCGACGACCGCCTCCTGTTCCGTGGCGAAAGAGGGAATACCGGCGGCAGCAAAAATCGCCGCCGCGCTTTCCCCCGCTCCGACCCAGGCAGCGAGAACCGGCTTGGCCCGCGCGTCGCGGTGGGAGTCGACCACCGCGCGGGCGCAATCCAACGGATCGGATGGCGCGACCGGCGCGTTGAGCGCCAGCACCGCATCGACCGTTTCCTCCGCCAGCAGGCGCGAGACCGCTTCGTGATAATCCTGCGGGCTGCGGACGATCTCTGGCTCCCGGCGCCGTAGCTGGGAGCCAGCCGCCTGTCGCAACCGGCCGGCGGCCAAGGCGGCCAGCCCCTCCCCGTTGCTGACGATGGCGAGCCGGCCCGCATCGGCCGCCCGGGCCCGGCCGAGAGTCTCGGCGGCGGCGAAGAGCTCGTCGAGATCGTTTACGCGCAACAATCCGGCGCGATGAAAGGCCGCGTCATGCGCGGCATCGCTGGTCACGATCAGCCCCGCATGAGTCAAGGCCGACAGGCTGTCGTCGAGACGTGGCGGCTTCAGAACCAGCACGGGCTTGATCCGCGCTGCGGTGCGTGCCGAAGAGAGGAAGCGCGCGGCATCCGTGACCTCGTCGATGGCCAGCAGAATCGTCCTCGTATGCGGATCGGTGGCGAAATGATCGAGGCAATCGGCGATGTCGACATCCGCCCCCTCGCCGACCACCACGGCCCCCGACAGACCGATCTCGCGACGCCCCGCCCAGGCCAGGATGCCGGCAGCCACCGAGTTGGACTGCGCGGCCAGCGCCAGCGTGCCGACTGAAAGCTGCACGGGCACCGCGGTCGCGTTGAGGCCGAGGCGGGGGGCCGCGATCCCGAGAGACGACGGCCCGATCAATCTCACCCCGGCGGCACGGGCTGCCGCACCCAGTCGGTCGCGGTCGGCAGCGTCCCCATCCGGCACCAGCACGCCGCCGCAGCCGCGGTCCTTGGCTGCAGCCAGCGCCCGTTCCGCAGCCGCGCTGGGGGCGATGACGAGATCGGAAGGCGGCATGGACGGCAGATCGTCCTCCCCGGAGAGCACGACCAGCTTGCCCCGATAGGCGCCCGCCTGGATTTGTTTCGCCAGCTCATCCGTTTCGCCGACGCCGGCAATCACGGTGGTCGAGGCCGGCTCGAGCAGGCGCTTGATCAGGGCGAGCGTCATCGGTCGGCCATGTCCGTTTGCGATGCTGCGATCAGAAGCGATCCTGGCCGCTGGGGCCAAGCGTCATCGACAGCTTTTCACATATGATCGCGCAAATCCCGTGACGAGCCTATGCAGCCAGATGGCGGCTGACCGGATCTCCACCATGGCCGGCAGGGCCGCGACAGCCCCGCCTCCCATCAGCGGAGAAACGCATCGACCTCCGCGGCGAATTGCTCGGCCTGCTCGATGTTCGAGATATGCGCCGCATCGAGCAGGCATTTGCGCGCGCCCGGGATCGCAGCGACGATGGCCTCGCCATCGGCAGGCTTGGTCGCCGGATCCTTCGACCCGATGATGACCAGCACCGGATTGCGGATCGCCTTGATCGACTCCCGCTGATCCATGTCGCGAATCGCCAGGCACGATCCCTGATAGCCCGCGACCGGCGTCCCCAGGATCATGGCCCGCATCCGCTCGATGGTCGCGGGCGCCGCGGCGCGGAAGGGCTCCGGGAACCAGCGCGCGATCGTCGCATCGACAAGCGCCTCCATGCCCCCACTTTCCGCTGCCGCGACTCGTCCGTTCCAGAGATCGGCCGGGCCCATATAGGCTGCGGTGTTGGCGAGGACGGCCCGGTCGATCCGCTCCGGCGCATGCGCCAGGAGCCACATGCCGACCATGCCGCCCATCGAGAGCCCGCAGAAATGCGCGCGTTCGACGCCGAGCGCATCGAGCACGCCGAGCGCATCCCGGCCCAACTGCTCCATCGTATAGGGAGCAGGCGAAACGATGCTGCGGCCATGGCCGCGCTGATCGTAGCGGATCACCCGGAAATGCCGCGACCAAAGCGGAATCTGGTCGTCCCACATCGACATGTCCGAGCTGAGCGAATTGGACAGCAGCAACGCGGGCGCCGAGTCGGCCCCGTCGATGCGAACCTCGAATTCCTCATGGCCGATTGTAATCCGCATCGTCTTGGCTCCGTTCGCTGACCGCATCTTTGTGTCCTCCCAATGCCGCTGTGCGCAACATCGGAAAAAACAAACATGCATGCTTGTCTGTTTGTTTCCAACTGCTAGAGTTCGGGCATGCCGCCATCAGCCGACAAACAGCGCCGGACGCAGGAGGAACGCTCGACGGAAACGCGGGCGCGCCTGATCGACGCGACGCTCGATCTGCTGGTCGAGCGGGGCTACGCGCTCGCGACGACGTCGGAGATCGCGGGGCGGGCAGGTGTCACCCGCGGCGCGCTGAACCACCATTTTTCCGGCAAGGACGATCTGATCGTCCAGTCCGTGAGCCATCTGCTCCATAGCTGGATCGGCGAGATCCGGCAGGTCGCCGAACTGGTCAAAGCCGGCAGCCTGTCCCTCTCCGACTTTGTCGATCGGATGTGGGAGCTGTTCTCCGGCAAGCTGTTCCTGGTCACGCTCGAGCATGTGACCGCCGCACGGCACAATCCCTATCTGCGTGAGCAGCTGGTCTCGGTGACGCGAGAGTTTCATACGGCGCTCGACGGCACCTGGCAGGATTTCTTCGACGGAACCGGCCTGCAGAAGCCCGAGGTGGAGGCGGCCTTCAACGCCACGCTCTGCCTGATGCGCGGCATGAGCCTGCAGACCATCCTGCGCGACGACGCTGCCTACTATGCGCGCCTTCTCGGCTTCTGGAAGACGGTTCTTGCCGAACATTCGCAGCAGGGCCGCGCTGGCGAAGGCGCCCTTTCCGATCTGACAGAACAAGGCGTGCACCCATGACACAGGCGATCATTTTCGAGAACGCAAGGCTGCTCGACGGCACCAGCGCGCAAGGCGAGCACGACCGCTTCGTGCGCGTCGAAGGCGGGTTGATCCGCGAGGTTTCCGACCGCCCGATCGCCGATGCCGGCGCGCGTCGCATCGATCTCAAGGGCCGGACCCTGATGCCCGGCCTGATCGACTGCCACGTCCACGTCATCGCCAACTCCGCGAATTTCGGCCAGAATGCGCTCCTCCCGGATGCGCTCGTCGCGCTGCAGGCCGCGAAGCTGATGGGCGAGATGCTGCACCGCGGCTTCACCACCGTTCGCGACGTCGGCGGCGCGACCTACTCCCTCGTCGAGGCGCAGGAACAGGGCCTCTATGTCGGCCCGCGCCTCGTCATCTGCGGCAAGGCCCTGTCGCAGACCGGCGGCCATGCCGATTTCCGCGGCCGCTACGACAACCGCAGGCCTGATTACCAGACCCACCAGCTCGGTTCGCTCGGCCGCATCTGCGACGGTGTCGACGCCTGCCGCGCCGCGGCCCGCGACGAGATCCGCCAGGGCGCCCAGTTCGTGAAGATCATGGCCAATGGCGGTATCGCCTCGCCGACCGATCCCATCGCCTTCCTCGGCTTCAGCGACGCGGAGATCGCCGCGATCGTCGAGGAAGCCCACAACGCCCAGACCTATGTCGCTGCGCATCTCTACACCGACGAGGGCATCGCCCGCGCCGTGAAGCTTGGCGTACGCTCGATCGAGCACGCCAACCTCGTCCAGGCCGCGACCGCCCGCCTGATGCAGGAGCGGGGTGCGATCGCCTGCCCGACGCTCGTCACCTATGAGGCGCTGAACAACGAAGGCGCCTCCTACGGCCTGCCCCCCTCCTCCGTCGCCAAGATCGACGATGTCCGCTTGCGCGGTCTGGAATCGCTCGAGATCATGCGCGAGGCCGGCGTGACCATGGCCTATGGCACCGATCTGCTCGGCGCCATGCACCGGCACCAGTCGGAGGAATTCATTATCCGCGGACGCGTTCTGCCTGCCATCGAGGTCATCCGCTCGGCGACCGTCAACGCGGCCGAGTTGATCGGGATGCCCGGCAAGATCGGCACCATCAAGCCCGATGCCTATGCCGACTTCATCGTGGTCGACGGCGATCCGCTGGCCGATCTCTCGCTCCTGACGGGACAGGGGCGCAACATGCCGGTCATCATGAAGAACGGCGACTTCATCAAGAACGAACTGAACTAACCAAAAAGGGAACAGGCCATGACCACCAACCGTCGTCAGTTCATCGGCACGCTCGGCGCCGCTTCGGCGCTGATCGCTGCGCCTTCCGTCCTGCGCGCCCAGTCGCAGGGCGTCTTCCGCATCGGCGCGCTCTGCCCGGTGACGGGTGCCGGCGCGCCCTACGGCTCCGGCATGCAGAAGATGATCATTGCCGCCGCCGAGATCGTCAACGCCGCCGGCGGCGCCGCCGGCCGCAAGCTCGAGGTCGTCTCCGAAGACACGCAGACCAGCCCGCAGGCCGGCGTCCTCGCCGCCAAGAAGCTGATCGACGTCAACAAGGTCCAGGCCATCCTCGGCACCTGGTCCTCTGGCGTCTCCCTCGCCGTCGTGCCGCTGACGAACGACGCCAACATCATCCTGATGAACACCTCCGGCGCGCCGGCGCTCTCGGTTCCGCCGGCCAATGCCAAGGGCCTGTCCTATCGCTTCCAGGCGACGAACGACCGCTTCGGACGGGCCTTCGCGGAGATCTGCGTGAAGGAGGGCTTCAAGCGCCCGGCCACCATGGCCTTCAACAATGCCTCCGGCATCGGCAACACCGAGGGCTTCCGCAAGGCCTGGGAGGCGAAGGGCAACAAGGTCGTCGAGAGCGTCGTCTACGAGCCGAACCAGGCGTCCTATCGCTCCGAGCTGCAGAAGATCCTCGCTGCCAACCCGGACGTGATCGTCACCGGCTCCTATCTGTCGGACACCACGATCATCATGCGCGAGTGGTTCCAGACCGGTCAGCCGGTCAAGTGGATCATCCCCGGCTGGGCCGCCAACCCCGATCTGGTCAAGGCGACCGGCCCGGAGGTCGTCGAAGGCGTGATCTCGGTCGATTCGATCTCGAACGAGACGGCTCCGTCCTTCAAGGCGTATGCCGAGGTCTACGAGAAGACGACCGGGCAGTCCGGCCAGTCGAACATCTTCAGCGCCATGACCTGGGACATGGTCAATGCGCTCGCCCTGGCGATCGAAGCGGCCGGCTCCACCGAGACGGCGGCGATCAACGCCAAGATCCGCGAGGTCTCGAACCCCGGCGGCACGAAGGTCTACAGCTATGCCGAGGGCAAGGAAGCGCTGAAGAAGGGCAAGATCAACTATGAGGGCGCGTCCTCCGTGCTGGATTTCGACCAGTATGGCGATGTCTCCCCATCCTTCGGCGTCTTCTTCATCGAAGGCGGCAAGCTCAACCGGCGCTACGTCGTCAACATCTGACGCATCGCCCCTGCAGGCCATCGCCTGCAGGGGCCGCAGGCTCCGGCCGCGGCGATGCCCGACCAGGTTGCTCCATGTTCTACGCTCAGCTTTTCATAAACGGGCTATTCCAGGGCCTCGTCATCGGCCTGGCGGCACTCTCGATCACGCTCGTCTTCGGGATCGCGCGCTTCCCCAACGCCGCGACCGGTGACTCCATGACGCTCGGCGCCTATGCGGCTCTGGCGGCCCACAAGGCCAGCGGCTCCTTCATCCTCGCCGGGCTCGGCGCGGCCGGCGCGACCGGCATCGTGCTGCTGCTCGCCTATTGGAGCGTATTCCGGAAGCTCGCCAACCGCTCCGTCGTCGCGCTTCTCGTCGCCTCGATCGGCGTCGCCTTCGTGCTGCGGGCCGCGCTCGGCGTCGCCTTCGGCCATGGCCAGCAGGTCTTCCAGGTGCCGCTCTCGCGCCCCTACGTCTTCGGCGGGCTGCGCATCCTGCCGCTCGACCTGCAGATGGCGCTGGTCGCGCTCGTCACGCTGATTGCGGTCTTCGCCCTGCTCTATCTCACGGCGATCGGGCGGCAGATGCGCGCCGTCGCCGACAACCGCGATCTCGCCCGTGTCTCCGGCATCCGCCCGGGCCGCGTGATGATCGCGCTCTGGCTGCTCGCCGGCGCCGTCGCCGGCATCGCGGGCATGATGCTCGGCATGAAGACGATCGTGACGCCCGAATTCGGCTGGGAGATGCTGCTGCCGGCCTTTACCGCGGCGATCCTCGGCGGCATCGGCTCGCCGGTCGGCGCCGTCGTCGCCGGGCTCATCCTCGGCGCCATGCAGGAGGTTTCGACCCCCTTCGTCGGTTTCACCTACAAGATCGCGATCGCGTTCCTGATCATGCTCGCCGTCCTGCTGGTCAGGCCGCGCGGATTGTTCGGCCGCGTCGAGGGAGTGCGCTGATGGAAGCCTATCTCGTCGCGATCGGCATCATCGCGCTGATCTATGTCCTGCTCAGCCTCGGCCTGACGCTGCAATACGGGCTCACCGGCCTGATCAATTTCGGCCATGTCGGCTTCTTCGCGATCGGCGCCTATGCCAGCGCGCTGCTCGTGCTCAACGGCGCGCCGTTCATTGTGGGCTTCGCGGGCGCGGCCCTGTTTGCGGCCGTGGCGGCCTGGCCGATCGGGCTGGTCTCGCTGCGCCTGCGTGACGATTACTTCGCCATCGTCACACTCGGCTTCTCGGAGGTTGTGCGCATCGTCCTGACCAGCGAGCGCTGGCTGACCCAAGGCGTGCAGGGCATTCCCGGCATTCCGCGGCTCTACTCCGGCCTCGGCGGCGCGGCCGGCCAGATCGCCACCTTCGCCACCATCCTTGCCGTCACGATCGCCGCCGCCTGGATGATCCGCCGGATCGCGCGCTCGCCCTTCGGCCGCATCATCGAAGCCATCCGCGACAACGAGGAAGCCGTGCAGGCGCTGGGCAAGGATCCGCCGCGCTTCAAGATCCAGGTGCTGGTTGTCGGCGCGGCGCTCGCCGGCATCGCCGGCGCCTTCTATGCGCACTACATCACCTATATCGTGCCCGAGCAGTACATCCCGCTCGTCACCTTCTATGTCTGGATGGCGATCATCATGGGCGGCGTCGGCCGCGTTTCCGGCGCGGTGATCGGCTCAGTGATCCTGATGGCCTTCCTCGAAGGCTCGCGCTTCATCCGCGATATCGTGCCGGGCATCTCCGAGGTCGACATGGCCTCCGTCCGGATCGGCCTCGTCGGCCTGCTGCTGATCCTGTTCATCATCTATCGGCCGCAGGGGCTCATGGGGGACTACACCAAGCGATGACCCTCGAAATCCGCGACATCACCAAGTCCTTCGGCGGCTTCCAGGCCCTTGACGGCGTGCGCCTCACGATCGAGACCGACGCCCTGTTCGGCATCATCGGGCCGAACGGCGCCGGCAAGTCGACGCTGTTCTCTGTCATCTCCGGCTTCGTCCCGGCCGATGCGGGCGAGATCCGGCTCAACGGCGATCCGATCGACGCCCTCTCCCCGCCGCAGCGCGCTCGCGCCGGCATGGTCCGCACCTTCCAGGTGCCGCGCGAGTTCTCGCATCTGACCGTCCGCGAAAACCTGATGGCCTCCGCCCCGGATCAGACCGGCGAGAGCCTGCTCGGCCTGTTCTTCCGCCCCGGTCAGGTCCGCAAGGAGGAGGCCGCGATCGCGGAGAAGGTGGAGCGCACCATCGCCTTCCTCAAGCTCGGCAAGGTCGCCGACGTGCCATCGGGCAAGCTCTCCGGCGGCCAGAAGAAGCTGCTCGAACTCGGCCGCGCCTTGATGGTCGAGCCCAAGCTCATTCTGCTCGACGAGCCCTTCGCCGGCGTCAATCCCGTGCTGATCGGCGAGATCATGGAGCGAATCGAGGAGCTGAATACACGTGGCATCGGCTTCGTGATCATCGAGCACGATCTGGAGGCGCTGACCCGCCTCGTGCCGCGGCTCGCAGTCATGGATCGCGGCAAGGTTCTGGCCGAGGGGGCGCCCGCCGCCGTGCTCGAGGATCCCGTCGTGCGCGAAGCCTATCTCGGAGGCGTGTCGTGACGCTGCTTGAAATCAAGGATGTCCGCGGCGGCTACGGCGAGGTCGACATCCTCAACGGCATCTCGCTGTCGCTGCAGAAGGGCGAGGTCCTGACCGTGGCCGGCACCAACGGCGCCGGCAAGTCGACGCTGGCGAAGGCGATCGTCGGCCTGCTGCCACGGGTCTCCGGCGGAATCCAGTTCGAGGGGCGCGACCTGCTGCCCCTGACGACCGAGGATCGCATCGCCGCCGGCATCGGCTACGTCCCGCAGGTCGCTAACGTCTTCGGCTCGATGAGCATCCTGGAGAACCTGCAGGTCGTCGTCGGCGTACGCGATCAGGCACAGCGCATCCGCGAGCTGTTCGAGGCGTTTCCGCTGCTGGGCGAGCGCAAGCGTGCCCGCGCCGGGTCGCTCTCCGGCGGCGAGCGCCAGCAACTCGCCTTCGCTCGCGCGCTGATGACGCGCCCGCGGCTGATGATCCTCGACGAGCCGACGGCGGCCCTGGCCCCCGCCAAGGTGGCCGAGGCCTTCGCCCTGATCAAACGCCTGCCCGATCTCGGCGTCTCGGTTCTGGTCGTCGAGCAACGCGCGCGCCAATCGCTCGCGATCTCCGACAATGGCTGCATCCTCGACGGCGGCAAGGTCGCCCTCGCAGGCCTCGCCCAAAGCCTGCTCGACGATCCCAAGGCGGCCGAACTTTATCTCGGCCAGCACTGACGACGCGGCCGCTGCCCAACCGGCAGCGGCCCACAGATCCGGCCCCCCAGCGGCAAGCGCAAAAACGCTAGGTACCGCAGAAGGTTGCCAACACGCGCTCATGTACGGCGGGCGGCCGAGCGTACTCCTCCCGGCCCGGCTGCTCGTCATAGGGCTTCGCCAGGACGGCGAGCAGTTCCTCGAATGGCGCCAGATCGCCCCGCTCGGTTGCCGCCTCGATCACGGCCTCGACGCGGTGATTCCGCGGAATGAACAGCGGATTGATGCTGTGCATCGCGCGCTGCCGCTCTTCCGCGGAGAGGCTCTCCTGCTGCAGCCGCTGTTGCCAGCGACCATGCCAATCGTCGAACTCGGCGGGATTGGTGAAGAGTTCGCGGCAGCTTTGCCCGTTGCCAACGGCGTCATGGCTGAGCCGCCTGAAGGTCAGAGTGAAGTCCGCATGGCCGCGCTGCATCGTTTCGAGCAATGCCTTGATGAGCAGGACGTCATCCGGCGCTTCGGTGAAAAGGCCGAGTTTCCGACGAAAGCCCGCGATCAGACTGGCCTGGAACAGTTCGTTGAAACGATTGACCGCTTCCTGCGCGACCGCGACCGCATTCTCCTGGTCCTCCGCCAGCAGCGGCAGCAGCGCCTCGGCCAAGCGCGTCAGGTTCCACAGCGCGATCGGCGGCTGGTTGCCATAGGCATAGCGGCCGTGCTCGTCGATCGAGCTGAAGACCGTGGCGGGGTCGTAGCTGTCCATGAAGGCGCAGGGACCGTAGTCGATCGTCTCGCCGGCGATCGACATGTTGTCGGTGTTCATCACGCCATGGATGAAGCCGATCAGCATCCAGCGCGCGACGAGGTCGGCCTGCGCGGCAACCACCGCTTCAAGCAGAGCCAGATAAGGTGCGTCGCCATCCGCCACCTGCGGGTAGTGCCGGGCGATGACATGGTCGGCGAGGAGGCGCAGCGCCTCGACATCACGCCGGGCGGCGAAGAACTGAAATGTTCCGATCCGGATATGGCTGGCGGCGATGCGGGTCAGGATGGCGCCGGGCAGCAGCGTCTCGCGCCGGACGGTTTCACCCGTCAGCACCGCGGCGAGTGCCCGCGTCGTCGGCACGCCGAGCGCCGCCATGGCTTCGCTGAGGACGTACTCGCGCAGCACCGGCCCCAGCGCGGCCCGGCCGTCGCCACGCCGCGAGAACGGCGTCGGGCCGGCTCCCTTGAGCTGGATGTCGCGGCGCCGGCCGTCACGGTCCACCACTTCGCCAAGCAGGATCGCCCGGCCGTCGCCGAGCTGCGGGCTGAAGCCGCCGAATTGATGCCCGGCATAGGCCGTCGCGATCGGGAGCGCCCCTTCGATCAGGCTGTTGCCGGCCAGCATCACGACGCCGTCCGGCCCCTTCAGCCAGTCCGGATCGAGGCCGAGCTGCCGGGCCAGGGCCTCGTTGAGCTTGATCAGACGAGGCGCGGCCACCGCGGTCGGGTTCACCGCGGCATAGAACCGCTCCGGCAGGCGCGCATAGGAGTTGTCGAACGGAATCGCGATCATCATCCGTAGATATGCGCGCCAGCCGGCATGGCAACGTCAACCTTCATGCGGCGGCCGGGACGAGCTCCCGTTCGCGCGGCTCGCGCACCGACACGATGGCGAGCGCGGCGATCAGGCAGAGCACACCGGCGATGAAGAAGGCCGGCAGATAGCTCGCATAGACCGTGCGGCTGAAGCCCGCGCCCCAGGCGGCGGTTGCGGCGCCGAGCTGGTGGCCGGCGAAGATCCAGCCGAAGACGAGGTTGGCGCGTTCGCCGAAGCGGTCGGCCGCGAGCTTCACCGTCGGCGGCACGGTCGCCACCCAGTCGAGACCGTAGAACACCGCGAAGATCGAGAGTTCGTAGAAGCTGAAGCTGGTGAAGGGCAGGTAGATCAGCGAGAGCCCGCGCAGGCCATAATACCAGAACAAGAGCTTACGGCTGTCGAAGCGGTCGGACAGCCAGCCCGAGCCCACCGTGCCGGCGAAATCGAAGATGCCGATGACCGCGAGCATGCCCGCCGCGGCGACCGGCGCCATGCCGAAATCGCCACATAGCGAGACGAAATGGGTCTGCACCAGGCCGTTCGTGCTGGCGCCACAGACGAAGAAAGTGCCGAACAGCGCCCAGAAGATGCCAGAGCGAGAGGCATCCTTCAGCGCGACGAGCGGCGAGGCGAGCATCGCGCCCAGCGTCGCCGGTGCCGCGGGTGCGGGCGCGAGAGCCGTCGCTCCATAAGGCGCAAGTCCGAGGTCGGAGGGCCGGTCACGCATCAGCACCAAAACTGCGACGGCGGCCAGCAGCAGCATGCCCAGCACGAAGGAGAGTGCGCTGCGCCAGCCGAGCGTTTCCGTGAGCGAGGCGAGCAAGGGCAGGAAGACGAGCTGGCCGGTCGCCGTGCTGGCAGTCAGCAGCCCGATCACGAGGCCGCGGCGCGCCGAAAACCAGCGTGTCGCCACCGTCGCGCCCAGCACCATGGCGGTCAGCCCCGTGCCGAAGCCGACGACGACGCCCAGGAACAGCATGAGCTGCCAGAGCGTCGTCATGGCGAAGGAGCCCAGCACGCCCGCAGCGATCAGCGTCAGGGCGACGGCCGCGACGCGCCGGACGCCGAAGCGGTTCATGAAAGCAGCGGCGAACGGCCCGATCAGCCCGAACAGCACCAGGCGGATCGCGAAGGCGGACGAGATCTCCGCGGTCGACCAGCCGAACTCCTGATGCAGCGGGCCGATCAGAACACCGGGCGCACCGACCGCCCCGGCCGTCACCAGCATGGTCAGGAAGGTGACCGCCGCGACCACCCAGCCGTAGTGGATGCCCCGGCGGGCGAAGAAGCGGGGTAATGCCGAGTTCTCGGCGGAGATGGCTATCTGCGACATGAGAGCATCCAATTTATGGGTATATACCCGCTTAAGATTAAACGATCAGAGAAGATCGCTCAGCTCGTTGAGAGCCTTGAGACGCTCTGCGCCAAGACGCCCGGTGATATCCTGCTGGCACGTCTCCCAGAGCGGAGATGCCTCTTCCAGAATCGCCTCCCCCTGCGCGCTCAGCGACACGACCAGCTCCCGTTGATCTTCGCCGCGCCCAAGTTGTACCAGACCCATCTTCTCGACCACGCGGATATTGCGCCCCATGGTCGATCGATCGAGTTCCAGAAGCCGGCCCAGTTCCGTCAGGCTGACTGGCTGATGCCTCCGGACGTTCCTGAGGATCGCGAACTGGGCGATGTTAATCCCCACCGGCGCCAAAGCGCCGTCATACAGCCCCGCAATCTTGCGGGTCACGGTCTTGAGGCGTGTGCAGTAACAGGCGATGGACATAGTTGCGGGTATATGCCCGCTTTGATGCAAAATCAAGCGCGATTCGACCGCCGCGCCGCAGCGTATCCAGCGCAGCCGGCCCGCATGGCGCCGACCGCGAAAAGGAGATCATTCATCTCTAAAATCGGAAAACAACGATAAGGACATTCCCCATACCGCCCGACTAGATTGCCGACCGAAGAAGGAAATTCTTCACTTACGCCGCCGCGAGCGGCACCATATCGGACCGGCTGGATGTCTCTCAATCATGTTCTCGGCGTCGACCATGTCGTCGTCGCCGTTCGCGATCTCGCTCTCTCGGCGAAGGCCTGGGAGGGGCTAGGCTTCACGATTTCGCCTCTCGGCTTGCATTCGCCGCATATGGGCTCGGCCAACCACACGATCATGCTGCAGGAGGACTATCTCGAGCTGCTCGGGATCGTCTCCGAGACCGACCAGAACAAGCCCACGCGCGACTTCCTGGCGAAGCACGAGGGCATTGAGCGCATCGCCTTCACCACCGACGACGCCGCGGCCGGCGCGGCCGAGATCACGGCACGGGGCTTTCCTGCGATCGGCCCGGTGCATTTCGGCCGACCGGTACCGCTCCCCGGCGGCGGCGAGGCCGACGCCAAGTTCAATGTCTTCCGCTGGCCGCTCGAGGAGCAGCCCGGCGGTATCCGTATCTTCGCCTGCCAGCATCTGACGCGGGAGAACGTCTGGGTGCCGGTGCTGCAGAAGCACGCCAACGGCGCTGTCGCCATCCGGCGTATCGAGACCCTGTCGGCCGATCCGCAGGCGGCCGCCGAACATCTTTCGCGGCTGATCGACGAGCCGGTTCGGCAGGAAGGCACGGTCTGGCGCGTCGCTTCCGGCCGTTCGCGCGCCGACATCCTGTTCTATGCCGCCGAGACCTTTGCCGAGCGCTATCCGGATGCGGTGCGGGAAGGCGCGGCAACCTTTGGCGTCGCTGCGCTCGTGCTGGCCACGCGCGATCTCGACGCTGCCGCAGCAGCATCCGGCGCGATCCGCCACGGCGAAGCCGCCAGCGTGCCCGCAGCCCGCGCCTCCGGCTCCGTGCTCAGCTTCGTGCCGGCCTGACCGGCACGGCTCCTGCATTCCGCCTTTCAGCCTCCGAGCTCAGATCGTCGAGGACCTCCATGGACTTCACCCGTCGTTCAATCCTGATGACCTCCGCCGCGATCGCGGCCAATGTCGTCAACCCGTTCAAGGCCTTCGCGCAGGAGACGCCGCGCAAGGGCGGCGTCTTCGGCGTTCACTACGGCGCCGAGCAGCGCCAACTCAATCCGAGCCTCCAGGCCTCGACCGGCGTCTACATCATCGGTGGCAAGATTCAGGAGGCGCTGGTCGATCTCGACGCAAACGGCAACCCGGTCGGCGTGCTCGCCGAAAGCTGGGAGGCGGCGCCCGACGGCAAGACCATCACCTTCAAGCTGCGCAAGGGCGTGACCTGGCATGATGGCCAGCCCTTCACCTCGGCGGACGTCCAGTTCACCGCGATGGAGATGTGGAAGAAGATCCTGAACTACGGGACGACGCTGCAGCTCTTCCTCACGGCCGTCGACACGCCCGATCCCTACACAGCGATCTTCCGCTACGAGCGGCCGATGCCGCTGAACCTCTTGCTGCGCGCCCTGCCCGACCTCGGCTACGTCTCGGCCCGCCATCTCTATGAGGGCAAGGGCGACATCCGGAACAACCCGGTCAACCTCGCACCGATCGGCACCGGCCCGTTCAAGTTCGTCACCTATGAGCGCGGCCAGCACATCATCGCCGACCGCAACCCGAACTACTGGCGCGAGAACGCGCCCTATCTCGACCGCATCATCTGGCGCGTGATCACCGACCGTTCGGCCGCCGCGGCACAGCTCGAAGCCGGCCAGCTGCATTACAGCCCGTTCTCCGGCCTGACGATCTCCGACATGGCCCGCCTGTCGCAGGACAAGCGCTTCATCGTCTCGACCAAGGGCAATGAGGGCAACGCCCGCACCAACACGATCGAGTTCAACTTCCGCCGCAAGGAACTCGCCGATATCCGCGTGCGCCGCGCCATCGCGCATGCGCTCGACATCCCCTTCTTCATCGAGAATTTCCTCGGCGATTTCGCCAAGCGCGGCACCGGGCCGATCCCCTCGGTCTCGACCGATTTCTACCCGGCCGACAACGGCCCGCAGTACCCGTTCGACAAGGCGCTCGCGGTCAAGCTGCTCGACGAGGCCGGCTACAAGCCCGGCGCCGGCGGCACGCGCTTCTCGCTCCGGCTGACCCCTGCCCCCTGGGGCGAGGACATCTCGCTGTTCTCCACCTTCATCCAGCAGTCGCTGGCGCAAATCGGCATCAAGGTCGATATCGTGCGCGTCGATGGCGGCGGCTTCCTGAAGAGCGTCTACAACGATTGGGACTTCGACCTCGCCACCGGCTGGCACCAGTACCGCAACGACCCAGCCGTCTCGACGACGGTCTGGTACCGCTCCGGCCAACCCAAGGGCGCGCCCTGGACCAATCAATGGGACTGGAAGGACGAGGCCGTCGACAAGATCATCGACGACGCCGCGACCGAGGTCGATCCCACCAAGCGCAATGCGCTCTACGGCGATTTCGTCCGCAAGGTGAACACGGAACTGCCGATCTGGATGCCGATCGAGCAGATCTTCGTCACCACGATCAGCGCCAAGGCCCGCAACCACTCGAACACCCCGCGCTGGGGCTCGTCGAGCTGGCACGACCTTTGGTTGGCCGAGTGAGAACAGGAGAGCGGGCCGCCCTTCCGCCCGGCCCGCAGCAACACGGCGCGTAGACCATGCGTATCCTCACCCTTGCGGGGCGGCGGCTCGTCGCCTCGATCCCCACGCTGTTGCTGATCCTGATCGGCATCTTCCTGCTGTTGCAGTTCGCACCCGGCGACACCGTCGATGCCATGATGGCGCAGATGGGCGGCGGCGACGCGAAACTCGCCGAAGAGCTGCGCCGCTTCTACGGGCTCGATCTCTCCACCGCCGAGCGGCTCGGCCAGTATCTCTGGCGGCTGGTCCGCTTCGACCTCGGCCACTCCGCCATCTACGGCAAGCCGGTCGCCAGCGTCATCGTCGAGCGCCTGCCGGCGACGCTGCTGCTGATGACATCCGCGCTTTCCTTCGCCTTCTTCGCGGGCATCGTGTTCGGCGTCCTCGCCGCGCGCGACGTCAATCGCTGGCAGGACACGCTGATCTCGACGCTCGGCCTGATCTTCTACGCCACACCGTCCTTCTGGTTCGGGCTGATGGCGATCGTCGTCTTCTCCGTTCATCTGCAATGGTTGCCGGCCGGCGATTTCGAGGATATCGGCGCCGGGCTGACAGGCTTCGCCCGCACGCTCGACATCGCGCGCCATCTCATCTTGCCGACATTGACGCTGGGTCTGATCTACCTCGCCATCTATCTCAGGCTGATGCGCGGCGCGATGCTGGAGGTGCTGAACCTCGATTTCGTCCGCACCGCCCGCTCGAAGGGCCTGGACGAGACCCGCGTCATCACCCGCCACGTCCTGCGCAACGCGCTGCTGCCGATGGTGACGCTGATCGGCCTGCAGGCCGGCACGATGCTCGGGGGTTCGGTCGTCGTCGAGAGTGTCTTCTCGCTGCCGGGCCTCGGCCGCCTCGCCTATGAATCGGTGATCCAGCGCGACCTCAACACGCTGCTCGGCATCGTCTTCGTCTCGGCGCTGCTGGTCATCGTCGTGAACTTCATCGTCGATCTCCTCTACGCGCGGCTCGACCCGCGCATCGCACCGGAGGGTTGAGCGATGGACGCCCTCAAGCGCTATTTCCGCAGCCCGCCAGCCGTAATCGGCCTGTTCCTTCTGCTGCTCGTCCTCGCCATGGCGGCGAGCGCCGGCTGGCTCTTCCCGCGCGATCCGCTGGCGCTCGCCGGCCGGCCGCTGCAATGGCCGCTGGCCAACCCGCGCTTCCTGCTCGGCACCGACAATTCCGGCCGCGACATCGCTGCCCAGATCTTCTATGGCGCACGCATATCGCTGCTGATCGGTGTGATCGCCACGGTCATCGCCGTTGCGATCGGCATCGTCATCGGCGCGCTCGCCGGCTTCTACGGCGGCAAGGTCGACACTGTGCTGATGCGCATCACCGAAGCCTTCCAGACCCTGCCGAACTTCCTGCTGCTGCTGGTCCTCGTCGTCGTCTTCGGCTCGACGCTGCCGACGGTGATGGTCGCGATCGGCATCGTCTCCTGGCCGGCACCGGCCCGTCTCACCCGCGCCGAGTTCCTCTCGCTGCGCAACCGCGAGTTCGTACAGGCCGGGCGCACCATCGGCCTCTCCGATCTCAAGCTGATCTTCGGCGAGATCCTGCCCAACGCCCTGCCGCCGGTGATCGTCTACGCCAGCGTCGTCATGGCGGTCGCGATCCTGCTCGAAAGCTCGCTCGCCTTCCTCAAGCTCTCCGATCCCAATGTCGCCTCCTGGGGCAACCTCATCGGGCTCGGCCGCGACGTGCTGCGCGTGCAGTGGTACGTCTCGGCCATTCCCGGCTTCGCGATCGTACTTACCGTGCTCGGCGTGTCGCTCGTCGGCCAGGGGCTGAACGACGCCCTCAACCCGAGGCTCAAGGGACGATGAGCGCGATCCTCACTCTCGACGGGCTCACCGTCGCCCTGCCGGAGGGAGCCGACCGCCCCTACGCGATGCAGGACGTCTCGCTGGAGCTGAAGGCGGGCGAGATCGTCTGCGTCGTCGGCGAATCCGGTTCCGGCAAGTCGATGACGGCCAATGCGATCATGCGCTTGCTTCCCACCGGCGTCGCGATCGAGCGCGGCCGCGTCCTCTTCGAGGGCCGCGACATCGCCGCGCTAGGCGAAGCCGAGATGCGAAAGGTTCGCGGCGCCGGCATCGCCATGATCTTCCAGGAGCCGATGACGGCGCTGAATCCGCTGCGCAGCATCGGCGACCAGATCGGCGAGATGCTCAGCATCCACACCGACCTCGGCAAACGCGCGATCGCGGCCCGTGTCCAAGACCTGTTGACGGAAGTCCAGATCCCAGAGCCGGAGCGCGCGGCCAAGGCCTATCCACACGAGCTCTCGGGCGGGCAGCGCCAGCGCGCCATGATCGCGATGGCGCTGGCGCTCGACCCGAAGGTGCTGATCGCGGACGAGCCGACGACGGCACTCGACGTCACCACCCAGGCGCAGATCCTGAAGCTCATCCGCGAATTGCAGGCGCGCAAGGGCACCGCCGTGCTCTTCATCACCCATGATTTCGGCGTCGTCGCCGAGATCGCGGATCGCGTGGTGGTCATGCAGCACGGTCTGGTCGTCGAACAGGGCGATCCCGAAACCGTCCTGAGCCGCCCCAGCCACCCCTATACCCGCCAGCTCATTGCGGCCGTGCCGGCGCTCGAACCGCCGCCGCCGCGCCCGCTTTCGGACGAGGCGATCCTGACGATAGAGAACGTCTCGAAGACCTATCGCACCGGCGGCTTCCTCGGCCGCGGCCAGCGCGTCACCAACGCCGTGAAGGCCGTATCGCTGACCCTGCCGAAGGGCGCGACACTCGGCATCGTCGGCGAATCCGGCTCCGGCAAATCGACGCTGGCGCGCTGCATCATCCGGCTGATCGATCCCGACACAGGCGCGATCCGTCTGAACGGCGAGGATTTGACCAAGCTCTCCCGCGCCGAGATGCGGGCGCGCAGCCGGCATATCCAGATGGTGTTCCAGGATCCCTTCGCCTCGCTCAACCCGCGCCGCAAGGTGGGCGACCTCGTCGCTCAAGGCCTCGTCGTCAACGGCATGCCGCGCAAGCAGGCGCTGGAGCGTGCCCGCGAGCTCTTCGGCCTCGTCGGGCTCGATCCGGCGGCGGTCGACCGCTATCCGCACGAGTTCTCAGGCGGCCAGCGCCAGCGCATCGGTTTGGCGCGGGCGCTGGCGCTCGAACCCGACGTCCTCGTCGCCGACGAGCCGGTCTCGGCGCTCGACGTCTCCGTGCAGGCGCAGGTGCTGAAGCTTCTCGCCGGCCTGCGCGAGCGGCTCGGGCTGTCCATCGTCTTCATCACCCATGATTTGCGCGTGGCGGCGCAGGTCTGCGATCTCGTCGCGGTGATGAAGAACGGCGAAGTCGTGGAAGCCGGAACGGTGGCCGAGGTCTTCGGCCAGCGCAAGCACCCCTATACGCAGGCCCTGCTCGCCTCGATCCCCGGCCAGAGCTTCGGCACGGCGGGGGCCGTCCGCGAAACAGCGGAGGTTCCATCATGAAGCGCATCGCCACACCGGTCCCGATCGCCGACGGCCTTGCCCGGCATGAAGCGCAGGTGAGGTGCGACCTCGCCCTGCTCGGCTTCCCGGCAAAGCCCTGGCTCCATCCGCGGACAACGGAAGCAGGTGAACCGGTCCTCGACGTCGCCATCATCGGCGCCGGCATGAACGGCATCGCCGCCGCCTCGGCTCTGCTCGCCAAGGGCATCGTCAATATCCGCCTGTTCGATGCCAACGAGCCGGGCCGCGAAGGCCCGTGGAACCGCTATGCGCGCATGGACACGCTGCGCTCGCCCAAGACGCTGACCGGGCCAGCCCTCGGCGTCCCCTCGCTGACCTTCGCCGCCTGGTACATGGCGAGCTTCGGCGAAGCGGCTTGGGACGCGCTCTACAAGATCCCCAACGCTGCCTGGGTCGACTATCTCAGCTGGCTCCAGCGGGTGCTGGCCTTGCCGGTGCAGCATCGCAGCGCGCTGACGAAGCTGCGGCCGCAGGACGGCCTGCTCGCGCTCGACATCGAGACCGCCGAAGGCTCAAAGAGCGTTTTTGCCCGCCATGTCGTCCTCGCCACCGGGCGTGGCGGTGCGGGCGGCGATGTCTGGCCGGATGTCGTGCCGCATGAGCTGAGGCCGACCGTCGCCGCCCACGGCAACGACCCAATCGATTTCGCAGGGCTCCGCGGCAAGTCGGTCGGCGTGATCGGCGGCAGCGCCTCGGCCTGGGACAATGCCGCGACGGCGCTGGAGCAAGGCGCGGCGCGCGTCGAGATGTATCTGCGCCGGCCGCATCTGCCGCAGATCAACAAGGGCCGCGGCTCGGCCAATCCCGGCTACTTCCATGGCTGGGGCGCCCTGCCCGATGCCGATCGCTGGGCGCTCGCAGCCTATCTCGATGACATGCTGGCGCCGCCGCCACACGAAACGGTGCTACGTGCCCTGAAATCCGACGGGCTCGATATTCGCTTCCGCCACAGCGTGGCGAGCGTCCGGCGCGAGGGCGCGCAGGTCGTGCTCGACATCGACACGCCGGAAGGCCGGCTCGAACGCCGGCACGACTTCCTCATCGTCGCGACGGGCTTCCAGGTCGATGCGGCCAAAATCCCGGAACTGGCAGAGTTGACCCCGCTTATCGCGCGCTGGAGCGATCGCTACGTGCCGCCCGCCGCGCTTGCGCGCCCGGCACTGGCGCGGGCGCCCTATCTCGGCCCGGGGTTTGAATTGCAGCCGCGTGTCGCGGGCGCGCCGGCCGAGCTCTCGCGTATCCACCTCGTCAACCACGGCGCCCTCGTCAGCCATGGCGCGATCGCGAGCGACATCCCCGGTGTCGCCATCGCCGGCGAGCGCGCGGCGCAGGCTATCGTTGCGGCATTCTTCCGGCAGGACATTGCCGAGATCCGCCGCGATCTCGAGGCCTTCGACGAGCCCGAGCTGAAGGATACGCCCTTCTTCAGGCCAGAGGATTTACCCTCCTGACGAGCGCCAGGCAGCCCGTCAGCGAGGAACGTCGGTTTCGCCGCCTTTCGTCGGTCCCTGCGTGATCAGCCGGGCGCTGCGGTGCCCACTGACATAGATCCACAGCCAGTTCAGCGCGACGGCGAGGCGATTGCGCAGGCCGATCAGGAAGAAGATGTGCGCGATACCCCAGGTCCACCAGGCGATGCGCCCCTTCAGCTTGATCCAGCCGAAATCGACGATGGCCGCGCGCTTGCCGATGGTCGCGAGGTTGCCGGCATTGCTGTAGGCGAAGGGCGGCGGCGCGGCGGCGCCCTTCAGCCGGGCCTTGATCACCCCGGCGACGTATCGCCCTTCCTGCTTCGCCGCGGGCGCCACGCCTGGCACGGGCTTGCCGTCGGCCGAGACGACATGGGCCGTATCCCCGACCACGAAGATCTCGGCGTGGCCGGGTACGGAGAGATCGGGCTCGACCATCACCCGCCCTGCCCGGTCGGCTGGCGCTCCCAGCCATTCAGCCGCCGGCGAGGCCGCAACGCCCGCCGCCCACAAAATCGTCTTCGCCGGCAGGAAGGCATCGCCAAGCGCGATACCGTCCTCGGTGCAGCGCGACACGGCGTGCCCGGTCCGGACCTCGACGCCGAGGCCGATCAGCGCCCGCTCGGCATAAGCCGAAAGGTCCTCGGTGAAGCCCGCCAGGATGCGCGGGCCCGCCTCGACCAGAACCACCCGCGCGTTGCGCGTATCGAAATTGCGAAAATCGGCGCGCAGCGTGTCATGCGCCAGCTCGGCGATCGTCCCGGCGAGCTCGACGCCAGTCGGCCCGGCGCCAATGATGACAAAGGTCAGCAGCTCGGCACGCCGGGTCTCGTCGGTCTCCCACTCTGCCTGTTCGAAGGCTGACAATATCCGCCGCCTGATCTTCGTCGCGTCTTCCAGCGTCTTCAGGCCGGGCGCATAGGGCTCCCATTCGTCATGGCCGAAATAGGCGTGGCGCGCTCCGGTCGCGAGGATCAGGCTATCGAAAGCGAGCGCTGGCTCGCCATCGATCAGCACAGTCTTGGCGTCCGCATCGACGCCGACGACGCTGCCCAGCAACGTCGTGACGTTCGGATAGCGCCGCAGCAGGGAGCGCGCCGGCCACGCGATCTCCGAGGTCGGCAAAGACGCCGTCGCGACCTGATAGAGCAGCGGTTGAAAGAGGTGGTGGTTGCGCCGGTCGACGACCGTGATGTTGACCGGCGCGGCGGCAAGGTTGCGCGCCGCTTCCAGCCCGCCGAAGCCGGCCCCGACGATGACGACGTGGTGGGGAGCGTCGGCCGTCATCGGCTATCCGATGTCAGCGAGGCGGTGGCGACGGTATCCGGAGATGCGTCTCATGAGGTCTCCCGCCCCCATCAATAAGCCGGAGCGGGCTCGACGGAAAGCGGAGAGATGGATGCGGGACGCGGTCGCTGTCCCGCACCGAGCGCAGTGCGCGTTCTGCCGGCCGGGCGTAGCCGCCCGTCCAGCAGCGCTACTGCAAATCGCGGAACGCTTGCTGCAGCCGCTCGACGGCCTCGACCACGGTGGCGCGCGGCGTCGCAAGATTGAAGCGCAGGAAGCTGTCGCCACCGGCCCCGAAGCTCGGTCCGTGGTTCACCGCGATCTTCGCCTGCTTCTCGACACGGGCGGTGAACTCCGCCCGCTCCATGCCGGTTCCCGCGAGATCCACCCAGGCGAGATAGGTCGACTCAAGCGGCATCGAGCGCAGACCGGGAATGGCATTCACCCCGTCGTCGAACAGCTTCCGATTGCCGTCGATATAGGCCACGAGCCGATCGACCCAGGCCGCCCCTTCGGGGCTGTAGGCGGCCGTCGCCATCGCCATGCCGAAGGAGTTGGGCGAGATGCCATGCGCGTTCATCCGCGCGCGGAACCGCTCGCGCAGAGCCTCGTCGGGGATGATGACATTGCCGATATGGGCGCCCGCGATGTTGAAGGTCTTGGTGGTCGCCGTCATCATCACGAGCCGATCGAGGATGTCGGGAGCGGCCAGCGGCATGACGGTGTGCCGGAATCCCGGCATGACCAGATCGTGGTGGATCTCGTCGGCAACGAGAATCAGGTCGTGGCGCTTGCAGAAGGCGGCGATCTCGCGGAGTTCGTCGCCGGTCCAGACGCGCCCACCGGGATTATGCGGCGAGCACAGGATCAGCATCCGCTCACGGCCGGTCATCTGCGCATCCCAGCCAGCGATATCGAGGACGTAGCGCCCGTCCTCTGTCGCCAGCCGGCACTCCACGACATGCCGCCCGGCGGAGCGGATGATGCGGGCAAAGGCGTGGTAGACCGGCGTCATCAGCACGACGCCGTCGCCCGGCGCGGTGAAGGCATCGACGCAGAGCGCCGTGCCGTTGACCAGGCCGTGGGTGGTGAAGATCGCCTCCGGCGCGACATCCCAGCCGTGCCGGGTCTTCATCCACCAGCGAATGGCGTCGCTGTTCGTGCGGTCATCGCCGAAATAGCCGTAGACGCCATGGCTCGCCATGCGCTCGACCGCTTGCTGGACGCAGGCCGGTGGCCGGAAATCCATGTCCGCCACCCACATGGCGATGCCGTCGGAAGCCGACACGCCATAATTCTTCTCCATCATGTCCCATTTGGCGGAATGGGTTCCGCGGCGGTCGATCAGCTCGTCGAAGTCCGGCGTTCTAAACATTGATGATCCCCAGAAGCGGCCGCGAGGTGTTGAATACGGTCCGCTGCCACCCGTTCTGCCGCGTCGGATCGCGAACGTAAACCGGCGTAGCCGCCACGACGGCTTTCGAAAATCAGCATGACGTCGCAGGCGGAGGGCGTATGGCGGTCGACCTCGCGGCCTGTCCTTGCCGCATGGCTGCTGTGGCAGGAATGGCGAGGCGCACCGGTTGAGAGCTGCAGGATCAACTTCTAGGCTGCCCGCGCCGTGCTCGGGAGCTGGCCCGACCTGCGGGGCCGCCCTTGATTCACAATCGCAACGTTCTTCTGCAAAGGCCTATAACGAAATGGCTTCCTCTGACGCCCTTGCTCCGGTCTTCGATCATATCGAAGCCAACCGCAGCGCCTTCCTCGACCGGCTGATCGCCTATCTGCGCCACCCCAGCATCAGCGCCGAGAATATCGGCATCGCCGAGGTCGGGGCGCTGCTGGTCGAGATGCTGACGGAGATCGGGCTCGAGACCAGCCTCGTGCAGACCGAGGGTCATCCCATGGTCCTCGCCCGCTGGGAGAAGGCACCGGGCAAGCCGACTGTGCTGCTCTACGGCCATTACGACGTGCAGCCACCGGACCCGCTCGACAAATGGGTTTCCCCGCCCTTCGAGCCCACGATTCGAGACGGCCGGCTCTATGCACGCGGCGTTGGCGACAATAAGGGCCAGCACTTCGCCCAGATCCTCGCGATCGAATCCCATCTCAAGGTCCATGGCGAACTGCCCTGCAATGTCATCCTGCTGCTGGAGGGCGAGGAGGAGATCGGTAGCCCGCGCATCGCCGGCTTCGTGCGCGCCAACCAGAACAAGCTGAAGGCCGATCTCGCCGTCACCGCCGACGGCCCGCGCCATGCCAGCGGCGCGCCCACCATCAAGTTCGGCTCGCGCGGCGTCGTCTCCTTCGATTTACGCTGCCGCCATGCCAGCCGCGACGTCCATTCCGGCAATTTCGGCGGTGTCGTGCCGAACCCGATCTGGACGCTGGTCCACCTGCTCGCCACCATGAAGAACGCCAATGGCGAGATTACCATCGAGGGCCTGCACGACGACGTCCAGCCGCCGACCTCCGAGGATCTGGAGGCGATCGAGCGCCTGCCGCTCGATCTGGACGCATTCAAGCAAGGGCTCGACCTCAAGCGCCTCGACGCGCCGCTCGACCGGCCGTTCTATGATCGCCTGTGCTTCCAGCCGACGCTGACGATCAACGGCTTCCACGGCGGCTACGGCGGGCCGGGCACCAAGACCGTGCTGCCGAACGAGGCATTGGTGAAATGCGATATCCGCCTCGTCGAGGCGCAGGACCCGGAGGACATCCTGCGCAAGGTTGCGGCCCATGTCGCCAAGCATGCGCCGGAGGTCGAGTTCATCGTCGAGGAAACCGGCATGCAGCCCTCGAAGACGCAGATCGCCTCGCGCTATACGGTGCCGCTACGCCGCGCCTTCGTCGCCGCCCATGGCGAGGAGCCGCTGCTGATCCCGGCCGGTTTCGGCAGCCTGCCGAACTACGTCTTCACCAAGATCCTCGGCATCCCCGCCTATGTCACGCCCTATGCCAACCATGATGAAGCCAACCACGCCCCGAACGAAAACATGACACTGGATTGTTTCCAGAGCGGGATCAGGACGGGCGCGGCGCTGCTGCATGAACTCGGGCAATTGCAGGGCGAGGGCTGAGCCGGCTGGAACTATGAGGCCGGCGCTTCCTCGCGGGCCTTGCCTCTCAGCACGAAGATGAGGCCTCCGGCGCTCAAAAGGGCAAGGCAGAACCAGGTCAGCGCATAGATCAGATGCGTGTTGCGGAAGCTGACCTGGGTCATGCCGCCCTGCGGCAACGGCCCTGGTTCGCTCGCCGCGTCGGCATCGACGAAATAGGGCGCGACCTCGCCAAGCCCTCGCGCCGAGGCGATCGCGGCAACGTCCCGAGAATGCCAGCGGCCCGCGGCGGGATCGTTGGCGCGCAAGAAGCCGCCGCCCGGCTCGGTGAGCCGCAACAGCCCGACCACCCTCGCCTGTTCGCCGGCCACCTTGCGCCGCTCTTCGACCCCGCGCCGATCCTCCGGCACGAAACCGCGGTTGACGAGGACCGTGAAACCCGAATCGGCGCGGAAGGGGGCGATCACCCAGAAGCCCGGGCCGCGTTCGGTCACCGCCATCGTCAGTGTTTCAGGCGTCTCAAGATAACGGCCCTGCATGGCGACGCGGCGATACTCGGCAGTATCAGCCGCGATGGCCGGCCATTCCAGCGGACCCGGTGCAGTCACGGGCGCGGCGTGAATCCGCGCCTCGACCCGGGCGATCAGGTCGAGCTTCCAGCTACGCCGCTGCACCTGCCAGATGCCGAGGCCGGCGGAAACCAGCGTGACGAGGGTCAGGGCCGCAGCAAAGATGAGGCGTCCGGCGCCTGCGCGCCGCTTGCCCGTAGCGCCCGCGGGCACGAGCCGCCTCACATCTTGTGCAGCTCGGTCGGCATCATGTTGGTGTTGAGGTGGTACATCACCCACAACGAGCCGGAGAGCGCAATCGCCACGATGACGATCGTGAAGATCAGCGCCATCATCGTCCAGCCGCTCTCGGAGCGGCTGTTCATGTGCAGGAAATAGACCATGTGGACGACGATCTGCACGGCGGCAAAGCCCATGATCACGATTGCGGTCAGCATCGAATTGCTGAGCACGTCGTTCATGACCAGCCAGAATGGGATCGCGGTCAGGACGACCGAAAGCAGGAAGCCGGTGACATAGCCGCGCAGACTGCCATGCGGCTGACCGTCGCCGCCATGCTCGTCGTGATGTTCGGCGTGGTTCTGGCTAGCGCTCATTTCAGCACGCCCATCAGATAAACGAATGTGAAGACGCCGATCCAGACGACGTCGAGGAAGTGCCAGAACATGCTCAGGCACATCAGCCGGCGCCGGTTGGCCTCGATCAGCCCGCGCCGCCTGACCTGGACCATCAGCACTGTCAGCCAGATCAGGCCGAAGGTGACGTGCAGCCCGTGCGTGCCGACCAGCGTGAAGAAGGAGGACAGGAAGGCGCTGCGCATCGGCGTCGCGCCCTCGTGGATGAGATGCGCGAATTCGTAGAGCTCGATCGCGAGGAAGGCGAGGCCGAAGAGGCCGGTGACGACGAGCCAGCCCTGCATCGCCGCCTGCCGGCCCTTGTCCATCGCCAGCATGGCGAAGCCGTAGGTGATCGAGGAGAACAGCAGCATCGCCGTGTTGATCGCGACCAGCCTGAGGTCGAACAGATCGGCGCCTGATGGCCCGGCCGCATAGTTGCGCCCGAGCACGCCGAAGGTCGCGAAGAGGACCGCAAAAACCAGGCAGTCGCTCATGATGTAGAGCCAGAAGCCGAGCATGGTCGAGCCGCCGGAGTGCTCGTGCTCTTCCTCCGTCACGTAGAACGCCGGAACGCCGTTCGCAGCCTGCGCTTCCGCTATCGCCTTAGCCATCATCGCCCCTCAGGCCCGGCCGAGCAGTTGGGTGCGCGAATCCTCTTCGCGCAGAACGGCTTCGGCCGGAATGTGGAAGTCGCGGTTATAGTTGAAGGTATGCCCGATCGCCGTCGCCAGGACGCCGACGAAGCTGAGCGCCGCCAGCCACCAGATGTACCAGATCAAAGCGAAGCCGCAGATTGTCGCGAGCCCGGCGATGATCAGACCAGCACTGGTGTTCCGCGGCATGTGGATCGGCCGGAAGCCGCCGAGCGGACGCTTGTAGCCGCGCTTCTTCATGTCGGCCCAGGCGTCGAGGTCGTGGACGATCGGCGTGAAGGCGAAGTTGTAGGCCGGCGGCGGCGACGAGGTCGACCATTCCAGCGTGCGCCCGTCCCAGGGGTCGCCGGTCGTATCGCGCAACTCCTCGCGGCGCATAATGCTGACACCGATCTGGATCAGGAAGCAGAGGATCCCCAGGGCGATCAGCACCGCTCCCACAGCCGCAACCACGAACCAGATTTGCAGCGAGGGATCCTCAAACCGGCTGAGGCGCCGCGTCACGCCCATCAGGCCGAGCACATAGAGCGGCATGAAGGCGACGTAGAAGCCGATCACCCAGAACCAGAAGGAGAGCAGGCCCCAGAACCGGTCGAGCTTGAAGCCGAAGGCCTTGGGGAACCAGTAGGCGATGCCGGCGAAGACGCCGAAGACCACGCCGCCGATGATGACATTGTGGAAATGGGCGATCAGGAACAGGCTGTTATGCAGCACGAAATCGGCCGGCGGCACCGCGAGCATCACGCCGGTCATGCCGCCGATGACGAAGGTCAGCATGAACGCCAGGAGCCACATCATCGGCAGCTCGAAGCGGATGCGGCCGCGATACATCGTGAACAACCAGTTGAAGATCTTCGCGCCCGTCGGGATCGAGATGATCATCGTCGTGATCCCGAAGAACGAGTTCACGCTGGCGCCGGAGCCCATCGTGAAGAAATGGTGCAGCCAGACAAGATAGGACAGGATGGTGATGACCACCGTCGCATAGACCATCGAGGCATAGCCGAAGAGGCGCTTGCCGCAGAAGGTCGAGGCCACCTCCGAATAGACCCCGAAGATCGGCAGGATCAGGATATAGACCTCCGGGTGGCCCCAGATCCAGATCAGGTTCACGTACATCATCGGGTTGCCGCCGAGATCGTTCGTGAAGAAGTTGGTGCCGACATAGCGGTCGAGCGTCAGCAGCGCGAGCGTCGCCGCCAGGATCGGGAAGGTCGCGACGATCAGCACGTTGGTGCACAGCGCCGTCCAGCTGAAGACCGGCATCTTCATCAAGTCCATGCCGGGAGCGCGCATCTTCACGATGGTCGCGATCAGGTTGACGCCCGACAAGGTCGTGCCGACGCCCGCAATCTGCAGCGCCCACAGGTAGTAGTCCATGCCGACCCCGGGCGAGTAGGCCGCCCCCGAGAGCGGCGGATAGGCAAGCCAGCCGACCTTGGCGAATTCACCGACGAAGAGCGACATCATCACCAGCACGGCGCCGCCCACCGTCATCCAGAAGCTGAAATTATTCAGGAAGGGGAAGGCGACGTCGCGCGCGCCGATCTGCAGCGGCATGACATAGTTCATCAGGCCCGTGACGAAGGGCATCGCCACGAAGAAGATCATGATCACGCCGTGGGCCGTGAAGATCTGGTCGTAATGGTGCGGCGGCAGATAGCCCTCATTGCCGGCGAAGGCGATCGCCTGCTGGCCGCGCATCATCAGCGCGTCGGCGAAGCCGCGCAGCAGCATGATCACGCCCAGGATCATGTACATGATCCCGATCTTCTTGTGGTCCACGCTGGTGAACCACTCGTGCCAGAGATAGCCCCAGAGCTTGAAGCGGGTGATCAGCGCGATGAGCGCGAGGCCGCCGAGCGCGACCGCGGCGAACGTCCCGATCAGGATCGGCTCGTGATAGGGGATCGCCTCGAGGGTGAAGCGTCCGAACAGCAGCTTCCACCAGTCGGGATAGGAGGTCATTGTTCACTCGGCTCGCTAGCGAAAGCGCTTCAGTTGGCGACGCGGGCGGTGACGCCCGCGGTGCCGTAGACATCGGTCGGCGTGCAGATCGCCGTCACGAAGGGGCGCGGCGGCATCGGCTGCCCACCCCGGCGTACGCTCTTGTCGTATTCCAGCTGCGCAACGATATGGATACCTTCCTTGCCGCCGCCGCCCTTGGCGTCCATCGCCATCATGTCGCGCATGCACATCTTCGCGCGGTCGACGCACATATTCAGGATGGCACCGAAGAGATCGGAGGGCACGTCGCGGAACAGGCGCGCCGGCTCGCGCTCGCTCGGCTTCTCCAGCACGAGATACTCCTCGCGCCCGAGCGGGTTGCCGTTGCGGATCGCGCCCTGCACCCACTCGCCGAAACTCTTCTCGTCGACGCCGTGGAAGCGGAAGCGCATGTCTGAGAAGCCGGCGCCGCTGTAATTGGCCGAGAAGCCCTCGAAGTCGCCGGGATGGTTGATCACGGCGTTGAGCTTCGTCTGCATGCCCGGCATTGCGTAGATCTGGCCGGCGAGCGCGGGAATGAAGAGCGAGTTCATCACCGAGGAGGAGGTGATGCGGAACTCGATCGGCCGATCGACCGGCGCCACCACCTCGTTCAGCGAGGCGATGCCCTGCGCCGGGTAGAGGAACAGCCATTTCCAGTCGAGCGCCACGACCTGGATCACCAGCGGCTGCTTTGTCGGCCCGTTGCCACCCGCTCTCGCCTCGACGGTCGGCTTGGAAGCGCTGATGCGGTCGAGCGGCCGATAGGGATCGAGCAGATGCGTGCCCATCCAGGTCATCGCGCCGATCACGATGATGATCAGCAGCGGCACCGACCAGATCACCACCTCAAGCGGCAGCGAATGGTTCCAATCCGGATGATAGCTGGCATTGGCCGAGGCACGGTAGCGCCAGGCGAAGAAAATCGTCAGCGCCATCACTGGAATGATGATGAGCAACATCAGCGCCGTGGAGGCGAGCATGAGGTTTCTCTGCTGCATCGCAACATCGCCCGACGGCGACAGCAGGACCCACTGGCATCCGCCAAGCAGCGCAAAAACCGGCAAAGCCGCTAAAAAACGAAAGATGCGCAAGAGACTCGAGACCTCCCTCTTCCGGGAACCGACGTTCTCTATTCCCATTCTTTCGCACCGCACATCGGACAATCTGTCCCATTGCGGCGGTTTGACGGGTGGCTTCTATCCACCGTATCCATTTGTATGAGGTGCGGGCAAGTCCGGTTGTTCCGGTGAGCCCCCCAGCGAGGAATTCGCGGTCATGAGCGCTGACGCGGCGAGCCATTCATCGGGGCATCTGACGGACGAGCACGGGCGGGACCATGTGACGCCCGCCGATATCGCGCTCGGCGTCATTATCGGCCGGACGTCGGAATATTTCGACTTCTTCGTCTTCGGCCTCGGCTGCGTGCTGGTCTTCCCCGAACTGGTCTTCCCCTTCGTCGACCGGCTCACCGGCACGCTCTACGCCTTCGGCATATTCGCGCTGGCATTCGTGACGCGCCCCTTCGGCTCGGTGCTGTTTTTCGCGATCGACCGGCGCTACGGCCGGGCGACCAAGCTCACTGCGGCGCTGTTTCTTCTCGGCGGCGCGACGGCCGCCATAGCCTTCCTGCCGGGCTACGAGACGATCGGCATCTGGTCCGTCGTCATCCTCGCCGGCTTCCGGCTGCTGCAGGGCATCGCGCTCGGCGGCGCCTGGGATGGCCTGTCCTCGCTGCTCGCCCTCAACGCGCCGCCCAATCGGCGCGGCTGGTATGCCATGCTGCCGCAGCTCGGTGCCCCCTTCGGCTTCATCCTCGCTGCCGGGCTGTTCGCCTATTTCGAGGGTGCGCTCTCGAAGGCGGATTTTCTCGGCTGGGGCTGGCGCTACCCCTTCTTCGTCGCCCTGACGATCAACGTCGTGGCGCTCTTCGCCCGGCTGCGCATGGTCGCGACCCATGAATTCGCCGAGCTGATGGAAACGCGCGAGCTGATGCCGGTGCCGGTGTCCGAACTCATCCGGGTTCATGGCCGCACGCTCGTCCTCGGCGCCTTCGTGCCGCTGGCAAGCTTCGCGCTCTTCCACCTCGTCACCATCTTCCCGGTGAGCTGGATCAACCTCTTTACCGACCGCTCGGTCTCGGAATTCCTGCTGGTCCAGGGCGCTGGCGGCGTCGTCGGAGCGGGCGCGATCGTCACCTCCGGCCTGATCGCCGACCAGATCGGCCGCCGCAACACTCTGCTTTTGTCCGGTGCGATGATCGCCCTGTTCAGCCTGTCGAGCATCGTCGCGCCGCTGCTCTTCGGCGACAGCCAGGCGGGCCAGACGATCTACGTCATCATCGGCTTCGGCCTCCTCGGTCTCTCCTACGGCCAGACCGCAGGCGCGGTCGCCTCGAGCTTCGGCACGCAGTACCGCTACACCGGCGCGGCACTGACCTCCGACTTCGCCTGGCTGATCGGCGCCGGTTTCGCGCCGCTGGTGGCGCTCACCGTATCGAGCACCTTCGGCCTCGCCTGGGTCGGCGTCTATCTGCTCTCCGGCGCGCTCTGCACGCTGGCGGCGCTGGCAATCGACCGCAGGCTGGAGCGCAGCTACGGCTGAGCGGGGCCGCTCACCACCGTCATTCTCGGGCGACCGAAGGGAGACCTGAGAATCGCGCGAAGATGGGGCGCTCGAAGCACGCTTGGCACGAGATGCTCGGGTCAAGCCCGAGCATGACGATTGCGGAGTCCACGGGTGCGGCCTCAGGCCCGCGGCCTGCCCCGGAATAGCGGCACAGCTCGAATCAGCGCCCCGTCCAGTTCGGCGGGCGCTTGCCGAGGAAGGCTTCCATGCCCTCGCGGAAATCGGCGCTGGTGTAGCAGAGCGTCACGAGGTCGCTGCCGTCGAGCCCTTCGGCGGTCGCGGCCGTCAGGCGGCGCATCGCTTCCTTGGTCGCGCGCATGGTCAGCGGCGCATGGCCAGCAATGGTCTGCGCAAGCTCGCCCGCGCGAGCCATCAACGCAGCATGGTCCGGCAGTAACTCGCTGTAGAGACCGATGCGCTGCCCCTCCTCCGCCTCGACCAGCCGCGAGGTGAAGACGATGTCCTTGACCCTTGCCGGGCCGAGGATGGCGTAAAGCCGCGCATAATTCTCCATCGACAGGCAATTGCCGAGCGTGCGCGCGATCGGGAAACCGAAGCGCGCCGTCATGCTCGCGATCCTGAGATCGCAGGCGAGCGCGATCGCCGCGCCGCCCCCCGTCACCGCACCGGAAATCGCAGCGAGTGTAGGCACCGCACAGCGCTCGATCGTGCCGATCACTTTCTCGATCCGCTCCTCATAGGCCAGCGCGTCCTCGGCGCTCTTGAAGGCACGGAACTGGGCGATATCGGTGCCGGCCGCGAAGGCCTTGTCGCCGGCCCCGGTCATGACGATCACGCGCGGATCGCCATGATCAGCCGGATCACGGCAGATCTCGGCGATGCGCTCATACATGGCGAAGGTCAGCGCGTTGCGCGCCTGGGGCCGGTTGAGCGTGATCGTGCCCACCCCATTCTCGACTGCATACAGGATTTCGTCGTTCACGCAGGCCTCCATCAGATCACGCCTTCGGCCCGCAGTCTTGCGAGCCCTGCCTCGTCATAGCCGAGCCCAGCGAGGATCTCGTCATTATGCTGCCCGGCCGCCGGTGTCGGCGTCGCGACATCGGCCGGCGTGCGCGAGAGCGTCACCGGCTGGCCGACAAGGCGGATATCGCCGAGTTCGGGATGGCTCACTGGCCTGGCGATGCCGAGATGGCGCACCTGCGGGTCCTCGAACATCTGGTCGACCGCGTAGATCGGGCCGGCCGGCACGCTGTGACGCTCCATGATCTCCAGCCACGCGGAGCTGTCAGCCTCGGCAAGCCGCTCCTCGATCACCTCCCGCAGTTCCGGACGACGCTCGAAGCGCTTCTCCGTGCTGTCGTAGCGCGCATCCGCCCCCCATTCCGGCCGCCCGATCGCGCGACAGAACGAACGCCACTGCTCCTCGCCGCCGACACCGAGATTGATCGCGCCGTCGCGCGTGCGGTAGACGCCCATCGGCGTCTGATAGGGGTGGTCGTTGCCAGCCTGCGGCGGAACGGAGCCCTCGACGAGATAGCGCGCCGCCTGGAAGTCCATCATCGCGATCTGGGCTTCGAGCAGCGAGGTCTGCACCCACTGCCCCTTGCCCGAGGTGGCGCGCTCCTGCAGCGCCACCAGCGCGCCGACCGCGCCGTAGAGCCCGGCGGAGGAATCGGCGAGCGCTATTCCAGCTCTGACCGGTCCCTGGCCCGGCAGGCCGGTCACCGACATCATCCCGCCCATGCCCTGTGCGATCTGATCGAAGCCCGCGCGGGTCCGGTATGGGCCGGACTGGCCGAAGCCGGAGATCGAGACCAGAATCAGCCGCCGATTGCGGGCGTGCAACGTCTCGAAATCGAGCCCGAGCCGTTCCTTCACATCGGGCCGGAAGTTCTCGACGAGCAGATCGGCATCGTCGACGAGCTTCATCAGAATCGCCTTGCCCTCCGGCGTCTTCAGATTGAGCGCCAGCGAGCGCTTGTTGCGATGCAGGTTCTGCATGTCGTACCCTAGGCGCGGGCCGCTCATGTTCTCGTTGGGATCGAGCCCCGGCGGGCTTTCCACCTTGATCACGTCGGCGCCGAAATCGGCGAAGACGCGCACGCAGGTCGGCCCGGCCCGCACGCGGGTCAAATCGAGTACCTTGAGCCCGGCGAGGGCCGTGGACGGTCTTGGCTGCGCCATTTTTTCGCTCGCTCCTCCCTGGAGCGAACTATCCGGTCGTCTTCCCGGGCCCGTCAATCGCCTTGCGCATACTGCATGCAGGCGCTGGGCACATAATGGGACACGCCTGGTTTTCGGCGCTTCGGCTTCTGCTTGCAGTCTTATGGCGCCGTGCACGCTGAACCCGAATTTTTCCCTTGAAGCTGAAGTGGCTACAGCTTGTAGAGAAGAGGTCCCGTAGCGAAGCCACACGGAGACTGAAGATATGGCCGCCCCATCCCCAGCCGAAACCAAGACCCTCTCCTGGAAGGTCGGCGGCATGGATTGCGCGAGCTGCGCGACGAAGATTCGCGGCGCGGTCGAGCGCCTCCCCGGCGTCAGCGACGTCAAGCTTTCGGTGATGTCTGAGACCCTGACGCTCTCGTTGGATGCGGGCCAGACCACGCCTGAGGCGATCGAGAAGCGCGTCAACGGGCTCGGCTACACGGCCGCGGCGCTGGCGAGGGCCCCGGCTGAGAAGCCGGCCGCGAAGGGCAGTTGCTGCGGCCACGACCATCATGAGCATGATCATGGCGGGCAGAATCACGGCAGGCACGAGCATGGCCCTGCCGGCCATGAGCATGGCGAAGCCTGCCGCTCGGACCACGCGCACAGCCACGACCATGCTCACGGCCACGATGGACACGACCATGACCCGAAACCCGCCAAGGCAGCGCCGGCGAGCGACCATGGCCACGGCCTTCCCGGCCATGTCCATGAAGTGACGCCCGACGGCGCACGCTGGTATCAGACCGGCAAGGGACGCCTCGTCCTCGGCACCGGCCTGCTTCTCGGCGCCGCATACGCCATCCGCCTGCTTGCCGCCGATATCGGCCACTGGGCCCTCATCCTGGCCTGCGTCATCGGCGTATTCCCGGTCGCCAAGCGCGCCTTCGCGGCCGCCCGCGCCGGCATTCCCTTCACCATCGAGATGCTGATGACGATCGCCGCCGTCGGCGCGCTCTTCATCGGCGCGGCCGAGGAAGCGGCGCTGGTCGTCTTCCTCTTCGCCGTGGGCGAGGTTCTCGAAGGCGTCGCAGCCGACCGCGCCCGCGCCTCGATCCGGGCACTGGGCGATCTCGTTCCCAAGACCGCCCTCGTCGAGGAGAACGGCGCGACCCGGCAGGTCGATGCCGCCAGCCTGAAAATCGGCCAGATCGTGCTCGTCCGCCCGGGCGACCGCATCCCGGCCGACGGCGAGATCACCAACGGCATCTCCGGCATAGACGAGAGCCCGGTCACGGGCGAATCCGTGCCGAAGACCAAGGGTGTCGGCGAACCCGTCTTCGCCGCCTCGGTCAATCGCGAGGCGGCGCTGCGCGTGCGCGTCGACAAGGCGGCCGAGGACAACACCATCGCCCGCATCATCCGCCTGGTCGAGGAAGCGCAGGAGGCCCGCGCCCCGACCGAGCGCTTCATCGACCGTTTTTCGCGCTGGTACATGCCGGCGATCGTCGGGCTCGCCCTGCTGGTCGCGCTGGTGCCACCGCTCCTGCTCGGCGCCGAATGGTCGATCTGGATCTACCGCGCTCTGGCGCTGCTGCTGATCGGCTGCCCCTGCGCGTTGGTCATCTCGGTGCCGGCCGCGATCGCCGCCGCTCTTTCGGCCGGCGCCCGCCAAGGCCTGCTGATGAAGGGCGGCGTCGTCATCGAGACCGCCGCCAAGACCGGCCTCGTCGCCTTCGACAAAACCGGAACGCTGACACAGGGCAAGCCGCGCGTCACCGACATCGTCGCCCTCGCCGCCAGCGAATCGGAGGTCCTGGCGCTGGCCGCCGCCGTCGAGCACGGCTCTGCCCACCCGCTCGCCGAAGCCGTGCTCGAACGCACCCGCGCCGACGGCATCGCCTATGCGCCGGCAGCCGAGGCAGCGGCGCTCGCCGGCCAGGGCGTTACCGGCAGCGTCGGCGGCCGCGCGATCTTCGTCGGCGCGCCGCGGCACGCGGAGACGCGCGCTGCCTTCGACAAAAGGGCACGCCTCGCCGCCGAAGAACTGGAGGCAGCCGGCAAGACCGTCGCCGCGGTTGTCGTCGACGGCGCGCTCGCCGGCCTCATCGCGCTGCGTGACGAGCCGCGCGAGGACGCCGCTGCCGCAATCGCCGAACTCAAGGCGATGGGCATCCGCTCGGCCATGCTGACCGGCGACAATGCCCGCACCGGCGCCGCCATCGCCGCTGGCCTCGGCATGGAGCACAAGGCCGAATTGATGCCCGACGACAAGGTCGCGGCGATCAAGGCCTTCGCTGCCGAAGCCCCGGTGATGATGGTCGGTGATGGCATCAACGACGCGCCGGCGCTTGCAGCGGCCAGCATCGGCGTCGCCATGGGCTCAGGGACGGATGTCGCGCTAGAGACGGCCGATGGCGCGGTGCTGAAGAGCCGCGTCCGCGACGTCGCGGCGCTGATCCGGCTGGCGCGGGCGGCGATGGCCAATATCCGCGCCAACATCACGATCGCGCTCGGGCTGAAGGCCGTGTTCCTGGTCACCAGCGTGCTCGGCTACACCGGGCTCTGGGTCGCGATCCTCGCCGACACCGGCGCGACCGTCATCGTCACAGCAAACGCGCTGCGGCTGCTGCGCTTCGACGCCGGCAAGGCGAGCTGAAGGCCGACGCGGATCGGACCTTGACGAACGAGGCCGGGCGCAAGCCCGGCTTCAGCGCATCAGCCCGGCTCGGCGCACTCAGACGCTGATATCGGCGAAGGCTCCGGTCCGGCGCTCGTTCTTCGCCTCCATCTGCCTGAGCATCTCGTCACGGACCTTGGCCATCACGTCGGCCTTGGCCTTCGAGTCGAGCTTGTTGAACTGCTCCTCGGTCATGCCCAGCTTGTCGAGGATCGCCTTCTGGACCCGCTCTTCGGGCGTCATCCGGGCGATCTTCAGAAACTCGGCCTCGGTCGAGGACGAGGGCGACGACGAGGAAGCGGCCGTGGACGCGGCGGAATCCTGTTGCGATTCGCCTTCCGCCGTCGGCTTGGTCGCATAGGTGGTCGGTAGATTGATCGGCCAGTTCGAGGTCGAGAACGAGACGGACATCGCGCGCTCCTTTCTGCTGGACTACGGACCTGCAATCTCCAGGCCGCTGCCAAGAATCGGGTATTTATCATCTATTTCAATATGTTAGATGATAGTCCGCAATAGGAGGCGCTTGCCGCGCCGGGCGGATCGGGCAATTTCTGCCCGGCAGACAGCGCCCCATCCTCACGGATTCGACGAACCGCTGTCGATCCATCTCGGCCGCTTGCTCGAGCCCAACCGCGCCCTATTTCGCAATGCAAAATTGCCGCAAGCGAACGGCGCTCGACTGAGCAAGTGCAATATGACTACCAAATAGGCAGCTCGCGCAGAGCCCGTCCCAAAATGGCGCCTCCGATCAATTCATAGGCAGAGAATCAATCACATTTCGGACACATCCCTTACCTCTGCGCAGATCGATCTCACAAAAATGACCGGAAACTTAATTGGCCATGCACAAAAAGCATAACAGAGCTGAGCGACAGCCACTGTTAGAGGCAGGCCGCCTGACTTATATGCACTGCACAACGAAATTATCGCTGTGGGCACCGCCCCGCTCCGGAATACGCAAGGAAAACCACCATGTTCGTCACGATGATCGCTGCCAAAATTCGAGCCTACTTCCGCTATCGCGAGACCGTTCGCGAGCTCTCCCGCCTCACCGACCGCGAGCTCGATGACCTCGGCCTGTCGCGCTCGGAGATCACCTTCATCGCCCGCTCGCACGCGTCGGCCTGAAGATCCTGATTTCGAACCGCCGCGCATAGGGCGCCGCGCGTTCAGTGTAGTTTCTCCCGGGTTCGGGTTCCCCCTCCCCCCGAACTTGGTCGAAGAGCGAATGCCCGCCTCACGGCGGGCATTTTGCATTTCAGGTCCCGCACGCCTTGTTTGGATCAGCGCCATCCGAACGATAGGAATGCGCGGAAAGTCAAAAGGCTTGACCTCAAAGCCGGCTGCGGACACATCGCAGCCATGGAACCAGTACACATCATCGGCGGCGGTCTCGCCGGCTCCGAAGCCGCCTGGCAGATCGCTCAGGCCGGCGTCCCGGTCGTCATCCACGAGATGCGCCCCGTGCGCGGCACCGACGCCCACAAGACCGAAGGGCTTGCCGAGCTCGTCTGCTCGAACTCCTTCCGCTCCGACGATTCCTCGAGCAATGCCGTCGGCCAGCTGCATTGGGAGATGCGCCGCCTCGGCTCGCTGATCATGGCCAAGGGCGATGCCCATCAGGTGCCGGCCGGCGGCGCGCTCGCGGTCGACCGCGACGGTTTCTCGCAGGCCGTCACCGCCGCGCTGGAGAGCCACCCGCTCGTCACCATCGACCGAGGCGAGATCGCCGGCCTTCCGCCGGCCGAATGGGACAATGTCATCATCGCGACTGGCCCGCTGACCTCCCCTGCCTTGGCGCAAGGCCTGCAGTCGCTCACATCAGAGGATTCGCTCGCCTTCTTCGACGCCATCGCGCCGATCGTCCATTTCGATTCGGTCGACATGGACCAGGCCTGGTTCCAGTCGCGCTACGACAAGGCCGGCCCCGGCGGCACCGGCGCCGACTACATCAACTGTCCGCTCCACCGCGACCAGTACGAGGCCTTCATCGACGCGCTGCTCGCCGCCGAGAAGACCGAGTTCAAGGAATGGGAAGGCACGCCCTATTTCGACGGCTGCCTGCCGATCGAGGTGATGGCCGAGCGCGGCCGCGAAACCCTGCGCTGGGGGCCGATGAAGCCGGTGGGCCTCACCAACAAGCATAACCCGACCGTGAAGGCCTATGCTGTGGTCCAGCTCCGGCAGGACAATGCGCTCGGCACCCTCTTCAACATGACGGGATTCCAGACCAAGCTGAAATATGGCGAGCAGGCCGCGATCTTCCGCATGATCCCCGGCCTGCAGAACGCCGAGTTCGCACGGCTCGGCGGCATCCACCGCAACACCTATCTCAACTCGCCGAAGCTGCTGGACGAGCATCTGCGGCTGAAGGCCGATACGCGCCTGCGCTTCGCCGGCCAGATCACCGGCTGCGAGGGCTATGTCGAGAGCGCCGCCACCGGGCTTCTGGCAGGACGCATGGCCGCGGCCGAGCGTCTGGGCCGGGACCTGCCGCTGCCCCCTGCGACGACGGCGCTGGGCGCGCTGGTCAACCACATCACCGGCGGCCACATCGTCACCATCGACGAGGGGCCGCGCTCCTTCCAGCCGATGAACATCAATTTCGGTCTGTTCCCGCTGATCGAGGGCGTGGCAACCACCGGCCCCGACGGCAAGCGCCTGAAGGGGCCGGCCAAGAGCGTGGCCCGCAAGCAGGCGCTGACGGCGCGGGCGAAGGTCGAGATGGACGCCTGGGCGAGCGGCGTCGAGGCGAAGGCGGCGCAATAAGCTGGCCCGTCATTCTCGGGCGGCGCGAAGCGCTGACCCGAGAATCTCTGACAGGATGAAGTGCCGGAACCTGTGCGTCAGGCGATACCCGGATCAGTCCCGAGCATAAACTCTCACCCTTTCCGCGCCGCCCGCCACAGGATCCACTGCCGCCGCCAGGACGGCAGGGTGATGATGCTCCGGTAGGGATCGTACCCTCTCGTCTCCATCCGCCTGAGATAGGGCTCGACCAGCGCCACCGGCAGGAAGGCCGGCCTCAGCGTCGGCGGAATCGACTCGCTCAGGCCCGCGAGCTTCTTCAGGTGGTTGCGAGCGATCTCCCGCAGTTCCTTGAGCGTATAGAGCACGCCCGGTCCGCCACGCCCGCGCACGATGTCGTCGCGCGTCACGCCGTTCCGGGAGAGAATGTCGGCCGGCAGGTAGACCTGCCCCTCCGCCGCGTGCCACGGGAAAGCGCGCATCAGCCCGGTCAGCGCATAGGCGACACCGGCATGGCCGCAGGCCGTCGCCCCGCCCGGATCGCGCCCGCCTGCCAGGATCAGGCAGGCCAGCCGGATCACCGCGCTCGCGGTTTCGCCGGCATAGCCCTCCAGATCGCGCAGAGAGGGCATCGGATCGTCGTAGAGATCGAAGATGCGGGCATCGATCAGCGCCGTCAGCGGCGCAAGCGGCAGGCGGTAGCGCCGGACCGTGTCGAGCAGGGCCGCGGCCACGGGATGTGCCTGCGTCTCGCTGCCCGACTGGCCTTCCAGCACGTCGCGCCACCATTGCAGCCTGACCTCGCCCGGCAGGGGCTCGCTGACCAGCGCCCTTACCCGCGCGATCTCATGGCTGAAGGCATAGAGCGCGTAGAGCGCCGCCCGGCGATCGTCGGGGGCGTAGAGGCCGGCGATATAGCGATCCTGATCCTGCTCGCGCACGAGCGTCGCGCAATGGGCATAGGCGTCCGGCAGGCGCGCCGGAGCGATGTCTCTGCGATCGTCGGTTTCAGTATGCGGCATTGTTCCGCCTCGGCCGACCTCGGCCGCTTCTAATGTAAGGCAAGCGCCCCGCCCCCGCTACGCATCGCCGGTATGATCGACATCCCGGATCGCAGGCGCCTTACTCGATCGCGATCAGCGCCGCTGCTACACGCCGATCCTCGCCGACGAGCACGTTATAGGTGCGGGCAGCCGCACCGGTCGCCATGCCCTCGACGGTGATCCCGGCCTGCCTTAGCGGATCACGCAGAGCGGGCGGAATGAAGGCAATATCGGCCCCTGTCCCGATCAACAGGAAGTCGATGCTCTCGGCCTCGTCCAGCACGGGCTGCAGGCTCTCGATCGTCACTTCGGAAAAGCGCGTCACTGGCCAGATCCGGATGCCGGCCGGCGTCGCGATGATCGAGCCCTTATGACTCATCTCGGCGAAGCGGAAGCCACCCGCCCCGATCGCATCGAGCGGGAAGCGGCCGGGAACGAAGCCCTCGAAGCGCGGCATGAAGCCGCTCAGGCCTTGGCCTTGGCGGCTGAAGCCTTGGCGCGCGCCGTCTCCTGCGCTTCCTCACGCGCGCCCGCCGAGCGGACATCCATGTAGAGCAGCACCGGCGTCGAGATGAACATCGCCGAATAGGTGCAGATCACCACGCCGAACAGCATGACGAGCGCGAAGCCCTCGATCGCGGTGCCGCCGAACAGCACCAGCGCGAGCAACGACAGGAAAGTCGTCGTCGCCGTCATCGCCGTGCGCGACAGCGTCGAGTTCACCGAGAGGTCGAGGAGCTCGGCAACCGGCATGGTCTTGTAGCGGCGCAGCAATTCGCGGGTGCGGTCGAACACGACCACGGTCTCGTTCAGCGAATAGCCGACGATGGTCAGGATCGCCGCGATCGAGGTCAGGTTGAATTCGAGCTGCGTGATCAGGAAGAAGCCGATGGTCAGCACGATGTCGTGCAGCGTGCCGAGGATCGCGCCGATCGCCAGCGGCATCTCGAAGCGGAACCAGAGATAGATCAGCACGCCGACGATCGCGAGTACGACGCCGAGCGTACCGGCCTGCACCAATTCGCCCGAGACGCGCGGCCCGACCGTCTCGACACGGCGGAACTCGTACTGCGACGCGAAAGCGTCCCGCGCCTTCACGACGACCGCCTGCTGAGCCGTCTCGCCGCCCGGCTGCATGCCGAAGCGCATCGAGACCTCGCCGCCCGAGCCGAATTCCTGCACCTCGGCATCGCCGAAGCCGAGCCCGTTCGCGGTATGGCGGATCTGGGCGATGTCGACCGCACCGGCCTTCGACTGCATCTCGATCAGCGTGCCGCCCTTGAAGTCGATGCCGAAGTTCAGGCCGACCGTCAGGAACAGCGCCAGCACCAGGACCGAATAGGCAGCCGACAGCGGATAGCTGACGCGGCGGAACCAGACGAATTTGAAGCGGGTGTTGTCGGGAACGATACGAAGCAGGCGCATGCGCATGGCCAATCTCCTAAGGGGTTGGCAGCGTCAGAACGGGAGGTGCTTGGGCTTGGCCCAGCGATACCAGAGCGCGATCAGCATCCGGGTCAGCGTCACCGCCGTGATGACGGTGGTGAGGATGCCCAGGATGAACACGACCGCAAAGCCGCGCACCGGGCCGGAGCCGAGCGAGAACAGCGCCACCGCCGCGATCAGCATGGTGACGTTGGAGTCGATGATCGTCGCGAAGGCGCGCTGGAAGCCTGCCTCGAGCGCCGAGACCAGGCTCCGCCCCTGATGCTCCTCCTCGCGCATGCGCTCGTAGATCAGCACGTTGGAGTCGACCGCCGTGCCGATGGTGAGCACGATGCCGGCGATGCCGGGCAGCGTCATCGTCGCGCCGAGGAAGGACATCAGGCCGAAGATCAGGCCGACATGGACGACGAGCGCGATACTCGCGATCAGGCCGAAGATGCCATAGGTCGCCAGCATGTAGATCACCACCATCACGGTCGCGATCAGGGTTGCCATCTTGCCGGCCCGGATGGAGTCGGCGCCGAGGCCGGGGCCGACGGTGCGCTCCTCGACGATCGTCATCTTGGCGGGCAGCGCGCCGGCGCGCAGCAGGATCGAGAGGTTGTTGACCTGCTCGACCGTGAAGTTGCCGGAGATCTGGCCCGAGCCGCCCGTGATGGGCGACTGGATCACCGGCGAGGAGATCACCTTGTTGTCGAGCACGATCGCCAGCGGGCGGCCGAGATTCTCGGTGGTGATCTGGCCGAAGCGCTGCGCGCCCCGGATGTTGAAGCGGAAGTTCACGATCGGCTGGCCGCTGCGCGAATCGAAGGCCGGCTGCGCGTCGATCAGGTCGGCGCCGTCGACGGAGGGCTGGCGCAGGACCGGGACGGTCTGGCCGCCGGCATCCTGCGAGGGCAGCATGTCGACATCGCTGCTGTTGGCGTCGCCGACGAGGCGGAATTCGAGCTTGGCGGTGTCGCCGAGGATCTGCTTCAGGCGCTGCGGATCCTGAAGGCCCGGCACCTGCACCAGAATGCGGTCGAGGCCCTGGCGCTGGATGTTCGGCTCGGTGGTGCCGAGCGCGTCGACGCGGCGGCGCAGAACCTCCATCGCCTGCTCGACGGCGCGGCGGATGCGCTCGTTCGAGCCGGCTTCCGTCACGGTCAGCTGGATCAGCCCGTCAGGCTGCTCGGCAATGGCGATGGACTGGTTGCCCGAGGGGCCGAACGCGCCGAGCGTGCCGATCGGCTGAGCGAGCTCCCGCAGCTTCGGCAGCACACGCGCACGCTCGGCCGCGTCCGGGACGCGCACTTGCACACCGCGCGTCGTGGTCTGGATGCCGCCCTGAATGCTGATGCGCTCTTCGCGCAGGACGCGGCGAACATCGTCGCGCAGCTGTGTCACCTGGCTGCGCACCAGCTCCGCCCGGTCGATCTCGAGCAGGACGTGCGAGCCGCCCTGCAGGTCGAGGCCGAGCACGACCGCATGGATCGGCAGGAAGATGCGCGGAATCCAGGACGGCGCGTTGTCGGCGATGGCCTTGCGCGTCTCCGGCGAGAACAGGTTCGGCACGGCGAGCCCGCAGCCGACGATCAGCACGAGCAGGACGAGAATGACCTTGCGGGCCTGGAGACGAAGCATCTGCGTGAACAGCCTTGTTGTCGTGCCTTAGATCACGCCGCATCCGGACGACGCCGTCCGAATGCGAAAACGCGATCGATTGTCAAAGTCAGCTCTTGACCGGCTCGCTCTTCGAGCGGACGTCCTGGACCATGCCGCGCACGATGCGCACGCGCACGCCGTCGGCGATCTCGGCTTCCAGCTCGGCGTCATCGATGACCTTCGACACCTTCGCGATCAGCCCGCCCGAGGTCACGATCGTGTCGCCGCGGCGCACGTTCTTGATCATCTCCTGATGCGTCTTCGCCCGCCGCTGCTGCGGCCGGATGATCAGGAACCACATGATAACGAAGATCAGCAGGAACGGCACGAGCTGGATCAGCATGTCGGTGCCGCCACCGGCTCCTGTCGCCTGGGCGAAAGCGGGGGTGATCACTGAAGAACTCCTCTCTAACGACGGCGCAGCAGGCCGCCGGCCGCAGGACACGGCAAAAGCATCGCCCGGCCTAAAAATCGCGCGGACTATAGCCAGCAATGCCGTGAAATCAATCGGACACGCCCGGTTGCCCATGCGCGCTCCTCACCTATGGGCTTGCTGCCATTCGCGCAATGCCCCTTGCGCTCGATCCACGACGCGGTTTAGCTAACCACAGCAACCGTACCGGACGGTACGGTACGGTTCGGCAGGATGAAACGAAGGCGCAGAGCCATGACCACGACCGAGACCGCCCCCGACCAGACCCTCGCGACGCTACTGCGGATTGCGGATGCGCTTGAGCGGATCGCGCCACCGCGGCGCAAGTCGGCCGACCTCAAAGCCGCCGACGCCTTCGTCTGGCAGACCACGGGCTCGGAGCTTGTGCCGGTGCCGAAGGTCAACCGCGTCGCACTTTCGCTCCTGCGCGGCGTCGACCGTGTCCGCGACACGCTGGCCGAGAATACCGAGCGGTTCGCCAAGGGCCTGCCCGCCAACAACGTGCTGCTCTGGGGTGCACGCGGCATGGGCAAGTCCTCGCTGGTCAAGGCGGTGCATGCCGACACCAACCAGCATCTGCCGAAGGGCGCGCTGCCGCTGAAGCTGATCGAGATCCATCGCGAGGACATCGAGAGCCTCCCTGCCCTGATGAGCCAGCTGCGCAGCGATCCTCACCGCGCCATCGTCTTCTGCGACGATCTGTCCTTCGACAGCGACGACACCTCTTATAAGTCGCTGAAGGCGGTGCTGGACGGCGGCGTCGAGGGGCGCCCCGACAATGTCGTGTTCTACGCCACCTCGAATCGCCGCCACCTGCTGCCGCGCGACATGATGGACAATGAGCGCTCGACCTCGATCAATCCGGGCGAGGCGATCGAGGAGAAGGTCTCGCTCTCGGATCGGTTCGGCCTCTGGCTCGGCTTCCACAAATGCAGCCAGGACGAGTATCTGGAGATGATCAACGGCTATGCCGGCCATTTCGGGCTGGCGATCGACCCGGAGGAGTTGCGCCGCGACGCACTGGAATGGGCGACGACGCGCGGCTCCCGCTCCGGACGCACCGCCTGGCAGTACATCCAGGACCTCGCCGGCCGGCTGGGCAAGCGCCTGGAGGGGTGAAGCGCCGTCGCGTCATGGTCGGACTTGTCCCGACCATCTACGCCTTCATCGATGCAGTGCGGTGTTCAAGACGTGGATGCTCGCAACAAGGGCGAGCATGACGGGCGATCGCAAAACAAACGAAAACGGGGCAGCCCTTCCTGGGGCCGCCCCGTCCTTTTTTCGATCGGGAGGGTCTCGCGAACCGATCGAAGGCTGGCAACTTTTCGCGTCGAACGCGGCTCAGTTGTTGAGGTAGGGAGTCGGATCGACCGGGGTCGAGCCCTTGCGCAGCTCGAAGTGGAGCTGAGGCGAGGAGACGTTGCCGCTCTGGCCCGAACTGGCGACGACCTGGCCGCGCTTGACGGCGTCGCCGCGCTTCACCTTGAGCTCGCCATTATGGGCATAGGCCGAGACATATCCGTTCGGGTGACGGATCAGGACGAGGTTGCCGTAGCCCTTCAGCTCGCTGCCGGCATAGGCGACGGTGCCGCCCTCGGCCGCCTTGACGGGCGTGCCCTCGGGAACCGCGATGTTGATGCCCTCATTGCCGCCCTTGCTGTAGCCGGTGATCACACGGCCGCGAGCCGGCCAGCGGAAATCGGCCTTGTCGCCCGAAGACGCCTGTTCCTCCTGCTTCGGCAGGCTGGCAGTGGTCTTCGGCTCGGCGGCGGGCTCCGCCTTCGGGATCGCGGTCGGCTTCGGCTCGGCGGCGGGTGCGCTCGCCACCACGACCGGCTTCGCCTGCTGCTGAGCGGGAGCGGCGGTCTTCACCGGCTGCGGAACGGGCGCGGGCTTCGCCTCGGCGACGGGCTTTGCGGCCGGCACGGCAGCGCCTGTCTTGCGGGCATCTGCCTTGGCCTTGGCTTCGGCAGCGAAACGGGCACGGGATTCGCGCATCGCCTGGGCGTCTGCGGCGGCCTTGGTCTTGGCTTCCGCGGCAGCGGCGGCCTTGGCATCGGCCGCGGCCTTGGCATGCGCCTTCGCATCGACGACCGGAGCGGGCTGACGGGCCGGAGCCGGACCGGCGACGAAACGCTGCGATGGGGCCGGAGCCGGCGTCGCCTGAGGGGCCGGAGCGGCGGCCGCAACCGGAGCGGAGGTGCCGCTCGCATTGTAGACCGGTACCGTGATCCGTGTGCCCGGCGGCACATTGGCGCTGCTCAGCCCGTTCGCGGACATCAGAGCGGCGCGCGGCACGCCATAGCGCGACGAGATCATGTCGAGATTCTCGCCCTGCGCGATCACGACCGGCGTGCCGCCTTGCGCCGACCAGCCGGCAGCGCTGCCGGAGACGGCCTGCGGCGGCGCCGAGTTCAGCGCAACGGCCGATTGCGGCGGCGGCAGAGGCTGCGCCCGCACGACCGGCGCCGACGGAACCGGCTGCAGCGGCGCGCTGGCAGAGCGCCCGATCGAGCCAGTGGTAGCCGGATCGCGAGCAGGCGCCGGGGCCTGTGCAGTCCTGAAGGGATTGTCGAAAGGGGTCTCGGTGAAGCGCAACGCGTCCGAGGAGCAGGCGCTGACACCGACGGCAAGCAGGCACACCGTCGAGAGACGACGGAGAGCGCGATGATTGATCGATCCGGCTTGGCTACGCATGAACAGAGTACTCGCGAACGACGCAACTCGATGACGGTCATTAAAGTCCCGTTGAGGTTACGAAAGCGTTTCGCTGGCGAAGCCGTCTTCACTTTTTTGGATTCTCGCCGGGAGGGCAGCGGCTCCATGCCGTCTCGCCGCAACCGCCGCCGGTTGGGGCGGTCAGGCGTCAGAGCGCGCGCGAAATACCCGGCACCAGCGGCGGCAGGCGCAGCACCGGCCCGGTCGCGTGGTCGAACTGATCGTCGCCGACGCGCGTGACCACCACCCGCCTTGCCACCCCCTCGATTCGCAGGGCGCCGACCAGTCGTCCGCCATTCGACAGCCGCATCAGCAGCGCCTCGGGCACCGTCTGTGTGACACCGTTGACGAGGATGCGGTCGAAGCGGCCGAGCGTGCGATCGGGCTGGAAGCCATCGGCATGGCGCAGATCGATCTGCTGGCCGAAACCGCTGCCGCTGACCCGCTCATGCGCGGCAAGCGCCAGCGAACGATAGCGCTCCAGCGAAACCACCTCGCCGCCCAACGCCGCCAGCAGCGCCGAGACATAGCCGGAACCGGTGCCCACTTCGAGCACGCGCGCGCCCATCTGCATGTCGAGCGCGCCGAGCAAATTGGCGACGGTATGCGGCGCGGTCATCGTCTGGCCGCAAGGCAGCGGCACCGAGACGTCCTCACGCGCGAGATCGGCAAAGCGGGCCGGCGCGAAACGATCGCGCGGCACCCGCTCCATAGCGCGCAGCAGCGTGAGGTCGCGCACCCCCCGCGCCCTCAGCGACAGCAGGAAGGCGACGGTACGTTCGCCCTCGCTGGCCGGCGCCTCCTCGCTCATGCCCCCTCCTCGCCGCCTCTCAGGCGAAGACTTGCGCGAAGCGGGTCAGCGTCGGCTCATGGGTCAGGTCGAGTTCCAGCGGCGTGACCGAGATGCGGTTCTCGGCCATGGCGCGCAGATCGGTGCCGTTCGCCGGCTCCTTGCGGCTGCGCTGGAAGGCTATCCAGAAATAGGGATTGCCGCGCCCGTCCTTGCGAGGCTCGAGCTTGACCAGCTCCTGGTCGCGCCGGCCCTGCACCGTGACGGCAACGCCCTGCACCTCGCTCGGCCCCGCATTGGGGAAGTTGAGGTTGAAGAGCACGCCCTCGGGAATGCCCTCCGCCAACAGCCGGCGGATGATGCCGGGCGCATGATGCTCGGCGCAGTCCCAGCGGATATTGCTGCGGTCGCCGGGCGTATAGGCCTGGCTGACTGCGATCGAGGGAATGCCGAGCAGCGTGCCCTCCATCGCGGCCGCGATGGTGCCGGAATAGGTCACGTCCTCCGCGACGTTGGAGCCGCGGTTGACGCCAGAGAGCACGAGGTCGGGCCGCGCCTCGGCCATCACCGAGCGCACCGCCATGATGACGCAGTCGGTCGGCGTGCCCGCGACGGCGAAGCGCTTCTCGCTGATCTGGCGGAGTCTCAATGGATTCGACAACGACAGCGAATGCGCCACGCCGGACTGGTCGCTCTCCGGCGCCACGACCCAGACATCGTCGGAGAGCTGGCGCGCGATGCGCTCCAGCACTTCCAGCCCCTCGGCATGGATGCCGTCATCATTGGTGACGAGAATACGCATCTCAGGCCGCCTTCTCGATCTTGGTCACGCCGCGCATATAGGGCACCAGAACCTCCGGCACGGTGATCGAGCCGTCGGAATTCTGGTAGTTCTCCATCACCGCGATCAGCGCCCGGCCGACCGCCGTGCCCGACCCGTTGAGGGTGTGGACGAAGAACGGCCCCTTTCCGTCCCTGGTCTTGTAGCGCGCATTCATGCGCCGCGCCTGGAAATCGCCGCAGACCGAGCAGGACGAGATCTCGCGATAGGTCTTCTGGCCGGGCAGCCAGGCCTCGATGTCCCAGGTCTTCTGCGAGGCGAAGCCCATGTCGCCGGTGCACAGGGTCATCACGCGATAATGCAGGTCGAGCTTCTTCAGCACGTTCTCGGCGCAGGCGAGCATGCGCTCATGCTCCTCGCGCGACTTCTCCGGCGCCGTGATCGAGACGAGCTCGACCTTCTCGAACTGGTGCTGGCGCAGCATGCCGCGCGTATCGCGGCCGGCCGAGCCGGCCTCGGCTCGGAAGCAGGGCGTCAGGGCGCTGAATCGAAGCGGCAGCTCCTCCTCGGAAAGGATTGATTCCCTTGCCAGATTGGTCAGCGGAACCTCGGCGGTAGGGATCAGCCAATGCCCCCCGCCGAACGCGTCGCCCCACTGCTCGGCGCGGGCTTGACCGTGGCGCGCGATGGCGAGATCGCGGCGCAGCCCCTCGACGAAGGCGGTGATCTGGTCGCGCTCGTCCGGCGCAACCTTGCCGTCGTGAAGCGCCTGCATCACCGAGTTGAACGTCGCCTGCTCGAGCTTGCCCTCTTCGGACGCCCAGGTCTCCGCCAGCGATTCCCAGACCTCGGCCGCCGCACCGTGGTTCCTCAGATGCTCGGGCATTTCGAAGGCGACGGCACGGAACTGGTCGCCGGCGAATTTCGGCAGCTGCGCCGTGCCGAACATCGCATCGTCGCGCACCAGCAGCGGCGGATTGACCTCCGTATACCCATGCTCCTCGGTGTGAGTGTCGAGCATGAACTGCCCGATCGCCCGCGACAGCCGCGCGACTTGGGCTTGCAGCACGACGAAGCGCGAGCCCGAGAGCTTGGCCGCCTTCTCGAAATCCATCTGGCCGAGCGCTTCGCCCAGCTCGAAATGCTGCTTGGGGTCGTTGATACCCCTCAGCAGCCCGCGCTCCTCCGGCTTCACGCCATGCATATGCAGCACGACATTGTCATGCTCGTCCGCACCATCCGGCACATCGTCGAACGGCACGTTCGGGATCGCGGCGAGCTTCTCGTCGAGCGCCTCCTTCGCGGCCTTCTCCTCGGCCTCGAGCGCCGGCTGCTCTTCCTTGAGCGCCGCGACCTCGGCCTTCAGCTTCTCGGCGAGCGCGACATCCTTCGCGCCCATCGCCTTGCCGATTTCCTTGGAAAGCGCGTTGCGGCGCTCCTGCACGCCCTGCGCCTTGGCGATGGCGGAACGGCGGACATCATCGAGCGCGAGCAGCGACGACGACAGCGGCTCCAGGCCCCGTCGCGCCAAGCCTCCATCGAACGCCGCGGCGTTCTCGCGAATCCATCTGATGTCGTACATCGTCGTCCGGCCATGCATCGCTGCGGAATGCAGCGCAGGATGCTCTAGACCGGGACGACGCGGGAGGGAACAGAGAACCTTGTAGTGACAGGCCACCGAAACGCGCCGTCATCCCGGACAAGCCGCGCAAGCGGCGCCGCTCCGGGATCCATCACTAGGCTCCAGCTCTACGATGGATCCCGGCGCTCCGCTTAGCTGCGGCCGGGATGACGATGCGGGTGAGAAGACGGACATGGACTTCCGTCAATCAAGATGGATCGTATTGTAGAGATCGCGCCAATTCGGATTCCCGGCCTCAATGAGTGCGATCTTCCGCTCACGCCGCCAGTGCTTGACGCGCTTTTCCTGCGCGATCGCCTCGTCGGCACGTTCATGCCGCTCCGCATAGACAAGATGAATGACGCCGTATCGGCGAACGAACTCGGAGCCACGCCCCTCGCGATGTTCAGCGACCCGGCGGCTGAGGCTTTTTGTGACTCCGACGTACAGCGTGCCGTTCCAGCCGCTCGCCATGATGTAGAGCCACATCCCTTCTCTCCGTCATTCCGGACAAGCCGCGAAGCGGCACCGATCCGGAATCTATCGTAGCGCAAGTCGCTTTACGATGGATTCCGGGTCTTTGCTTCGCTGCGCCCGGAGTGACGATGGAGAGGGAGATCGCCTACTCCGCCGCGTCCTCAGCAGCCTTCGCCGCAGCGCTCTTCTTCTCCACCCGGCGCACCGAGAAGATCGAGAGTTCGTAGAGCAGCAGCATCGGGATCGCGAGCATGAGCTGCGAGATCACGTCCGGCGGGGTCAGCACTGCCGCCACGACGAACACGAAGACGATGGCGTAGCGGCGCTTGTCCTTCAGGAACTGCGAATCGATGATGCCGGCCTGCCCGAGCAGGGTCAGGATCACCGGTAGTTGGAAGGCGATGCCGAAAGCGAAGATCAGCGTCATGATCAGCGACAGGTATTCGCTGACCTTCGGCAGCAGCGCGATGCCGGCCTGGGTCTCGGTCGCAGCCTGCTGCATGCCGAGCGAGAACTTCATCAGCACCGGCATGGCGAAGAAGAAGACCAGCAGCGCGCCCAGCGTGAAAAATACCGGCGTTGCGATCAGATACGGCGCGAAGGCGGCCTTCTCGTTCTTGTAGAGGCCGGGCGCGACGAATTTGTAGACCTGCGTCGCGATCACCGGAAAGGCGAAGAAGCCGGCGCCGAAGGCGGCGACCTTGATATGGGTGAAGAGCAGCTCGAGCGGGCCGGTATAGATCAGCTGCGCATTGGCCGCGCTGCCTGCGGCCCAGACATAGGGCTTCACCAGGATGTTGTAGATCTGCGTCGAGAAGCCGAAGCAGATGAAGAACATGATGAGGAAGGCGATCAGCGACTTGATCAGCCGCGCCCTCAGCTCGATCAGATGCTCGATGAGCGGCGCGCGCGAGGCCTCGATGTCGTCCTCGCCCTCGCGAGGAGTGGCGACGCTCATGCGGAAGTCTCCTCACCCTTGGCGTCGGATGCCTTGGGCTTGCGCTTGCGGGTGGGCTTCGGCGCGTCTTGCGGCGCCTCGCTCGAAGCGGCCTCCGGGAAGGCCGTGTCGGGCTCTTCCGGCGCATCCGCCACGACCTTGGCCCGGCGCGCGCGGGCCGGTTTCGCCTTCTCGGCGATCTCGCCCGCCTCGGTGGCGGGCGCAGCTTCGGCAGCCGGGGCGCTCTCGGCCACCAGCTCTTCCTGAGCCTTCGTCTTGCGCGTCCGCTTCGGCTTGGCCGCGGGAACAGACTCCTCGGCAGGCGTCGGCGTCTCGGCGGCGATGTCGATCGGCGGCAGCTCCGGCGCCGGCAGCGCAGCAAGCTTGGCCTCGGCCTCCTTCAGCGCCGCGTCATCGGGCTGGGTGGCTTCACCCGCGCCCGACGCCGAAAAATCCTTCGGCTCCTCGATCGGCTTGTAGTCGGTGTTGAGCGCGCTCGACACCGACCCGCCGACATCCTCGACCTGTTTCTTGAGGTCCGCGAGCTCGGCCTCGCGCATCGCCTCGTTGAACTGCCCCTGGAATTCGGTTGCCATACGCCGGATACGGCCGACCGTCTGGCCGACCGTGCGTAGGGCTTTGGGCAGATCCTTGGGGCCGATCACCACCAGCGCCACCGCGCCGATCAGCACCATCTCGCTCCAGGCGATGTCGAACATCGAGGGCTCGTCCTCTCGGCGCGCCTCCGCTCAGCCGTCAAGGCCGAGGGATCAGAACGCGCGCATCACCAAAACCGCGTCCAGCGGACGCAAGCCGCATCAGCCCTTGTGCTCGGCCTTGGCCTGAGCCTGCGCAGCTGTGTTGCTGGCCTGGGTATGATCGATCACCTTGGGATCGACATTCGTCGCGCTCGGCGTCGGCTCATCGTCCTCCGCCATGCCCTTCTTGAACGATTTGATACCCTTGGCGACATCGCCCATCAGCTCGGACACCTTGCCGCGCCCGAACAGCAGCATCACGATGACGCCGACGACGATCCAATGCCAAATGCTCACGCCACCCATGGCGAAACTCCTCCGAAAATGCCTCGACCGGGAGAAATCCCCAACCCAATCCTGCCCGGTCGATCGCTCGGCGGCGGAACCTATTGATCTGCCGCCGGAAACACAAGGACTTCGTCGGTCGGAATCTCGACGCCGACCTCGTGGCCCACCGTGATCTCGTCCGACAACGCAGCCCGCACCGAGAGCGCACGGTCGAACCCCTCCACGGCGATCAGCAGATGATCGACCTCGCCCAGGAAGCGCCGCGCGACGAGCCGCCCGGGCAGATAGTAGCCCTTCGGCACAATCCGCACCCGATGCGGCCGGATGCAGGCGATCGCCTCACTTCCCTCCGGCACCCCCGGCGCCGCGAAGCGCCCGAGCGGCGTATCGATCGCGCCTCCCGAGACGCGACCTTCGGCCTCGGTAAAATCGCAGAAAAATCGGGCGGCAAAGAGGCTGGCGGGCCTGCGATAGAGCTCCTCCCCCGTGCCGATCTGGACGATGCGCCCGGCCCGCATCAGCACGATGCGGTCGGCGATGCGCATCGCATCCTCCGGATCATGCGTCACGATGATCGAAGTGGCGCCGGTTTCCTCCAGCAGCGCGGCGGTTTCGTCGCGGACCACGTCGCGCAGGCGCCGGTCGAGATTGGAGAAGGGCTCGTCCATCAAGAGCACGCCGGGGCGCGGCGCGATGGCACGCGCCAGTGCCACGCGCTGCTGCTCGCCGCCGGAGAGCATATGCGGGTAGGCCCCGTAGAAATCGGCAAGGCCGACGCGCGCGAGCGCCCTGAGCGCGGTCGCCTCCGTCGACGCGGCGCTCTGCCCGCGCAGGCCGAAGCAGACATTCTCGCCGACGGTCAGATGCGGGAACAGCGCATAATCCTGAAAGACGAAGCCGACACCGCGATGCTCCGGCTCGACGAACCGGTCCGGTGCCGAAACATCGCGCCCTTCCAGCAGCACCCGCCCCGCGCTCGGCCGCTCGACGCCAGCAGCGAGCCTCAGCAGCGTCGTCTTGCCGCAGCCCGACTGGCCGAGCAGCGCGACGATTTCGCCCGGATCGACCATAAGTGAGACGCCGGATAGCGCCGTCACCTCGCCGAAGCGCTGCGTCACGCCCTCGAAGCCGAGCGCCATCGCAATCGCCGCGCCGGCTGTCCCGCGCCGGCCCCAGCCGAGCCACCCCGCCTTGATCTCGCTGCGTGCCAATGATTGCTCCCTGCGCGGCCCAGTTTCTCAGCCCTCATCCTGAGGAGCAGCCGTCAGGCTGCATCTCGAAGGATGCTCCGGAGCGCGCTGGACCATCCTTCGAGACGTTGCTACGCGGCTCCTCAGGATGAGGGCTGAGGTACACGGCGCCGTCCGCCTCACCCCTGTTGCGGCCCGCCCTCGCCGTCGTCAAGCGGGCTGAACAGATCGCCGAGCGGGTCCTCGTCGTCGCGCAAGCCCGGATCGTCGTCGGGAACCGGCACCTGCAAGTCCCGCGTCAGGCGGCCCTCGATGAAGCCGGTTCCCTTCAACTCCTCCAGGCCCGGCAGGTCGTCGATCCGGTCGAGGCCGAAATGATCGAGGAAGCCGGGCGTCGTGCCGTAGGTCACCGGGCGCCCCGGCGAGCGACGCCGTCCGCGCAGCCGCACCCAGCCGGCCTCCAGCAGAATATCGAGCGTGCCCTTGGCGGTGGCGACGCCGCGGATATCCTCGATCTCGGCCCGCGTCACCGGCTGGTGGTAGGCGATGATCGACAGAACCTCGAGCGCGGCGCGCGACAATTTGCGCGGCGGCTCGGCCTCGGCGGCGAGCAGATAGCCAAGGTCCGGCGCCGTCCGGAAGGCCCAACCGCCGGCAACCTGGCGCAGGTTGACGCCGCGCATGGCATAGCTCTCCGCAAGCCGGGCCAGCACCTGCTCGACCACGATGCCGGGCGGGATCGCCCGGCCCAAGGCCTCCGCCGACAGGGGCACCGCCGACGCGAAAAGCAGCGCCTCGACGATGCGCTGTGCCTGGGCGAAAGCTTCGACGCCGCCGCCATCCGCAGCGTCCAGAGGTTCGGCCGTCGCGGCAGTCATGAGGCATCCTTGCCGGCGAAGGGCAGAATCTGCGGCCGTGCCGAACGACGGCGCAGCTCGATCGGCGCGAAAGCCTCGTTCTGCCGCAGGTCGAGAACCCCTTCCCTGACCATTTCGAGCATGGCCGACAGGGCCGAGGCCCTGACCGTCGCCCGCATCTCCCGCGCCGGCAGGCCATGGGAGGTCATGTATTGCGTCAGATAGCTGTCCAGTTCGGTCCAGTCCCCGGCCTCGCCGATCAGTCGCTGCAACGCCTCGCGGGCTTCCACCAGCGACCAGACGACGCGATGGCCGACCGAGATATGCCCCTGCACCCGCTTCTGGCGTTGATGGGCATAGGCCGCGAGCAGGTCGTAGAGCTCGGCTTCCCAGACCGGACGGGCGCCTGCGACGATCTCCTCGGGGGCGCCGCGCGCGAAGATGTCCTGGCCCAGCCGCTCGCGCGAGGCGAGCTTGCGTGCGGCGGCGCGGATCGCTTCCAGCCGGCGCAGGCGGAGCGCCAGCGCCGTAGCGAGATCGGCCGCGCTCGGCTCCTCCCCCTTGGGCGGCTCGGGCAGCAGCAGCCGCGACTTCAGATAGGCCAGCCACGCCGCCATCACGAGGTAGTCGGCCGCGAGCTCCAGCCTGAGCGCCCGCGCCTCCTCGACGAAGGTGAGATATTGCTCCGCCAGCGCCAGGATCGAGATGCGATGAAGATCGACCTTCTGGCGGCGCGCGAGATCGAGCAACAGGTCGAGCGGCCCCTCATAGCCGTCGACATCGACAACGAGCGAGGGCTCGCCTTCACGGCGCGCGGCATCCTCCTCGAATGGCAACTCGGCCGTCATGCAGCTCTGCCCTCTGCCGCGATCGAGCCTCTCGATCTCTCTGCCCTCATCCCGAGGAGCAGCCCTCAGGCTGCGTCTCGAAGGAGGATCCAGTGCGTTCTGGACCATCCTTCGAGACGCCGCTTCGCGGCTCCTCGGGATGAGGGCTGAGATCTAGGGTCGGCACCGAAGCAAATTCGGCTGTTCAGGCGCTCAGCGCAAGCGCGGCGGCCAATTCCGCGCTCGCAGCCTCAAGATCGATCGGCTCGGGCTCGTGCCGGATGCGGCCGAGTGCCGCCGCCGCGCGGCGTGCGCGGATTCCGGTCATTTCCGGAACCGCGCCGGCGATCGCGACCATCTCCTCCATGATGCCGTGGCAGTGCAGGATCACGTCGACGCCGGCGCGAATGGCGGCGCGCGCCTTGGCCTCGAAGGAACCGGACAGCGCCTTCATCGAAATATCATCGGTCATGATCAGCCCGTCGAAGCCAATCTCGCCACGCATGACCTCGCGCACGATCTTGCGGGAGACGGTCGCCGGATGCTTCGGATCGAGCGCCGTGAACACCACATGCGCCGTCATCGCCAACGGCATGTCGGCGAGGTGCCGGAACGGGCGGAAATCATGCGCCCTGAGTTCGTCGAGCGAAGCATCGACGACAGGCAGGTCGTGATGGCTGTCGGCCCGTGCGCGGCCGTGGCCGGGCATGTGCTTGACGACCGGCAGCACGCCGCCGGCGATCAACCCTTCGGCCGCCGCCCGGCCGAGCCGCGCCACCTGATCGGGATCATAGGCATAAGCGCGGTCGCCGATCACGTCATGGCTGCCCGCCACGGGAACGTCGAGCACCGGCAGGCAGTCCACGTCGATGCCGACGCTCTTCAGGTCATGCGCCATCAGCCGCGCCGAAAGCCGGACGATCTCGCGCTGGCGGACGCGGTCGTTGATGGCGTGGAAAGCGCGCGCCGACGGATATTTCGGCCAGTTCGGCGGGCCCATGCGCTGGACGCGCCCGCCCTCCTGATCGATCAGGATCGGCGCATGCCAGCCGACGGTCTCGCGCATCTCCGCCGTTAGAGCCGCAACCTGCTCGGGCGTCTGCGTGTTGCGCTTGAAGAGGATGAAGCCCCAGGGCCGGGCGTCGCGGAAGAAGGCGCGCTCGTCCGCAGTGAGGCTCGTGCCGAGGCAGCCGGCGATGAAGGCGCGCGATGTCATCGTACCGGGTTAGAAAGCGGCGCGGGCGCGGTCAAGAATGATCCGCGCCCGTCCATCGCGTTACTTCACCTGCTGGTAATTCTGCGCGTTGAACGCGTCGAACGGCAGCTCGGCGATGCGGAACCAGAGCTGCTCCTTCTTCCAGTAGGGAAGGAAGGAATCATAGAAAGTCTTGAAGTTGGGATTGCTGGCGGCAAGCTCGCCATACATGGCGAAGGCCTCCTTGAACGCAGCCGCCATCACCTCCTGCGGGAAGGGCCGCAGCTCGGCGCCAGTGCCGGCAAGGCGAATCAGCGCATCGGGATTGTTGTGGTCGTATTTGGCCACGCACAGCGCATTGGCCTCGGCGCAGGCCGCTTCGACGATCGCCTTGTAGGAGGCCGGCAGCTCGTTCCACTTGTCCTGGTTGGCGAGGAAGCTGACATTGGCGTTCCCCTCCCAGAAGCCCGGATAGTAATAGTACTTGGCGACCTTCACGAAGCCGAGCTTCTCGTCGTCATAGGGGCCGGAGAACTCGACCGCATCGAGCGTGCCGCGCTCTAGCGCCGGATAGATGTCGGCGCCGCCGATGGTCTGCGGCACGACACCGAGGCGGGCCATGATCCGGCCGCCGAGGCCGGCGATACGGAACTTCAGCCCCTTCAGATCCTCCAGCGACTTGATCTCCTTGCGGAACCAGCCGCCCATCTGCGCACCGGTGTTGCCGGACGGGATGGTGTAGATGTTGTAGTTCTTCATGAAGGCGCGGCAGAGCTCCAGCCCGCCGCCCTGATAGAGCCAGGCATTCTGCTGGCGCGTGTTGAAGCCGAAGGGCAGCGAGGTCTCGAAAGCGAAGGCCGGGTCCTTGCCGATATAAAAACTCGCCAGCGTGTGGCTGCACTCGACGGTGCCGTTCTGGACGGCGTCGAGAGCCTGCAGGGCCGGCACGATCTCGCCGGGCGCGAAGACCTGAATCTGGAAGTTGTTGTCGGTCGCCTCTGCGACGCGCTTCGCGACATGGGTCGAGATGCCGTAGAGCGTATCCAGGCTCTTCGGATAGCTCGAGGTCAGCCGCCAGTTGATCTTGGGCTGCGACTGCGCGATTGCGGGGGCAGCGATGGCCGCGCTCCCGGCCGCGCCCGCGCCCGCGACCTTGACGAAATGACGGCGATCCATGGGGTAACCTCCAGCTAGCAACGGCTGCCGTGATATCCTTGGCAGCCTTCTGTTGTTGGCAGGCTACTCGCACGGTCGGGGCGGTGAAACAAGCACGCCCCTCACCCCGCCATGCGCCGGTTTCAAAGCAGAACGGCGGCACCCTTCCGGATGCCGCCGCCCAATTCTCAACCTGCTCCGCGCGAGCTCAGTTCTTCGCGATGAAGCACTGCCCGCCCGCGGCCTGGAGCGCCGAGCACATCGTCGACGCATCCTCGCGGGAATAAGGTCCGACGCGCAGGCGATAGACGGTCTTGCCGCCGGCCAGCTCCGTCTTTCGGACGATCGGCGACTGGCCGCCGAGCTGCTGCGGATATTTGCGCTGCAGCGCGGCAAAGGTGGCCCGAGCCTCGGCTTCGCTGCCCGGCGCGCCGAGCTGCACCACGAAATCGCCGGTCCCGGCCCGTACCGCGGCCGTCGCCGGAGCAGCCTCGGGTGCGGCCGACGCCGGAGCGCTGGCAAGACGGGTCGGAGCCGCCGGCGTGGTCGCGGCAGGCGGTGTCGTCGCACGCTCTTGAACCTTGGGCGCGGCAGGAGCGGGCGCCGCAGCTGCGGAGCGCTGCGGCGAGGGCTGCGCACTCGCCGTGGCAGTGCCGAGCGAGCGGCTCGGGGCCGAGCCCGTCGCGATCGGCTGGTCGATTCCGGTGGGAACCGGCGTTCCATCGGGACGGATCGCGACCGTGCGGACCTTGCGCGGCTCGCCCAGCCCCGGCACCGGAGGCATCGGGATCAGGCCGGGCTCGGCCGGCGTGATGCTGCGCTCCGGCGCGCTCGGCGCGGCGGCCAGAGCCGATCCGGCACCGGGCCCCGGCATGACGACGCGGGGCGGCATCGAGCGGGCGGCCTGCTGAACGTCGACCGGCTGCTCCTCATTGTTGACCAGCTTGCTCTGGCCTTGCGGAGCCTCGGCGCTGCGCTCGTAGATCTGCTTGTTCTGGTTCGGAATCTCGGCGCCGCCCGGATTGGCGGGCTCGACCTTGACCGGGCCACGGTCGGCCGCGATCATCGGTGGCTGGCCGTCCTTGGTCGCCGAACCGCCGCGCATTGCGAAGGTCGCGCCGACGCCGACGAGGCCGACGGCGATGACCGCCGCGGCCGCCCAGAGCCCCTTGCGCGAGCGACGCGGTTCCAGATCCGGCAGATCGTCTTCGGCATATTCCTGGGCCTGAGCGCCGTGCTGGGCCTGGGCGTAGGAGTGCTGGGCCTGCGCATAGGAATATTGCGCCGGCTCTTCGGCATAGGCGGCCTGCATCGCATGGACGCCGCCTTGCTCATCGAGGTCGCGGGCCTGCACGCCGCCGCGCATCGGTGCCGGCTGGGTGTAAGGCAGCGGCTCGGGCAGATCATAATCGTCATACTGAGGTTCGGCATGAACCTGCGGCGGCGCGGCCGGAGCGGCGGAGGTCTGCGCCTGCCGCCTCGGCTCGGTCTGCCGCAGCAGCGCCTCGAATTCATCAAGGGCACCGCGCAGCTCGGCCGGCGGCGCAGCCTGAAGGGGCACGGCCGGCGCGGGAGCCGGCGGCACAACCTCGAAGCTCGGCTCCTGTCGCGGCACCGATCGCGGCGCCGCCGCACGGCGCTCGGCAAAGATATCCTTCAGCGGGTCGTCCTGCCCGACGATGCGGGTCAGCTCCGCCAGCGGATCGGGCGCATGGCCGGAGCGCGGCGCCTGCCCTGCCCCGCGAAGCTGGCGCTCGAGATCTTCAAGATCGAGCGCGAAACGATTCCTAGCGGGCTCACTCATGGTACGATCCATTGCAGCACGAGCCGCCTCCCCCTATGGAAAAGGCGATATCCCGCGCGGTCAACTTGACCTCGTGCGCGCCGCCGGAAATCTCCGTCAGCGCATCTCTTCCGGCGCCGCAACTCCGGCGACAGCCAGACCGGAAGCAAGGACGCTGCGCACTGCGTGCACGAACGCCAATCTCGCCAAGGTCGACTTTCGATCAGTTTGATTAACGAATCGTAATTGCGGCGAGTCTTTGCCCTTGTTCCACAATGAGTGGAAAGCGCTCGCCAGTTCGTGGACGAAAAATGCCACGCGATGCGGCTCGTGCGCCGCGGCCGCTCCCTCGATGATTCGCGGATAGGCCGCGATCGTCTTGAGAATGCCGACCTCGGCCTCGTCGGTCAGGATCGAGAGATCGGCTCCGGCCAGCGCCGCCGGCGAGAGATCGAGATCGGGGAAAACCTCGCGCGCCTGACGGAAGATCGAAGCACAGCGCGCATGCGCGTACTGGACGTAGAAGACCGGATTGTCCTTCGACTGCTCGACCACTTTGGCGAGGTCGAAATCCAGCGTCGCGTCGTTCTTGCGGAAAATCATCATGAAGCGCACGGCGTCGCGGCCGACCTCGTCGATGACCTCCCGCAGGGTGACGAAATCCCCGGAGCGCTTGGACATGCGCACCTGCTCGCCGTTGCGCAGCAGGCGCACGAGCTGGCAGAGCTTGACGTCGAGCGAGCCCTGCCCGTTCGTCACCGCCTTCACCGCCGCCTGCATGCGCTTGACATAGCCGCCATGGTCGGCGCCCCAGACGTCGATCATCTCCGGGAAACCGCGGACGAACTTCGAGCGGTGATAGGCGATGTCGTTGGCGAAATAGGTGTAGCTGCCGTCCGACTTCAGCAGCGGCCGGTCGACATCGTCGCCGAACCGGGTGGCGCGGAAAAGGGTCTGCTCGCGATCCTCCCAATCCTCGTCCTTTTGCCCCTTCGGCGGCGGCAGCCGGCCCTCGTAAACCAGATCGCGCGAGCGCAGATCCTCGATGGTCTGGTGCACGGCGTTGACATCGCCGTCCCTGCCCTGCAGCGAGCGCTCCGAGAAAAAGAGGTCGTGGACGACGCCGAGCGCAGCAAGATCGTCGCGGATCATCGCCATCATGCCGTCGATCGCGGCCTGCCGGACGAGCGGGAGCCAGTCCCACTCGGCCTTGTCGCGCAGCGCCGGCCCGTATCGGTCGGCCAGCGACTGCCCGACCGAGATCAGATAATCACCGGGATAGAGCCCTTCCGGGATCGCGCCGATATCCTCCCCCAGCGCCTCGCGGTAGCGCAGGAACGCCGAGCGGGCGAGCACGTCGACCTGCGCGCCGGCATCGTTGATGTAGTATTCGCGCGTGACGTCATGTCCGGCGAAGGCGAGCAGGCTCGCCAACGCGTCGCCGAACACGGCGCCGCGGCCATGGCCGACATGCATCGGCCCGGTCGGGTTGGCCGAGACATACTCGACATTGACCCTGGGTTCCGGCTTCTGCGCGCCGCGCCCGTAATCCAGCCCGGCCTCGATGGCCGCCTTCAGCACCGCCGTGAACACGGCCGGCTGCAGCGTCAGGTTGATGAAGCCGGGGCCGGCGATCTCCGCCTTGGTGATCTCCGGGTCCTTCGCCAGTTCCTCGACCAGCAGCGCTGCCAGTGCCCGTGGGTTCGTGCCGGCATCCTTGGCCAGCACCATCGCGGCATTGGTGGCGAGATCGCCATGGGCCGGATCCTTGGTCGGCTCGACCACGACGCGCGCGAGATTGAGGCCGGCCGGAAGCGAGCCTCGCTCGGCGAGTGCCGAGAGCGCGGCGTGAAGACGGGCGGAATAGATCTCGAACAGGTTCATTGCGGCCACGAATGCGGAGGAAAGCCGCCCGGCCCTATCGCAGCGGGGGGGTAACGTCAAACAGACGACGGTGCTCGTCGAGCGCATACCAGTCCGTCATGCCGGCAATGTAGTCGGCGATGCGGCGCATCCGGCGGTGATCGTCGAGCCCGTCGCAGCCCGCCGCCCATTCCTCCGGCATTGCAGCAGGATCGGCGCTGAAGCGCTCGAACAGCTCGCGCACCACCTGCGCCGCCTGCTCGCGGATCGGCGCGATCCGCGGGTGCCGGTACATGTTGGGATAGAGGAAGCCCTTGATGGCGCGGTCGGCGGCCTCGATCGCTGGCGAGAAGGCGACGACCGGCGCGTCCGCGCGCCGGATCGCATCGGCGTCGGCCGGCGCCAGCGCCACGAGCCGCGCCTGCGCCTCCCGGATCACGTCCTCGACGAATCGGGTGATCACCCGGCGGACGAGCTCATTGGTCAGGCGCGGCCGTTCCAATCCCGGATGCAATCGCTCGATCTCGCCAAGCAGTTCCGCCAGGAACGGCACGGCTCTGAGTTCGGCATGGCCGAACAGCCCGGCCCGCAGGCCGTCGTCGATGTCGTGGGCATTGTAGGCGATGTCGTCGGCCAGTGCCGCGGCCTGCGCCTCGGCCGAGGCATAGCTATCGAGCCAGAGATCTTGACGCTGCTGATACTCGACGATCGCGATGGGGATGCCGGCCTTGGCATAACGCGCCGTCGGCCTGCCCTCTCGGTCGAGCAACGGGCCGTTGTGCTTGACGAGGCCTTCCAGTGTCTCCCAGCTCAGATTGAGTCCGTCGAAATCGGCATAGCGCTGCTCCAGCCGCGTCACGATCCGGAGCGTCTGGGCGTTGTGGTCGAAACCACCGAAGCCGGTCATGCACTCTTCCAGCGCGTCCTCGCCGGTGTGGCCGAAGGGCGTATGGCCAAGGTCGTGCGCCAGCGCCAGCGCCTCGGCCAGGTCCTCGTCGAGGCCGAGCGCGCGCGCCAGGGCGCGGGCGATCTGTGCGACCTCGATCGTGTGGGTCAGCCGGGTCCGGTAGTGGTCGCCTTCGTGCGACACGAAGACCTGTGTCTTGTGCTTCAGCCGGCGGAAGGCGGTCGAATGGATGATGCGGTCGCGATCACGTTGGAATTCGCCGCGCGTCGCGGAGGCCGGCTCGCCGACGAGCCGCCCGCGGCTCATGCTGGAGCGGCAGGCATAAGGCGCGCGCCAGCGCTCTCCCGGCTCGATGCCGGCAGCGAAGGAAAAGCCGAAGGGTGGGCTCTGTGGATCCGGCATGGCAGCCCCGTCGCGGCGCCGTGCTTGTAGAGGCGCTGCGGGGCCATTACCTTTCAGGACAACCAGGGTGCAAGGAGCATCTGCCCATGTCGACCGATCTTGCGGTCAACCCGCGCGGCATCGCGGTCACCGCAAATGCCGCGAAACGAATTCTCTCGGTGATGGCTCAGGAGCCGCCGGGCTCGATGCTGCGCGTCAGCGTCGCCGGTGGCGGCTGCTCCGGCTTCCAATATATCTTCGACGTCGACCGGGAGCGGGCGCCGGACGATCTCGTCATCGAGCGCGACGGCGCGACCGTCCTGATCGACGAGACCTCGCTCGATCTGCTGGAGGGTTGCACCATCGACTTCGTCGACGACCTGATTGGTCAGTCCTTCCGCATCACCAACCCGAATGCGACGAGTTCCTGTGGTTGCGGAACCTCCTTCGCCGTCTAGGTGCCTAGCCCGCGGTTCCGGACAGCCGCGTCGGCATCGCCCTCGTCTCGATATGCCGTCCGAGGCGGGCGGCCGAGGCGGCGACGATCACTTCGCCAAAAACCCGCACCAGATCGCGATCGAGCTTTCCCGCCATCCCGACCAGCACGGCATAGGCCTCCTCCGGGGGCATCGGCGGCTTGTAGGGGCGCCGCTCGATCAGGGCCGCATAGATGTCGCAGATCGTGATCATCCGAACCGGATCCGGAATCTGGCCGCCAATCAGTCCCTGCGGATAGCCGGATCCGTCGAGGTATTCGTGGTGTGAAAGCACCACAGCCAGAATCATCGGCGCGTATCCACCCTGCGCGACCAGCATGTCATGGCCGATCTGCGGATGTTGCCAGATGGTCTTGCGCTCCTCCGCCGTCAGTCCGCCGGGCTTGCGCAGAATTGCGAGCGGAATCCGCGCCTTGCCGATGTCGTGAAGCACGGCCGCGCCGGTGATGAGCCGTCGATCGGCCTCGCCGAAGCCGAGGCGGTGCGCAAAAGCGGCCGCCAGCCCCGAGACGAGCAGGCAATGCTGATAGGTGGCGTCGTCATGTTGCCAGACGAGATCGAGCCACGCATCGAGGTCACCGCCTTCCGCCGCACGATTGAGCGCCTCGACGCTGCCGTTGATCGCCGCTGCCGGCAGATGTCCCCCGGTCGCAGCCGCATCGAGCAGATCGCCGAGGGCTGCCGAGGCTGCGATGAAACGGCCCTGGAGCCCGGCGCCGGTGCTCGTCGGAGCGGCCGAGCCGAGCAGATGGCCGACCCTGTCCAGCAGAACGGAGCGAGGCGCGTCGACGGACAGCACCTCGCGCGCACCGAGTGCGTGAGCCTGCGTCTGAGAACGCGGCGACATGTCTCCCAGCAAGAAAAGGCAGGGCGCTCCGGCGAGTCGATAGGGTGCGAGGATGGTACGCGCCGTCTCGATGGCGGCGCGGCTCGACAGGTCGAGATCGACGACGAGCAGCCGACCGCTTGCCGTAACGGAGCCCAGCTCGCTCGGGCCGCACGCCGAACAGGCGCCCCAGAGCGAGAGCGTACGCTGCAGTGAATGGCGCCGGCCGTCGTGATCGCTGACGAGAACGAGGATGGAGAGGCCTCCCGAGAAAGCCTCATCATAAGCGCGTCGATTGAGGAAGCGTAAAAGCGAACTGCGTGCTTAAGCCGATCGGCCGGAATGTCGCCGACAGCGGCTCGGCGACGCGCCCGATTTCGTCGTCATGCTTAGCGGTTCGTCAATGCGAGACGGCAGCACCGCCCTGCTCGAGCCTGATCTCTGCGGCCATCAACCCCTTCGGCCCGGGGCCGTAGCGCACCAGAACTGTCTGTCCCGGGATCAGCTCGACGAGGCCGTAGCGCCGCAGCGTCTCAATATGCACGAAGATGTCGGGTGCGCCCTCGCCCTTTGAGACGAAGCCGAAGCCGCGCAGCCGGTTGAACCATTTCACCACCATGAGCTCGAGCCCGCTGGTCGGCGTAACCGCGACGTTCGTGCGCGCCATCGGCATCTCGGAGGGGTGGCGCCCGGAGGAGGTGTCGATCGAGAGCACCCTCACGGCCTGGCGCCCGCGATTCTTCTCGACGGCTTCGAGCACGATGCGAGCGCCTTCCGCTATCGTATTGAAACCATCGCGCTTCAGAATGGTGACATGCACGAGGATATCGGCGCCGCCCGTTTCGGGAACGACGAAGCCGTAGCCTTTCGAGACGTCGAACCATTTGACGTAGCCGGCAATCTCGACCGGAACCTCGGAAGCGTGACCGCTTGGCCCATCGAGCCGCATGACGCGGTTGAGTGACTGGATGGGACCCATCGGTGGCCGCCCGCTCTCACCGAATTCGTCGGACATGTGCCGCTCGCCCCCACGCACAACGCTTGATTCGTGTAGCCACGATAGCATCGCTAAGGATGCGGTATACAGCCCCCACGCCGTCGTCCACATCTCCGCGGGCTCCGATGGTGCGGAAACTGCCGCTCGCGCCCGTCAGGATGCGGGACCGGCCTCGGATGGCTCCTATCGAGCCTATCGACTCAGGGGGCGAGCCGCCCCAGGGCCGCTCCGCTTTCCGCGCGGATGACGAGATCGGCGATCGGATCGAGCTCCGTCGGCTCCCGATTGAGGATGACGAGCTTCGCGCCCTGCCGCTTCGCGATCACGGGCAGCGTCGCCGCAGGGTAGACGACCAGCGACGAGCCGACGACGAGGAAGAGGTCGCAATCCAGCGCAAGCGCCTGCGCCCGCATCATCGCCTCCTGCGGCATCGCCTGGCCGAAAGAGATCGTCGCCGATTTCACCGGCCCCGTGCACATGATGCAGCTCGGCGGCTCGCCGCTCGCCTCGAAGGCCGGGCGGATCGCCGCGAGCTCATGGCGCCAGCCGCATGTGAGGCAGGTCGCGTAGGTGCCGTTGCCGTGCAGCTCGATCACCTGATCGGCCGGCACGCCGGAGGCCTGGTGCAGCCCGTCGATGTTCTGGGTGATGATGGCGGGGGAACGCCCGTCCGCGACCAGCTTCGCCAGGGCCTGATGGCCGATATTGGGCCGGGCCTCGCGATAGTGGTCGTCCATCGTGAATTTGCGCCGCCAGGCCTCGATCCGCGCCTCGCGGCTCTGCACGAACGCCTCGAACGGGATCGGCTTGTTGACCATCCAGGGCGAACCGGGCGAACGGAAATCCGGCACGCCCGATTCCGTCGAGATGCCGGCGCCTGTGAAGCTGAGAATGCTGTCGGCCCGGTCGAGCATCGCATGAAGCTCGGCGATCGCGTCCTCGGTCTCGTCCTGCATGGCTGCGCTCACCCGGTTGAACTGGAAGCCCGCCAGATATGGGCCGCGCTTGCGACGCTTCCAAGGCGATTGACGCAACGAGGCGCAGGCAGCAAACCAGTCGGATCATGCCGACGCCCCTGCTCGCCCCGCTCAATCCCGATCTCATCGACACCGGCACCCCGCCCATCCCCGAGGCCCAGGGCTGGGCGCGCGCCTATGACGGGCGCTTCGGACCGCTGGTCGACCTGTCGCAGGCCGTCCCCGGCTCGCCGCCGCCGCAGGTGCTGCTCGACAAGCTCGCCGAGGCGGCTGCGGACGCCTCCGCCACGCGCTATGGCAGCATCACCGGTGACGCATCGCTGCGCGCAGCCTATGCGGCGGAGATTTCGCGGATCTACGGCGCGCCCTTCGCCCCCGGCGAAGTGGCCGTCACCTCGGGCTGCAATCAGGCCTACGCCGTGACCATGATGGCGCTCGCCCGAGCCGGCGACAACGTGCTGCTGCCGACGCCCTGGTACTTCAATCACGAGATGACGCTGACGATGCTAGGCATCGAGCCGCGCCCGTTGCCCTGCGCACCCCAGGCCGGGTTCGTCCCCGACACGGCGACGGCAGAGGCGCTGATCGACGATCGCACCCGCGCGATCGTGCTGGTCACGCCCAACAACCCGACGGGCGCGGTCTACCCACCGGAAACCATTGCGGCATTCGCCGCACTCTGTGCCCGGCGCGGCATCTGGCTGGTGCTCGACGAGACCTATCGCGACTTCCTGCCCGCCACTATCGCAACGCCGCATGAGGTCTTCACCGCAAGCGGCTGGCAGGATTCAGTGATCGGTCTCTACAGCTTCTCGAAGGCTTATGCCGTTCCCGGCTGGCGGCTCGGAGCCATTACGGCAGGAGAGGCCGTCCTAACCCAGATCGGCAAGGTGCTCGACTGCGTGCAGATCAGCCCGGTTCGAGCCGGGCAGACCGCCATCACCTGGGGCATCGACGGCATCCGCGACTGGCGCGAGCGCAACCGCGCCGAGATCAACGACCGCGCGGCATCGTTCCGCGGGGCGATGGCGCCGCTGAACGACTGGCGTGTGCTGTCGGCAGGCGCCTATTTCGCCTATGTCGCCCACCCCTTCGAAGGCACGCCGGCAGCCGAGGTCGTGCGCCGCCTGGTAGAGGAGCGCGGCGTCCTCGCCCTGCCCGGCCCCTATTTCGGGCCTGGGCAGGAAAACCATCTGCGCATCGCGATCGCCAATGTCGCAGCCGAGCGGATCGGCCTGCTCGGCGACCGGCTCAAGGGCTTCTCGATCTGAGAGATTTGCCGGGAGCGCAGTTGCCCCGTCATGCTCGCCCTTGTGGCGAGCATCCACGTCTTGGGCACCGCATATTGTGAACGAAGACGTGGATGGTCGGGCCAAGCCCGACCATGACGCGAGAATGGGCCAGAGCTTCCGTACAGGAGACCGCTTCTACCGGAACAGCGCCCGGTAGCGGTCGCGATAGGCGAAGACCAGCAGCAAGCCCAGCACCGTCATGATGAGCGCGATGGGAAGACCCTGCGGGTTCAGCACGAGGTGGAAGAACACGATCACCGTCATGATCGGCGCGAGCAGCGCGAGGCCCAAGGCCGGCGCCAGGTTGAACAGCAGGTTCAATCCCCCGACCAGGTTCACCACCTTGACCATCGGCCAGATGAAGCCCGAGTTCTGAAGGGCCGCCTCGAAGGCGAGCCCGCGTTCGCTCGTCGGCGGATGAATGAGATTGGTCCCGGTCGCCAGCCACCAAAAGCCGTCGATGGCGCTAACGAGGAAAAGCAGCCCGAGCAGAACACGCGGGATCGTTACGAGAAACACGGTCTTCATGATGTCCCCAACCGATGGCAGATAAGCCGGCCCACCTCGACGGTCGCGCCGGCCCGCTGCTTGGTCGCAGCCTGAACCGATCCGGTTCAGGGCGTCGCGAAAAATCGCCGCAGCCCTGCTGCGAGACCTGCCGAAAATCATCGGCGGACAATCCGCCACGCGCTTGTGAGATGCGCCGGGCGGAATTTCATGGCCTTGAAGCCGCACGTTTTCTCCAATGTGCGAGCATGCCGAGCGATGAACAGCGCCCACACCCGCCGCACCCTGCTTCAGCTCGCAGGAGCCTCCTCGCTCGCGGCAGCCGCATCCTTCGCCGCCCGCGCCGAGGGGGGACCGGTCGCAGCACCCGCAGCGGGGCCGGGCTTCGCAAGCAGGACGCCGATCAGGGTGGGTGCCGCGGCGCTCAAGGTGCGCGATGTCGAGCGTGTGACCAACTATTACCGCGACGTCATCGGCCTGTCCGTGCTGGCGCGCGGCGCCGCCTCCGTCACGCTCGGCACCGGCGAAGGCGCCCTGCTCACGCTGGAGCCGCGGCCGGATGCGGCGCTGGAGCCTCCGACCGCCGCCGGGCTCTTCCACATCGCTTTCCTGATGCCGAGCCGGCGCGATCTGGCGCGCTGGCTGATCCATGTCGCGCGCAACCGCACGCCGTTGACGGGCTTCGCCGACCACAGCGTCAGCGAGGCCGTCTATCTCAACGATCCCGAAGGCAACGGCATCGAGGTCTATGCCGACCGCCCCGCCGAAGGCTGGCGCTGGGAAAACGGCCGGGTCGTGATGGGCACCCACCGGCTCGACGTCGACGGCATCCTGGCGCTCACCGATACGCGCGCAACCGACTACGCCAAGGCGCCGGACGGGTTGCGCATCGGGCACATCCATCTGCGCGTCGGCGATGTCGATGCGGGCGACCGCTTCTATCGCGATCTGCTCGGTCTGGCGCCGACGAGCCGGCGCGATACCGCGAGCTTTCTGTCCTCGGGCGGCTACCATCATCACCTGGCGCTGAACACCTGGAACAGCGCGGGCGCCGGGCCGCGCGACGAAGGCAGCACCGGCCTCGCCTGGTTCTCGCTGATGGCGGAAAAGCGCGAGCTGATGGCCGCTCAGGCCGACCGCCTCGCTGCGGCCGGCGTCACGACAACGCCGCTCTCCGGCGGGTTCGAGAGCCTCGACCCCTGGGGCACGCGCGTCAGGCTGCTGCAGGGCTGAGGAAAGCCCTGCCCGGCCGCCCTCACATCGTCGCGCCGATCTGCCAGGGCACGAATTCGGCGTCGCCATAGCCGAGCTGCTCGGATTTGGTCTTCTCGCCCGAGGCGACCTTGAGCAGCTTCTCGAAGATCTCGCGGCCCTTCTGCTCCAGCGAGACGCCGTCGAGCACATCGCCGCAATTGATGTCCATGTCGTCGATCATCTTCTCGTAGATCGGCGTATTGGTCGCGAGTTTCATCGAGGGCGTCGGCTTGCAGCCATAGGCGGAGCCGCGGCCGGTGGTGAAGGCGAGGATATTGGCACCACCGGCCACCTGCCCCGTCGCCGCGACCGGATCGTAGCCGGGCGTGTCCATGTAGACGAAGCCCTTCTCCGTCACCGGCTCGGCATAGTGATAGACCGCCGAGAGCGTCTTCGTGCCGCCCTTCGCGGCAGCGCCGAGCGACTTCTCCAGGATGGTGGTGAGCCCGCCCGCCTTGTTTCCCGGCGAGGGGTTGTTGTTCATGCTCATCCGGGCGCGCTCGGTGTAATCCTCCCACCACTTGATGATACCGACGAGCTTTTCGCCGACCTCGCGCGTCGCGGCGCGGCGCGTCAGCAGATGCTCGGCGCCGTAGATCTCGGGCGTCTCGGAGAGGATCGCCGTGCCGCCATGCTCGACGAGGATGTCGACGGCGGCCCCCAGCGCCGGGTTGGCGGTGATGCCCGAATAGCCATCCGAGCCGCCGCATTGCAGCGCAAGCATCAGCTCGGAAGCCGGCACTGTCTCGCGCGCCGCCTTGTTGGCGATCGGAAGCATGGTCTTCAGCGCGTCGATGCCGGCGGCGACGGCCTTCTTCGTCCCGCCCGTCTCCTGGATCGTCAGCGTGCGGAAGACGTCGCTCTCGGTGACGCCATAGGCCTCCTTCATGCGGCTGATCTGGAAGCCCTCGCAGCCGAGGCCCACGACCAGCACCGCCGCCATGTTGGGGTTGCAGGCATAGCCCCAGGTGGTGCGCTTCAGCACCTCGAAACTCTCGCCATTGTAGTCGATGCCGCAGCCGGTGCCGTGGGTGAGCGCGATCACCCCGTCGACATTGGGATAATCGTCGAGCAAACCGGAACGCTTCACCTCCTCGGCCATGAAGCGCGCGGCGGAGGCCGAGCAGTTCACCGAAGTGAGGATGCCGACATAGTTGCGCGTGCCGGCCTTGCCATTGGCCCGGCGGAAGCCCTCGAACGTCGCTTGCTGCTCGACCGGCAGCACGAATTCGGGCTTGGCCTCGGCGCTGAAGGCGTAGTCGCGATCGAAGGCATGGAAGCCCGTATTGTGCTCGTGCACCCATTCGCCCGGCACAATGTCGTTCGTCGCGAAGCCGATGATCTGCCCGAACTTGCGGATCGGCTGGTCCTTGGCGATCGGGGTGATCGCCATCTTGTGCCCGCGCGGGATCCGCTTCAGCGCCTCGACGCCCGCCGCCGTCACGCCGGCATCGACCGGGTCGACCGCAACGACGACGTTGTCGGCGGCGTTGAGCTTGAGCGTGCGGGGCGGCACTGATTTGTCGAGCATGGCGAGAACCGAAACCTCCGGCACCGCGACGGCGGCGCATTCCCCCCTAGAGATGCGCCCAACGGGCCGCGTTTTCAATCGGTTCAAAAAGAAGGTCGGCATGCACTCCTGCGCAATCGGCCGCCACCGCGAGACCGACGATGTGCCGGGATGGCCTTGCCGATTGAAATCTGTTCCGTGACAAGGGGATCCGCCTCGCCCCCGATGTCGCGGCGAAGGGATCAAAGCGCCGGCTCAGGGGCAACGCCCGCTCCCAGGCCGGCGGATGGGCGGAAGCGAAGACCGCGACGGAGGGTCCGACGATGTCGATTGCCGTAAAGCTGCGCAGCGTTTCCGGCATTTACGGCGTCGCGCGCCTTGGAGCCGCATCGCCTCTTCCGAACTGGTTCGACGGCCCTGGCTTTTCCGCTGCGATACGGGCCGGCGACGAACTCACTCTTGTCTGCCCGCAGGAGCGGATTCCCGAAACAGTCGAAGCCGAGTTGAATTGGCGCTGCTTCCGCAGCATCGGCCCCATCCCCTTCAACGCGACCGGAATCGTGCGCTCGCTAATTGCGCCCCTCTCCGCGAATGGCGTCGGCGTCTTCGTGATTTGCACCTTCGACGGCGAGCATATCCTCGTTCCCGGCGGCGATTGGGATAAATCCAAAAACTTGCTCGAGCGCGCTGGCCATATTTTCGAAGCTTGATGCCGGGCCTGGCGGCGAACGCCCGATATTCACACCGTAACGCCGAGCCCGTCGGCCCCAACAGAAAAGCCCGGTCTCGCGACCGGGCTCCATACGCAACCGAAACTCGCTCAAGGTCAGGCCACCTTTCGGCGGCCTGCCGGCATCACGCCTTCGGAGCGGTCGGGACAGCCTTCGCGACGATGCCTTCGAACGGCTTGTAAGCGTCCTTGGCGAGAGCGGTGTAGAGCTCGCCCATCTTGGTGAGCTGGGCGACCGCGCCCTCGAACGAAGTCTTGAAGTAGTCGGCCTGGATCTCCAGGGCCTTGTCGAAAGTCTTCACGCCGGCGAGCTTCTCGAGCGTGGCGGTGCCGGCCTCGAAGGACTTCTTGGCGTAGTCGGTCGCCTCGACGGCGATCGTCTGCACGCTCTTGGAGGTGACGCCGAAAGCCTTCAGGGCGGCGTCGACGTTCTCTTTGGAAGCCTTCTGGATGGTCTCGAACTGCTGGATCATGGGTCGTCTCTCCCTGGCACCTTGGGTGCCGCCTCAGAGTGAATGGGCCAAAGCGGCCCTACGCGTCGCCCCAAGGTCGTATGAAGAGATCACCACCGGGACTGGCGCCATATTGTGCATTGCAACATGAATGTCAACAGGACGCTGCATTGCGCCAAACGCAGATCGTTCCGGTCGCAACCGTTCAAGTTTTAACGGCTCCGTAACCGCATCCTCCTAACCTCCCCCTACTGTGTCCTGCGTGCCACGAAAATGAGCGCGGGACGGGAACGACAGTGAGTTCGAGGCGAGTTCATGGTTCTGGGTTGCGTTGTGTTTCAGCGGCCGCGTCTGCGGGCCGTTGTCGGGCTGATCGGCATCGCCGCAGTCGCGGCCACGATGGCCTCCTCCCCGGCCGAGGCGCGCAAGCGCCGGCATCATGCGGCAGGCGGCGGCTACACGCCGCCCTACGCGGCGATGGTGGTCGATGCCAGGACCGGCCGCACGTTGCACGCGGTCAACGAGGATGCCGCGCGCATCCCGGCCTCGCTCACCAAGGTCATGACGCTCTACATGCTGTTCGAGCAGATGGAGCGCGGCCGCTTCTCGATGGATTCCGAGCTGAAGGTCTCGTCCTACGCCGCCTCGCAGCCGCCGACCAAGCTCGGCCTGCGCCCCGGCTCGACCATTGCGGTCGAGGACGTGATCAAGAGCATGATCACGCTCTCGGCCAACGACTCCTCTGTCGTCGTCGCCGAGAACATCGCCGGCTCCGAAGAGGCTTTCGCCGAGCAGATGACGCGCAAGGCGCGGTCGCTCGGCATGAGCTCGACGCGCTTCTACAACCCGCACGGCCTGCCGCATTCGCCGCCGAACCTGACCACCGCGCGCGATCTCACCATTCTCGCCCGCGCCATCCAGGAGCGCTTCCCGAAATACTACCCGCTCTTCTCGACGCGGGCGTTCCAGTATGGCAGCCGCACCATCCGCGGCCATAACCGCCTGCTCGGCAAGGTCGAGGGCGTCGACGGCATCAAGACCGGCTACACCCGCGCCTCCGGCTTCAACCTGATGACTTCGGCCAAGTCTGAAGGCCGGCACGTCGTCTCGGTCGTGCTCGGCGGCCGTTCCGGTGCTTCGCGCGACAAGATCATGACCGACCTCGTGCTGGCCAATCTGCCGCGCGCCGCGACCAGTGGCCGTTCCTCGGTGATGGTCGCCGAGGCACCTGAGCCGGAGGAGCGCCCGCGCGCTGCCGCCAGCCAGCAGGCCGCTGCCGAGCCGGCGCCTATCCCGGTTCCGCGCCCGCGCCAGCAGCCCCAGGCTGAAGAGCAACAGCCGCTCCCAGCCGCCGCCCGCGCCTATGCCCCGATGCCGACCACCACGCCGATCGCGCCGCCGCGCCCGGTCGCCGTCGCCGGTGGCCAGCCGCTGCAGATCTCCGGCATGCGCCCGGTCTCCGCGACCACGACGCCATCAGCGATGCGCTGGTCGATCGGCGCCCAGCCGGCCGACGCCAAGGTTCTGCGCCCGCCGGCGAATGTCGACGTCACCTCCTCCATCGCCAGGGCGCCCGAGCCCGTCGCCGAGCCGGTGAAGGTCGCCGAGGCAAAGGCCGAAGCGCCGGCCGCCAGCGTGGCCCGCAAGGCAGAAGCCGCGCCGGCGAAGGTGCAGGCCCCCGAGCCCGCTCCCGCCATGTCTCATCAGGCTGCGGTCGTGGCCTCCGGAAAATGGGTGATCCAGCTCGGTGCGACCGATGACGAGGGTAAGGCCAAGGAGATCCTGGCCCGTGCTCGCGCCAAGGCTTCCGGCTCGCTGGCCAGCGCCTCGCCCTTCACCGAGAAGGTCGAGAAGGGCGGCTCCACCCTTTTCCGCGCCCGCTTCGCCGGCTTTGAAGATCCGAAGGACGCGCAGAACGCCTGCGCGCAGCTGAAGCGCGGCGGCTTCTCCTGCTTCGCCACCCGCAGCTGAGCATCGGACCGACAAGTGGAATCCGGCTTTCGGGAGAATCCGATGCGCAATCGCAAAGACAGATCGCCGAACCTGCGTCCGTCAGGACGCAGGGCGGGCTGACCGGCCAGGGAAAGGAGTTCACGCCATGTCGCAGACGCACTCCCCGCACCCTTCGCTATCGCTGCTTCACAAGGACGTCCTTGGCCTGGTTGACGCGAGCGGCAAGGCCGCTGGTGCCCCCGGCATCCGGGTGGATGCGCTTCATCAAAGCCCGGTGGGCTTCGCGGACCGCCTCCTCGCTCGCCCCCGGCTGAAGCCCCAGGATCTCGTAGGCCTCCTGCTGCGTCATCGCGCCCGTGCCCGGCGCGCCGCCCTGCCCCGCGTCGCGATCACGCTGAGCGTCTTCACGCCAGCCGGGCGACCGGCGGTCGAGATATGCCTCTAGCAGGCGCGTGCCATCGGGATCGCGCGCCAGGCATTCGCGCATCAGCGCGCTGAGCTCGCTCATTCCCAGGCTGTCGAGCGGCCGGCCCGCAAAGGCGCCCGCCTTGACGCTGCCGGTCATCGCGCCGCTATCGTGGTCGAGCTCCATCTCCAGCAGCGCCGAGCCGACCTTCGAGCTGGCGCCCGGGCTCGGCCCGGACCGGTCGGCCCAGGGAAAACGGATACCGCCCGGCCCTGTCGCGCTCCAGCCGAGCAGCCAGGCGCCGATGCCGCCGAGAAAGACCGCCATATCCAGGCGTCCGCGCACCATCAAGAGCCCGGCCACGCCGAGCGAGGCGACGCCGCCGACAGTTTTCATCAGCCGCGCAAGCATTTTGGGATTGGTCCCGGCGAACAGCTTCGCCAGCCACCAGACCAGGATCAGGACGGCAACGCCGTAGAGCAGGCTCACTTGCGCCCTCCGTCCATGGCCGCGAGCAGGCCCTTGACCGCCGGGCTCGATCCGGCGAGCCGCAGCATTGCCTCGCGCCCGCCAGCGGCGTAAGCCGCCGCGCCGCGCAGCAGTTCCAATAGCGAAGCCGGCGCCGTCACGTCGAAGCGCGCATGCGCGCCGCCGGTCAGCCGCGCGATCGTCGCGAAGGCCGCGCTCGCGGCGGGATCGCCCCCCTCCTGGAAAACGAAGCCGCGGATGCCGCGCAGGCCGAGCTCGCCCGCCAGCGCCCCCAGCGCATCGACATCCTCTTCCATTGCGTCGCCGACAAAGACGAAAGCGCGCAACGGCACCTTTGCCGCCTCGTCGCGGACATGGCGCAGAACGCGGGCAATCTGCGTCTGCCCGCCCTCGCAGGCGATCCTGCGCATCAATCCGGTCAGCCGTTCGGGCTCGCCGACCCATCCCGAGGCGCGGCATTCGCCGATACCCCGGAAATAGACGAGCTGGACCGCGAGCCCCCCGCTCTGCCCGGCGACCTCGAACATCCGCGCCTGCAGCGAACAGGCGAGATCCCAGCTCGGCTGGCGGCTCATCGTGGCATCGAGCGCGAAGACCAGCCGTCCGGCCTGCCCCGTTGCCAGCGGCGCCAGCCGCTTCGCCGCTCCGAGGAAGCGGTCGATTTCGCCTGGCTGCGAATGCCCTGTCGGCGTGGTCGCGGCGGCCTTGCCGACAGCGCGATCGTTCTTGTCGCTCATCAACCCATCGATCCGACGGAATCGTTCTCGTTGGTTCTGATATTGGCCATCGACACCGGATTTGCTACCCGTCCCGGACGGAGATCGGCCTGTTCCTCTCAGGCTTCATCCTGAGGAGCGGACGAAGTCCGCGTCTCGAAAGGTGCTTCAGACGGTTCCGGAACCTCCTGGGGCATCCTCGAGAGGCCGCTACGCGGCTCCTCAGGATGAGGGCTGCGAAGATCGACGCAGACGAGAAAGAGAAGTCCATGGCTGGGATCACGGTTTTCGAGACGGTCGCGGCGATGCGCGAAGCCGTCGCCGGCTGGCACGCGGCCGGCGAAAAGGTCGCGCTGGTGCCGACCATGGGCGCGCTGCATGCGGGCCACATCGCGCTGGTCACCGAAGGCCAACGCCACGCGAAGCGGGTGATCGTCTCGATCTTCGTCAACCCGACCCAGTTCGCTCCGCACGAGGATTTCAAGAAGTACCCGCGCACCTTCGACGACGACTGCGCCAAGCTCCTCGCTGCCGGCGCCGATGCCGTCTTCTTCCCTTCGGTCGAAGAGATGTATCCGGCGGGCTTCGCCACGCGGGTGCTGTTGCTGGGCCCAGCCGCCGTCGGCCTCGAAGACCGCTTCCGCCCGACGCATTTCGAGGGCGTCGCGACAATCTGCTGCAAGCTCTTCACGCAGTCCCGCGCCGATTGCGCGATCTTCGGCGAGAAGGACTATCAGCAGCTCAAGGTCGTCACGCGGATGGCTGGTGATCTCGATCTCGGCATCACCGTCGTTCCTCTCGCGACATTCCGCGAGGCGGACGGCCTCGCCATGTCCTCGCGCAACCGCTACCTCTCGCCCGAGCATCGGGCGTTGGCGCCGGTCCTCCACCGCGTGATGCAGGTCCTTGCCGCGCGCATCCGCAACGAGGATCCGCTGTTCCGGGCGGTCGCCGACGCGCAGAACGAGATCATCACCGCCGGCTTCGAACTCGACTATCTCGAAGCCCGCCACGCCGAGACGCTGGCCCCGATTACCGGGCTGGCGGATGGGCCGATCCGCTTGCTGCTCGCCGCCCGCATCGGCGGCACACGCCTGATCGACAACATTCCGGTCTGAACGCCGCCGCCGCTGTGATTGCGGCGCCAAACGGAAACGCTACGCTGGCCGTATCCGGGCAGCCGTCTGGTTAGCGGTCGGCATGCTGAAAGCGCCAGAGCCAGAGGAGAGCGGTGGATGATCCATGCATCGGGTAGCGCAGCGCGCGGCCGAAACGCGTTCCTGCGCCGGGGCGCCGCCATACTTCTCGCCTGCGCGCTGCTCGCCGACACGGCTGTCCAGGCCTGCACGCGCTTCGTCTATTTCGGAGCGAATGGCAGCGTCGTCACAGCGCGCTCGATGGACTGGAAGAGCGACATCGCCACCAATCTCTGGATCCTGCCGCGCGGCGTCGAGCGCACCGGCGAGACCGGCGCCAACACAGTGCGCTGGACGGCGAAATATGGCAGCGTGATCGCCTCCGCCTACGACATCTCCAGCAGCGACGGCGTCAACGAGGCCGGGCTCTCGGCCAATCTGCTCTGGCTGGTCGAATCCGAATATCCGAAGTTCGAGGCCGCCTCGAAGCCGGGGCTGAGCATCTCACTCTGGGCGCAATACGTGCTCGACAACTTCGCCACGGTGAGCGAGGCGGTCACCGCGCTGCGCGAGGAACCTTTCACCCTCGTCACCGACATGATGCCGGGCGAGAATCGTCTCGCCACCGTGCATCTCTCGCTCTCCGACTCCAGCGGTGACAGCGCCATCATCGAGTATGTCGGCGGCAGGCAGGTCATCCATCATGACCGCGCCTATCAGGTCATGACCAACTCGCCGATCTTCGAGAAGCAGCTCGCGCTCGCCGAATACTGGAAGCAGATCGGCGGCACCGTGATGCTGCCCGGCACCAACCGCGCCTCCGATCGTTTCGTCCGCGCCGCGTTCTACGCGAACGCGATCCCGAAGGACCCCGATCCGAACCGCGCCGTTGCCAGCGTCTTCAGCGTGCTCCGCAACGTCTCGGTGCCCTATGGGCTGACGACGCCCGACCAGCCGAACATCTCCTCGACGCGCTGGCGCACGGTCTTCGACCATGCCCGCAAACTGTATTTCTTCGAGTCGGCGCTGACGCCGAACACCTTCTGGGTGGACCTCGAGAAGATCGACTTCTCGACTGCGGGCGGCACCCGCAAGCTCGATCTCGGCAAGGACCAGGACCACACCTATGCGGGCGACGCGACCGGGAGCTTCGTCCCGGCCAAGCCCTTCGCCTTCCTCGGCCTGAAAGGCTGAGCCGGTCGCCTACAGCAACCCGAGCCCCGCGAGTTCCCGCCGCAATTCCTCCGGCATCTCGCCGAGATCGCCGCCATGCTCGGAGAGATCGCGCGGCGCGTCCTTGGGCTGGAGATAGCGCCAGCCCTGGAACGGGCGGAACGGGCGTGGCTCGACCGGAACCACCACGGGCTCCATGACGAGATGGCAGCGCCCGATACCCTCGGCGTCGGTGAAGGGCCGGATATCGGTCAGGCGCTGGCGCGCCGAGATCTGCCCCTTGATCACCCAGTAGAGCGAGCCGCCATCGAGGATTTCCTCGACCTTCTTCGGCACCATGCGTGTGGTGTGCAATTGTTCGGCCGGCTCGCCACGGGCACGCCGCTGCGCCTGGCGTTCGGCGATCCACTCTTCGAGGTCGCCGATCGATTCCGCGCCGACGCAGAGCTTGAGCAGGTGAAGGGACATGGCCGGTAAAATAGGCCTCGAAGCGCCCGCCGGCCAGCCTCCCCGGCCCTTCTCCACAGATCGCCTCAGCCGCGATGCGCCAGCACATTGACCAGCCGTCCGAACGGGTCACGCAAGAAGAAGCGGCGCACGCCCCACGGCTCGTCGACAGGACCGTATTCGATCGGCAGCCCGGCCGCCTCCACCTTGCGCAGAACCTCGTCGAGGTCATCGACCTCGATCGACAGGTCCGGGACCGGCGCGCCCGAGCCGCCCTCGCTGGCGAAGCTGAGCTGCGGCCCGGCGGGGTCGCCGCCTGCCGCATAGGTCTGTATCCAGCCGTGGTCCATGACGGGGTGCATGTCAAAAATGCTGCCGTAGAAGGGTTTTGCCAGCGCCGGCTCGGCGGTTAGCATGTTCGCCACGATACGCTTCACCGTCATGCTCTTTCCCTCGACAGGCTACGGACGATCATCATGCGCGGACTTGCAGGCAAGGCCATCCTCATCACCGGTTCCTCCACCGGCATCGGCTATGCGATGGCCGAGCGCCTCATTGCCGAGGGGGCAAAGGTACTGATTCATGGCCGAGACCGGGCCGAAGTCGACGCGGCGGTCGCCCGGCTCGGCGCCGCCGCCAGCGGCATCACCGGCGACCTCGCCGAGCCTGCCACGGCACAGGCCATCGTCGATGCCACGGTCGGCGCCTTCGGCCGCATCGACGGGCTCGTCAACAATGCCGGCATCTATCCGCGCGGCATCCTCGGCGAGACCACCGCCGCCTTCTTCGACCATATGTTCGCGATCAACACGCGGGCGCCGCTGCTCTGCGCCGAGGCCGCGATCCACGCCTTCCGGGCCCAGAAGTCGCCGGGCGCCATCGTCACCGTCGGCTCGATCAACGCCTATTGCGGGCTGTCGAATCTGACCGTCTATTCGATGTCGAAGGGCGCGCTGATGACGATGACGCGCAATCTCGCCAACACGCTCGGCCCGGAGCGCATCCGCGCCAACCAGCTCAATGTCGGCTGGACCTGGACCGCCAACGAGGACGCGACGCAGCAGCGCGAGGGACGAAAGCCCGGCTGGCAGAACCATCTGCCGCTGCGCGACGCGCCGACCGGCCGCATCATGCAGCCGGAGGAAATCGCCTCCCATACCGCCTTCTGGCTGTCGGACGACAGCGCGCCGGTATCCGGCCAGATCTACGAAGCCGAGCAGTTCCCGATCATCGGCCGCGGATGAACGCGATTTCTCCAAGCTCGTTCGAGCCCTGGCTCACACGCTGGGAGCTTGTCCCGGATGGCGCGCCAATCGCGACGCGCGGCAGCCTGCTCCTGCCCGTCCTGCAAGACAGCGCGCCGGCCATGCTGAAGCTGCCGGCCTGCGAGGACGAGCGCCGCGGTTACCTGCCGCTGGAATTTTGGAGCGGTGACGGCGCTGCCCGTCTCCTCGCGCGCAGCGAGAATGGCGGGGCGATGCTGATCGAGCGCGCCACGGGCCGGCGCTCGCTCGCCGCCATGGCCCGCAGCGGCGCGAAGGGCGATGACGAGGCCACCGCCATCCTCTGCGACGCCATCGCCGCCTTGCAAAAACCGCGCGGCGCGGCCCCCGCGGGGCTGATCCCGCTCGACATCTGGTTCAAGGACCTCTTTCCGGCGGCGGCGCGGCATGGCGGCCTGCTTGCTCGGGCCGCTGCGGAGGCAAGCGCGCTCCTGCCTGCCCAGCGGGAAATCCTGCCGCTCCATGCCGATCTGCATCACGACAACGTCCTCGATTTCGAAGGCCGCGGCTGGCTCGCTATCGACCCGAAATCGGTGATCGGCGACCGCGCTTTCGAATACACCATCCTGTTCTGCGACCCCGACCTCGCCGATCCCGAGCCGCCGGTCGCCGTCGCGCCCGGCATCTTCGAGCGGCGGCTGGAGATCGTGCTGGCGAAATCCGGGCTGGTGCGAAAGCGGCTGCTACGCTGGATCGTCGCCTGGTGCGGGCTGTCGGCCAGTTGGTTCATGGCGGATGGCGACCCGCTGGCGGAGGTCAATCTCGCCGTTGCGAAACGAGCGATCGCGGCGTTGGACGGCTGAGGGCCGTCATGCTCGCCCTTGAGGCGAGCATCCACGTCTTCACCGCACGGCATCGACCAAGACGTCGATGGTCGGGACAAGCCCGACCATGACGGGAACCGCCTGAATCAGAATCGAAGCAATCGCCCGCAAGCGATTCCGCCGATTCAGCTATTCACCGATCACAACCACCTTGGCACCTTCTGCCACCTGCGCACCGGGCTCGCCTGCGACTTCGCTGACGGTGCCGTCGCGCGGCGCGGTCAGCACATGCTCCATCTTCATCGCCTCGACGATGGCGAGCCGCTGGCCCTTGGTCACCGCCTCGCCGGGCGCCACGAAGAGAGCCACCAGCTTGCCATGCATCGGCGCCTTGACCACGCCGCCCGAACCGGCGGCCGCCTCGAGATCGACCTTGAAGGGATCGAACAGGGACACCGCCGTCTGGCGGCCGCGATGCAGCGCAAACCACGTACCGCCCTCGCCTTCGGCCAGCGCGATCTCGTGCTCGCCTTCGCCGATCTCGTGGCCCGGCAGGCTGACGCGAGCGTCCTCGCCATGCCATTCGATCTGCGCTTCGATGCGCTCGCCATCGACGAGCAAGGGCAGCCCCAGCGGCTGGCGCGGCATCAGCGAGAAGGCGTCCGGGTCAAGCCAGGGCGAGCGTGACTCGCCCTCCGCCCGTCCGGCCGCCTCGATCATGCCGGCCTCCTGCCGCTCCTCCTCGAGTTGCAGGGCAGCCGCCGCCACCGCCGCCGCGTCGAGCGGCTGCGGTTCGGCGCCGAGCGCGCTGATGTTGCGGTCGATGAAGCCGGTATCGAACGGCCCGGCCCGGAAGCCGTCGGCCTCGGTCAGTTTCTTCAGGAATGCGAGATTGGTGCGCGGACCGGCAACGATCGTCTCGCCCAGCGCCGCACCGAGCCGGTCGAGCGCCTCGTCGCGGGTCGCGCCATGGGCGATCACCTTGGCGATCATCGGGTCGTAGAACGGCGTCACCGTATCGCCGGCCTCGACGCCGGTGTCGATGCGGATGCCCTCGCCATCGGGGAATTGCAGCGCCCAGAGCTTGCCGGTCGAGGGCAGGAAGCGCTTCTCCGGGTCCTCCGCATAGAGCCGCGCCTCAACGGCATGGCCGGTCGCCTTCACATCGGCCTGCGTGAAGCCGAGCGGCTCGCCCGCCGCGACCTTGAGCTGCAACTCGACCAGATCGAGCCCGGTGATCGCCTCCGTGACGGGATGCTCGACCTGAAGCCGCGTGTTCATTTCCATGAAATAGAAGCGGTCGGCCCGGAGCCCGTCGCGGCCATCGGCAATGAACTCGACGGTTCCGGCTCCGACGTAGCCGACCGCCCTCGCCGCCTCCGTCGCCGCCTTGCCCATCGCGGCACGTACCTCGTCCGTCATGCCGGGCGCCGGCGCTTCCTCGATCACCTTCTGGTGGCGACGCTGCAGCGAGCAGTCGCGCTCATAGAGGTGGACGACATTGCCGTGGCTGTCGCCGAAGACCTGGATTTCGACATGGCGCGGCGAGAGCACATATTTCTCGACCAGCACGCGCGCATCGCCGAAGGCATTCTTGCCCTCGCGCTGGGCGCTTGTCAGCGCGTCCGCAAAGTCCTGCGCCCGCTCGACTTTCTTCATGCCCTTGCCGCCGCCGCCGGCGACCGCCTTGATCAGCACGGGATAGCCGATGCGCTCGGCCTCCTTCGCCAGAAACCCGGCATCCTGCTCGGCGCCGTGATAGCCCGGCACGACCGGCACCTCGGCCTTCTCGACCAGCGCCTTGGCGGCGTCCTTCAATCCCATCGCCCGGATTGCGGAGGCGGGCGGGCCGACGAAGACGATACCGGCCTTGGCACAGGCATCCGCGAAATCGGCATTCTCCGAAAGGAAGCCATAGCCGGGATGAATGCAGGCAGCGCCGGCCTCCTTCGCCACCGCGAGAATCTTGGCCGCGTCGAGATAGCTCTCGCGGGCCGGGGCCGGGCCGATATGGTAGGCCTCATCAGCCATCTGCACGAACAGCGCCTCGGCATCGGCATCCGAGTAGACTGCGATGGTGCGCAGGCCCAGCCGCTGCGCGGTGCGGATCACCCGGCAGGCGATCTCGCCGCGATTGGCGATCAGGATGGAGGGCAGCTTGGCGGCGATCGTCATGGAAGCGTCCTCGGCAGCATCCTTGGCTTTTCGCCTTTATAGCCCGCCCGCCGCTTCTGTCTGCGCCTTGTTGTGCAAACCGGGCTGGGCCGCTTCCGACCCCGCGCGCCGCCGCAGCGAGCGCCAGATCGCCCATGTCGCCTGGAAGCAGATCCCTGCGACGACGAGATCGAACAGATATTCCGGCCAGCGCACCGGCGCGACGCGCGCCGCAAGCCCCACCAGCGCGAAGCCGGTCGTCGAGATCGCATCGTTGCGGCTCGACAGCCAGGTCGCCTTGATCACCGGATTGTCCTCGCGGCGGAACCGCCAGAGCACGGCAATGACGATGAGCGCGATGACGATGGCGCTCGCCGCCGCGAAGCCGAGCGTCCAGACCTCGATCGGTCGCGGGCGGACAATCTTGTCCCAGAGATCGTAGAGGGTGTGCAACCCGGCGACAGCCATGACGGCGCCGATCGCGATGGCCGCCAGTCGCTCGGCCCGTGCGTCCCGGCCGAAGACCAGAGCGGCGATGCCGTAAAGCGCGACATCGTAGACCCAGTCGACGCCGTCCTTGAACAGTTGGGCATTGCCGATGGCGAGCGCCCAGACGACAGTCGCCACCGCCTGAACCAGGATGCCGAGCGCGATGCCCCAGATGGTCAGCGTATAGGCGCGAGCCACGGTGGGACCGGTCACCGAGTCCATAATCGCATCAGGAGCATTCTCGATCGCCGCCATGCGGCCTCCCGTCACTCTCGGGCGCAGCGCCTGGGTCCGACCTTTGGTCAGCCCAAGGATAAACTCCGCGGAGCCCCGAGAATCTCATCATCCATCTGGACGAGATGCCCGGGTCAAGCCCGGGCATGACGGAGCTGCCCGATCACCCACGCCCGACGAGCGGCGCCTTGGTCGCCATCACCGTGACGAAGAGGATGTTCGCGTCGAGAGGCAGTCCGGCCATATGCAGCACCGTGGTGGCGACGTGGTCGACATCCATCACCGGCTCGACCTTAACCGAGCCGTCGGCCTGCGGCACGCCGGTCGTCATCTTCTTGGCCATGTCGGTCAGCGCATTGCCGATATCGACCTGGCCGACCGCGATGTCGTATTTGCGCCCATCGAGCGAGGCCGTCTTGGTCAGGCCCGAGATCGCATGCTTCGTCGCCGTATAGGCGGCCGAGTTCGGCCGCGGCACCTGGGCCGAGATCGAGCCGTTATTGATGATGCGCCCGCCGCGCGGCTCCTGGCTCTTCATCGCATTGAAGGCGGCCTGGGTGCATAGGAAGGGGCCGGTCAGGTTGGTATCCACCACCTTCTGCCAGTCCTCCAGCGAGAGGTCCTCCAGCAGGACCCCGCCCGGCGCATTGACGCCGGCATTGTTGAAGAGAACGTCGACCCGGCCGAAGGCCTCCTTCGTCTTCTTGAACAAGCTCTCGACCGAGGCCTTGTCGGTCACATCGGTCGAGACCGCCAGTGCGCGGCCCTTGTCGACGCCGGAGAGCGCGATCGTCTCCTCCAGCGCATCGACCCGGCGCCCGGCCAGCACGGTGCGGTAGCCGTCCTTCAGGAAGGCGATGGCGACCGACCGCCCCACGCCCGAGCCAGCTCCGGTGATCATCGCGACCTTGTTATGCCCAGACATGCGCTTCCTCGTGTTTCCTGCGGCCTAAATCGTTTGATATGGCGCACGACCATAGCGACGGCGACGGCTCGGGGGAACTGCGCAGCCATTCGCGTTGCATGCGCTTGCCGCCCGCCGGCTCTGCCTTATCGTTGTAGTCGGGAGGACGACGCGATGACCAGCCTGAACCGCCGCCATCTGCTGGCTGCTGGCGCCGCCGCGCTCGCCGGGCCGGCGCTCGCCCAGCAGCCGGGTCATGAGCACCACGGCCCGCAATACGAGCGGCTCACCCAGCCCGGGCGGATCGAGAAGCCCGCGCTTGCCGCCGCGCAGAACGTCTTCGACTCGCCGGCACCGAAAGCCGCCTCGCCCGGCCGCTGGAGCCCGAAGTCGCCGCTGCCGCTGCCGCGCTCCGAGATGGCCTGGGCAACGGCCTTCGAGGACAAGATGCATATCGTCGGCGGCTACGCCGAGCAGCGGGTCGACCGGCGCTATCACCATGTCTATGAGGCGATGTCCGATCGCTGGAGCGACGCCGCGCCACTCCCGCTCGGCGCCAACCATGTCGGCGTCGCCTTCCTCGACGGCAAGCTCTACGCCATCTGCGGCTTCCTCGAGCAGAACCGCAAGCCGCATCCGCGCTGCTTCGTCTATGATCCGAAGACCGATCGCTGGGCCGAGATCGCCTCGTTACCGGCCGCGGTCGGCTCGGCCGCCGTCGTCGGGCTGAACGGCCGCCTCCACGTCATCGGCGGCGCCATCGGCGACGCCTTCGACACCAAGAAATCGATCGACTGGCACCTGACCTACGAACCGAAAACCGACCGGTGGGATAGGCGCACGCCCATGCCCACGGCGCGCGACCACACCGGCACGCTCGCTATCGGCAACCTGATCCACGTGATCGGCGGGCGCGTCGATTCCTTCCACACCAACTCGAACCTGCACCACGCCTATGATCCGACGACGGACAAATGGGCGATGCGCTCGCCCCTGCCGACCGCCCGCTCCGGCCACGGCGCCGTGCTCTATCGCGGCAAGGTCTTCGTGATGGGCGGCGAAGGCACCAACCGCGTCTTCGGCCAAATGGAAGCGTATGATCCTGCGGCGGACAGCTGGGAGCAGTACGCGCCGATGCTGACGCCCCGCCATGGCCTCGGCGCGGCGGTGGTGGGCGATGCGATCCACGTTGCCGGCGGCGGCCCGATCATGGGCGGCGGCGTACAGAGCGCCGTGCACGAAGCCTTCGCGCTGGGCTGAAGCCCCGCAAGCGAGGCGAACCCGGCCCGAACGGCACCGTGGGTCGTTGGCGAAGCAGAATTCGGCGGCGGTTCCTCTCTCGGATTGCAGTCATGTTAAATTAATCTTGGACCGGCCGCGGATTTGGAGGAGCAACCGGACGACCACGTATCCAACAGCACGGAAGACGATGGGAGGACCAACCATGGGCACAAGATGCGTTACGCTTGCCGCGGCCGTCGGGCTGCTGGCACTGGCCGGCGGTGTGGCTAAAGCCCAGACAGCAGAGATGAGTTTTTTCGTCACCAGTGCGGGGTCCGGCAAGGGGGCCGACCTCGGCGGCCTCGCAGGTGCGGACGCGACTTGCCAGCGCCTCGCCCAGGCGGTTGGCGCCGGCGGCAAGACTTGGCGAGCTTATTTGTCGACGCAGGCGAGTGCTGGTGCGGCTGCCGTCAATGCGCGTGATCGCATCGGCGCCGGTCCCTGGCGCAATGCCAAGGGAGCGGTCATCGCCACCAGCGTTGCTGATCTGCATGGTGCTGCAGCGAATCTCACCAAGCAGACCGCGCTGACTGAGAAAGGCGAAATCGTAAACGGCATCGGCGACAGGCCCAATGAGCACGATATGCTGACGGGCTCGCAGGCCGACGGCACGGCATTCGGTCCGGGCGAGGACCGCACCTGCGGCAACTACACCAGGAGCGGCACGGAAGGAGCGGTGATGATGGGTCACCATGACCGCACCGGGCTCGATCAATCGCCGCCTGCGAAATCCTGGAACATGGCGCATCTCTCGCGCGGCGGCTGCAGCCAGGATGCCCTGAAAAGCACGGGCGGCGCCGGCCGCTTTTACTGCTTCGCGACGAACTGACGCGATCACGCAGCGACCGACGAGGGTCACCACCGACGATCGGTGCCGTCGCGCGGACGGCACCGCGGAATTCGGCGCCTTCCGGGCCGCGCATCGCCCGGTCGCCTCACAGCGCGCTCGCTATTCCTCGTAGCGGCCCGTAGCATCCCGATCGCGCTCATATCGTCGCTTGAATGGAAACGGCGGCAGCCAGGATTCGCGGCGGACGGTCCAGAGCTCGTAGGTCGGCACCAGTTGGTCGGGGGCATCGAGGGATCCCAGGTTCACCTCGACTTCATCGCCGCTGCGGGCGAAAACCGGCGAGCCGCAGCGGGGACAGAAGAACCGCCCGGCATAATCGCGGGTCTCGCCGGCAATCGTCACCGCCTCCTGAGGGAACACCGCGGAAGCGTGAAACAGCGCTCCGTGATGTTTGCGGCAATCGAGGCAGTGACAAATGCCGACCCGATAGGGGCGCCCCGAGGCCACGATGCGAACGTCTCCGCAGCGGCAACTAGCGGTGAATCGGTCCATGCCGCGCCTCCACGAAATCAGATGATCCAGATGCCGATGATCAGCATCGTCGAGCGTTGGTGCAGCTCGCGCCAGCCCTTAGCGCCGGAAGCGACAGCTATCGACAGGCGTGTCAAACGATGCCCTCATGCTGTCGATATTCCAAGGAGGCCACCCGCCTTGCTCCGCACCCTGCTGATCCTGCTCGTCATACTGACGGCTCCGCTCGCGCGCGCCCAGGAGCCCGTCCTCGAACTCGCGGGTATCGGAGCGGCTGCGATCCGGCTCTCGCCGGGATCCCTCGCCAGCCTGCCGGCCGTGGAACGCGACGTGACGTTCGAAACCTCGAAGGGGCCGGCGACGCATCGCTACAACGGCGTGCTGTTCTGGGATGTGCTGCAGGCGAACAAGGCACTCGACGGCCTCAAGCCCGCCGACCAGTTGAGGAAGACGTTCCTCGTGAGTGCCAAGGACGGCTATCAGATCGCCTTCTCGATCGGCGAGATCCATCCCGATTTCGGCGGCCTGCCCTTAATCCTTGTCACTGCCGTGGACGGCAGGCCGCTCGACGGCGGTTGGCGCCTCGTCGCCCCCGGTGACAAGCGCGGCGCGCGCGCCGTCTACGAGGTCACGAAGATCGAATTGCGCTGAGGCGGGCTGCGCCCCTCACATCCGGAAAACGCCGAACTTCGTCTCGGGCACTTCGGCATTGAGCGTGGCGGAGAAAGCCAGCGCCAGCACCCGGCGCGTCTCCGAGGGCAGGATGATGCCGTCGTCCCAGAGCCGGGCCGTCGCGAAATAGGGCGAGCCCTCCTCCTCGTATCTGCTACGGATCGGCGCCTTGAAGGCTTCCTCGTCCGCCGCCGGCCAGCTCTTGCCCTCGGCCTCGATATTGTCGCGGCGCACCGTCGCGAGCACGCTCGCCGCCTGCTCGCCGCCCATCACCGATATCCGCGAATTCGGCCAGGTGAACAGGAAACGTGGCGAATAGGCCCTCCCGCACATGCCGTAATTGCCGGCACCGAAGGAACCGCCGACCAGCACGGTGATCTTCGGCACCCGCGCCGAAGCCACCGCCGTGACGAGCTTGGCGCCGTCCTTGGCGATGCCGCGGGTCTCGACGTCGCGGCCGACCATGAAGCCGGTGATGTTCTGCAGGAAGAGAAGCGGGATGCGCCGCTGGCAGCAGAGCTCGATGAAATGCGCGCCCTTCAGCGCACTCTCCGAGAACAGGATGCCGTTATTGGCGATGATCCCGACCGGGATGCCGTGGATGCGGGCGAAGCCCGTTACCAGCGTCGTGCCATAGAGCTTCTTGAACTCGTCAAACTCCGAGCCGTCGACGAGTCGCGCGATCACCTCGCGGATATCGTACTGCTTCTTGAGGTCGGTCGGGACGACGGCTTCGAGCTCGGCGGGGTCGTAGAGCGGCTCGACCGGCTCGGCGATGTCGATGTCCGGCCGCTTCACGCTGTTGAGATTGCCGGCGATGCGCCGGGCGATGGCAAGCGCATGGGTATCGTCGCCGGCATAATGGTCGGCGACACCCGACAGCCGCGCATGGACATCGGCGCCGCCCAGATCCTCGGCCGAGACGACCTCGCCGGTCGCGGCCTTCACCAGCGGCGGGCCGCCGAGGAAGATCGTACCCTGCTTCCTGACGATGACCGTCTCGTCCGACATTGCCGGCACATAGGCGCCGCCGGCAGTGCAGGAGCCCATCACCACCGCGACCTGCGGGATGCCCTCGGCCGAGAGCGTCGCCTGGTTGTAGAAGATGCGGCCGAAATGCTCGCGGTCGGGAAAGACCTCGGTCTGGTGCGGCAGGTTCGCGCCGCCGGAATCGACGAGGTAGATGCAGGGCAAGCGATTCTCGCGCGCGATCTCCTGCGCCCGCAGATGCTTCTTCACCGTCATCGGGTAGTAGGTGCCGCCTTTGATCGTAGCATCGTTGCAGACGATCATGCATTCCCGCCCCGCGACGCGCCCGATACCGGCGATCATGCCGGCGGCATGGACATCGCCCTCATACATGCCCAAGGCAGCGAGCGAGCCGATCTCGAGGAAGGCAGAGCCGGGGTCGGTCAGGCGCAGCACGCGTTCCCGAGGAAGCAGTTTTCCGCGGGAGGTATGGCGCTCGCGGGACTTGGCATTGCCGCCGAGCGCAGCCGTCGCGCGCCGCTCCTGCAGCTCGTCGCGCAGGCCGGCCCAGGCTTCGGCATTGGCGCGCGTCTCAGCCGAATTCAGATCGACCTTGCTCTCGATGACAGGCACGGGCGCGCTCCCTCACGACAATCCTTGGCCCGAGGTTATGGCGCGCCCTATCGAAAACGCCAACCGGCACGGACACCCGGACGCGGCCGGGCAAATCCGCGCCGGGCGCTTGCGTTCACTCGCTCATCTTGTTGATCGATCCGGTTACGGAAGGCGCCGCGACGGCGCCGATCGCACCTCCGGCGACCGCGCCGATCGGTCCGCCGACGATCGCCCCGGCTCCCGCTCCAGCGGCAGCGCCGGCAATGCGCTGGTCCGTCGTGTTGCAGGCTGCCAGCAACACGGCGAAGCTACCGGCGAAAAGGAAAACACGCATCGTCGTCCCCATGCTTTTGGCCCAGTCCCCATACCGAGGATGGGTTTGGCATGGCTAACGACAGGTAAATCAGACCAAGACCGTCGGCCCGAACACCCGCTCGAAGGCTTCGCGCAGCATCGAATCGGCCTCCGGCATCGTCACCGGCAGGCCGAGATCGACGAGGGAGGTCACGCCATGCTGGCTGACGCCGCAGGGCACGATTCCGTCGAAATGGGAAAGGTCAGGCTCGACATTGAGCGAGATGCCGTGGAACGAGACCCAGCGTCGCACGCGGATGCCGATGGCGGCGATCTTGTCCTCGATATCAGCGCCCTTCTCCGGCCGGCGCACCCAGACGCCGACGCGATCCTCGCGCCGCTCGCCGCGGATGTTGAAATCGCCGAGCGCGCCGATCAGCCAGCCTTCGAGCGCCGCGACGAAGCGGCGCAGATCCGGCTGGCGCCGCTTCAGGTCGAGCATGACATAGGCCACCCGCTGGCCGGGGCCGTGATAGGTGAACTGCCCGCCCCGCCCCGACCGAAACACCGGGAAACGCTCCGGCGCGATCAGATCCTCGTCGCGTGCCGAGGTGCCGGCCGTGTAGAGCGGCGGATGTTCGACCAGCCAGACGCGCTCGCGGGCCTTGCCGTCGGCGATCAGGCCGGCACGCAGTTCCATCTCGGCGACGGCCTCGTCATAGCCGGTCAGTCCCTCGGCCACGACCCATTCGACCGGCTCGGAGCCTGCTTCCGGCAGGAAGGAGACGGCCAGTTCCTCACGCATCTTCACCATGGCTTAACCATGTTCCGTTCAATCTTTCCAGGCTGGCGACATCCGGCGCGACCTCGGCAAGCCTGATGCGCCGAAAACCGGCAGGCAGGCAAGTTTTGCTGGTCCAATTCTGAAGTAAGGTTCCGGAGGCAGGACTTGAAGGCCGATCTCGATCTCGTTCCCGTCGAGCTCACTGTCGTGCTGGGGCAGACCCAGATGCCGATCTACAAGCTGCTGCGACTCGGCCGCGGCGCCATCATCGAGCTCAACGCCAGCGAGACCGACGAAGTCCAGATTCTCGCGAACAACCACCCCTTCGCCAAGGGAATCGTCGTCGTCAGCGGCGCGAGGATCTCCGTCGAGATCACCCAGATGCTGAAGCGCCCGACGATCTACACCCTGCAGAGCGTCGCCGAAGCCGCCTGAAGCGGCCCATTCTGGGGAAAATTCGATATCGCTCGTTTTTCCACAGTGACGCTCTTGTGGCAGCGGATTCGATTTGCTAGATCGGCGCCGCTCCCTGGTTGCACCGCCCGCAACCGGAACCGAGCTGCGGTCGTGGCGGAATTGGTAGACGCACTACCTTGAGGTGGTAGCGGGGAGACCCGTGGAGGTTCGAGTCCTCTCGACCGCACCAAATTCGGACAGTGTCCAGCGAAAGGCGACCTTCGGGTCGCCTTTCGTGTTTCCGGGCCATCGCAAGGCGTTACGGCAAGAACCTTCCTTTCCGCGGCAACAGCGAATCGACGGCGCTGGACGGCCGTATCACGGAGCTGCCGCCGATTGGGCTGACAGGCGGCAGAACTTTGGTAACGTAAACCGGCCGTCAAGCATTCTCCGCAATTCTCCCCGACATGAACTCCCATCGCATGCAGTTCTCTAGCATCCTGCCCTTTCTGGCTGCCGCCGCTGTCGCGGCCCTTGGTGGCTGCGTGGCGCTCGACAACTATCCGTCGAAGGGCGATGCGCGCCCTCATCCCGGTGTTGCCGCGGCACATAGCTATCCGATCCACGGCATCGACATCTCGCGCTGGCAGGGCGATATCGATTGGGCCTCGGTCAAGGCGGCCGGCACCCGTTTCGTCTACATGAAGGCGACAGAGGGCGGAGACCATGTCGATCCGGCCTTCCAGCGCAACTGGGAAGGTGCGCGCCGCGCCGGCATCCCGCGCGGCGCCTACCATTTCGTCTACTGGTGCCGTCCGGCGCATGAGCAGGCGGTCTGGTTCAAGCAGCAGATTCCCAACGATGCCGATGCGCTCCCGCCGGTGCTCGACGTCGAATGGAACGGGCACTCCCGCACCTGCCCACAGAAGATCGACCGCGAGCTGGCGCGTGAGAAGATCCAGCTGATGCTGAGGGAGCTGGAACAGCTCACGGGCAAGAAGCCTGTGATCTACACGGACATCACCTTCCACCGCGAGGTGCTGGAAGGCCAGTTCAACGAGTACCCCTACTGGATCCGCTCGACCGCGGCCCTCCCGGAAGCGCGCTACAACAACCGCACCTGGGGCTTCTGGCAGTTCACCACCACCGGCCGCGTGCCCGGCATCAAGGGCGACGTCGACCGCAACGCATTCTTCGGCACGGAGAGCCAGTTCGCCGGCTGGCTGCGCGGCGAATACGACATCGGCATGCGGCGTTGGGACAAGCGGGAGGCCGCTCCGCAACCCGCGGCGGCTCCAGCGCCTCAGCAAGCCCCCTCGCCGGCTCCCGTTCCCGGCCAGGCCCCGCTGCCGGCACCGGACGTGCCGAGCGACGTACCGGTCGCGCGCATCCCGGGCAGCGCTCCTCCAGTCGCCTCCGCCTTCCAGCCGAGCCGCATGGCTGCGAGGGCGGCTCAGGACTCCGACCTCGACGATTGAGGGCCCGCCAGCCCGGCGGTTAACCAAGGCTGAAACTCTTCGCTAGATTGCGCGGCAATTCTAACCGCTGCTTAACCACGCTCCCGCCATCTGGACCTGTGATGCGGGAGAGACACATGCCAGCGGGCAAGCTGACCAGCGGACGGACCGGGCTTGGAGCCCTTGCCCTAGCGGCGCTTCTGACCTGTTTTGTCGAGCCGGCACTGGCTCTCTATCCGAAGAAGGGCGACAGCGCCCCGCATCACGGCGTCCGCGATGCGCGGCGCAAGGTCATCCAGGGCATCGACGTCTCGCGCTGGCAGGGCGAGATCGACTGGGGCAGGGTCAAGGACGCCGGCACCCGCTTCGCCTTCATCAAGGCGACCGAGGGCGGCGACTATCTCGACCCCAACTTCAAGCGCAACTGGGCCGAGGCGAAAAAGCACGGCATTCCACGCAGCGCCTATCACTTCGTCTGGTGGTGCCGTTCCGCGAAGGACCAGGTGCGCTGGATCAAGAAGCATATCCCGCGCGACCCGGATGCCTTGCCGCCCGTCCTCGATGTCGAATGGCAGAACGACTCGCAATGCACCCGCAAGATCTCGCGCGAACTGGCGCTCGCCAAGATCGAGGAGATGCTGAAGGGGTTGCGCGAGCACACCGGCAAGAAGCCGATCATCTATACCGACATCAATTTCCACGAGGATGTGCTGGAGGGCGAACTCAAGGATCACCCCTTCTGGCTGCGCTCGACCGCCGCGCCGCTGGCCAAGCGCTATGCCCGGGACCGTTGGGAATTCTGGCAATTCACCACCACCGGGCGCGTGCCCGGCATCTCCGGAGACGTCGATCGCAACGCCTTCTTCGGCAGCGAGCGCGAGTTCGAGGCCTGGCGCAAGGGCCACTTCGACATCGGTTCGCGTAAGTGGCACGGTGGCGAGCCGAAGGTTGCCGAGCAGAGGGCACTGCCGACACCGGCCGGCGCCCGCGCGCCGAAAGCTGCGGGCGGAACGCAGCTTCAATTCGTTCCGCCGGGACGTATCCCGCCCGCGCGCACGGCCGCCAATCGCAACTAGCCGGGGACAGCGACCGTCACGTCGCTGTCACATCCGCAGCGCCCTTAGGCGCGCCGCCGGCCAGACTGCGGCGGTAGCGGAAACAGACCATGCCCGGCGACGTGCAATCCCAATCCGGCATCATCTGGGCCTATCGCTTCGATGAGGATGGGTTGCCGAGCCGGGTTCCGCGCGACATCCTGCCGGACCTAAATCCCGCCGAGGGCTTCGTCTGGCTCCATCTCGACCTAGTCCACACGCGGGCCCAGAGCTGGATCGCCGAGCAGGCCCTGCCGGACGCAACCCAGGAAGCGTTCCTCTCGCATGAGCAGCACCAGCGGCTCGACCATTCGGCCAGCCTCGCCTGGGGCGTCTCGCACGATCTGATCCGCGACATCGCCCACAAATCCGAGGATGTCGGCGCGCTGCGCTGGATCGTCGGCGACCGGTTCCTGCTGACCGGACGCCGCGAGGCGCTGCACTCGATCCGCATGACGGCGGAGGCGCTCGATCGCGGCGAGCCGGCCGCGAGCCCGGCCGGGCTGTTCGAGCAGATCATCGAATACATCATCGACGACGTCACCGACGCGGTCATCCGCCTCGTCGACGAGACCGACAGCGTCGAGGATCACATCCTGCTCGATAGGCTGCATGATGGCCCGCAGCGTGTCGGTGCAGTGCGCCGCACGGCCGTCCGCCTGCACCGGCAGCTCAGCGGCCTGCATGTGCTGTTCCGCCGCTTCGCCGAGACGCCGTCCGGCCGCAGCGCCCCGGATGCCGTCAAGGCGGCAGCCCTGCGGTTGCTCCAGCGCATCGACGGCCTGCACCACGATGTCCAGTCCGTACAGGACCGCGCCCGGCTGTTGCAGGATGAGATCGCCGCCCGCTCGGCCAGCCGCACCAACCGGCAGCTCTACGTACTCTCGCTGCTGACGGCGCTCTTCCTGCCTGCGACCTTCATCACCGGCCTGTTCGGCATCAATGTGAAGGGACTGCCCTGGGTCGAGTCGGATTTCGGCGCCGCCTTCGTGTCCCTGTCCTGCATCTGCGCCGCGCTGTTCACGCTGATCTTGCTGCGCCGCCGCGGCGTGATCGGCGACTGAGCCCGCCCCTACGCGGCGGAACGCGTGTTCACCTCGACCGTGACATGCGAGAGCGTCGGCAGATCGGCGAGCAACGCCTTGTAGGCCGCGGGCGGCTTGGGCTGGCCGGTCACGACCGAGACGATGGCGCTGCGATGGCCCGGCCCAACCTGCCAGAGATGCAGGTCGGCGACCTCTGCGCCCTCGGCCGCGATCCGCTCTCCGATGCGCCTTGCCAGCTCCTCATCCGGCACCGTGTCCAGCAGCACGCCTCCCGAGCTGCGCAGCAGCCCGATCGACCAATGGGCGATGACGCAGGCGCCGACGATGCCCATCACCGGATCGAGCCAGACCCAGCCGTAGAAGCGGCCGCCGAGCAGCGCCGTGATCGCCAGGATCGAGGTGAACGCATCCGCGAGCACATGCATGTAGGCGGCGCGCAGATTGGTATCCCCGCCATGACCGCCATGGGCGTGGTGATGGCCGTGTTGGTGGTCGTCATGCCCGCGGCCGTGATGCCCGCTGCCGCCATCGTTGTGGCCGTGGTGATGATCGTGCCCGTCGCTCAGCAGCCAGGCGCTTACGAGATTGACCAGAAGCCCGAGCACGGCAACCGCCGTCGCCTGGGTGAAGTCGATCGCGATCGGCGTGTAGAGCCGCAGAGCCGACTCCCAGGCGACAGCCAGTGCGATGAACATCAGCAGCAACGCGCTGGCGAAGGCAGCGAGATCGCCGAGCTTGCCCGTTCCAAAACTGAAGCGGCGGTCATGCGCGTGCTGGCGCGCGAAGCGATAGGCAAAGGCAGCGATGCCGAGCGCCGCCGCATGGGTCGACATATGCCAGCCATCGGCCACGAGAGCCATCGAGCCGAAGACCGTACCGGCCACGATCTCGGCGACCATCATGACGGCCGTCAGGCCGACGACGAGCCAGGTGCGCCGCTCGTGGCGGTCATGCGCGCTGCCGAGAAAGATATGCTCATGCTGGGCGGGAAAGCTGTTCGCGTCCGACATCGGTTTACTCCGCGGCGGTCAGAGATATTTGGTGAGGGCCTTGAGCTCCTCGATCGACTTGCGCGCATCAGGCGTCGAGACCTGTGCGTGGTCGAACAGATGATGCTCGATATGATCGAAAATGAGCAGCGACTTGACCTTCTCCAGCGCCTTCTCGACAGCCTGGAGCTGCTGCACCACCTCGGGCACTGCCCTGCCCCCCTCGACCATGCCGACGACGGTGCCGAGATGCCCCTGCGCGCGGCGCAGGCGGTTGATGATGTCGGGATCCATCGCGTGGCTCATGTACGTATCCTATCCCCCTGGATAGGATATGTACAAGCCTTGAATTCCGGTTGGAACGCCGCTCCGCCGATGCCGGCTGCGAGACCTGACCGTGGCGTCGACGCCAAACTGCGCCGGGCGCGGCTGCGCACTGACGCGCCGCCCCCCGGGCAGCTATAACGAAGGCAAAGGGAGCCCCGCTCCCCACGATCTGCCGGGAGGTTCCGCCATGCTTGCCAACGCGCCGCGCCCGTTCAATTTCGACCTCGGCGAGACCGCCGACGCCATCCGCGACACCGTCCACGCCTTCGCGCAGGAGAAAATCGCCCCGCGCGCCGAAGAGATCGACCGCACCAACCAGTTCCCGCGCGATCTCTGGCCGGAAATGGGCGCGCTCGGCCTGCACGGCATGACGGTCGAGGAGGAATATGGCGGTTCGGGGCTCGGCTATCTCGAACATTGCATCGCCGTGGAGGAGGTCAGCAGAGCCTCGGCCTCGGTCGGCCTCTCCTACGGCGCCCACTCGAATCTCTGCGTCAACCAGATCCGCCGCAACGGCAACGAAACGCAGAAGCGCAAATATCTGCCTGGGCTGATCTCCGGCGAGCATGTCGGCGCGCTCGCCATGTCCGAGCCCGGCTCGGGTTCCGACGTCGTCTCGATGCGCACCCGCGCCGAGAAGAAGGGCGACCGCTACGTCCTCAACGGCAACAAGATGTGGATCACCAACGGCCCGATCGCCGAAACGCTGGTCGTCTACGCCAAGACCGATCCGGAGGCCGGCTCACGCGGCATCACCGCCTTCCTGATCGAGAAGGGCATGAAGGGGTTCTCGACCCATCAGAAGCTCGACAAGCTCGGCATGCGCGGTTCCGACACCTGCGAGCTCGTCTTCCAGGATTGCGAGGTGCCGGAGGAGAACGTGCTCGGCCAGGTCGGGCGCGGCGTCAACGTGCTGATGTCCGGCCTCGACTACGAGCGCGTCGTGCTGGCGGCCGGGCCGCTCGGCATCATGCAAGCGGCACTCGACGCGGTCATGCCCTATGTCCACGAACGCAAGCAGTTCGGCCAGTCGATCGGCGAGTTCCAGCTCGTTCAGGGCAAGGTTGCCGACATGTATGTCGCGATGAACTCCTGCCGGGCCTATGTCTATTCGGTCGCCAAGGCCTGCGACCGCGGCGAGACGACCCGCGAGGATGCTGCCGGCGCCATCCTGATCGCAGCCGAGAAGGCGACGCAGGTCGCGCTCGACGCCATCCAGTTGCTCGGCGGCAACGGCTACATCAACGACTACCCGACCGGGCGATTGCTGCGCGACGCCAAGCTCTACGAAATCGGCGCAGGGACAAGCGAGATCAGGCGGATGCTGATCGGGCGGGAACTGTTCAACAAGACGAAGTAAGGGTCAAAGGCGCCGTCATGCTCGGGCTTGACCCGAGCATCTCAGGACGAGATGCCTCAACAAACAGGGCGGCTATACGTCCCGAGATTCTCGGGTCTGCGCCGCGCGCCGCCCGAGACTGACGCGAGGCCCCAATGCCCCTCTATTTCGCCTACGGCCTCAACATGGACCCGGCCGGGATGGCACAGCGCTGCCCGAACTCGCGCCCGCTCGGCCCCGCTCGCCTGCCGCGCCATCGCTTCATCATCACCCGCGACGGTTATGCCTCGGCGATCCGCGATCCGCGCGACGAAGTGCATGGCGTGCTCTGGGATTGCTCGCTCAGCGACATCCGCGTGCTCGACAAGTTCGAGGATATCGCGAGCGGCCTCTATGTGAAGATCAGCCAACCGGTGATCGTGCCGGGCGGCGCCAAGCGCACGTTGATCTATATCGGTCGCTCAGCCGAGCCGGGAAAGCCGAAGCCCGGCTACATGGAGACGGTCATCGCTGGAGCAAAACACTTCGGCCTGCCAGAGACTTACATCGCCAACCTGAATCGTTTTCTGACCGAGAACCGAGGGATGGTGTCGCCGCGATTGCAGGAAAAACTCCGCAAATTCTGATGCCCCTGGGCCAACGCGAGAGCTATTTCGACGCTGGGAACGCTCGGGTGTCGGCGGATCGTTGCGAGGTTGGACTAGACGAGGGCCGCTACAGCCCTCGCCGGAGGGGCGTAGCGGAGCTCGACCCGCAGCCCGGCTGCGTCGAAGAAGTGCCAAGCCGAGCCGTTGAAGCCAAGCCGGACGGACTTGCCTTCGATCTGTTCCGTTCCCGGTGGCAGGATGACCGCGAGGTCCCGGTCGAGGATTCTGCAATAGGCGATGCGCGAATTTCCGAGCTCCTCGACCATGTCGACGACCGCGTCGCAGCTCTCGGCCGCTTCGCTCATGACGATCTCTTCCGGACGGATCCCAGCGACCAGTTGCGTGCCTGGTCTCATGCCAGAGCGCAAAGCGATCGCCCGCTCCGGCTCGATCTCGAGCGCGACCGCCCCGTCGTCGCGGACGAAAGCCGGCAGTAGGTTCATGGCGGGAGCCCCGAGGAAACCGGCCACGAACAGGGACGCCGGGCGACGATAGATCTCGGACGGCGCTCCGATTTGCTCCACCCGGCCCTTGTTCATCACGATCAGGGTGTCGGCGAGCGTCATCGCCTCGATCTGGTCATGCGTGACGAGGATGGAGGTCGTCCGCAGCCGCTTGTGCAATCGCTTGATCTCGATCCGCATCTGCACGCGCAGCAGGGCGTCGAGATTTGAGAGCGGCTCGTCGAACAGGAAGATCTGCGGCTCGCGGACGATCGCCCGGCCCATCGCCACCCGCTGGCGCTGGCCGCCGGAAAGCTGCGCGGGCTTGCGGCCGAGATAGTCGCTCAGCCCGAGAAGCGCGGCGGCCTCGCGCACCTTGCGCTCCTTTTCGGCCTGCGGAACACGGGCGATCTTCAGCGGATAGGCGATGTTCTGCGCCACCGTCATATGCGGATAGAGCGCATAGTTCTGGAAAACCATGGCGCAGCCGCGCTCTGCCGGATCGACGAAATTCACCACCCTGTCGCCGATCACGATGGTGCCGTCGGTGACGTCCTCGAGCCCCGCGATCATCCGCAGCAAGGTCGACTTGCCACAGCCCGAGGGGCCGACGATGACCGCAAAGTCTCCGTCGGGGATCGCGACATCGATGCCATGCAGCACCTGCTTGCCGTCATAGCTCTTGCGGAGCGCCGTGATCGAAAGAGCGGACATCAGAGACCTCTCGGCATCAGCGGATGCCCGATTTCATGAAGGATTGAACGACCTGACGCTGCAGCACGAGATAGATCGCCAGGACCGGCAGGCTCGCCATCGTCGAGGCTGCCATGAGCGGCCCCCAGGCATTGCCCTCGGCCGTCATGAACATTTGGATGCCGATCTGGATCACGCTGTTCTCGGACGTGCGGCTCAGCAGCAACGGCCAGAAATACTCGTTCCATGTCGAGATGAAGATCAGGATGGCGAGCGAGGCGAGCGTCCCGCGCAGGCTGGGCATGACCACCTCCCACAGCACGCGCCAGTGCCCGGCGCCATCCATTCGGGCCGCCTCCAACACCTCTTTCGGAAAGCTCCGCATGGTCTGGGCCAGCAGCAGGATCGCGAGCGCGGAGGCGAAGTTCGGCAGGATCTGTGCGGCGACGCTGTCCAGCAGACCCATCCGCGCGATCAGCAGGTAGTTCGGGATCATCACGACCTGGAACGGCACGAGCCAGGTCAGCGCGATCAGAGCGTAAACGAGACGATCGCCCGGGAAGCGCCAGCGCGCGAAGGCATAAGCCGCCAGCAGCCCGGTGAAGAGCTGGATCACCGTCACGGCGACGGAGATGACGAGCGTATTGGCCAGCATCCGGACGATCGGGATGGCGTCCAAGGCTGTTGCATAATTCGCGAGCGAGAGCTCGGAGGGCCAGAGGCTGGTCTCGAAGATCGCGTTCTCGGGACGCAGCGAGGTGACGATCATCCAGTAGACCGGGAACAGGCAGAAGATCGACAGCAGGACCATGACGAGATGGCCCACGGCGCGGCCGCGCTGCCCCGGACGAATGTCAGTTGTCATGGATGGAATACCTGTCGATCAGCCGCAGGAGGACGAAGGCGATCGCGCTGAAGCCGAGGAAGAGGATGACGGCTGAGGCCGAGCTCCAGCCGACGGACATTGTCGAGAAGCCGAAATCCCAAAGCAGGTAGAACAGGTTCGTGGTCGAGCCGAGCGGGCCGCCGCCGGTCAGGACATGGATGTAGCTGAAGCTCCATTGCGCGCCGAGCAGCGTGGTCATCATCAGCAGGAACAGCACCGTGGAGCGCAGCAGCGGCAGGCGCACGTCGCGGATGATCTCCCAGCGCGAGGCTCCGTCCATTCGCGCGGCCTCGATCAGTGCCGGATTGATGTTGGCGTTGGCGGCCGAAAGGATCAGCGTCGAGAAGCCGATCAGCTTCCAGCCTGTGATGACGATGATGGTCCAGATCGCCCAGGCGGGATCGCCCAGGAAGCGGACAGGCGCAGCGCCGGTCAGGGTGATGCCGGCATTGACCAGCCCGTGGCCGGGATCGAGCAACCAGCGCCAGATCACCGCGCCGACGACGGGGGCGATGATCATCGGGACGAAGATGATCGCGCGATAGATGTTGCGGGAGCGCGCCGGCAGGTCGTGCGTGTAGATTGCGATCGCGAGCGGCAGCAGCACGGCGAGCGGGATCAGGCCGAGCACGTAGACGCCGGTATTGGCGACTGCATCCCAGAATTTCGGCAGCGAGAATATCCGGACATAGTTGTCCCATCCGACGAAGCGCTGCGGCGCGTTGGGCAGCATGTTCCAGCGGAAGAAGCTGAGCCGGACGGCGTCGATCAGCGGCCAGTAGATCCACAGGATCAGCTTGATCATCGCGGGCGCCAGATAGAGCCACGGAGAGACGATCCATCTCGCCCTGCGCCTCGAGGCCGCCGCAGCGAGCTCGGCGAAGGGTGTCATCGCATGTGCCATGTGCCGGCTGCCGCGCGCTTCAATCGTTCAGCCGGGCCCGCAGCCGCTCGATCCGAGCGGGCGCGAGCCCGATGGCTGCGAGATAGGTGGCGATGCCGCCATGCCGCTCCCGCAGATGCGCGAGCATCGTGCGGATCGTGATCTCGTCGCTCGCCAGCATGAGCGAGACCTGGGCCGGATCGGCGCCGCCGGCGAGCGCGCGCTCGCGCAGTCTGTCGAGCATCGCCTGTCCGAGTTCCGCGGTCAGGACGTAGTCGGCGGCGATCTCGTCTTCGGCGACGCCGGCGACCAGCAGCAGGAGCGCAGCGACGATGCCGGTGCGGTCCTTGCCCGCCGTGCAGTGGAAGAGCACGACCCCCTCGGGCGCCTCGGCGATGGCGGCCAGGACGTCCACGAGCCGCTCACCACATCGATCCAATGCCTCGCAGTAGCGTGCTGCCATATTGAGCGGCGCTGACAGCGTTCCAATGGGCTCCAACTGGTCGAAAAGCGCTATGCTGCGATAACGCACCGTCGCATGGGCAGCGAACGGGTTCGGCTGATGGGCAATCTCGTGGAACCCGCGCAGATCGATCACCAGAGCCAATCCGCGGTCCACCAGCGCGTCGCGGCTGCTCTCGCTCAGATGCCAGAGGTCGTCGCCGCGCAGCAGACGCCCCCAGCCCGTGGCGACTCCACCGGCGCCGGCATAGCCCCCGAGATCGCGGATATTATGGGCGTCCGGCAGTTGCCAGTGACGCAAGGGGTGAAGCGGCATCGATCGGGTGACCTGTCGGTGAACGGAAACGCGGAGGGAGCGGGCGGGGACGCCCGCTCCAGCGTCAAAGGTCAGGGCATCATCGCCTGGCCGCGGGTCTGCGCCTCGGTCAGGATCCTGGCGACGTCGCCTCGGCCGAAGACCGCTTCGATGACGGCGTCCTTCATAAGGCTTTCGACCTGGCGGTAATCGGGGCCGGGAAAGGCGACGTTCGGGGTCAGCCGCGAGAGCTGCTCCAGATTCGGGCGGATCAGCGGGTTCGCAGCGGTCCACGGGCCGAGGTAATTGGGATCGTCGACGATATCGAGACGCAACGGCAGGTAACCGATCTTGCTGGTGATGACCGTATAGCCGCGCTTCGAGGTCATGAACTTGAGCAACTCGTAGGAGGCACGCTGCTTGGCCGGATCGGTCGAGAACGCGAACAGAGCAGAGCCGGAGTTGGTCGGCGCCGTAGGCTTGGTGCCGAAGGCCGGCATCGGCGCGACGCGCAGCTCCCATTTGCCCCTGGCCGCATTGGAGATGCTGTTTTGCAGCGCGCTCGTATAGAGGAACATGCCGAGCTTGCCTGCGGACATGGCATCGGCCGGGCTGGCCGGATCCATGCGCGAATGCCCACCGCCCGCGACCATGTCGCGCAGCATCTGCACGGCCTCGATACCTTCGCGGCTGGCATAGGTCAGCCTGTTGCCGTCCCGGACCTTGCCGCCATTCGACATCAGGATCGCCTGGTAGACGAAGGTGCCGTCGGCCGGCCCATAGGCGCCGGGGAAGAAGCCCTCGGCGCCGGTCTTCTTGGCGATGGCCTCGGCGGCCGTGCGCACTTCTGCCCAGGTCCGCGGCGGCTTGTCAGGGTCGAGCCCCGCCTTCCGGAACAGGTCGGCGTTGTAGTAGAGGATCGGCGTCGAGAAGGTGTAGGCAAGGCCGTAGGTCTTCCCCTCGACCTTGCCGAGCTCCAGGCCGTTCGGGATCATCCCCGCGGTGAGCTCGGCATAGCCCTTGGCGCCCGCCATGTCCTCGAGGGGCTGCGCGCCGAGATCGGTGGCCAGATAGATCAGGTCCCGGAAGACGAGCTGCGCGACGTCGGGCTGCCGCCCTGCAGCCATATCCGCCTGCAGCCGCGTCATGATCTCGTTCGGCGGCACTGGGACCGGCTGCACCTTGATCAACGGATTGGCCGCCTCGAACTCGGCGATGAGCTCGCGCGTCGCCTGCGCGCCGGCCGTGGCTGTGGCGAGGTTGTAGTTGTAGAACGTGATCGTGACCGGCTTGCTCGGTGGGCCAGCCATCTCCGCCGCTGCCGGGTTCGACAAGACAATGCCGAGCCCGCCCGCAGCCAGCAGCCGCAACATCAAACGTTTCATCATGGGTAGACCCGTCCTTGCGGTGACTCTGGGTTCAACCCGCCGTGGCTTCGGCCAGGGCGGCTTCCTGCCGCTCGCTCAGCATCGTGAGGTCGTAGCGATTGAGCTCGGCCCGATCGGACGGCAGCGGGACGAGCGCCATCGTCAGGCCCGATTTGCGGACCGTGCCGATGCCGAAGGAAGCGCCGCGGACCATGCGCAGTACCGAACTTTCCAGAATGTCCGTGGCTGCATGCATGCCCATACCGACGATCACCGGAATGCCGTGCCAGACCGAAAAGCGGTCGTGATGGATATGGCCGCTCAGGATCGCGAGGATGTTCCGCCCGACGAGCATCTCGGCCAGGCGCTGCGACTGGTCGAACTCGATAGTGCGCCAATGGGCCCAGTCCGGGGCCTCGCCGAGCGCAGGCGCGTGATGGGCGACGAGCAGCTTCGGCAGCTCCGGGTGGGCGTCGAGCCTGGCTTCAAGCCAGTCGAACTGCTCGGGTTCGATCGTGCCGCCAATTTGGCCGGGCGTGCTGGTGTCGAGAACGATGACATGTAGCCCGTCGATGACGTGATCATGGTCGTAGGACGCCGTCAGCTCGTCGGCACGATCGAGCATGCCCTGATAGAAGCCCTCGCGCGTGTCATGATTGCCGAGCGCGTACAGGACCGGAACGTCCGTCGACTGCATGAGCCGGGCGAGATGCCTGTAGTCGTCAGTGCTGCCGCGGTTCGTCAGGTCGCCACTGGCGACGATGAAGGCGGGCTTCGGCTCGATGCGGCCGATCATCGCGAGGATCGAGGTGAGCGTCTCGCTCGTATTGCTGAACAGGTGATCGTCCGAGACCGCGGGATCGCCGACATGCAGGTCGGTAATATGAACGAATGTGACGCTTGATTTCATCGGGGGCTCTGCGAGTTCGGAGCCCGATAGGTCTGCCAAATGTCACTGGAATGAACGAATTCAAACGCGGTTTGACAATCAGTGCTGACGGAACATCGGCGTGGCGATAGAAACGATATGGCCGAGCAGCACCTCGGCATCCGACATGTCGATCCGGCCCATGGTGAGGGCTTCTGTCCGCTGCCGATGCCGGATGAGCTGCGATCGGATGCCGAGAAGGCAACTGATCCTGAAGCCGATCTCCGCCTCGTCGAGCCATGGCGCGACCTTCAGGAAATGCGAGATGAACAGGCGGTGAGGCTCGACCTCGTCGATCATCGCTCGGTACATCTCCGGCTTCTCCGAACCCAGGTAGTTGGAGATTACATGCCGAAGGACCGGATAAGCGGAATCCGGATCGAGCGCCCAGCGGATCGAGGGGCCGATGATAGCGCGGACCAACGCGTCGGCTGGCACCGGCTCAGGGTGGGCCGCATCAACGGCCTTTTGCAGAAGCGCCAGACGCTCTGCGTTGAGGCGTCGGTAGGTGCGCTCCGCCACCGCAATGAACAACTGTTCGAGGCCGCCGAAATGATAGTTGATCGCAGCCGGATTCGTGCCGGCGCGATCGGCGATCCGACGCGATGAGACTTCGGACGGATGTCTTGTTTGGACGAGCAGGTCTTCGCAGGCATTCAATAGGGCTGCGGCCGTAGCATTTGCTGTCATGCCCATAACCTCGCGATGTGACCTGAGCCATGCGTCATTCCGGCAGAGCCGATCTTGGCGACGCCAGCCGAAGGCGCACGTCAGCGCGATGCGGTCAAATGCTTCTCATGGGCGCGCCCCTGGCCCGCTTCGCGAGCGCGTGCCGCACTATCCGGATTGGCCGCCCGCGCCAGCAGCACCTCGTCGCTATTGCGGCGCCTTGCGATCGACAGCGCATCATTGATGCCGACGAAGATCAGCCCGTCACCGCAGTAGCGAAGCGCAGGAAACCAACTGGGCAGCCACCGCCCGCGTCTGCCGCCACGCGATGAACTACGGCAATAGTCTACTCTGCACTTTACGGGCTGTTTTCTTTGCTAAGAGCGGAGGCGAGCCACGCTTCGATCGGACCGCGACAGCCGGGTGGCGCAGGCCTTCGCCGAGCTAGGCTATGCGTTCACCTCTGAGCGCTTCGGCATCGAACCCTTCGCCCAGCTTGCCTTGCTTCAGGTCTCGAGCGGCTCCGACGTCGAGCAAGGCGGCGCTGCGGCGCTACGCGTCTTCTCCGGCGACCAGAATCTCGGCTTCACGACATGGGGCCTGCGCGCCGAGGCGCAGCTCGGTACGATGCCGCTCTTCGCCCGGGGTCTGCTCGGCTGGCGCTATGGCTTCGGCGATCTGACGCCGAAGACCGTGACGGCCTTCGTCGCCGGCACGACGTGGGCCGGGGTTTACGCCGCGGCCATCGATCGCAATGCGCTGGTCGCCGAAGCCGGGCTCGACTGGCGCGCAAACGCCTCGACCACCTTCGGCATCTCCTATGTGGCCGCCGTCGGCGAGCGAACCCGCGACCAGGCCCTCAAGGGACGGCTCGACGTCAGGTTCTGAAGGCGATCACAAGCCAGCAGCGACCTGCGGACATGAGGTTCCGGCACGGCAGGTGACCGCGTGCGCGCCTATGAATGTCCGCACTCGGGCAACCGCCCAATGGCTGCAATTGGCGCATCCTGACAGCGCCGTGATGTGCCCCCTCCCCCCGTGTCTTCTGCGTAGGTTACGCAGATTTCCGACCGATCCGTCTATGGTCCGCCCCGAAGCAAGAACCGACGCGATGATGGGATCGGCGTCGATGCCCGACGACGAACAGAGGAAGCCAGGCGTTTCCGCCGTGATGCAACGGTTCCCGGCCGAGCGCCGGACGATCGAGCAGCTCGCGGCACGCAGCGAGGATTTTTGTGACATGTGCGAGGAACTCGCCGAGGCGGAGCGGGCGCTGCTCTTGGCCCAGGCACTTCCCGCCGAGATTCGCGGTGAAAGAACGGCGGAATGGTTTGCCGTGATCGACCGCCTCATCGCCGAAATCGGCGCGGCGCTGAGGACCGTCGACCTCATCCCGATTGGCCGGGCGGACCAGCCGAAGCGCCGCTCATGAGCATGAGAGTTCCACGGCGCCGGGCGCTCCTGCCGTCAGGGGCCGCGAGAAGCCCGGAGAGCCAAAGCGAGGGAGGAAAGACATGTACTACACCGACAACTCGATATTGCCGGAGAACATGGCGCCACTCATCATCACGGCGGCGCCCTATGGCCCGGCATGGCTACCCGGCGACGCGAGCGATATCGCCCTGACCTGGGACGAACAAGTCCAGATCGCAGTCGACTGCTACAGGGCCGGCGCCACGATGCTGCACTTCCACGTCCGGAACCCGGCCACCGGCATGGGGTCGACGAACTTCGACGATTACAATTACCTGCTGAAGCGGGTGAAGGAAGCCGTGCCCGACATGATCATCCAGGTCGGCGGCTCGATCTCGTTCTCGCCGCACACGGCCGACGCCAAGGCGAAATGGCTCGATTACGATACCCGCCACATGCTCACCGAGCTGGATCCCAAGCCGGAGTTCGTGACGGTGACGACCGGCACCACGCTCTGGGACATCGCTTCGATGTTCTCCAAGGAAGACATCAAGGGGACGCATATGGACGACCCCAAGGTGCTGGCGGCCTGGGCCGGCATGGTGGTGGATTCGACCCCCGAATTCTACGTCGAGCACCTCAAGCGCCTTCGGAAGAACGGCATCCAGCCTTACTTCGTCCCCGCTCATGTCCACCAATGGGAGCTCATCGAGCGGGTCATCCGGGCTGGCGTCTATATGGGGCCGTTGAACATCGCGCTCTGTGCCTATGGCGGCGGAACGCTGGGCCGGAATCCGTTCGATCTGATGCACTTCCTGCAACGCCTGCCGCAGGGGTCGGTCAATACCTTCTGGTCGAGCATGCGTGGCCTTATCTCCATCTCGGCGATGTCCATCGTGCTCGGCCAGCATGTGCGGGTCGGCAACGAAGACAATCTCTGGGGCGCCGATCGCACCCGCAAGACCACGGTGGAGCAAATTCAAGGCGCGGTGCGTCTGTGCAAGGAGTTCGGCCGCAAGGTTGCGACCGCCGAAGAGGCGCGCCGGATCATGAAGGTCGGGACCTGGTACGACAGCGTTGAAGAGACGCTACGCAAGAACGACATGCCACCCAGTCCGACTGACTTCAATCCGGGTTTCCTGACCTGGCCGACCGATGGAAAGGTCAAGCCGGCTGTCCTGGGCGGTGACTCGCATCCGATCGCCGCGTGCATGATCGCACCGGCGCCCGTCCTGGCCGCACAGGCAAAGCTGAAGATCGCATCGGCATAGCCGATCGCGCTCCATGCGCCTTGATGGGGCCTGCGCTCCGGCGCAGGCCGATCCTTCCAAACGAGCTCGGGAGCGGGATCGTGACTGGCCAGATAACCCACTTCGAAATCTATAGCGACGAGCCGGAGCAGCTCTCCAGATTCTACAGCGCGCTCTTCAGTTGGCGAATGGAGCGCGTGGAGGGCATGGACTATTGGCGCATGCACCTCGACCCGACCGACGCCGACACGGTCGGCGGCGGCCTAACCTACCGGCCGCAGGCCGACCCGAAGGGCTGGCTGCAATTCGTGCATGTCGAGTCAATCGAAGAGTCGATCACCCTCGCTGAACGAATGGGGGCCAAAGTCATGCGGCCCAAGACGGCCGTTCCGAGAACGGCATGGGTTGCCGTTCTCGCCGATCCGTCGGGGAACATGTTCGCGGTCTGGCAGCCCGATGCCACGGCCTTCCCAATGCCGGAACCGGACTAAGCGGAGGTTTGGAAATGCATCAGCCCCAGGACAGCCGTTCGCTTGGGCCGTGGGAACGCGATGCCCTTGCTCATTTCGAGGCATGGGACCCAGGCTGGGCGCTTGCCTGCCAGGCGATGAGCGCCAACCCCTGGGACGGCGGGGTCCTTCCGCGCCGTTTCGTCGAGTTGATCGCCGTTGGGATCACTGCCGCCTGCACCAATCTGGATAAGGAAGGCGCGCGCCGCCACGTCCGCGCTGCCCTGGACGCGGGCGCGACACGCGACGAACTCCTGACGGTCATTAAGATGGCGACCGTGGTGTCCATTCATTCCTGCAGCCTTGGTGCGCCGCTCCTCCTCGAGGAAATGAAGGCGTCGGGACAGCGTTCGGCGACAAGGCCTCCGGTCGCGACGCCCGCATGCGATAGGATGAAGGATATCGGCCAGTGGAACGAAGCGTGGAATCCCTTCTTCGAGCTCGATCCGCAATGGACCGACCAGTTCATGGCGACGGGCGCCGGAATCTACGGCAGCGGAATTTTCAGTTCGAAGGAGATGGAGCTTCTCAGCATCGCATTCGATGCATCCTTCACCCACATGTACGCGCCAGGGACGCATCGACACATCAAGGCCGCCTTGGCGCTAGGGGCGACAGCCACGGACATCATGGAAGTCCTGAAGCTGTGCACCGCACTGGGCGTACAGGCCTGCAACCTCGCGATTCCGATCCTGGCTGAGGAGCTGGCGAAGCCCTCGAAGAGCCGAAGCGGAGATGCGGGCGATGACGAAGGCTGATCCGGGCGAGCGAGGGCGTGCGCGCAACCTCCGGACGCGCGTCCTCGACGAGGCAAGGCGGTTCGCCGTGCTGTTTCTGTACCTGTGGATCCTGTTCGGACTCTTCGTGCTGAACGAGCGGATCATTCTTCGCGAACACGGCATCGGCTTTGCGTCCCAGGGCTTCGCCGTGTTCAACGCGTTCATCCTCGCGAAGGTCATGCTTGTCCTGGAGGATCTCAATTTGAGCAGGTGGCTCGATCGGCGGCCACTGATCTATCCGATCCTGTACGAGGCCTTCCTGTTCTCGATCCTGTTCGTCGTCTTTCACGTCGTCGAAGAGATGCTGATCGGCCTGTTCAAGGGCGAATCCGCCACCACCAGCGTTCCGGCGATCGGCGGAGGCGGCCTGTCCGGCGTGCTGTGCGTCGCCGTGATCCTGTTCTTCGCCCTCATGCCGCACTTCGCATTCCAGAATCTCAGTCGCGCGCTCGGTCCGGCGCACATGAAAGCGCTGCTGTTCAGGACGGTCGTTCGGGATACGGCGGAATCGTAGCGCTGCAGTCAGTCGAATTTCCTCTTGCCCTCGCCCGGCGACGCGATACCGGCCTTGCGCAAGGACTGCAGGAACCGATCGACGTCCTCCGGGCGGACGACGCGCAGCGCCACCTCGGATCGAAGATTGGCGACGAGCTGAGGCGCATGGGCCTCGAGCCAGGCCCGCTCGCGCGCGGCCTCGATCGTTTGACCGGCCTCGCCGTAGACCGCTGCGGCGATCAAGTGATAATTGGGGTTCTCCGGCGCAGGCGTCTTCGTGATCCACATCACAGCCTCGCGCAGGTCCCCCTTGAAGTAGCTGCAGAGCGCCAGGCCGGATTCGTAATAGGCGAGCGGCCCGGGATTGCGCTCGCGAGCCTCGTTCATCAGATCGCAGCCGCGCGGCCAATGGCCGGCCAAGGCGAGGCGGTAGCCATATTCGCCGACAAGCTCGGTATCGTTGGGGTTCAGCCCAAGGGCCTGCTCGCCGATCTTGAGAGCGGTCTCGACCTCGCCGTGGAAATACAAGGCAAACATCTGGGCCTGAAGTGCGCGAATGTTTTCCGGGTCGAGTTCCACCGCACGGCGCGCGGCTTCGAGCGCCCTGTCGATCGAAGCCGGCGACGATGACGGGTCGATTGGATAGCGAAAGCGGATCTCGTCGACATAGGCTTGCGAGAGGAGCGCCCAGGCGGTCGCATAGTCCGGAAAGCGCCGCACCGCGTCCTCGAGGCATTTGCGGACCGATGGATGCTTCTTGCCGTCGAGGCTGACGCGATAGGCGTAGTAGGACAGCGTGCAGGCATAGGCCTGCCAATCGTCCGGAGCGTTCTGAAGTCGCTGCGACGCGTCGGCTCGATAGATCACCCCATAGGGCTGCCCTAACGGCGTCACGACTTGCCGGGCGATGTCGGTCACGGTTTCGATGAGCTTCGAAGCCTGCAGATCGCCGGTGTAGCTGTTCGCCCAGATCACCGTGTTGTCGACACGGTTGAGGACACGGGCACGAAGCCGGAACTCGTTGTCGGTGACGTTGATGTCCCCCGCGAGAACGTAGCGCGGATCGGAGGCAGAAGAGCGTGCAGCGGAGGCGCCTTGATCATCGCGTGGATCACCGGCCACCGTCACGATGTCTTTGAACTTTGCGATCTGCCCGATGATCTCCTGCGTCAGCCCGCGCGCGATCGCTTGCGAGTTACCCGTATTGGTCAGGTCGTCGAAAGGTCTCACCAGCAGCCGAGGCAGCGCCGGAGCCTGCTGACGATCGCTTCTGATCCGATTCACGGTCGGCCAGGACAGTGTGGCAAGTGCCAACAGGCAAGCGGCGGCGATAGGAACAGCACGCCACCGGCGCGCCGGGCTGGCGACCCGGACGGGACGCATCGGCGATGGCCGCATGTCGAATTTGGGGACGTAGCTGCCTTTCGGGATCGAGATGACGATCTCGTCGGAAATGCCGGCGGTGACATAGTAGAGATTGAGTGCGCGCCGAAGATGCCCCGCCTCGATGCGGACGACCGGGTCGGAATGCGCGTCGAATGAGGCATCCCGCCCGAAGACCTCGGTCGCGATCGCATACGCCTTGATGCGGTCGGCACGGCCTGCGATCTCCTCCTCGACGACATAGCCGAGAAATCTCCGCGACCGTTCCGTAGCATCGAAGTCCGCGCTGTTCACGATGCGATGAAGCTGAGTCCTGACGCCTTCCGCAGTGAGGGTACTCGTGACCGCCCTTTCGAACGATGCGCCCGCGGTCGAAGCAACCGGCGAGGAACCCAGGATGCTCAGCTCTCGCATGATGTTCCTCCTCCGAGGACACACGCTCGAATATCGAATTGCCGACTGCAAACTATGGGATTTTCGGTCGGACATACAAGCCGACGGAGATTCGAGCCTGAGCCCCGCTGCAGCCGTGTATCAGGCGATCGCGAAACGAGTGCCTTCGCAATCGTCGCTTCGGCGATCAGGTCGCCACCGAGCACGGCGAGGACCAGCGGGGCGACCTTGGCCGGCTCCTTGCGAACCCGTTCGGTCGCCCGATGGAAAAGCCCGACGAAGCGTTCCGCGACCTCCGCGCGGCTCTTGTTCAGAGCGCCGGAGGCAGCAACGACGACGCCGGGAATATTTGGGCACATGTCCGGCGAGTTGACGATGCACCTGGTGCGCGGATCGAAGACCAGATGTGATGGATTGTCTCAAGCTGGCTACGAAGGACCGTGCCGGCAGATTGAAATTCGTGATCGCGTCGGAAAGCCGCATGATCTACGTTGACCGGACATGACCCCGCGCCTGCTACAGACTTTCCTTGCCGTCGCGCGCTGCAGGACGGCGACGCGAGCGTCTGGCGAACTCAACCTCGCTCAGTCCAGCGTGAGCGACCAGGTCCAGGCTCTCGAGGATGAACTGGGCGTTCGCCTGTTCCTGCGCTCCAGACAGGGTTTCCGGCTGACGGCAGCCGGTGAGGCGCTGGTCCCTTATGCCCAGGACATTCTGGCCACAACGGACGACGCGCTAGCGGCAGTTAAGAGCGCAAGCCTTTTCGGCGATCAATCGGTTACCATCGGAGCGCTCGAAACCGTGGCAAGGGAGGTTTTGCCCGCACTGCTCACGGATCTGCGACAACACCAGCCCGAACTTCGAATGCGCGTCGAGGTGGCGGGCAGTGATCATCTCCTGCAGCGCCTTCTCGACGGCTCGAACGACATCGCCTTTTGCTTTCGCAAGGGTGCTCTGGATGAACGTCTGGCTCGGCGGGAATTTGCGCAAGAGCCGCTGGTCATGATCGGGCAGCCGGCAGCCCCGGGCGCCGTCGTGCGCCCTTTGACACCGGATGCCCTCGCAGCCCAGCCATACATTGCGACCGATCCCGGCTGCGTGTACCGGCATCTGTTCGATCAGGCCTGGTGCAGGGCCGGCTTCACCCCGCCCAGGCCTGTCGCCGAGGTCGGCAGCATCGAGGCCATCGTGCGGCTGGTCGCGGCCGGCAGCGGCTATGCCCTTGTACCCCGGATCGCGACCCGGGAAGCGCTGGAACGCGGTGTCGTCGCCGCGATCCCATCCCCCGGATTCGAGCTTGCGGCGACGCTTGACATGGTATGGCGCCGCCGGCGCGTTCAACCGCCCGGCCTCAGGTTTCTCCTGGCCTCGACAGGGCGAACGCGACGTTCTCTCACACGAGGCGATGACCACCTTCGACGTGAAGAACCGTGCCTGTCGTAAAGCCATTGCCGATGAGGAAGGCCATGGCGTCGGCGATATCGTCCGGCTGACCGACGCGACCGACCGGCAGGCGTTCTGCCATTCCAGCGAGAACCTCCGCCTTCCGTTCGCCTGCCACCGTCTGCCATATCGGCGTATCGACCCAGCCCGGCGATACCGCATTCACACGGATCGGAGCCAATTCGACGGCCAAAGCCCGAACGAGCCCTTCGAGTGCCGCGTTGATGGTTGCGACCACCGTTCCCCTTACCATAGGCCGGTAGGCTGCGATGCCGGAGGTGAAGGTCAGCGATCCTCCGGGAGAGAGCTTCGGACTTCCGTATTTGGCGAGAAGGATGGGGCCGATGATCTTGCTGTCGATGGCGCGCCGGACTGCATCCAGGTCCAGCGCAGGAAGCCTTTCGTAAGCGCCCGTAAAATCCGCTGCCGTGCAGACGATGTGGTCGAACGGCTCGCCATGCGCGAACAGCGCCTGCATCGCTGCTTCCGAGGTGATGTCGGCTACCCGTATTTCGAGCTTTGCCGAGGCCCCGAGGTCATCCTGCGCACGCCGAAGCCGGGAAGCGTCCCTGCCAACGATCGTCACATGGTCGCCGGCCGCTGACAGCCGCCGCGCGAGGGCGAAGCCCATGCCGGAGCTACCTCCGACGATGAGGATGCGGCGCGGGTTCGTTCTCTGCTTGGTCATCTCGGTCTCCATTTTCGATTTGCCCGCCGTTTTCCGGCTTCGCGGGCTGTTTTGAAAACGGAATGATCCGATGATGTTATCGGAGATGCCGATCGAAGATGGGTGATTGCCCGGACCGATGAAGCAGGTCGCGCAGATGGTCGAATAAAGCGGGCAGCCCGCACGCCCTGCGAGTTCATGCGGCACGCGCGCAATCATCGCCGAAGAGGCGAGCGACAGCGAAAATACAATTGTGTCATCAAACATTCATTTGTATGGTCCAAGGCAAAGCCGCTGCCCGGCGCTCGCGCCGGAGACAGACGGTCGCCCGATGAAGTGGCGAATTCTGGAGGGGACATGCAGCGTATCGTGCAGATTTCCGACACCCATCTGAGCCCGACCAAGCGGCATTTCGCCGATAATTGGGCGCCGCTGACGGCGTGGCTGGCCGCCCACGCGCCGGACCTCGTCATCCATACCGGCGACATCACCGTCGATGGCGCGGATGTCGACGAGGACATGCGCCATTGCCGCGCCCTGCTCGATACGCTGGGCGTGCCGGTGCTCAGCATCCCCGGCAACCATGATGTGGGAGAGGCCCATCATCCGCACCAGCCGGTCAATGACGCACGTCTCGCGCGCTGGCGCAGCCATATCGGCGAGGATTTCTGGGTCCGAGACCTCGAGGGCTGGCGGCTGATCGGCCTCAATTCGATGCTGTTCGGCAGCGACGAGGCCGAAGAGCAAAGGCAGCTCGCCTGGCTCGACCGGCAGATCGCCGAGGCGCAAGGCCGCCGCATCGGCTGGTTCCTGCATCGCCCGCTTTTCATCGAGGCGCCGGACGAGGGCGACAAGGGCTATTGGAGCGTGCCGCCCGAACCGCGCGCCCATCTGCTCGACCTCGTGCGCCGGCATGAGGTCGCCTTCGTCGCCAGCGGCCATCTGCACCGCGCCCATGACTTCACGGTTGCCGGCACGCGCTACATCTGGGGGCCGTCTTCCGGCTTCGTCGTAGGCGCAGAGCTGCAGCCCGGCATGGCCGGCACGACCACGCTCGGCGCCGTCTCCTACACATTCGACGGCCGGGACTTCTCCGCCGAGATCCGTGAGATCGCCGCGCTGAAGACACTCTGGATCGACGATGTGATCCACGAGGTCTACCCGCCGCGCGCCGCCTGAGACGCCTCCCCGGCCGCCCGCGGGCGGCACGGCAAGACACGCCCAACCAAGACACGCCCAACGACGAGCCCAGAGGGCCACAGAAAGGCGAACGCCATGGCCAAGGTCGCACTCTCCTCGATCGCCAAGTCCTTCGGACCGACGAAGGTTCTGGACGGCGTCGATCTCGACATCGCCGATGGCGAATTCCTGACTCTGGTCGGCCCGTCCGGCTGCGGGAAATCGACGCTGATCCGGATCATCGCCGGGCTTGAACATCACGACCGCGGCAGCGTCGCGATCGGCGGCAGTCGCGTCGATCATCTGCGCCCGCATGAGCGGCGCGTCGCCATGGTGTTCCAGTCCTATGCGCTCTATCCGCATATGAGCGTCGGCGCGAACATCGCGCTGCCGCTGACGATGTCGCGGCTCAAGCTTTGGCAGCGCCTGCCGCTGCTGCGGCAGCTCTCCCCCCAGCGCCGCAGCGTGATGCGCGGCATCGAGGCCGATGTCGGCGCGGTCGCCGCGCAGCTCCAGCTCGAACACCTGCTCGCCCGCAAGCCGGCCCAGCTTTCCGGCGGGCAGCGCCAGCGCGTCGCGCTCGGGCGCGCCATGGTGCGCAATCCCGACGTCTTCCTGATGGACGAGCCGCTCTCGAATCTCGACGCCAAGCTGCGCGTCCATATGCGCACCGAGCTGGCCGAGCTGCACAAGCGCCTGGGCGCGACCTTCATCTATGTCACGCACGATCAGGTCGAGGCGATGACGATGTCCGACCGCGTGGCGATGATGGATTCAGGCTCCGTGCTGCAACTCGGCACGCCCTCGCAGCTCTACGAGAAGCCGGCCTCGCTCAAGGTCGCGCAGTTCATTGGCAGCCCGGCGATCAACCTGCTGCCGGCAACGGTCGCGCATGGCGGCCGCCTCGAGCTCTTCGGCCGGCCCTTGGCGCTCGCCGTTCCGCTGGCGCAAGGGCAGGCCGCGACGCTCGGCATCCGCTCCGAGGCGCTCTCGCTGGTTCATGGCGAGCCCGGCGGCAGCGGACGAGCCTGGTTCTCGGCCCGCCTGCGGCGCAAGGAGAATCTCGGCTCCGAATACATCCTGCATTTCGACCTCGCCGGGCGCGACGCCGCAGGCGTGACGATGCGCGCGACACCGGCCGCAGCGGCCGGCGTCAACGAGGCTGCCGAAGTCACGCTTGGCTTCGACGAGGCCGCAGCCCACGTCTTCGCCGCCGATGGCGAGCGTATCGAGCCGCGCGGCCCGGGCGCTGCCACCGGCTCCGTCGTGCCGCTGAGGGCCTGAGCATGACGCTCGCCCTCGCATCCCCAACCGATTTTGCCCCCGTCGCGCGCCGCCGGCTCTGGATCGAGCGTGTCACCGGGCTCGGTTTTGCCCTGCCGGCCTTCATCCTGCTCCTGCTGACGATCCTGCTGCCGCTCGCCGTCCTGCTCTGGCTCAGCCTGACCAACTACGAGTTCGGCGGCGTCGACATGGACTGGGTCGGCCTCGCCAATTTCCAGAAGGCGCTGGCCGATCCGATCATCCGGCGCTCGCTCGTCAACACGCTGCTCTATGTCGCGATCGTCGTGCCCGGCGGCGTGTTCGGCGCGCTGCTGATCGCGGTGCTCGCGCATCGGCGTGGGCGCACGCGTTCCTTCTACGAAGTGGTCTATTTCCTGCCCGTGACCTCGACGCTGATCGCCATGGCGACGGTCTGGCAGTTCCTGCTCCATCCCTCGCTCGGTCCGGTCAACGGCCTGCTGAAATGGCTGGGCATCGGCCCCATAGCCTTCCTCAGCGAGCCTTCGACCGCGCTGGCGACGCTGGCCGTGATCGGCATCTGGCAGCTGATCGGCTTCAACATGATCCTGTTTCTCGCCGGGCTCACCGCGATCCCGCGCGATCTCTACGAAGCTGCCGATATCGACGGCTGCTCCAGCGGCATCGACCGCTTCCTGACCATCACCTGGCCGCTGCTCGGGCCAACGACGATGTTCGTGCTGGTCACCACGATGATCACGGCCTTCAAGATCTTCGATACAGTGGCGGTGATGACACGCGGAGGCCCTGTCGGCTCCACCGAGGTGCTGCTCTACAACATCTATCTCGAGGGTTTTCAGTACTTCCACACCGGCTATGCCGCGGCGCTGACCTTCATCTTCCTCGCCTTCATCCTCGTCTTCTCGGCCGTGCAGACCTTCGCCCTCGACAAGAAGGTGCACTATTGATGACCGATCTCGCGCTCCCCGCCGCCTCGGTCACGCCCGTCCATTCGGTGCTGCGCCGCTTCCTCTCGCTCGCGCTGATCCATGCCGTCTTGATCGCCGGGGCGGTCTTCATGCTGGCACCCTTCATCTGGATGCTCGTGACCTCGATCAAGCCGCCGGCCGAGATCTTCAGCGCCGAGATCTCGCTCTGGCCGAAGCAGTTCTACGGCCTGCAGAACTACGGTTTCGCGCTGGAGAAAGCACCGCTGCTGCGCTTTGCGCTGAATGGTTTCATCCTCTGCGGCGGCATCCTGATCGTCCAGCTGCTCGTCGCCATACCCTGCGCCTATGCGCTGGCGAAGCTGAACTTCCCCGGCCGCAACGCCCTCTTCGTGCTGGTTCTGCTCGGCCTGTGCATCCCCGTGCAGGTGCCGGCGATGCCGCTCTACATCGCACTCGCTCAGCTCGGGCTGCTCAACACCTATTTCTCGATGATGGTGCCGTTCTTCCTCTCGGTCTTCGCCATCTTCCTGTTCCGCCAGTTCTTCCGCAGCTTTCCCGACGACATCATCAACGCCGCCCGGCTCGACGGCATGAGCGAGTTCGAGATCGTCTGGCGGATCGTCACGCCGAGCGCCTGGCCGGCCATCGCCGCCTTCTCGGTCTTCTCGGCGGTGGCGCACTGGAACGACCTTTACTGGCCGCTGATCGTCATCTCCGACGCCAAGCTCGCACCGCCACCGCTGGGCATGATGTTCTTCGCCGATGCCGAGACCGGATCAAACTATGGGGCGCTGACGGCCGCCGCGACGATCCTCACGGCGCCGCTCGTCATCGCCTTCCTCGTCGCAAGGCGCCGGTTCATCGACGGCATCACCATGACCGGGGTGAAGTAGCCGGCTGCCGAGCCGCCCGCCCCCCAAGAGTTCAGGCCTGAAGCAACGCAACCCCGGACAGCCCCCGCTGTCCTGCCAAGGAGATCACCCATGAAACCTCTCGGCAAAGTCCTTGCCGCGGCGGCATTGACCCTTCTCGCCTCGACGGCGGCCAGGGCCGAGCAAGTCACGCTCGACGTGCTCTACGCTTTCCCCGCTTTCGCCAAGTTTCACGAGCCGATCGCCGCGGAATTCATGAAGAAGCACCCGGACATCAAGATCAACTTCCGGGCGCCCGCAGCGAGCTATGACGAAGGCCATCAGGCGATGCTACGCCAGTCCGTCACCAACCAGTTGCCGGACGTCTACTATTCCGGCTTCCATCTACTGACCGAGCTCGTCGAAACCCTCGACAAGCGCAAGCAGCTCGTCGATCTCGGCCCTCTGCTGAAGGCCGAGCCGGAGGCCTGGCGCAAGGCCAACTATTCCGACGCCCTGCTCTCGCTCGGTCAGGTCGCTGGCAAGCAGGCGGGCCTTGCCTTCAACGCCTCGACGCCGCTGATGTATTTCAACGCCGAGCTGGTGAAGAAGGCCGGCGGCGACCCCGACAAGATGCCGGACAACTGGGCCGACACCGTCGCGCTCGCCAAGAAGATCCGCAACGGCGACACCGCCGGCATGGCCTACAACATCCATGACTGGCCGGATGACTGGCTCTGGCGCGGCGTGATCCTCCAGGGCGGCCATTCCATGCTGTCCGCAGACGGCAAGAAGGTCGCCTTCGGCGGCGAGGTTGGCGAGAAGACGCTGTCGCTGCTGCGCAGCTTCGTCACCGAAGGCGGCATGCCGCTGATCGACTGGGACCAGTCGCGCCAGCAGTTCATCGCCGGCAAGATCGGGATCTTCTTCGACACGCCCGCCCGCCTGCGTCAGGTCACCGACCTGATCGGCGACCGCTTCACGCTGAAGACCGCCCTCTTTCCGGTCGACGACAAGGCCAAGGGCAGGCTGCCGACCGGCGGCAACGCCGCGCTGATCACCGCCAAGGACGCCGCCAAGCAGAAGGCGGCCTGGGAGTTCATCAAGTTCGTCACCGGGCCGGAGGCCCAGAAGATCGTCGTCGAGACCGCCGGCTACATGCCGACCAATCTGCGCGCCGGCGAGGATGCCTTCCTCGGCCCGTTCTACAAGGAGAACGCCAACTTCCGCACGATCAACGGCCAGGTCTCTCGCGCCGCGCCGTGGGAAGGCTATCCGGGCGGCAACTCGGTGCGCATCTGGCGCCAGCAGCGCGAAGTCGTCGCCGGCGTGATGCGCGGCGAGATCCAGCCCAAGGCCGGCATCGAGCGCATCGTCTCCGAGACCGAAGCCCTGATGAAGTAATCGGCCGCGCTGCGCCGCCCGCCCCTCGCCGCCCGGTCCTGTCATGACCGGGCGGTTTCCCTTTTCCCGACCGCCGGACGTTTCCCGATGATCATTGCCCAGCTCAGCGACTTCCATGCCCGCCCTCATGGCAATCCCGCCTATGGCATTGTCGAGACCAACCCGGCGATCGAACGGGCTGTGGACCAGGTCCTGAAGCTGGAGCCGCAGCCCGACTGCGTGCTGGTCACCGGGGATCTCTCCGATTGCGGCCTGCCCGAGGAATACGGCATCGTCCGCGCCGCGCTCCGCCGCCTGCCGATGCCGGTCTACGTCATCCCCGGCAATCATGACCGCCGCGACACCTTCGCCGCGGAATTGCGTCCCGATCACTCGTACCTGCCGCAAGCGGGCTTCCTGCATTACGTCATCGACGATTTTCCCGTGCGGCTAATCGGGCTCGACACCGTCGTCGCGGGCGAGGACGGCGGCGAGATCTGCGCCGCGCGCGAGGCCTGGCTCGCCGAGCAGCTCGCACAGGGACAGAGCAAGCCGACGGTGATCTTCATGCACCATCCGCCCTTCTCAGTCGGCGTCGACGGCATGGACATCATGCCTTGCAAGGTCTCGCCGGGCTTCGCCAAGCTGATCGCCGATCATCCCGAGATCGAGCGCGTGCTCTGCGGCCATTACCACCGGCCGATCCAGCTGCGCTTCGCCGGCACCATCGGCTATGTCGTGCCGGGCACCGCCCATCAGGTCGCGCTCGATCTCAGGCCCGGCACGGAAAACAAATTCGTGATGGAGCCGCCGGCGCTGGCCCTCCATGTCTGGAAGCCCGGCCTCGGCCTGGTCAGCCATCTCCAGCAGATCGGCGACTATGGACCGCGCCGGGATTTCGTGCTCGATCCCGCCTATCCCGGAAAGCCGCAAACGGTGCCTGCCCCATGACCGAGCCACGCCTTCTCGCTCTACTCGGCCAGGCCGATGCTCTCGCCCGCCGGGCCGGCGAGGTTCTCGTGCAGATGCAGGGCGCCGAGCTCGGCGTCACCCGCAAGGAATTGAATGACGTGGTCACGGCGGCCGACCTCGCCTCAGAGCGTCTCGTCATCGACGGCCTGCGCGCGCTGACGCCGGAGGCGGCGATCCTCTCCGAAGAGGCCGGCTTCTCCGGTTCGGAACAGGCGCCGCGCTGGATCATCGACCCGCTCGATGGCACGGTGAACTACGCGTCCGGCCTGCCCTGGTTTTCGGTCACCATGGCCTATCAGGAGCAGGGCCGCACGGTCCTCGGCCTGACCCATGCGCCGCTCGCCGGGCTCTCCGCGCGCTTCACTGAGGGCGGCATCGCGACGGTCGACGGCCGGCCGGCGCGCGTTTCCGCCACGGCGCGCCTGAGCGATGCCGTCGTCTCGATCTGCCTGACCTCGCATTACTCTGCCGAGGAGGCGAACCGGACGAGCGACGTCATCCGCCGCCTCGCCGGCCTGTGCCGGGGCGTGCGGGTCATCGTCTCCGGTGGGTTGGAAATGTCGCTGGTCGCAGCCGGCCGGCTCGACGCCTTCATCGGCCTCAAGGCCGACATCGTCTCGCATGCCGCTGCGATGCCCCTGGTGCGGGCGGCGGGTGGCCGGGTGACGACGGTCTATGACCAGGATTCGCGCGACGAAGATCTGGAGAAGATCGTCACCAACGGCCTGATTCACGCCGAATTGCTGCAGGCAATCCGTAGCGCCTGAGGCTTAGCGGTCACACGGTGGCCGGGGCCTCGAGCACGGCGGCCGCCGCATCCTCGTCCGTGATCAGCACGGAAGCGAGCTTCCCGCGCAGTGTGGCCGCAATGACCTCCGCCTTGTTGGCCCCGCCGGAGGCCAGGATCACGGTCGGTATCCGGCGGAGGGCTTGGAGCGGCAAGGCGATGGCCCGGCGGTTGATGGGATGCGCGACAGCCTGGCCGCTGCGATCGATGAACTGACCGAGCATGTCGCCGACGGCGCCAGCTTCCGCCAGTTCCGCGACCCGGACATCGCCCGGTAGCCCGTAGCGCACCAGCAAGGATCGCGCGCTGAGATCGCCGGCGCTGAGGATCGCAACATCGGTCGCTCGGATCCGGGCGAAGGCCGCCTCGAACACGTCCTGCGCCAAGATGATGTCGCGCGATTGCGGGGCCCCAGCGTAAATCGGCGCAGCCAGATAATGGCATTGCGCCTGCCAAAGCCGGGCGAAATGGCTGGCGATCTCGAAGGTGTTGATCTCGATGCCATAGGTCAGCCCGCCCATCATCGAGGTCACCGCGAGATCGCGATATTGCCCGGGACGGATATGCCGGATGGTTTCCCTGAGGGTTCCGCCCCAGCCGACGCCGAAGATGCCGGTGGGCTTCTCCTCGATGACCCGCGAGACGAACTCTCCGGCGGCCTTGCCGATCTGCATTGCGATCTGGCCGGGATCGGCGGGGCTGGGCACGACGATCGCGTCTGTCAGGCCGAATTCCGCCATCAGCGCGCGTTCAAGCCGGACGCAGCTTTCCAGCCGGGAGTTGATGGTGATGTTGACGAGCCCGCTGCTGCGCGCCTCGACCAGGAGCCGGTTGACGCGCAGGCGGGTCATCTTCAGTCGGTCCGCGATTTCCGCCTGGGTCAGCCCTTCCATGTAATAGAGCCAGGCGGCTCGAACTTGCGTCTGCGGTTCCTCCGGCATGGCGGTGTCCTGATGCGATGGGAGCCGCCTATGAAGCGGTCGACAATGGTGAGCGAGGTCTTCGAAGCTGGCTTACATCGCTTTCGCACGCGCCGACAACGCACAGGGCCCGGGCGGTATCACGCTTGACGCAAACCAATGTAAATCACAAAATACATTTGCATAAGATTATCCGCATAGCGAGTGGCGACCACCCATGTCCCGTGCCGTCTTCCTTCACGCCGCAGGCGATGCGCGTGTCGCGCCGTTCAATCTCCGCGAGAGAGCGCCGGGCGAGACCCTGCTCGACGTGGCGGCGGTCGGCCTCTGCGGCAGTGACCTGCACTACTACAAGGATGGCGGCATCGGTTCGGCTGTGATTGCGACGCCCTTCGTCCCCGGCCATGAATTCAGCGGCTGGCTGACCGAGGATTTGCCGGAACTCGGCCTGCCGCGCGGCGCCCTGGTGGCCGTCGATCCCAACCAGGCCTGCGGCCATTGCGAGCATTGCCGGAGCGGGCATCCCAATCTCTGTCCCGACGTCGTCTTCATCGGGGCCCCGCCGCATGACGGGGCGATGACGGAGCGGATCTGGGTGCCGAAATCGCAGATCGTCGCGGTTCCCGAGGCCTTCTCGCCGAGCGATGCGGTGATGCTCGAGCCGCTCGGCGTCGCGATCCATGCGGTGGATCTTGCCAAGCCGCGTCTACTGGAACGCGTGGCGCTGATCGGCTGCGGCCCGATCGGCCTCCTGATCCTGCAGGTGCTGCGCACGGCCGGGGTCGGCGAGATCCTTGCCTGTGATCCGCAGCCGCACCGCCGCGAGCTGGCGCTCAAGCTCGGCGCGAGCAGGGCTGGCGCCAGCGTCGCCGACATCGCCGAATGGACGAAGGGGGAAGGCCTGCCGCTGGTCATCGAGGCTACCAATGCGCCCGAGGGCTTTCGCGACGCGATCCGCGCCGCCCGCATCGGCGGTCGCGTCGTCCTGGTCGGCATTCCCGACGGCGACAGCTATGTGATCCCCGCCGCAGAAGCGCGCAGGCGCGGTCTCAACATCAAATTCTCGCGCCGAATGGGCCATGTCTATCCGCGGGCAATCGAACTGGTGGCGCTCGGCAAGGTCGATGTCGATGCCGTTGTCAGCCATCGCTTCCCCCTCGCCGAGGGGCCTGCCGCGTTTCGCCGCCACGCCGCCAACGAGGCCGGTATGGTGAAGAGCATGATCTATCCGGGCCGCTTGCCTGAAGAACATCGCTGAACCGCAGGCCTTGTTGTGACCTTCATCGGCATCGATCTCGGAACGTCATCCGTCAAGGCAGTGCTGGTCGATGACCGGCAGCACGTGCTCGCCACGGCGACGCGAGAGCTTGCCGTCGCTCGCCGCTTCCCGCTCTGGTCGGAGCAGAATCCCGCGGACTGGATCGCCGCGACGCTGGATGCGCTGCGCAGCCTGAAGGGCGCTGCTCCCGAAGCCTTTCGCCGCTGCGCCGGCATCGGCCTCTCCGGACAGATGCACGGCGCGGTTCTGCTGGATAAGCATGATGAGCCACTGCGCCCATGCATTCTTTGGAACGATGGCCGCGCCGCGGCGGAATGCGCGGAGCTCGAAGCGAGGGAGCCTGATTCCCGCGTCATCACCGGCAATATCGCCATGCCCGGCTTCACCGCGCCCAAGCTTCTATGGGTGCGCAGGCACGAGCCCGACATCTTCCGGCGAACCCGCCGGATTCTCTTGCCGAAGGCCTATCTGCGGCTCGCGCTGACCGGTGACGCGATCGAGGACATGTCCGATGCGTCCGGAACGCTCTGGCTTGATGTCGGCCGCCGCGACTGGTCGGACCGGATGCTGGCCGCGACCGAGCTCGATTGCAGCTTCATGCCTGAGCTTGTCGAAGGGTCGCAGCCGGCGGGCCGCATGCGGGCAGAGCTCAGCCGGGAGCTGGGCTTCAACGCGCCACCCCGCTTCGCCGGAGGCGGCGGTGACAACGCCGCCGGAGCTGTCGGCCTGGGCGCCGTGGCACCCGGTAGCTGCTTCCTTTCCCTTGGCACCTCCGGCGTCTTGTGGCGCACGACGGCGGGTTTCGAACCCCGCGCCGGCAGCGCCGTCCACGCCTTCTGCCATGCCTTGCCGGAGCGCTGGCACCAGATGTCAGTCCATCTCTCGGCTGCCGCCAGCCTGAGCTGGTGGGCGTCGATCTCCGGGCGAACAGAGGCGGCGCTGCTGCAGGAACTCGGCCCGCAGTTGCAGCGCCCGGCACCGATGCTCTTCACGCCCTATCTGTCGGGAGAACGCACACCGCACAACGACCCGCAGATGCGCGGCAGCTTCATCGGCCTCGGCCACGAGACTGATCGCACGGCGATGACCCAGGCCGTGCTGGAGGGCGTTGCTTTTGCCTTCAAGGATGGCAAGGAGGCACTGGAAGCTGAAGCCTCGCCAATCGAGGAAGCCATGGTGATCGGAGGCGGGGGACGTTCGGATACCTGGCTGTCTATCCTCTCTGACGTGCTGAACCTGCCGCTCAAGCGCTACCACAAGGCCGAGACCGGCGCCGTCTTCGGGGCTGCGCGCCTGGCCCGCCTTGCCTGCACCGGCGAAAGCCCGGAAGCGATCTGTACGCGGCCGTCTGGCGAAGCCGCTATCTTCACGCCGCACCCCGGGAGGGCTGCGGCCTATGCCGAGCGCTACGCGGTCTGGCGGCGCGCCGTGGAGGTCAACCGCACGCTGCGCTAACGGGGGAGAGTTTGACAGGCGGTCGGACGAATGCTCTTCATGTGAGCATTCGTTCGAACTGACTGTTGCCCGATGCCCCCTCCGCTCCCGCCCTTCGACCTTGTCATCCTCGACTGCGACGGCGTACTCGTCGACAGCGAAACCATCAGTTGCCGAACCCTCGTCGATATTCTCTCGCCCTTCGACTCGCGCTATGATCTGGAGATGGTCATGCGCCGCTATCTCGGGCGGCCGGCCAGCGCCGTTGTCGAGGATTACGAGCGAATGACCGGCCGCCCGGCCTCGGCTGACTTTACGCGGAATTGGCGGGCGCAGCTTTTCGCAGCCTTCCGGAGCGATCTCCAGCCTGTCGATGGCGTCCGCGATGCCGTCGCAGCCTTCGGCGGCGACTATTGCGTGGCTTCGTCGAGCGATGAGGAACGCATCGAGATCTGCCTGCGCCAGACCGGGCTCTGGGACCTGTTCGAGGGACGGATCTTCAGCACGACGCGCGTGCGGCGCGGCAAGCCGGCACCGGACCTCTTTCTTCTTGCCGCGAGCGAGCGCGGCGTCGCGCCGGAGCGCTGCCTGGTGATCGAGGACAGCGTCAGCGGCGTGACCGCGGCGAAAGCGGCGGGGATGACCGCCTATGGCCTCGCTGCCGGCAGCCATTTCGCCGTACTGGATCAGCGCCAGGCACTTCTGGCAGCTGGAGCCGATCGCCTTTTCGAATCCTGGCGGGAGCTCGCGCTCGCGCCGGCGCCTCACTGAGAACGCGATGGCCGAGAACGACAACACCCGCCTCGACGACGCAGCTCGGGCCGGCTGGCTCTACTATATTGCAGGGCGCACGCAGGACGATATTGCGCAAACGCTGAACATTTCGCGCCCGGCGGCCCAGCGCCTCGTCTCGCTCTGCCGCAGCGAGGGCCTGATCAGCTTCCGTATGAATCATCCGATCAGCACCTGCATGGATCTCGCCGCCAGGCTGCGCGACCGTTTCGAATTGTTGCATTGCGACGTCGCCCCCTCCGACGGCTCGACGGAAACCGGCGCGGCCGGCATCGCCGCGCTCGGCGGCGTGCTGATCGAGCGCTGGCTGCGCTCGCGCAAATCGCTGGTCATGGCACTCGGCACCGGCCGCTCGATGCGTGCCAGCATCGAGCGCGTCCCCCCGATGTCCTGCCCGCTCCACCGGCTGGTTTCGCTGGTCGGCACAATTTCCCCCGATGGCTCGGCCAGTCCCTTCGACACGTTGGTCAAGCTCGCCGAGATCACCAAGGCGCAGCATTTCCCGATGCCGCTGCCACTTTATGTGTCGAGTCCCGAGGAGCGCGCCCAGCTCGTCGAGATCGAGTCGATCCGGCGTATCCGCGCCATCGCCGGCGAGGCGGATCTCTGGCTGATGGGCATCAGCCAGATCGGGGAAGATGCCGTGCTCTATCGGGACGGCTTCATGACCCGCAGCGAATTGCTCGAAATGGTTCGCCATGGCGCCGTTGGTGAAGTGACCGGGTGGGTGTTCGACGCCGAAGGCCGCTTTCTCGACCGCGGCACCAACCTGCGCGTCACCAGCGTGCCGCCGGAGCCGGGCAGCGCCCGCCTGCGCATCTGCATCGGCCAGGGTCAGGCCAAAGTCGCGCCGCTACGGGCCGCACTGACCGGCAAGATCGTCAACGGTCTCGTTACCGACGAGGGTACCGCCCGCGCCCTGCTCGCGGACTAACTCCACTCCCCAGGCCGACCATTCCCCGCTCGCGCACCGGTCACCGCGCAACCGCCGTCCGCTTGTCGCCAAGAGTTGACATGAGAAGCCAGTGTGCGAGCATATGCTTCAACAAAGAGCATATGCTCGCAAAAAAACTGATGAGGGAGGCTTTGCATGCGACCTTTCTATGGTGCGTTGGCGGGTGCGGGCGCTCTGCTCTTGGCAGGGCTCAGCTCGGTGCAGGCAGCGACTGAAATAGAGTTCTGGCACGCGATGAGTGGCGCGCTTGGCGAGCGGGTCGACGAGTTGGTCAAGAAGTTCAACGACTCGCAAAAGGACTATGTCGTCAAGGCTATCGCCAAGGGCACCTATGACGAGGTCCTGAACGGCACGATCGCGGCCTATCGCGCCAAGCGCCAGCCCGAGATCGTGCAGTCGAACGAGCGCTCCTTCCTGACCATGGTCAATTCCGGCGCCATCCTCCCGACCAGCGAACTGATGGCGCAGCAAGGCCATCCGATCGATACCTCGAAATTCATCGCGCCGGTCGTCAGCTACTATGCGATCGACGGCAAGCTGCAGGCGATGCCGTTCAACTCCTCCACGCCGATCCTTTTCTACAACCGTGACCACTTCAAAGCCGCCGGCTTCGACAAGCCCGGCACGACCTGGCAGGAGCTGGAACCGCAGCTCGACGCAATCAAAGCCAAGGGCGTGTCAAAATGCGCGATGGTGCTCCCCGGCGACTACGAGTGGAGCTTCCTCGAGAACTACAGCGCCGTGAACGACATCCCGTATGCGACCAAGCGCAACGGCATGGACGGGCTCGACACCAATTTTGTCTTTAACAAGGGCAAGCTCGTCGGCCACGTCGAGCGCATGAAGCGCCTCGTATCGTCCGGCGTCATGCAGCTCGCCGGCCAGGGCATCATCCCGATCCAGCTCTTCACCTCCGGCGAGTGCTCGACCATCATCGCCTCTACCGCCTCGCATGCCGCCGTCGTCGCGGCCGCGAAATTCGACTGGAGCGCAGCCGAGCTGCCGTACGAGCAGGGCGTAACGCCGAAGAACAGCGTCATCGGCGGCGCCGCTCTCTGGACCCTCAAGGGCCATACGCCGGAGAAGTACAAGGCGATCGCCGCCTTCTATGACTTCCTCGCCAGGACCGACACGCAGGTCTGGTGGCACCAGGCGACGGGCTATGTCCCGGTCACGACCGCGGCTTACGAAGCTGCAAAGGCTGAGGGCTACTACCAAAAGAACCCGACGCGCGAGATCGCCGTGGTGCAGCTGATGCGCGGCACGCCCAGCGACAATTCGCTCGGCTTCCGCATCGGCAACAGCAACCAGATCAATGTCGCCATCATGGAAGAGGTTTCGGCGGCATTCCTCGGCAAGAAGCCCGTGCAGCAGGCACTCGACGATGCGGTCTCCCGCGGTAACGAGTCGCTGCGCCGCTACGAGCAGCTCAATGCTGGCAAGAAATAAGGCACCTGGCCTTCCAACGGCAGCAGGCTTGGGCGGCCTGCGCCTCCGGTCGCCGCTGCGGCACCTGTTCCTGAAGGGCGCCGGCGATGCGCAAGGCGAAAGCGGACTGAAGCGCGCGCATTTCAAGGAATGGCGCTTGCCCTTCTGGTTGCTCGCGCCGCAGCTCTTCATCCTGCTGCTGTTCTTCTTCATCCCCTCGATCAGGGCGCTGATCCAGGCTTTCCAGCTGACGGACCCGTTCGGCGCCACGACCCAATGGGTCGGCTTCCAGAATTTCGAGCGGCTCTTCCGCAGCAACGTCTACTGGTCGTCGGCGCAGGTCACGCTGATCTTCACAATCATGCAGAGCGCGCTGACCCTGTCGGTCGCGCTGCTGCTCGCCTTCGCCTCCAACCATATCCTGCGCGGCCGCGGCGCCTATCGCACCGTGCTGCTGCTGCCTTATGCGATTGCGCCCGCGATCGCCGGCATCATGCTGGCCTTCTTGTTCAACCCCCGCGTCGGCCCCGTCGCCCACATGCTGCAGGTCCTGGGGTTGGACTGGGACCCGAACCGCAACTCCTGGCACGCTCTGGCCCTGATCGTCATGGCGGCGTCCTGGAAGCACATCTGCTACAATTACATCTTTCTGGTCGCGGCGCTGATGTCGGTGCCCCAGTCTATCCTCGAATCCGCCTATCTCGACGGCGCGGGGCCCATCCAGCGCTTCCTGCGCATCTCGCTGCCGATGATCACGCCGACGCTCTTCTTCCTGATCGTGATCAACTTCGTCTACGGGCTGTTCGAGACCTTCGCCATCGTCGACGCGACCACGCGCGGCGGCCCGGCCGGCGCTACCTCGATCCTTGTCTACAAGGTCTATCAGGACGGCTTCGTCACGCTCGATCTCGGCTCCTCCGCCGCGCAATCTGTGGTGCTGATGGCGCTAGCCCTCTTCCTGACCTTCACGCAGTTCCACTTCGTGGAGCGCCGCGTCAACTACAGCGTCTAGGGCGGCGATGAACGAGCGCACACCCGTCATCGACGCGATCTGCCACCTCATCTTGCTCGCAGGGGCCGCGCTCGTCTGCCTGCCGATCTACTTTGTCTTCGTCACCGGTTCTCTCTCGCAGGCCGAGATCATGCGTGTGCCGATGTCCTGGCTGCCCGGCAGCCAGTTCTTCGCGAACATGCAGACCGTGCTGAGCAGCGCCAATTTCGGCCGGCTGCTGCTCAACTCCTTCGTCATCGCCACCGGCATCACCGTCGGGAAGCTTGCCGTTTCGGTCATCGCGGCCTTCGCCGTCAGCTATTTCCGCTTCCCCTTCCGGATGACCGCCTTCTGGCTGATCTTTATGTCGCTGATGCTGCCGATCGAGGTGCGCATCGTGCCAACCTACGAATCTGCCGCGAATGTCGCCCTGCCGCTCAACATCCTCGGCTCCTGGCTCGGCATCCGGGCGCTGGTCGACCTCGACTGGAACCTCGTCAATACCTATTCGGGCCTGATCCTGCCGCTGATCGCCTCGGCCACCGCGACCTTCCTGTTCCGCCAGTTCTTCCTCACCATCCCCGACGAGCTCTGCGAGGCCGCGCGCATCGACGGCGCGACGCCCTGGCAGTTCTTCCGGCTGATCCTGCTGCCGCTCTCGCGCTCGAACATCGTGGCGCTTGCGATCATCCTCTTCCTGATGGGTTGGAACCAGTATCTCTGGCCGCTGCTGCTCACCACCGAGCCCGCCATGGCCAATGCAGTAATCGGGCTAAAGAAGCTGATGCCGCAGGGCGACTCGCTGCCGACGTGGCATCTCCTCATGAATGCGGCCTTGCTAACGATGCTGCCGCCGACCCTCGTCATCCTCGCCCTCCAGCGCTGGTTCGTGAAGGGGCTGGTGGATAGCGGCAAGTAACCGACCAATAGGCAAGCAGGGCTCATCGACATGCGGATCATCGGTCATCGCGGCGCGCGCAACATCTGGGCGGAGAATAGCCTGAGCGGCTTCCGCAATGTCTGCGCCTTGAGCGTCGACGCGGTCGAGCTCGACGTCCACCTGTCCAGCGATGGCGAGATCATGGTGATCCATGACCCGCTGCTCGATCGCACCACCGATCACAAGGGGCCGGTCGCGAATCTCTCGCGCGAGGCCATCGCCAAGGTGAAGCTTGACGACACGCTCGGTGAGACGATCCCGACGCTGTCGGAGGTGCTCGACATCTTCGGTCCGACTGGGATCGAGCTCGAGATCGAGATGAAGATGGATGCCTTCGGCAATCCCTATCCCGGACTGGTCGACAAGGTCATCGCGCTGGTCGAAGCCCGCAAGATGGCGTCGCGCATCGTGCTGACCTGCTTCGTCCCGGAGGTTATCGAGGACATCAGGGCCAAGGCGCCCGCCATGCGCAGGCTCGCCTCGGTGGACCGCCGCTCCTGCGAGGCTTTCGGCGGCGTCGATCGCATCTTGCAGCGTTTCGTCGATCTCGGCTGCATCGTCGCGGTCGAGCAGTCGCTCCTGCGGCTGAGCGTCGATCGCGCCGTCGGCATCGTCGGCCGCGACAAGCTCGGCGCCTGGGTGCCCAATACCGTGGGCGAACTCGATTTCTGGCTCGGCCAGCCAATCTCGCAGATCACCAGCGACCGCCCCGATCTCGCCCTGCAATTGCGCGCTGCGAGGAAGGGCTGAGAGATGGCGGTGCGCCTGTCTCGCGCCACGCTCGGACAGCTCGGGCCGTCCATACGCGTCCCCCGCTACTATGCAGACGAGTTGAGCCCCGGCCTCGTCCATATCGGTGTCGGCAATTTCCACCGCGCCCATCAGGCCGCCTATCTCGACGAATTGTTCGAGTGCGGACTTGATCGTGACTGGGCGATCGTCGGCACCGGCGTGCGCGAAAGCGACGCCGAGATGGGCCGCGATCTCGCCGCGCAGGATTTCCTGACCACGGTGGTAACGCAGGAAGCCCAGCACTCGCAGGCGCGCGTCACCGGCGCGATGATCGATTTCGTGCCCCCCGGCGACAGTGCCGTGATCATCGAGCGCCTGGTCGATCCCCGCACGCGCATCGTCTCGCTGACCGTGACTGAAGGCGGCTATTATATCGACCCGGCGACGCAGGCTTTCGATCCCGGCCATCCCGACATCGTCGCCGATGCGGCGGATCGCCTTGTCTCGCCGAAGACCGCTTTCGGCCTGATCGCCGCCGGACTGCTAAGGCGGCGCGCGGCCGGCCTGCCGGCCTTCACGGTGATGTCCTGCGACAACCTGCCGGGCAACGGCCACGTCACTGTGGACGCCGTTGCCGGCCTCGTCGATCTCGTCACCCCCGACGGCGCGCGCTGGATCCGCGAGAACGTGGCCTTCCCGAATGGTATGGTCGACCGCATCACGCCGGCGACGTCAGAGCGCGAACGCAAGGCGCTGCGCGACGATTTCGGCATCGACGACAGCCGCCCGGTCTTCTGCGAGGATTTCCGGCAATGGGTGCTGGAGGACAATTTCCCGGCCGGGCGCCCTCGCCTCGAAGAGGTCGGCGTGCAGTTCGTCGCCGATGTCGCGCCGTTCGAGCTGATGAAGATCCGCATCCTCAACGGCGGCCACGCAGCGATCGCCTATCCCGCCGGCCTGCTCGACGTCCATTTCGTCCACGATGCGATGCAAGACGCCCAGATCGCCCGCTTCCTGTCCGCACTTCTCGACGACGAAGTCATTCCCGTCGTCCCCCCTGTCCCCGATACCGATCTCGCCGATTACAAGCGCACGATCGAACGGCGCTTCGCCAATCCGAAGATCGGTGACACCATCCGTCGCCTCTGCCTCGACGGCTCCAACCGCCAGCCGAAATTTATCCTGCCGACGCTGCGCGATGCCTTGCAGGCGGGGGGGCCAATTGACGGTCTCACATTGGTGAGTGCCCTGTGGTGCCGCTACTGCTTTGGCGAAACAGAAAGCGGACAAGCCATCGCGCCGAATGACCCCAGTTGGGCGCGGCTCAACGCCCAAGCACGACGAGCACGCCTCGAACCGGAAGCCTGGCTGCAGATGCCGGACATCTATGGAAACTTGCCGGACGATCGACGCTTCCGGGAAGCGTTCGGCCGAACACTGCAGAGAATCTGGCAATCAGGAACCCGCGCGAGCATCGATCACTATCTCGCATCGCGTAGTTCCCCTTAGGCATGTCCAGCTCGGGGCGGGATACCTTGCCACTGCGGGCCCTGGCCTATGTCGAAATTTGAAGGCGCTTCACCCTGGTGTCGTACCTTGAGCAGATCGTCTATTCGGGCCCGGAACTGGGCTTTCCCAATGTCTGAGGAGGGCACAACTGCCCTCCTCACTTCCATGCAAAATGCGCCACTTCCGAATATTGGCTGAATTCCCGAAAGCGGACATGCCCTTGCGATAGTTAGGCCATTCCGATTAGGCGGTCGATTTCGGCATCGTTTGCAGCGAGGTAGTCGATCAGTTGTCCAGCATGAGGCACGCGTTGCCCGGCGCCTGCATAGGGAACGGCGCGTCTGACGAACGCAAGGAGCTCAGAAGTTGCTAGGCCGAGTGGCTTGGCCCTTCGCATCTCGACGGCTTGCGCCGCCACCATGAGTTCCATGCCGAAGATGGAGCGGCAGAGTGTGGCCATGTCCGCCGTACGGCGGGCTGCAAGTCCAGCCATGCTGGCGCGATCGAGATTGCCGTTGGAATGACTGGAGCTCGCGATTTCGCTCACCACGGGAGCGCCGAGAAGCCGTGCCTCCGAGGTGATCGATTTGTGAAACTGCGCGAGGCCGTTGAAGCCCGGCAGGCCGACGCCGTCTTCCTCGATCAGGCCGACGCTCAAGCCCGACCAGAATGAGTCCGCCTGCTTGGCCAGCCGTTCGGTCGAGCTGGTTACCACCGGCACCATGGCGAGCCGGGCGGTATCCAGCGCCATCGCCAGCGCGACCATGTCGAAATTGGCGACCGAGACCAATTGGCGTTGCTCGATCGCCACGATCGGATTGGTCGGGCTCGCGCTCAGTTCGATGGCGAGTTGCCTGCCTGCAAAAGCGAGGCTGTCTGCAGCGTTCCCGTGAAGAAGCGGCAGCGAGCGGAAACTCAGCGGATCCTGGAGATGACGCGGCCCGCCGGGCTGCATCAGGTAGCTGCCGGCCAGATAGTTTCGGATCGCGCGGCCATGACGTAGCACGCCGTCGAAGGGACGCGAATTCAGTGCGGCTTCCGAAACGATCGAGGGATTGGCGGCGAAGCCCTCCATGCTGAACGCGCCGGCAAGCGTCGCGAAATCGAGCATGCGCGCGAGATCATGGAAAGCGAGAGCCGCCGTACCGATCGAGAGCGCACTGGAATTCAGCAGGGCAAGGGCTTCCCCGGCGGCGAAGTCATGGTCCTTGTAAATTTCCAGCGCGAGATCGGCGATGGGCGACATGTCGCTCTGGCCCATCGAGCCCCAGAGGTGGACGTCGATCCGGCGATCCGTGTTCAGCGCATCGACCAGCATCTCAGCCATCACCGGCCTGACGCCGAGATAGCCGGTCGCCATGCTGTTGAGCAGCACGACCATCATCGCCCTCACCGTCTCGTGCGCGGCAAGGGGGCCGTGCCCCATATTGTGGGTCAGGAGCAGGCGGCGATTGAATTCGGGAATGCGCTCAAGGGCGAGCACGGTGCCGGTCTTGGCTCCGACGCTGCTGGTGAAGCCGTAGATTTTCTCGCCCTTGCCGACAACCTCGTCGACGACCTCGCGGGCGCGGACGATGCGTTCCATCGCCTCTCTGTCGAGAGCCACCCGCGCCCCGAACCGGGCGACCTGGACGATCCCTGCCGGGTCCAGGTTTCGGCCGGAGATCTCGATGATATTCCGCATGATGATCCGTCCTGCATGCCAGCGACGACCAGCCATCCGGGCGCGAGCGTCATGCCGGGGCGAGCATCTAAAGGACAATAAGCTAGTTAATCGGATTAATATCGCGCCCCCGGCTCGTCAACTGCAGGGTATTGCGATACCCTGCCGAATATCTCAGGCCGCATTGGGAGCCGCATGATCGTCCGCAGCGTTTCTTCGAAGCCGTTGGAATTCAAACGAACGGGCATTTCCCGCTATCATCAGCTCGCCACGCTGTTTCGGCGCCGGATCGAGGCCGGGCAGTGGCAGGTCGGCGCGCAGATTCCAACCGTCGACGAGCTTTCGACCGAATGCGGGGTGGCGCGGGCGACAATCCGCCAGGCGCTCGACCTACTCGAAGACGAGCAGCTGATCGAACGCTACCGGGCGCGGGGAACGTTCGTGCGCCGGCGGCCGGCGGAGAACCTGTGGTGTGAGGTCGGCACCGACTGGTCGGGGCTGCTGCGCCCGAACTACGACGCGACGATCGAGATTCTCCATGACGAGCCCGATGCGATCCTCCATGGCTTCGAGGGGCAGATCGGGACCCTCGCTCCGGCCTACCGGCATGTCCGGCGCCGTCATTGGCGGCATGGGCAGCCCTTCCTCCTGGCCGATCTCCATATCGATGAACGGCTTCGCGACCGCATGGCCCAGCGTGATCTCGAATCGAAGACGGCCCTGCGCCTGGTCTCCGAAGTCGAGGGGGTCGAGATCATGGATGCGCGCCAAACGCTGACCATAGGCACGGCCGATATCGAGACCAGCGAGGCGCTCGGGATTTCCCTGGATTCGCCGGTCGCCTTCGTCCATCGGCAGGCCTTGGACCAGGACGGCATGCTGGTGCTCGATGCGAAGGGCATCTATCGCGGGGATGTCGTGAAATTCGATGTGAAGCTGCGCTAGCGCTCAGCTTCCCTTGAATTGAGGTGGGCGTTTTTCCAGAAAGGCACGCATTCCCTCTTTTTGGTCCTGCGTGTCGAAAAGCTGGACGAAGGCCTTGCGCTCCAGCGCGAGCGCCGTCTCGAGGGGTACGTCCTGCCCGAGCTGCACGACCTCCTTGATCGCCAGGACGGAGAGCGGCGGCATCGCAGCTACGGTCCTGGCAAGAGTCAGAGCCCGCTCGAGGGCGCTCCCGTCGGGCACGATCTCCGATAGCAAGCCTGCATCGAAAGCCTCTCGCGCGGTTAGGGGCTCTCCCGTCAGAGCCAGCCTCATGGTGCGGTATTTGCCGATGGTCCGCAGAAGACGCTGCGTCCCGCCTGCGCCGGGCATGATGCCGACACGGATTTCCGGCTGGCTGAAACGCGCGCCTTCACCGGCGACGATCATATCGCAGCACAAGGCCGTCTCGCAGCCGCCGCCCAGGGCATAGCCCTCGACGGCCGCGATCAGGATCTTCGGGCATCTTCGCAGCACCGTGAACATCCGGTCTGTTTCAAGCGCCTGATGTCGGGCCGGGCTCATCGACTCCATCTCGGCGATATCCGTGCCGGCGATGAAGTAGCCGCCAGCGCCGGTCAGCACGATGACGCGCACATTACTGTCGGCCTCGAGCGTCAGGACGGCGTCGGCAATGCGCGTCTTGATCTCGAGGTTCAGGGCGTTGCGACGCTCCGGGCGGTGCAGCGTGACGACCGCGACGCCATCGGAAACGTGCTCGACCGCTACGATTTCGGGCGTGCCCATCTAGCGGCCTCCGAAGACCGGCTTGCGCTTTTCGGCGAAGGCGCGCTGCGCCTCCTTCGTATCCTCGGAGGAAGCCAGCGCCACGGTCTGCGACTGCTCGAAGCGATAGCCGTCACGCAGTTCGAGACCCTCGGTGACGTTGAAGGAGCGCTTGGCAGCCTGGACGGCCGAAGGGCTCTTCGATGCGATCTCGCGCGCAATCTCCTGTGCCAGCCCGAGCAACTGCTCCGCCGGCACGCAATGCGAGGCGACGCCCATCCGGTAGAGCTCGGCGCCACGCACACGCCGCGCCGTGTAGATCAGCATCCGAGCGTCGGATTCTCGGAAGAACCGGCGGACATGGCTCACGCCGCCGGCCAGCCCGACATCGACCTCGGTCATCGCGAAGAAGCCTTCCTCCGCCACGAGGATGATGTCGCAGCACAGGGCCAGCACGCAGCCCGCGCCAATCGCGGCACCATTGACTGCGGCGATGACGGGCTTGTCGCACTCCATCACCGTATCGAAGGAGGCGCGCACGAGGCGGTTATGGCGCGGATAGGCGCCCGGCTCTTCCGCCAGACCGGGCCGCTCCTTCAGGTCGGCGCCTGCCGAGAAGGTCTTGCCGGCACCGGTCAGCACGATCGCCCGCACGTCGGCGCGGTCGCTGAGGCCATCGAAGACGGCGACGATCTCCTCCCGGAACTGGCGGTTCTGCGCGTTGACCGGAGGGCGGTCGATCGTCACCGTCGCGACGAAATCGCTGACGTCGACCGTCAGGCATTCAAGGGCGTTGGCCATCTGAAACTCCGTATCGAACGCGGCCCGGGGCCGGCATCAGAACCCGTAGAGCGCGCGGGGATTGTCGATGAGAATCTGGCGCCGCAATTCGGCATCCGGAACCCATTCCGCGAAGAGATCGAGCAGATGCCCGATATCGGGAGCCCGCTCGGCGAGGCGCAGATGTGGCCAGTCCGAGCCCCAGACCACGCGTCCGGGGTTTGCCGCGATGAGGGCGTCATGGAACGGCCGGACATCGGCGTAATCCGGAAAATCCTGCGAGCAGCGGCACAGCACGAGCTTGATCCAGAGCCAGCCCTCTTGAAGTGCGTCCAAGATCGCCCGGAACGACGGATCGCCCAGCCCGCGCGCGATCTGCAGGCCGGCCATATGGTCCAGCACGATAGGAATGCCGCTGGCGCGGTAGAGCGGCAGGTTCACGACGTGCCGGTCTATCCCGGCCCAGATTTCCGCATGCCAGCCCCTGTGCCGCATACCGGGAGCCATGGCCTCGAGATGTTCGGTGCCGACCGAGCCCGGGAAGGGACCCGTCCCACCAGGCACGGTCATGTCGTTGAAGCGCAGGCCGCGGATGCCCGCCGCGTGCCAGGCGTCGAGGTCGACCTGGGGAACCCGCTCGCTTGCAGCGGCGATGCCGCGCAGACTCCCCTCGCCTTCAGCCAAGGCATCGAGGATGGCGGAGGGGTCTTCGCCATAGGCGCCGGGCTGGACGAGGACGCCATGGGTCAGGCCGGTGCGCTCCTCCGTGTCGCGATGCGCTGCCGCCGGCGCCAGGGGCGCCGCATAATGCATCTGGTGCGATACCGGGAAACGCTCATAGGGCCCGAAGACATGCGCATGGCAGTCGCAGGCCCCGGCCGGAAGTTTCCAACCGGGGGCACGATGCGATCTAGGAGCAACTGTTTCAGTCACGGCCGGCGTCCTCGGCCACGCGTATGGAGGCAGGCAAGCGTGTCGGTCCATCCTGCAGCTCGGGCAGAGGCGGAGCCGCTCCGTCCGGCAGCGGGATTCCATGTGCATTCAGCGTCATCGACACCATCGTGTAGTAGCCGATCACGCCCGTGAGTTCGACGGCACCACGCGGTCCCCACCGATCGACGATTGCTTCATGCACGTCGTCGGGAACGGTGCCGGTCTGCACGAGCAGGCGGGCATATTCATAGATCTCCCGCTCCTCATCCGCGACGAAGACCGGCGCCTGGCCCAGCCGGATGGCCTCGATGCAGTCCGCACCCAGGCCCGCGACCTTCGCCGCTTCCGCATGGATGTGGAATTCGAGCTGGCTGTTCCAGTGGCGGCCAACGACGATGATGGCGAGCTCGTTGAGCTTGGCCGGCAACAGCGTCGAATAGCGCAGGAACTCGCCGAGCCTGGACCAGCGCGTGGCGAGTTCCGGGCTGTGAATCACCGCTCGCAGCGGCCCGATCAATCGCCCGCGCGGCCCGGATACGACCTCGTCATAGACCTTGCGCTGATCCGTCGTCAGCTCATCGACGGCCGGGAGGTGGAGGCGCCCCATTCTGTCTTCCATCAAGCTTGTTCGGCCAGGCCGATGTCACGGAGAATTTCGTCGGTATGCTCCCCCAGCAAGGGCGGGGGGCGATCGAACGAGAGGGGTTCGTTCTCGAAATTCAGCGGGCTGACGACCTGCGGGACCTTGCCACCCAGCGCGTGGGGCAATTGGCGTAGCATGCCCCGATGCCTGACTTGCGGGTCGTCGAACACTTCCGGCACCGTGTTGATGGGCGCGCAAGGAACCCCGGCAGCATCGAGCATGGCGATGAGCCTGTCGCGGTTGAAACGGCCAAAGGCCTCACGCAGCAACGGATCGAGCAGGGAATGGTTGGTCACGCGGGTCGGATTGCTGGCGAAGCGCGCGTCGCGCGCCCATTGCGGCTCGCCCAATACCTCGCAGAGCTTGGCGAACTGCCCGTCATTGCCGACCGCCAGCACGATGAAGCCATCGGCGCAGGGGAAGACGTCCTGTGGCTGGATATTGGGATGGCGATTGCCGCCGCGGACCGGCGCGCGCCCGGAGACCAGCCAGTTCATCGCCTGGTTGGCGAGGAAACCGGTCTGAACATCCAGCATGGCGAGGTCGATATTGTCGCCCTTGCCGGTCTCGTTGCGCCTCACCAGCGCGGCGAGCACGCCGACCGCAGTATACATCCCGGTCATGATGTCGACGATGGGAACGCCGACCTTCTGCGGCCCGGCGCCGGGCATGCCGTCGCGTTCGCCGGTGACGCTCATCAGGCCGCCCATGGCCTGGATTGCGAAATCATAGGCCGCAGCGGATTTGCGCGGGCCGCTCTGCCCGAAGCCGGTCACTGAGGCGAAGATCAGGCGCGGATTGATCGTCTTGAGTGCTTCGTAGTCGAGGCCGTAACGCTTGAGCGTCCCGACCTTGTAGTTCTCGACGACGATGTCGCTCTTGGCGGCCAGCCGGCGGACGACGTCCTGCCCCTTCGGGCTGGTGATATCGACGGTAATCGAGCGCTTTCCGCGGTTCACCGAAAGATAATAGCCGGCTTCGCTGGTCGGGTTTCCGGCCTCGTCCTTGAGGAAGGGCGGACCCCAGGAGCGCGTGTCGTCGCCGGCTCCCGGCCGCTCGACCTTGATGACGTCGGCGCCGAGATCGGCCAGGATCTGGGTCGCCCATGGCCCGGCCATGATCCGGCTGAGATCGAGGACGCGGACATGGCTGAGAGGGCCCTGGCGCCGGGTTTCAGCCATCGTCCCTGACCTCGGTGGCGACGGCCGACGGGCGCTGGCGGAAGGCTCCATGCCATTGCGCAAGCCTAGGATGACCCGCCCGCCAATCGAAATCCGCGTAGCGAAAGTCGAGATAGGACAGGCAGCAGCCGAGCGCGATGCCGGAGAGCTGCAGCGGTCCCGGCGCGATCGGCCCGGCCTCACTCTCGAAGCGCGCGAGAGAGGCCGCAGCCTTGGTGGCGAAGCTCGACAGCCACTCCTCCGTCTGCCGCTCGGCAGGCTTGTTGCGCTCGTTGCGCCAGAGGATGAGCAGGTCGAGAAGCCCGGTTGCGAGCGCGTGTCGGCTGAGCTCGCTCCAGCGCTCCGGCCCCTTGGCGGGAATGATGACGCCGCCACCGGCCAGGGAATCGAGATACTCGCAGATCAGGCCGGAATCGATCAGGACCGAACCATCGGCCAGGACCAGCGTCGGGATCTTGCTCAGCGGATTGTCGGGCAGCAGATCCGGGTTCGGCCTCGTCATCTGGACGACCGTGCGTCGCAGCGTCAGTCGATCGGTGAGGCCCAGCTCATGCGCGGCCACCATCACCTTTCGTACGAACGGCGATCGAGGAGACCAGTGAAGTGTCATGTCGCCCATTGCATGCTCTCGGCTCGATCGGCATCGATCTATTAAGTCAGCTTTATGGCCTATATCAACCACGATCTTTCCTGTCGAGCGCAGCGGCGGTGTCGCACAAAGGCAGAAAGCCGGGGAATCCCACTAAAATCGAAACTTATATCTCCTGAACCCACCGCGCTCCGGGGGTGTATCCTTCGGATTCGGCATTGGCCGCCCAGTTGACGGAGCGATAGGGTGACAATAGGCTAGTCTTATGGCCTTTTTAAAATGTTCGGGAGGAGAGAATGAAGGCACTGCATGTTGTTCTTGGGGTAGCGGCTGCCTTGGTATCGGCTGCGGCGGCTCAGGCCGGGACGCTCGAGAAGGTCAAGGAGCGCGGCGAGCTGATCTGCGGGACGAGCCCGGGCGTTCCCGGCTTCTCGCTGCCGAATGGGCAAGGCCAGTGGGGCGGGCTCGATGTTGATCTCTGCCGTGCCATCGCGGCGGCGGTCCTGAACGATGCCGGCAAGGTCAAGTACATCTCGCTCAACCCCAAGGATCGCTTCGCGGTCGTGCAATCCGGCGAGGTCGATGTGCTCTCGCGCCAGACCACCTGGTCGCTATCGCGCGACACGACGCTCGGCCTGTCCTTCTCGGCGATCACCTATTTCGACGGCCAGGCGCTGATGGTCAAAAAGTCGCTGGGCATCAAATCCGCGAAGGATTTGGGCGGCGCGACCGTCTGCGTCCAGGGCGGCACGACGACCGAACTGAACATCGCCGATTTCTTCCAGAAGAACGGGCTGAAGTACGAGCCAGTGAGCTTCGCCTCGGGCGATGAGGCCATCAAGGCGTTTGAGGCCGGCCGCTGCGACGTCTTCACCACCGATGCATCGGCGCTCTACGCCTACCGGCTGAAAATCGCCAACGGACAGGATTTCGTGATCCTGCCGGAGCTCATCTCGAAGGAGCCGCTTGGACCGGCCGTCCGTCGCGGCGACGAAGCCTGGGCCAATATCGTCCGCTGGACGCATTACGCGATGGTCAATGCCGAGGAGCTCGGCCTGACCTCGGGCAATGTCGACGATCAGCTCAAATCGGCCAATCCGGAGATCAAGCGCTTCCTCGGCGTCGAGGGCAATCTCGGCGACGGCCTCGGGCTGACGAAGGACTGGGCCTACCGGATCGTCAAGCAGGTCGGAAACTACGGCGAGAGCTACGAGAAATATCTCGGGCCGGCGTCGCCGCTGGGCATTCCGCGCGGCGCCAACAACCTCTGGTCGAAGGGCGGCCTGCAATACGCCCCGCCGGTTCGCTGACAGAGCACGCTGCTTCCTGAAACGCCCTGCGAAGGCAGGGCGCGATCACCCTTTCGCACCTGGTGGCGACGGGGCGCCGCGCCAAGTCGAACGCCAAGCCGATCCAAGAACGAAAACAGGAGGGGAAACGTGAAGATGAGAGCGTCGAGCTTGAAATTCCTGGCGATCATCGCCGCCTTGCTGGGCACCGCAGCGACGGAGGCCGCCGCCCAGAGCTATCCGACGAAACCTGTCCGCATGATCGTTCCTTTCGCGCCGGGCGGGCGCGTCGAGGCCGTTGCGCGCCTGATCGCGGATGCTCTCAGCAAGGATCTGGGCCAGCCCTTCCTGGTCGAGAGCCGCCCCGGTGCCGGAGGTGCCACGGGCGCGGACTTCGTCGCGAAGGCGCAGCCCGACGGCCATACGTTGCTCCTCTGCTCGGCCGGCGTGTTGTCGATCCTGCCCAATGTCGACAAGAAGCTGCCCTACGACCCCGTCAAGGATTTCACACCCGTGGCGCGGCTTATCGAAGGCTTTACCTTCATCGGCGCCTATCCCGGCCTCCCGGCCAAGTCGATGGCCGAACTCGTAGCGCTCGCGAAGCAAAAGCCGAACAGCATCGGCTATGCCTCCAGCGGCGTCGGAACCTACAGCCATCTGGCGGGCGAACTCGTCAGCATCGCATCGGGCGCTGCGCTCAAGCATGTCCCCTATCGCGGCAGCGGCCCGGCATTGAACGACATCGTGGCTGGGCATATCCCGCTGATGATCGGCGGCGAACTCGGGGAACTCGCCAAGGCCGGAAAGATCCGCATCCTTGCCACCACCAACGAGAAGCGCTCGCCGGAATTCCCGGATGTCCCGACGATGAAGGAGAGCGGCTTTCCGCAGTTCGTCGCTCATTCCTGGGTTGGCCTCGTCGGCCCTGCACACATGCCGGGAACAGTCGCGGACAAGCTGAACGTGACGCTGGCACGGGTCATGGCCGATCCTGCGACGCAGGAGAAGCTGCGCGGCCTCGGCGGCGAGCCGGCCTATCAGCCGGCTGCCGATTTTGGAAAGACGGTGGCGCAGGATCGCGACATCTATGCCGAGATCATCGCCAAGGCGGGGCTCAAATTCGATTGATCAACCGGCGCTTCACCCGTTGAACACGAGCCCCGTCCCGACACCATCCGGCACGGCGACTGTCCCCGCCTCCAGCTTCAGCCCCGAGAAAAGGTCGTTGTCCAGCAACGCCATCTCGGAGAATTCGTGCGGAAAGCGCGGAGGCGGCAGGCTCGCCGCGAGATGCAGCGTATGGGCATGAACGATGCTCGAGCCGAACACCGCGCCGAAGCGGAAGTCGACATTCGCGGCGCGGCAGATCGCGATCGCCTGTGCGGTGCGGCTCGGGCCACCATGGTTGAGAATGCGCAGATTGATCGACGCCACATGGCCGGCCTCGACGATCCTCAGGATCGACTGCAGATCCTGGGCGCTCTCATCAGCCTCGACGGGAATGTCGAGCGCAGAGGCCACCGCGATCAGGCTCCTGAAATCACGGGCCGAGGTGGGCTGCTCAACCAGTTCAAGGCCGAAGCGAGCCATGGCGTTGATGGTGCGCACCGCCAGCTTGGGTGGGTAGGACTCGTTGGCATCGATCATCAGCTCGATATCCTGCCCGACCGCCGAGCGCACATCGCGGACGCGTGCGATATCGAGTTCCGGCTCGCCGGAAACCTTGACCTTCAGGTGCCTGAAGCCGGCCTCCACCAACTCCACGGCAACCTCGGCCATGCGCTGCGGCGATTTCAGGGGAATGATCCGCGTATTGGCGAAGCGCTCCTGCCGCTTGCCGCCATACAGGTCGTGCAAGGGCACGCGGAGCGCACGGGCACGCAGGTCGAGCAAAGCGCACTCGATTCCGGCCTTTACCGGCAGCGCGCCATGCAGCCGTCGATCCAGCCCGTCCATGATGGCACCAATCGCGGTCTCGTCCTGTCCGACCAGGCCCTCGCAGAGATGATCGAAGCTCGCCTTCACCACGGCGACGGGCTCCGTCCATGGCGGCATCGCGCGGATGTAGCCATGGCCCTCCACGCCCCGCGCGTCCGTTATGACGATGGCAAAGCCCCGTATCCCCGCGAGCGGCCCCTGCGCAAAGCGCCATTCGGGATCCGTCAGCCGCTGGTCGATCGCGACCGTCCTGATTGTCTCAATGGGCATCTGGCCTCCCGAACGTTCCGCACGACGCATATGCCATCGAGTGGCTTGCCTGCCTAGCAATAGTATATAAAACTAGTCTATAGGCACAATGAGAGCAGGCGCCTTTTCCCGGAGCGAAAGGTCATGCAAGAGCAGAACGAAGTCTCCCCGCAGAGCTTGGCAGAGGCCAGCCCGGAGGCGGCGAGCTCGGGGAGCGATCTCGCGGCTGGGCTGATGCTGGGCCTATTGGGGCTCGCGGCGCTCTTCATCGGTCGGGACTATCCGGCCGGGAGCTCGCTCGACATGGGCCCCGGCTATATTCCGCGGGCCATCGCCGCGGGTTTGCTGGTCACAGGGCTCCTGCTCATTATCAAGGGAGCAGGATGGCGCCCGCGGGGATGGCCAGCCTTCCCGTTGCGCGCTGCGAGCGGTGTCTGCCTGGCGATTCTTCTGTTCGGGCTGCTGGTGGAGCGCGCCGGCCTGTTTGTCGCCTGCCTCGCTTGCGTCCTGGCGGCTGCACTCGGTGATCCGCAGGCGCGCTGGCGGGAGGTGCCAGTCGTCGCGGTGATCTTCGCAGGCGTTGCCGCTTTGCTCTTCGGTTACGTTCTCAGGCTCTCGGTTCAGGTCTGGCCGCTGTGAGCGATATCCTTTCCTCTATCGCCGGCGGGCTGGCCGTCGCGGCAACCCCGATCAATCTCTGGTACTGCTTTCTCGGCGCGCTGATCGGAACCTTGATAGGCGTCCTGCCCGGCCTGGGGCCGATCGCCACCATGGCGATGCTGTTGCCGCTGACCTATTATCTCGAGCCGACCGGCGCTCTGATCATGCTGGCCGGCATCTATTACGGCGCGCAATATGGCGGCTCCACCACGGCCATCCTGATGCGGTTGCCGGGGGAATCGTCGTCCGTGGTCACCTGCCTCGATGGCTACGAGATGGCGCGCCGAGGCCGGGCGGCCACGGCTCTGGCCACCGCCGCGCTCTCTTCCTTCCTGGCGGGGACGATCACGACGCTGCTGATCGCCTTCTTCAGCCCCGCCCTGACGACCGCTGCGCAGCGCTTCGGCCCGGCCGAATATTTCTGCCTGATGGTTCTCGGCCTGATCGCAGCCATCGTGTTCGCGCAAGGGTCGCTGCTGAAATCGATCGGGATGATCCTGCTCGGGTTGCTGCTCGGATCGGTCGGAGCCGACGTCAACACCGGCCTTGACCGCTTCACCTTCGGCGTTGGCGAGTTGCGGGACGGCATCGGCATCGCGGCGCTGTCCATGGGTGTCTTCGGCATTGCCGAGGTCGTGCTCAATCTGGCGCGGCCGCAGGAAGAAGGCGGGCGCACCCAGCCCGTCTCCGCATTGCGCCTCACCGCGGAGGATTGGCGCCGAACCTGGCCTGCCGCCCTGCGGGGCACGGGTATCGGCGCGGTGCTCGGCATCCTACCGGGCGGCAGCGCGATGCTGGCATCCTTCGCGGCCTATTCGGCGGAGAAGAAACTGTCGTCGTCGCCCGCGCAATTCGGCCAGGGGGCGATCGAGGGAGTGGCAGGCCCCGAGGCTGCCAATAATGCGGGCGCGCAGGCTTCGTTCATCCCGATGCTGGCGCTCGGGATCCCCAGCAATTCGGTCATGGCGATGATGGCCGGTGCCATGCTGATTCACGGTATCGCACCGAGTCCGAATCTGTCCTCAGCGCAACCCGCGTTGTTCTGGGGCTTGATAGCGTCGATGTGGGTCGGCAACCTCATGCTGCTCGTCATCAACCTGCCGCTCATCGGCCTATGGGTTCGCTTGTTGCAGGTGCCATACCGCCTGCTGTTTCCGGCGATCCTGCTGTTCTGCTGTATCGGCATCTACTCGGTGAACAGCAGCCCCTTCGAAGTCGCCATGCTGGCCGCTTTCGGCTTGGCCGGCATCGTGCTCACCCTCCTGGATTGCCCCCTCGCGCCGCTGGTGCTCGCCTTCATCCTGGGGCCCGCCATGGAGGAAAACCTGCGGCGCGCGATGCTCATATCCGGGGGAGAGGTTCAGATCTTCGCGAGCCCGATCTGCGTTGGTCTGCTTGTGGCGACCGCCGCATTGCTGGTGATGATTCTCGTTCCGTCGTTCAGGCGCACGCGATCGAGAATGGTCGACGCGTAACGAAGTGCCCATGCAAGGAGCGGAAACGCCAGCCGGTCAATCCGTCCTCCCGAACAGCAGCAGGCTGGTTTGGAGGCTGTGGATCATCGCTCGGAAGGTGGAGGGCCGCTTTCGCCCAAATTGGAGACAACGACATGACTAGCCCGTCTCTCTCCGCCAATCGTCTGGCGCCTCTCGCAGAGGACACGGTTGGCCCCTACTATCCCTATTCCTTTGTCGACGACGACCGGAGCGACCTGACGCAGCTCCATCACGGGCTCAGCGTTGGGCCGCAGGGCAAGCCGATCATCCTGCGGGGACGCCTTCTCGATTGCGAGGGACAGCCGGTCGACGACGCGCTGCTGGAATTCTGGCAAGCGAACGCGGCCGGAATTCTGCGGATGCCCGACGTGCTGGACCACCCTCTGCTCGACCCGTATTTCGACGGGTATGGCCGGCTAGTGACGACCCTGGAACCGTTCAGCTTCAAGACCATCAAGCCTGGCGCGATGGTCGCAGGAAATGGCATGGGCGCACGCGCGCCTCACATCACGCTGACGATCTTCTCCGACGGGATCACCCGGCTGGTCACACAGATCTTCTTCGACGACGAGCCCGAAGCGAACGCTCGCGACCCCCTGCTGGAAAGCCTCCCGGCGGAGCGGCGCGACCGACTCGTCGCCAGACTGACGGCCACACCGAATGACGGTCCCGCGATCTACGAGATCGCGATCGTGATGCGCGGTGCGGACGAGACCCCATTCTTCGACGACCTTTCGAGCTGACGAGCGGCGGAGCAAGCTCATGATCATGAACCGAGGACGCCTGATGCTGCCCGGACCGACCGACGGGGCGGCGGAACGGCGCGTGCCGATCGAACGCCTGCATCTCATTCCCCAGGCGGCGCGCCGGAGCTTCGTTCCGTGGGTCACCGATCTGCCGGGCCTCAAGATCGGCGAGAACGATCTGAGCCGCATCGCGCCCGGCCGCCCGCAGGCCGAAGGCGAGGTCATCGAGATTTCAGGCCATGTCTTCGACGAGTTTGGACGCCCCGTCCGCAACACGCTGGTCGAGATCTGGAACGCCAACAGATGGGGTCGCTACACCCATGTGAAGGATCCCGTCCGAGAACGCCTCGATCCGAACTTCCTCGGCTTCGGCCGAACGATGACGGACGATCAGGGACGCTACCGCTTCCGCACGATTCGGCCCGGCTCCTATCTGGCGCGCCCTGATATCGACCGCTGGCGGCCGTCCCATGTCCATGTCTCGGTCCGTGGCGGCTCGGCCCGCCTGATCGCGCAAATGTATTTCGAAGGCGACCCCCACCTCGCCCGCGACCCGATGTTCATTCTGCTTGGTGAAGCGCAACCGCGGCATTTCGGACAGGCCGCCGGGAAGGGCGTCGATGGCGAGGCTCTGTATCGATGGGACATCGTGATCGGTGGCCGCAACACCAGCTACTTCGAGAACTGACCGTGCGGCAGATAGCGGCCTGGCCCGGCCGCAGCAGTGTCAACCGAGCTCGTGCCCGCTCGGTTGACACTGGTTTCCACGTCTTGAACGCGACACTCGCCAGCGAAGACGTGATGGTCGGGCAAGCCCGACCATGACGCCAGGGAACCGGCGGCGGCTACACCGCCAGCCCCTTCGCCAATTCGCTGACCTGCTTTTCGAACAGCGCGCGATAGGCGCCGTCCTGACGGGTCAGCAGAGTCTCGTGCGGCCCCTCCTCGACCACCCGGCCGCGATCGAAGACCAGGATGCGGTCCATGGCCCGCACAGTCGAGAGACGGTGCGCGATCACGATCGTGGTGCGGCCTTCCATCAGGCGCTCGATCGCCTGCTGGATCAGCGCCTCCGATTCCGAATCGAGGCTGGAGGTCGCCTCGTCCAGGATCAGGATCGGCGCATCGGCCAGGAAGGCGCGGGCCAGCGCGACGCGCTGGCGCTCGCCGCCCGAGAGCTTGATGCCGCGCTCGCCGACGAGCGTGGCGTAGCCCTTGGGCAGGCGCATGATGAAGTCATGCGCGTTGGCGAGCCGCGCCGCCTGCTCGATCTGGGCTTGGCTGGCGCCGGGCCGTCCATAGGCGATGTTCTCCGCCAGCGAGCGGTGGAACAGTACCGGCTCCTGCTGCACGATCGCGATCTGCCGGCGCAGGCTGTCCTGCGTGACATCGGCGATGTCCTGCCCGTCGATCGCGATGCGGCCCGCAGTGACGTCGTAGAGCCGCTGCACCAGCTTGACGAAGGTCGTCTTGCCGGAGCCGGAACGCCCGACGAGGCCGACCTTCTCGCCGCCACGGATGGTCAGCGAGAAGTCGCGGTAGAGCGGATCGTGATGGCCTCCATAGTGGAAGGTCACGTCCTCGAAGGCGATCTCACCCGCCGTCACACCCATCTCCACCGCGCCTTTCCGGTCCGGCACGCCATAGGGAAGATCGTGCATCCAGACGAGCTCCTCCATGTCGTTGACCGAACGCTGCAGGTTGTGGACGTGCTGCCCGACGTCGCGCAAATAGCCATGCACCACCGCATAGGCCGTCAGCACGAAAGCTACATCGCCCGCGCTCGCCTGCCCGTTCAGCCAGAGCCAGATCACGAGGCCGATCACCGCAGCCCGCAGGAACAGCAGCACGATGAGCTGCCCGGTGCCGGACCAGGTGCCGCGCACCCAGGCGCGCTCCGTCCGGCGGCTCCATTTCGCCATCACGGCGGCGAGGCGATAATCCTCGCGCGCCTCCGCCCCATAGGCCTTTACCACCGGGTTGCAGGTGATGGCGTCCGCTAGCGCACCGCCAAGGCGGGTGTCCCAGGCATTGCCCAGCCGCGCTGCCGGTGCGACGAAGCGCAGCGAGAGCCCGAGCGTCAACCCGATATAGGCCAATGCTCCCAGCGCCACGACAAGCCCCATCACCGGCCAGTGCCAGGCCAGCAGTGCCGTCATGCCGAGCAGGATGACGAGCGACGGCAGGAGCGCGATCAGGACGGTGTCGCTGAGCAGGTCGAGCGCCCACATGCCGCGCGTGATCTTGCGGACAGTTGAGCCGGCAAAGTTATTGGCGTGCCAGTCGGTCGAGAAGCGCTGCAGGCGCGCGAACGCCTCCTGCGCCACGTCGCGCATCGTGCGCAGCGTCATGGTGGTGATGCCGATATAGGCGAAGTGCCGCCCGAACACAGTGACGGCGGCGAGCACCATCATCGCCCCCAAGGCCCACAGCGCCGCATCGGCAGCGTCGACGCCTGTCGCCACCGCATCGACGAGACGGCCGGCATAGACCGGCGTGAACAGCTCGGCGAGCGTAGCGACCACGGTGACGCCCGCGACCCAGGCGACCTGCCCGGGCTGACGCGCCCAATGACGGAAAGTGAAGCCGAGAACGGCCCGGAACGGCTCCCGCCGCCCGGTTTGATTATCAAGAGACATAGCGTCATTCGGCACCGAGGCGGCACCGACTCCGGATCAGGCGGAGACGACGACGCGCGCCGACTCCGGCAATGAAAGAAAATAGTCTGGAAAAGGCTCAGGAGACCGCCGGTTGGCGGGCCTCGTGCAAGACCGACCTAGTGTTTAGGTGGTCGCATGGGAGTGACAGCGGTGGTGACGATTACCATTCAGCCCTCCCTTTCTTGACTTGGAGCCAGATAGCCAAGATGCCTGATCTGTAGGCATGGCGCAAGCCGCCCTCCCATGCGCCGGCCGCACGGGGCACCCTCGCCCATTTCAAAACGGGCGACGGGCCGTCACCAGAACAGCGCGAGGAGCCGGGCTGCGATCACCAGAAGAAAAGCGGCGATGATCGTCGCCAGCACCTGCTGGCGCTTGCCGCGATTCGGAAATTGTCGCGCGAGCAGCTTTCCGAGCGGCTTGCGGAAGATAAAAGCCGCAACCAGCAGAACGATGACGATATGGGACAAGGCTCGAGACTCAGCCCTTCCGGTCGGCGGCGGAGGTCTCGACCGGCGCACCCGCCTTTTTCCAGGCCGAGAAACCGCCGGCGACATGGGCGACCGGCTTCAGCCCCATCTCCTGCGCCGTCTTTGCCGCCAGCGCCGAACGCCAGCCGCCACCGCAGAAGAAGACGAAGCGCTTGTCTTCCTGGAAGACCGGCTTGGCATAGGGGCTTTCCGGGTCGATCCAGAATTCGAGCATGCCGCGCGGGCAATGGAAGGCACCGGGCATGCGCCCTTCCCGCTCCAGCTCGCGTGGATCGCGCAGATCGACGAAGACCACGTCGTCGCGGCCGTGGAGTGCCTGCGCCGCCTCGATCGACAACGTCTCGACGTTGCTCTCAGCTTCTGCGACCAGGGCCTTGTAGCCCTTCGTGATGGTCTGCGGCATCGCTGCGCCCTCCCGATTCCGCGCGCACCGTGGCGGCTTGCCGCCGCAGCGTCAATGCCGTGTCTCTTGTCGTCAGCGCGGCCTCGGCACAAGCTGCTTGCCTGTTTGGCAAGTGAAGTGGCAGAGCGATGGCATGCTCGGTTTCAGCAATCTGGACGTGATCGCCCTGGCGTTCTTCGCCGCCTCCTGGGTCGGCTATCACTATGCCGTCGAACTCGGCCCGCACGCGGGCAAGACCCTGAATATGCGGATGAACCTGCGCCGCGCCCGCTGGATCAACGAATCAATGGCGCGCGACAATCGCATTGTCGACACCCAGGTCATGAACGGCCTGCAAAACGGCACGGCCTTCTTCGCCTCGACCTCGCTGATCGCGATCGGCGGCACGCTCGCCCTGCTGCAGTCGACCGACCGTGTCGTCGCAATCTTTTCCGATCTCCCCTTCGTGCCGGTCACGCTGCGCGCGGTCTGGGAGATGAAGGTGATTGGGCTTGCCGGCGTCTTCGGCTACGCTTTCTTCAAATTCGCCTGGAGCTACCGGCTGTTCAACTACTGCGTCATCCTGCTCGGCGCCCTGCCGCCAAAGGACGAACCCAACGCGGTCGCGAAGGCTCATGCCGTGCATGAGGCGATCGAAATGAACATCGCTGCTGGCCGCCACTTCAACCGCGGCCAGCGCGCCTTCTTCTTCGCGCTCGCCTATCTCGGCTGGTTCCTTGGGCCGGTCACCTTCCTGGCCTTCACCGGCGCCGTGCTCGTGGCGATGTATCGCCGCCAGTTCGCCTCCGACGCCGCCCGCGTCTTCAACTATCCGAGCCAGCAATGACCATCGAAGCAGAGGCGATCGAGCGGGCGATTCTTTCGCTGCTGGCGCAGCAGGGGCCGGGACGGACGGTCTCCCCCATGGACGTGGCCCGCGCCCTCGGCAGCGATCACCCCGACGATTGGGGACCGCTCATGCAGCCGGTGCGCCGCGCCGCGGTGAAGCTGATGAAGGAAGGCCTGCTCGTCATCACACGCAAGGGGCGGCCGGTCGACCCCGACGATTTCCGCGGCGTCTACAGGCTGACGCTCCCCGCCGACGACATCTGAGTTCACGGCGCCGGAAAGAGCGCGTCGGTATAGCCCGCCAGCCGATAGGCGACGAGCCCGACCCATTCCTTGAAGCCGTTATCGGAAATCTCCAGAGCCCTGTGCGCACGGCTATAGGGCCGGATGAAGTCGTCGGGCTCGCCCTTGGTCCAGTAGTCGACCGGAAAGGCCTCGACCGGAAAGTTCGCGCTCCGGAAAACGCCCATCGCGCGCGGCATATGCCAGGCTGACGTCACCAGAAGCCAGCGCTCGCCCGGCTTCGGATCGACGAGACGGCGCGTGAAAGACGCATTTTCGCGGGTATTGCGCGACTTATCCTCGAGAATGAGCCGCTTTGGATCGAGTCCGAGGCCCTCGAACAGCAATTTGGCCCCGTCCGCTTCCGTCGTTGTCGCTTCCGATAGCAGGTTGGCTGAGCCGCCCGTGAAAACCACCTTGGCCTCGGGATGAAGCCTGGCGAGTTCCACCGCCTTGGTCATGCGCGCACCCGCTGAATTCAGCACCGCATCGCCCCGCGCCACACCGACTGCGCCGCCGAGGACGACGATGCCGGTCACCGGCCCCTTCGCCGCCTGCTGCTGCGGGAAGCGGTCCTCCAGCGGCCGGACGATGATCCGCGACAGCGGGCTGAAAGCCATCAGCCCGAGCGCAACCACCGACAGGAGCCCGAGCCACCGCGCCGGACGGGCAAAACGGGTGAAGGCGAGCAGTGCCGAAACGCCCGCAAGCAGGATGACGAAATTGACCGGCGAGAAGACGAACCAGACCAGTTTGGACAGGACGAAGAACATTGCTGGCTCGCGGCTTCAGGCGGATGGCGGACAACCACCGCCCTCCACCCTATAGTCGCAGGCGGAGGCGGCACTCCAGCGCTTTCGGATCGCCACCATCCGCCGCCCGATGGTCACGACGGCCACAGGCGATCCGCCTAGCGGATGATCTGCGGCGGCGATTGCGGCTGGCGCCCCGCCTGCGGAAGCCCCTTGGCCAGCTCGATGGCGCGCTCGGCGACCTCGCGCAGCTCGCAACCCGCCTGCCGCCCGGCCTGCAGTTCCTCGCGCTGGCTGGCGCCATAGAGCGCGCATTTCTGCGAGACATAACTTTCCCAGGCGAGTTGCACGGCAGCAAGCCGGCTACGCTGGCCCGCATCGAGCGAGCGGCCGCTCACCTGCAACGCGAGCGTCAGACGTTCGCGCCAGACCGCTTCCTCGCGCCGGGCACAGGCCGCTTCGGCTCCGCGGGGATTGCTGCTGGCCGCCCGGACACAGGCGATGGCTACGGTTCCGATACAGGCCGAGGGCGACGCACCATTGTCGCGCAGGCAGCCCGCCAGGGACAACAGGTCGCCGCGCGGCCTCGGCGCGTCCTGCGCCACGGCTGCGCCGGCAGCGCCGAGCGAACATAACAGCAGAGCGGCGCGCAGAGCGTTCATGCAGGGCATCATGACAGGGCTGCGGCGCGGATCAAGCACCGCGGCAACGCCTTACGTGATCGGCAATGGCAGCGCCGCCTGAGCTGCCGGCCGCGCAAAAAGCGCCTCGTACCAGCGCCGCACCACCGGCCGCTCGGCCCGCTCGACAGGCATGTTGAACCAGCGATGCGCGCCACAACCGACGGTAATATCGGCAACGCCGAAGCGCTCGCCTGACAGGAACGGCTTGTCCGTCAACTGCGCCTCGAGGATCGTCATCAGCGCCTCGGCCCGCTTCATGCCCTCGGCGATGACCTTGGGATCGGTATAACCCGGTGCCTTCCGCACCACGCCCCAGAGCACCGGCGCCAGCGCCGGCTGCAGCTCGGACAGCATCCAGTCCATCCAGCGCTCGGCCTCAGCCCGCCGCACCACGTCCGCTTCCCAAATGTCCGCGGCGCCGTAGCGCGCCGCCAGATAGCGCACGATGCTGTTCGACTCCCACAGGTGGAAGTCGCCGTCCTCCAGGACCGGGATCTGGCGATTGGGGTTCATCGCGCGATATTCCGGCGTGTCGAGCCCGCCGAAGGGCCCGCCCACATCGATGCGTTCGAAAGCCTGCCCGACCTCGCCGGCCGCCCAGACGACCTTCTGGACATTGATCGAGCTCAACCGCCCCCAGATCTTCAGCATGTCCCGTCTCTCTCTCAGGCGAATTCCATGATGACGGCATCGACGGCAAGCGAGTCGCCTTCCTTCGCCAGGATCTTGGCGATGGTGACGTCCTTCTCGGCGCGCAGCACGTTTTCCATCTTCATCGCCTCGACCATGGCGAGCGGCTCACCCGCCTTGACCTCCTGCCCGACGGCGACCGAAATCGCCTTGACGAGGCCGGGCATCGGGCACAGCAGGAACTTGCCGGTATCGGCCGCAACCTTCTCCGGCATCAGCGCCGCGAGTTCGGCCTCGCGCTGCGTATAGACATGGGCATTGGCATAGGCGCCGGCCTGGCCGAGCGAGACGCCGTTCAGGATCGGTCGGACCTGCGCCGCGACCTTCACCCCGTCGAGCGTGCCGTGCCAGACCGGCTCGCCCGGCACCCAGTCGCTGGCGACGCTGACGCTGCGGCCCGCGAACGCGATGACGACCGCCCCGCCCTGTTCCGTCACCTCGCCCTCGAAACGCTCCGCGCCGAGCTGAACGATGCGCTGCCGGTCGAAGGAGACCTTGCGCCAGCCTTCCATCTGCGCCGAGACGTTGCGCTTACGCTGGTTCAGCTTGTGGTCGCAGGCGATGGCGATCGCGGCCATGCGCTGCGCTGTCTCACCCTTGGGCTCGGGGAGTGAAAAGCCCTCCGGGAATTCCTCGGCGATGAAGCCGGTCGAGAGATTGCCGGCGATCCAGCGCGGATGCTGCATCACCGCGGCGACGAAGGGAATGTTGTGGCGGATGCCGTCGATCGCGAAGGCATCGAGCGCACGCGCCTGCGCCTTGATCGCTGCCTCGCGAGTCGGCGCATGCGTCACCAGCTTGGCGATCATCGGGTCGTAATAGATCGAGATTTCGCCGCCTTCGAACACGCCGGTATCGTTGCGGACGGTCGCCTCGCCGTCCGGCCCTTCAGCCGGCGGCCGGTAGGTGACGAGCCGGCCGGTCGAAGGCAGGAAATTGCGGGTCGGATCCTCGGCGTAGACGCGGCTCTCCACCGCCCAGCCGTCGAGCTTCACATCCTCCTGGCTGATCGCCAGCTTTTCCCCATACGCGACACGGATCATCTGCTCGACGAGGTCGATGCCGGTGACCATCTCCGTCACGGGATGCTCGACCTGGAGGCGCGTGTTCATTTCGAGGAAATAGAACGACTTGTCCTGGCCGGCGACGAATTCGACCGTGCCAGCAGAATCGTAGTGCACGGCCTTGGCCAGCGCGACCGCCTGCTCGCCCATCTTGCGCCGGGTGGCCTCGTCGAGCAGCGGCGACGGCGCCTCCTCCAGCACCTTCTGGTTGCGGCGCTGGATCGAGCATTCGCGCTCGCCGAGATAGATGACGTTGCCGTGCTTGTCGCCAAGAACCTGGATTTCGATATGGCGGGGGTCGACGATGAACTTCTCGACGAAGACGCGGTCATCACCGAAGGAGGACGCGGCTTCCGACTTGGCGCGGGCAAAGCCTTCCGCGACCTCGCCGGCCGAATGGGCGATGCGCATGCCCTTGCCGCCGCCGCCGGCCGAAGCCTTGATCATCACGGGATAGCCGATCTCGTCGGCGATGGTCACGGCATGCTCGGGGTTCTCGATGATGCCGAGGAAGCCGGGAACGGTCGAAACCTTGGCTGCAGCAGCCGCCTTCTTCGATTCGATCTTGTCGCCCATCGCGGCGATGGCGCCGGGATTGGGGCCGATGAAGACGATGCCGTTGTCTTTGAGCGCCCTTGCGAATGCCTCACGCTCGGACAGGAAGCCGTAGCCGGGATGCACGGCCTCGGCGCCGGTCGCCTTGCAGGCGTCGATGATCCTGTCGATCAGCAGATAGGACTGCGCCGCGGGCGCCGCGCCGATATGGACGGCCTCATCGGCCATCTCGACATGCAGCGCGTCGCGGTCGGCATCGGAATAGACGGCGACCGTCTGGATGCCCATGCGCCGCGCCGTCTTGATGACACGGCAGGCGATCTCGCCGCGGTTCGCGATCAGGATTTTCGAGAACATGCGCAGCATTCCCCCGGCTTCAGACCAAACTGCAATAGCCGGGGTGTATGGGACGCCGCAACCGTCGTCCACCGATGCGAAAGTCGGCAATCGCATCGGTCCGACAGGTGGAAGCCTCGTTTCGGCCCGATGCTTTGACAAACAGATAGCTCACCGCACGCCTGGACGAGCGCGTGGTGAGCGATAGGCCAGACCGTTGTGCGCGGATGCGCAGCTCAGTTCGCGAGCAGAGCCCGCGTCGTGTTGCCGGCAGCGACCCGCGCGACCTCCTTGGCTGCGCCCTTGGCGAAGGCGAAGGCAAGCAACGCCTCGTCGCAATGCTCGGCTTCGCGAGCGATCTCGAAGGCGATACGCTGGGCCGTCACCGTCGGTCCCTCGCCGGCCGAGAGGGTCGTCACCAGCCAATGCGCCTTGTCGCGGTCGATCACGCCGGTCGGGCGGTTCTCCCACACGGCGAAGTCGACGACAACAGCCACGAGATAATCCGCATAGGCCTTGCAGCTTTGCGCCACGGCCCGGTCGAGTGCCACCAGGACATCGATGATGTCGCGCGTCACGACGATGTCGTTCAAGATGTTACGCTGAAGCATCTTGACGTCTTTATCGTCGATCGCGCGACGATCCATCACGCGATCGACGAATTCACGAAACTCATGATCCATCATGCTTGAACCCCTGTCCGGCGTTGTTGTGTGCCGGTACGTCCCTGTTGTGGGAACACCATGCACCCGCCTCCCGCATCAGGTGGTTAACGCGCAAATCTGAACGGTTATTCAGGTTAAACAGAACTGAGTCGGTTTGGTTGCGAGGATCTTACTGCTGTGCGCGGAACCGCTCCGGCAGGGCCGCAGCCGGCGATATCGTCGCCGCCCGTTTCAAGCGCCGGGCCTGGCACTCTCCTGGCTTACCGGTGCCCCGCGCGGCCGCCGCCCGGCGAGCGGACGCGCGGTTCCGCAGGGTCGGCGCAGCGGGATGTCCGTCGCGTATCCGCGCAGCTCCGAAAAGCGGCTTCCGCCGTCTGGCCGGATGCGAGATCGCCGTGCGTCCTATCGGACGCAAAATGGCGATCTATCTCTTTGTTTGAGCATCGGATTTCTCCGAAAAGTGGATTCCACTTTTCGGCCCGGTGCTTTAGGCCGAGACGGTCTTCGGCAATCCCAGCGCTCCCGGCAGTTCGGGGAACTCGCCCAGCACATGCCGGGCGCCGAGTGCGACCAGCCGGTCGACCGGCTGGAAGCCCCAGGATACTGCGACGGGCACCACGCCGGCCGCCACCGCCATCTCGATATCGAAGGAGCTGTCACCGACCATCGCCGTGCGCGTGGGTGCGGCGCCGGTCTCCGCCATGGCGCGCTGGATCATCCCGGGATGCGGCTTCGAAGGCGCGTCGTCGGCCGACTGCACCGTGTCGAACAGCCCCTCCCAGCCATGCCGGGCGACGATGAACTCGGCGCCCTTGCGCGACTTGCCGGTGGCGATGCCGAGCTTCAACCCGGTGTGGCGCTTCAGGTCGGCAAGAGTCTCCGCCACTCCCGGAAACAGCGGCTCGTCCAGCGAAGGGTCGCTCTCGGCCTGCTGGCGCATCGCACCGAAGACCTGGCGATAGGTCTCGGTGAGCACATCGTCGGGCTGGTCGAGCCCGGCGAGCCGCGCCATTGCGATATCCAGCGTCAGCCCGACGATGCCGAGCCCGGCCTCGCGGCCCGGATGCACCCGGCCGCAACGCCTGAACGCCTCGTACTGCGCCCCAAGGATGATCGCCTCGGAATTGATCAGGGTGCCATCGAGATCGAAGATGATGAGATCCATGACGGCGCTTTAGCGCAACCGGGCGCCGCAAGCCATTGCAGCACCGTCATGGCATTGTCCCACCGGCTATGCGGCCTCACTTCCGGCTCAGCCCTTTGCCTCCCGCGCGCAGGCATCCACGGCCTTGCGCAGATCGGTTCCGTCCAGCCCCTTTGCCCGCGCCTCCTTGCGGCATTCGGAGCGCTGGGCGAGATCGGGCCGCTTGGCGTTGAAGCAGGCCGTCAATGATGCGACTCGCTCCGATCCCTGCAGATTGCGGCCGTCGACCTCCTCCTTGCAGGCGGCCCGCGCCGCGACCGCCGTCGGCTTGCCGTCGCGGGTGACACCGTCCTGCGCGTAGAGCCGCACACCCGGAAACTTGGCCTGAAGGCACAGGCGCATGGCAGCGCGCAGATCGTCTCCCGAGAGCGCGACATTCTCGGAGAGGCAATCCTGCCGCGCCTTGGCGCGCTCCGCCTGCGGGATAGGCTGGTCAGTGGCAGCAGCAGCCGTGGTAGTCGGGGCCACGGGTTTGGCCGGCGCGGCCGTCTGCGCTTGCGCGACCCCGGCCAGACCGAAAAGGAACGCGGAAACAATCAAAAGCGAACGCATGGGACCCCCTTCCGATGACGAGAACATAATTAGAACAGAATGCGGTTTGTTCCGCAACTGTTCTCTTACGTTTCGTCACCTCGCGGCGCGCCCTATTCGTCCGGCGCTTCAACGATCGGATCGTAGGGCGCGTCGTCGAAGCCGAGCAGATTCCAGCTCTGGCGCATATGCGGCGGTATCGGCGCGCTGACGTCGATCGTGCCCTTGCCGCGCGGGTGCGGCAGCACGATCCGCCGTGCCAGCAGGTGCAGCTTGTTCTGGATGCCGCCGGGCAGCTCCCAGTTCAGGATGTTGAAGTATTTGGGGTCGCCGACGATCGGATGGCCGATATGGGCCGCATGGGCGCGCAGTTGGTGCGTGCGTCCGGTCACCGGCTTCAGCGAGAGCCAGGCCAGCTTCTGCGCCGCCGTCTCCACCACCGCGTAATAGGTCACGGCGTGCATTGCGCCGTCCTCGCCATGCTTGGCGACAGCCATGCGCTGATCGCCGTCATAGGCCTCCTCGCGGGCGAGATAGGTCGAGATCCGGCCCTGGCGAACGCGCGGCACGCCGGCGACGAGCGCCCAGTAGACTTTGCGGGCCGAGCGCGAGCGGAACGTTTTGGCGAGCGTCGCTGCCGCGAAGCGCGACTTGGCGATGACGAGGCAGCCGGCGGTGTCCTTATCGAGGCGGTGGACGAGGCGCGGCTTCTGCCCGTCCTTGCCGGTCAGGGCGGCGAGCATGCCGTCGACATGCCGGGTCGTGCCCGAGCCCCCCTGCACGGCCAAACCTGCCGGCTTGTTGAGGACCATGACGTCGTCGTCCTCATAGAGCGTGATCGAGCGCAGGAAGCCGATCGTATCGGCATCGGCCTTGGCCGAGCGCGGCCGCTCTGCCTGCTGCTCCAGCTTCAACGGCGGGATGCGCACCGTCTGCCCTTCGCTGAGCCGGTCCTTGCTGTCGGCGCGCTTGCCGTCGACGCGCAGCTCGCCCTTCCGGACGATGCGCTGGATATGGCTGAAGGAGAGCTGCGGGAAGCGCGTCTCGAGGAAGCGGTCGATCCGCATCTCGTTTTCGTCAGGCGTCACCACGAGCTGCTGCACGCCGGTCGAGAGCACCTGCGCCGTCTCGGCCTTGACTTCGGCACGCGTCGGCTTGGCGGCGGCGCGGGCCGGGCGCTGAGCCCGCTCCTCGCCCTCGGCCGGCCGGGCGGCGGCGCGGCGCCTTGCGTCATGGCTCGGCCTTTTGCCGCCCGGCGCCTCCGCCGCGCGCGGCTGCCTGCCGCCACGTCCGGGGCCGGTGCCCGGCCCCTTGCCACCTGTCCTCATGACAGCCCCCGCATCACCGCAAGCCCGCCGACCAGCGCCGCGAGCGACACCATCACGGATCCCAAAACATAGACCATCGCCGCCATCGCCTCACCGCGGTCCCAGAGCAGCACCGCATCGAGAGAGAAGGCCGAGAAGGTCGTGAATCCACCGAGCACGCCGGTCGCCAGGAACAGGCGCAATCCGTGAGGCGTCCCCTCGCCCGCCCTGAAGGCGAACCAGCCGACGACCACGCCCATCAGGGCCGAGCCGAGAATATTGATCGCCATGGTCCCGTACGGAAAATCCATGCCGAACCAGCGCGACGAGACAAGGTTCACGCCATGACGCAGCACGCCGCCGATGCCGGCGCCCAGAAAGACGAGTGCGGTGGAAGTCATTCCTGTGAAATAGAGTGCACCGCCGCCGTGCACAAACGAAATCCGCCGCAATTGACTGTGCTTCTGCGGAAGCCTCGCCTCGATGCCGCGAGGCGGCAGAGGCGATGGCGATGAATGGACGGAATTCGGCTGCGGCACCGGCTCACCGGTCGCTGCTGCGGGCAGTGGCTGCGCTCGTCTTCTTCAGCATCGGGGGCACTTTCGCGGCGGCGCAGCAAAGCCCGGCTTCGGACTGGCCGACGGAAAAATGCAACCGCTACAGAAAGGCTTACGAGCAGGCCTTGAATCGCCAGGGCAAGCAAGGGCTGGGCCCTGACTTCCTGGCCGGCCACGATGCTTTCCTCGCCTCGAACTGCCAGAGCCGCGCCGAGGTCTGCGCCCGCAGCAAGGAGGAACTCGAGCTTGCCAACAAGCTGGTGCTGATGGCGATGAACAGCGGCATGTCCGGCACCTTCCTGCCGTTCAACTGCCGAAGCTGAGTTGTCATCGGCCAGCCCATTCCGTCTAGCGGGCGACGATCAGTCCTCGCCGCGCTCCTGGCGCAGCCGCTCCCAGTATTCCAGCCGCTTGCGGATCTCGCGCTCGAAGCCGCGCTCGGGCGGATCGTAGAAGCGCTGGCGGCCGAGCGCGTCGGGCCAGTAGTTCTGGCCTGAAAACGCGTCCGGCTGATCGTGGTCATAGGCGTAGTCGGCGCCGTAGCCCTCCTCGCGCATCAGCTTCGTCGGGGCGTTGAGGATCGTCTTCGGCGGCATCAGCGAACCGCGGTCCTTCGCCACCCGCGTCGCTGCCTTGTAGGCCATATACGCAGCGTTCGATTTCGGCGCCGTCGCCAGATAGATCACGCAGTTGGCGAGCGCGAGTTCGCCTTCCGGCGTGCCGAGCTGCTCATAGGTCTCGGCCGCGGCCCGGGCATGGAGGAGCGCCTGCGGGTCGGCGAGCCCGATATCCTCCACCGCCATGCGCACCAGCCGCCGCGCCAGGAAGCGCGGGTCCTCGCCGGCATCGAGCATGCGAGCAAAATAATACAGCGCGGCATCGGGATCGGAGCCGCGGATCGTCTTATGCAAGGCCGAGATCAGATTGTAGTGGCCGTCCTGCGCTTTGTCGTAGATCGGCGCCCGGCGCTGGATCACCTCCGAAAGGCCGTGCTCGTCAAGAATCTCACTCGGCTTGGCCGCCCGCCAGATCTCCTCGGCCAGCGTCAGCACGGCGCGCCCGTCGCCGTCGGCGAAGCGCGCGAGCGCGAGCCGCGCCTCCGGCGTCAGCGGCAACTCCCTGCCCTCCAGCACCTCGGCCCGGCCGAGCAGGAAGAGCAGCGAACCCTCGTCCAGCGATTTGAAGGTCAGCACCCGCGCCCGCGACAGCAACGCCGCATTCAGCGCGAAGGACGGGTTTTCGGTCGTCGCGCCGATCAGCGTGATCGTGCCGTCTTCCATAACGGGCAGGAAGGCGTCGAGCTGGGCGCGGTTGAAGCGGTGGATCTCGTCGACGAAGAGCAGAGTGCCACGGCCGCCGAGCCGGCGCCCTCGCGCCGCCTCGAACACCTTCCTGAGGTCAGCGACGCCCGAAAAGATCGCGCTGATCTGCTCGAAGCCGAGATCGACGAGGCCGGCGAGCAGCCGCGCCACGGTGGTCTTGCCGGTGCCGGGCGGGCCCCAGAAGATCAGGCTGCCGACCGTGCCGGAGGCGACGAGCCGCGTCAGCGCCCCGTCCGGTCCGGTCAGATGCTCCTGCCCGGCCACCTCTGCAAGCGTCGTCGGCCGCAAGCGGTCGGCGAGCGGGCGCGGGCCGGACTTGTCCAGCCCCGAGGCGGAGAAGAGGTCGCTCACCCCGGGAAGACCGAGGTGATCGTCTGGCCGTTGCGGGTGATCGTGACCTCCCAGGCGCGCTTGCGCTCCTTGAGGGCAGTCTCGATCTCACGCGAATTGGTCATGCGCTCGCCGTTGAGCGCCATGATGATGTCGCCCTTCTGGAAGCCGATATTGGCGGCCGTGCTGCCTTCTTCGATCTCGCTGACGACGACGCCCTCGTTGCCCGTCTCGATCGACAGCTCCTCGGCCAGCGCCGGCGAAAGGTTCGCGACCGTCAACCCCGAAAGCGGCGAGCGGCTCGTCAGCTTCACAGTATCGCGTGGGCGCGTCTCCGGCGCCGCGACGAGCTTGACCGGAATCTCGATCTTCTTTCCGCCGCGGAGCAACATGAGGACGGTCGACCCGCCGATCGGGCGCGTCGCGAAGCGGTAGCCGAAGGCTTCGGGATCGTCGACTGCGAGCCCGTCGACCATGAGAATCACGTCCGAGCGGCGCAGCCCCGCCTGGTCGGCCGGCCCCTTCTCGACGATGCTGGCCACGACCGACCCCGCCGGGCGATCCAATCCGAGGCCATCGGCGACATCGGCGGTCAGGCTCTGCAGGCGCGCCCCGAGCCAGGGGCGGCGCACGGTCTTGGCGCCGGCCTTGGCGCTGTCGACGACGAGGCGCACCATCGCGGACGGAATCGCGAATCCGATGCCGACACTGCCGCCGGAGCGAGAATAGATCGCCGTGTTGATGCCGACGACACGGCCCTTCATGTCGATCAGCGCCCCGCCGGAATTACCGGGATTGATCGCGGCATCCGTCTGGATGAAGGACTGGGCATCGCCCACGCCGATCTGCGTGCGGGCGAGCGCCGAGACGATGCCCTGCGTCACCGTCTGGCCGACACCGAACGGATTGCCCATGGCGAGCACGATATCGCCGACCTGAAGCTCGTCCGTATCCGCGAGTTCGATCGCGGTCAGGTTCTTGGTGTCGGCGACCTTCAGAACGGCGAGATCGGTGCGCGGATCGCGCAGCAGGATCGTGGCCTCGACCTCGCGCTTGTCGGCAAAGGCAACCTTAACCTCGCTCATATTCTCGATGACGTGGTTGTTGGTCACCACGAGGCCGTTGCCGGCATCGACGACCACGCCCGAGCCGAGCGAACGCTGCACCCGCTCCCGCGGCACGCCGAAGCCGCCATCGCCGAAGAAGCGGCGGAAGAAGGGATCGTCCATGAGGGCGTTCTGCGGCCGCTTCTCGACGCGGGCGCCATAGACGTTCACGACGGCGGCCTGCGTGCGCTTCACCAGCGGCGCGAAGGACAAGGTCACCTGCTCGCGCGATTCGGGCACCTGCCGTTGCTGGGCGACAGCTGGCAGCGTCGCGGCGCCGGCCATCAGGACGCTGGCGAGAGCAGCTGCCGCCAAGGCCGGCCTACCTGCAAAGCGATGGGTCATGCTCATCCTCGTCCTGACGGCCCGCATCACCGGGGCATCTGTGCTGCATTCTTCCGGAGCTATACCGCGCGGCGACGCTCCGGTTCCGTACCGACATGTCGTGCAATCGCGCGCCGCCGACAAGAGCCAAACCTGCCTTTCCCGAGAAGCGCCAGGATCGGGGCAGTGTTGCGGCGAAGACGGCTTCGCCGCCAAGGCAGACAAAAAAAGAGGCGGCCCGGAGGCCGCCTCTTCTGTGATTCGCTTGAGCGAGGCCGATCAGGCCGCTTCTTCTTCCGCCGTGAACACCGGGCCGGAATCCTTGCCCTTGGCCTCGACGTCGCGGTCGACGAACTCGATGATCGCCATCGGGGCATTGTCGCCGAAGCGGAAGCCGGCCTTCATGATGCGCAGATAGCCGCCGTTGCGCTCCTTGTAGCGCGGGCCGAGGACCGCGAAGAGCTTGCCGACGAGCTCGACATCCTTGATCTGCGAGATCGCCTGGCGGCGGGCATGCAGGTCGCCGCGCTTGCCCAGCGTGATGAGCTTCTCGACGACCGGACGCAGGTCCTTCGCCTTCGGCAGGGTGGTGGTGATCTGCTCGTGCTTGATCAGGGCCTGGGCCATGTTGGCGAACATCGCCTGGCGATGCTCGGCCGAGCGGTTGAAACGACGACCGCGAAAACCGTGACGCATTGTTTGGCTCCTTCGTTGCTTACGGCCGCCGTGCCACGGAACGGCCGTTCCTTATGCTCCGGCTCGGATGAGCCGGGCGGGATGGCGCGGGATGCCTCCCGCGCCGGTTGAGGCTCAGTAGTGCTCTTCGAAGCGCTTGGCCAGCTCTTCGATGTTCTCCGGCGGCCAGCCCTGGACGTCCATGCCCAGATGCAGGCCCATGGTCGCCAGCACTTCCTTGATCTCGTTCAGCGACTTGCGGCCGAAGTTCGGGGTGCGCAGCATCTCGCCCTCGGACTTCTGGATGAGGTCGCCGATATAGACGATGTTGTCGTTCTTGAGGCAGTTGGCCGAGCGGACCGAGAGTTCGAGCTCGTCCACCTTCTTGAGCAGCGCCGGGTTGAAGGGCAGCTGCGGCGCGGTCGAGACGGCCTCTTCCTTGCGCGGCTCCTCGAAGGTGATGAAGACGGCGAGCTGGTCCTGCAGGATGCGGGCGGCAAGCGCCAACGCGTCCTCGGGCGAAACCGAGCCATTGGTCTCGATCGCCAGCGTCAGCGCGTCCTTGTCGAGGTTCTGGCCCTCGCGGGTGTTCTCGACGCGGTAGGAGACCTTCTTGACCGGCGAATAGAGGCTGTCGACCGGGATCAGGCCGATCGGCGCGTCCTCGGGGCGGTTCTGCTCGGCCGGGACGTAGCCCTTGCCGGTGTTGACCGTGAACTCCATGCGGATCTCGGCCCCATCGTCCAGCGTGCAGAGCACGAGGTCCGGGTTGAGGATCGAGACGTCGCCGATGGTGTTGATGTCGCCGGCGGTGACGGTGCCGGGGCCGGACTTGCGCAGTGTCATGCGCTTCGGGCCCTCGCCCTGCATCTTGACCGCGATGGCCTTGATATTGAGGACGATATCGGTGACGTCCTCGCGAACGCCCGGGATCGAGGAGAACTCGTGCAGCACGCCGTCGATCTGGACGGCGGTGACGGCCGCGCCCTGGAGCGACGACAGGAGCACGCGACGCAGCGCATTGCCGAGCGTCATGCCGAAGCCGCGCTCGAGCGGACGCGCGATCACGGTGGCCAGACGCTTCGGGTCGTCTCCGACCTTGACTTCGAGCTTGTTCGGCTTGGAAAGATCCTGCCAGTTCTTGCTGATCACGACCGCACTCCTGGTGCTGAATTCATCTGGCGGCTTACGCCGCCCCGGACAGGCGCCCGCCCCTGCGGGCGCCTCTTGCAATGGTCAGACGTCAGACGCGACGGCGCTTGCGCGGACGGCAGCCATTGTGCGGGATCGGCGTGACGTCGCGGATCGAGGTCACGGTGAAGCCCGCGGCCTGCAGCGCGCGCAGCGCCGACTCGCGGCCCGAACCCGGACCGGTCACCTCGACCTCGAGGGTGCGCATGCCGTGCTCGGCAGCCTTGCGGGCGGCATCCTCAGCCGCAACCTGCGCGGCATACGGGGTCGACTTGCGCGAGCCCTTGAAACCCATCGTGCCGGCCGACGACCACGAGATCGTGTTGCCCTGCGCGTCGGTGATGGTGATCATGGTGTTGTTGAACGAGGCGTTCACATGCGCGACGCCGGAGACGATGTTCTTGCGTTCGCGACGACGGACGCGCTGGGCTTCCTTGGCCATATCTCTTCTTCCATCCTTCAGGCGCGCCCGTCATGCCAGGCGCTGGGGATGCCGGCGGCCCGTGAGCGGACCGGCCGGCGTATAGACAGCGGGCCGAACAAGCGGCCCGCGGAAATCACTTCTTCTTGCCGGCGATCGGCTTCGCCTTGCCCTTGCGGGTACGGGCGTTGGTGTGTGTGCGCTGGCCGCGAACCGGCAGCGAGCGGCGATGACGCAGGCCGCGATAGCAGCCGAGGTCCATCAGGCGCTTGATGTTCATCGAGACCTCGCGGCGCAGATCGCCCTCGACGAGATAGTCGCGGTCGATCGTCTCGCGGATCTGCAGGACTTCGGCGTCGGTCAGCTGGTTAACGCGGCGCTCGGGCGCGATGCCGACCTTCTCGACGATCTCCTGAGCCTTGGCCGCACCAATGCCGTGGATGTACTGAAGGCCGATGACGACGCGCTTGCCGGTCGGAATGTTAACGCCCGCGATACGAGCCATGGTCTCATCTCCATGTCGGCCGAAGCACCCGATGGCACCCCAGCGGTGGGAAAAATCCCGCGTCCGGTGGAGGCCGGCTCATGCAGGACGTTGAACGGCTCCACGCGATAACGCGACGTCGTCCCCTTTCACAAAGGCAACGGCATCGCTCGCATGAAACCGGATTGCGGCTCGTTAACGGGTTGCCCGTCCCGAGTCAACCGGTGCAACCAAGAAACATGCCAAGACTGTTGGCATCGAGGTTGGACTGGATATTCGCCGTCATGCTCGGGCTTGGCCCGAGCATCTCGTGACGAAGGAGATTCGCAACCCCTCTCCCAGGGGTTTCTCGGGTCTCCGCTTCGCTGCGCCCGAGAATGACCCAGCTTCCGGTGTGCGCCCTTACTTCTTCACCAGATTGCATTTGCTCTCCGAAAGCGGGGCGATGATCTCGGCCGCGGGGATCCTGCGGACGACCTTGAAGTAGTCCCACGGCGCCTTCGAATCGGCCGGCGCCTTCACCTCGACCAGCAGCATGTCGTTCATCAGCCGGCCGTCCTCGCGGACCTTTGCACCGGGCGCGTAGAAGTCGTCGACCGGCAGCTCCTTCATCTTGGCCGCGACTGCGGGGCCTGCGGCCGTGCCCACCGCCTTCACCGCCTTGAGATAGTGCAGCACCGAGGAATAGACGCTCGCCTGGATCATGCCCGGCATCTTCTTGGTCCGCGCCATGTAGCGGTCGGCGAAGGCGCGGCTCGGCTTGTCCGCGTCATGGTAATAGGCGGTCGTCGTGATCAACCCCTTGGCCTTGTCGAGCCCGAGGCCGTGGACGTCGCTGAGCACCACGACCATGGCGGCGAGCTTCTGGCCGCCATCGACCAGGCCGAACTCGCCGGCCTGCTTGATCGAATTGATCGTGTCCGTGCCGGCATTGGCGAAGGCGACGATCTTGGCCTTTGAGGCCTGCGCCTGCAGCAGGAAGGAGGAGAAGTCCGGCGATCCGAGAGGTGCGCGCACCGTGCCCAGCGTCTTGCCGCCATTGGCCGCGACGATCGCCTCGATATCGGCTGTGAGCTGATGGCCGAAGGCGTAGTCGGCGGCAATGATGTACCAGCTGTTGCCGCCCTCGCGCAGGACGGACAGCGCCGTGCCCTTGGCCGAGGTCGCGGTGTCGAAAGTCCACATGAAGCCGGTCGGCGAGCAGTCCTCGTTGAACAGCCTCGTCGTCGCCGGCCCGTTATAGAGCGCGACCTTCTGCCGTTCCTTGGCGATGCCAGCGACGGCGAGCGCTACAGCCGAATTGGTCAGATCCGCGATCGCGGTGACCCCGTCGGCATCGTACCAGCGCCTTGCCAGGCCGGCCGCAATGTCGGGCTTGTTCTGATGATCGGCCGCGACGATCTCGATCGGCTTGCCGAGCACGGAGCCACCGAAGTCCTCGATCGCCAGCTTCGCAGCCTCGACCGAGCCGAGACCGCCGAATTCGGCATAGTTGCCCGACTGGTCGTTGAGGATGCCGATCTTGACCGCATCCTGCGCCCGCGCCGCCGCCGGCATCAGCGCCAGCGTACTCGCGAACAGCAATGCACCCCACCTCGTCATGCGCCTGCTCCCTGTCCTGCACCGGACCGGACTGGAAGGTCGCTTCGCCTCCCGGTCGAAGGTGCTCCACGCCGCTTTTCACGACTTGTGTCCAGCACATCCGGCGGCCCGGCACCTGTCAACGCACGGGCGAAGCGAGAAAAGGCAAAGGCAGGCGCGCAAAAACGCACCGGAATCGAAAAACCCGGACGGGCATCGCCCATCCGGGTTCGAATTTCTCTTCGCTGCTTGCGGATCAGCCCTGAGCGGCCACCGACAACGCGTTCGCGATCGCTTCCGAGACGCTGTCGATCGGCTGCATTCCGTCGATCGCCGTCAGCTGGCCACGCTTCTCGTAGTAAGGCGCGACAATCGCCGTGTCGCGGTTATACGCCTCAAGCCGGGTCTTGAAGACCTCCGGATCATCGTCCTTGCGGACCGGCTGGCCAGCCGCCCTCGCCTCTTCGGCGCGACGGACGATGCGGTCCACGAGCTTGCTCTGGTCGACCGTGAGTTCGAGCACCGCGTCGAGCTTCAGCCCTTTGCCCTCGAGCATCCGGTCAAGCGCTTCGGCCTGCGCGAGCGTGCGCGGAAAGCCGTCGAGGATGAAGCCCTTCTTCGCGTCCGGCTCCTCGATGCGATCAGCGACGATGCCGATGACGATATCGTCCGAAACCAGCCCGCCCGCATCCATCACCGCCTTGGCCTTCTGACCGATCGGCGTGCCCGCCGCGACTGCCGCGCGCAGCATGTCGCCGGTCGACAGTTGAGGAATGCCGTGCTTCGCGACGATGCGCGCCGCCTGAGTGCCCTTCCCCGCCCCCGGCGGCCCCAGGAAAATCAACCGCATTTAGCGCCTCGCTCCTCGCAATTTAGCCTTCTTGACCAGCCCCTCATATTGATGGGCCAGCAGATGTCCGTGAACTTGAGCCACGGTGTCCATCGTCGTCGTCACCACGATGAGCAGCGAAGTGCCGCCCAGCAGGATGATCGGGATCTGAGCATAGGTGATCATGAACTCGGGGATAAGGCAGACGATGGTCAGATACCCGGCGCCGAGAACAGTGATGCGGCTGAGGATGCGGTCGATATGCTCGGCGGTGCGCTCGCCCGGGCGGATGCCCGGCATGAAGCCGCCATGCTTCTTGAGGTTATCCGCCGTCTCGACCGGGTTGAACACGATCGCGGTGTAGAAGAAGCAGAAGAAGATGATCAGCGCTGCGTAGAGGACCATGAACAGCGGCCGGCCATGGGCGAGATAGGTCGCGATGATCGACAGGAAGCCCGTGCCGCCCGAGGCCTGCGAGAAGCTGGCGACCGTCGTCGGCAGCAGCAGCAGCGACGAGGCGAAGATCGGCGGAATGACGCCCGAGGTGTTCAGCTTCAGCGGCAGGAACGAGGTCTGGCCCTCATACATGCGGTTGCCGACCTGGCGCTTCGGATAGTTGATCAGCAGGCGGCGCTGCGCGCGCTCCATGAACACGCAGAAGGCGATGACGCAAACCGCCATCACCAGGATGCCGAGCAGCAGCCCGGTCGAGATCGCGCCCTGGCGGCCGAGCTCGAGAGTCTGGGCAAGCTGCGACGGGAATTCGGCGATGATGCCCCCGAAGATGATCATCGAGGTGCCGTTGCCGATGCCGCGGCTGGTGATCTGCTCGCCCAGCCACAGCAGGAACATGGTGCCGCCGACGAGCGTGAGCGTGGTCGAGAGCAGGAAGAACGGCCCAGGTTCGAGGACGAGGTTGCCCGAACCCTGCAGGCCGACGCCGATCGCATAGGCCTGGAACACCGCCAGCACCAGCGTCAGGTAGCGGGTGTACTGGTTGAGGGTCTTGCGGCCCTGCTCGCCTTCCTTCTTCAGCGCCTCGAAGCTCGGGATGACGCTGGACAGCAGCTGCACGATGATCGAGGCCGAGATGTACGGCATGATCGCCAGCGCGAAAATGGCGAGGCGGCCGACGGCACCGCCGGAGAACATGTTGAACATGCCGAGCACGCCGCTCTGCGACTGGCGGAAGAGATCGGCGACCGCGTCCGGGTTCATGCCCGGCAGCGGGATGTAGGTGCCCAGCCGGTAGACGACGAGCGCGCCCAGCGTGAACCAGATTCGCTTCTTGAGTTCGTCCGCCTTGGCGAAGGCCCCGAAATTGAGGTTTGCCGCAAGCTGTTCAGCCGCCGATGCCATGCGTCCGGTCCTTGGGTCTCAAGTCAGTCAGTGAAGCACATCCCCTGCCGCGCTCGCGGTGCGTTTTCGGGTCGTGCGCTTTGCGTCAAACAGTCGAACGGCGGCCTGGGCGTTGGCCCGGCCGCCGTTCGCAAACGTCATGTAGGCGCTAGAGCCGGATGGTTCCAGATGGAAGCGCAAAGCGTTTCCATCTCGAAGCTGAATCCGTCTCTTATCAAAAAACGAGAGCAGGATTCATGCGAAAAACCGGTTCCCACTTTTTCGCATCCTGCTCGCGGATCACGCCTGCGAAGCAGCAGCCAGAATCTTGACCGTGCCGCCAGCCTTCTCGATCGCAGCGACGGCCGACTTCGACGCGCCAGCCACCTCGAAAGCGAGCTTGGTCTTGAGCTCGCCGACGCCGAGGATCTTGACGCCGTCCTTGGCCTGGCGGGTGATGACACCGGCGGCGACAAGCGCCTCGATGGTCACGGCGCCCTTGGCATCGAGCTTCCCGGCTTCCACGGCCTGCTGGATGCGACCGAGGTTGACCTCGTTCAGATCCTTGGCGAACAGGTTGTTGAAGCCGCGCTTCGGCAGGCGGCGATAGAGCGGCATCTGGCCGCCTTCGAAGCCCTTGATGGCGACGCCGGCGCGCGAGGTCTGACCCTTCACGCCACGGCCGCCGGTCTTGCCCTTGCCCGAGCCGATACCACGGCCGACGCGGATGCGCTCCTTGAGAGCGCCTTCGTTGTCACGAATCTCGTTGAGTTTCATGTGTCGCCCTCCTCAGTTCGCGTCGACGACGCGCACGAGGTGCTTGACCTTCTCGACCATGCCACGCACCGCGGGGGTGTCCTGGAGGGTCGAGCGGCGGCGGATCTTGTTCAGGCCGAGACCGATGAGGGTCTGGCGCTGGGTGGCGTCGCGGCGGATCGGGGAGCCGATCTGCTCGACGGTGAAGGTCTTCTCAGCCTTTGCCATGAATCCCTCCTCACGCTTCCGCGGCCGCATCCGTGCCGGCATCGCGGCGACGGGTCTGCAGGGCCGAAACCTTGAGCGAGCGACGAGCCGCGACCGAGCGCGGGCTGTCCTCGTTCTTCAGCGCGTCGAAAGTGGCGCGCACGAGGTTGTACGGGTTGGAGGAGCCGAGCGACTTCGACACGACGTCCTGCATGCCGACCGCCTCGAAGACGGCGCGCATCGGACCGCCGGCGATGATGCCGGTACCAGCCGGAGCAGCGCGCAGCACGACCTTGCCGGCGCCGTGGCGGCCCTGCACGTCGTGATGGAGGGTGCGGCCCTCGCGCAGCGGGATGCGGACGAGGCCACGCTTGGCGGCTTCCGTCGCCTTGCGGATCGCCTCGGGAACCTCACGGGCCTTGCCGTGGCCGAAGCCGACGCGGCCCTTCTGGTCGCCGACGACGACGAGCGCGGCGAAGCCGAAGCGACGACCACCCTTCACCACCTTGGCGACGCGGTTGATGTGGACGAGCTTATCCACGAATTCGGAATCGCGATCCTCGCTATCCCGGCGCTCACGCGGCTCTCTAGCCATGTCTTTCCTCTTACTTGCGCGGACGAAGGTCTGAGCCTCACGCCGCTCGCTCGAGCCTAACCCCGTGCCTCATTGCGCGGGGGAAGCTGAAAACGGATGCCGCCCGGCCGGCGCAAGCGCCGAACCGGGCGAAACCCGATAACCTCAGAACTTGAGGCCGCCCTCGCGGGCTGCATCGGCCAGCGCCTTGACGCGGCCGTGGTACATATAGGGACCGCGATCGAAGACCACGTCCGTCACGCCGGCCTTGACCGCGCGCTCGGCGACAATCTTGCCGATCTGGCCGGCCGCCTCGACATTGGCGCCCGACTTGATCTGGGCGCGCACGTCCTTGTCGAGCGACGAGGCCGAAGCGAGGGTGACCCCGTTCACGTCGTCGATGACCTGGGCGTAGATCTGCTTGCCGGTGCGATGCACCGAGAGGCGCGGGCGACCGTTGGCAACCGCCTTGATCGCGCGGCGGACGCGAGCCTTGCGGCGCGCAGTCACATCGTTCTGCTTGCTCATGGCTGGCGTCCTTACTTCTTCTTGCCTTCCTTGCGGAAGATGAACTCGCCGGCGTACTTGACGCCCTTGCCCTTGTAGGGCTCGGGGCCACGATAGTCGCGGATTTCCGCGGCGGTCTGGCCGACGATCTGCTTGTCGATACCGGTGACGACGATCTCCGTCGGCTTCGGCGTCACGATCGCGACACCGGCCGGAATTTCGTAGTCGATATCATGGCTGAAGCCGAGCGACAGCTTCAGCACCTTGCCGTTGACGGCGGCCTTGTAGCCGACGCCGTTGATCTCGAGGCGCTTCTCGAAGCCGGCGGTGGTGCCGACGACGAGGTTGTTGATGCGGGCGCGCGAGGTGCCCCAGAGCGCGCGGGCGCGCTTCGACTGCGAACGCGGCTGAACCGCGATCGCGCCGTCCTCCATGGCAACCGAGACGTCCTCGGGCACCTCGAAGGAGAGCTCGCCCTTCGAGCCCTTGATCTTGACGAGCTGGCCGGTGACCGTGGCGGTGACGCCCGCGGGAACCGAAACCGGCTTCTTACCGATACGAGACATTGGATCTCTCCTGAAGATGAGCGGCGCCTGTAAGGTCAGAAGACCTTGCAGAGCACTTCGCCGCCCACGTTCTGCTCGCGGGCCACATGATCAGCCATCACGCCACGCGGCGTCGAGACGATCGTCACGCCAAGGCCGTCGGCCACGCGCGGCATGGTCTCGACCGACGAGTAGACGCGGCGGCCGGGCTTCGAAACACGCGAGATCGACCGGATGACCGGCTGGCCCTCGTGATACTTCAGCTCGATGTCGAACTCCGTCCGGCCGTTGCCGAACTCGGTCTGGCTGTAGCCGCGGATATAACCCTCGGACTGCAGAACGTCGAGCACGCGGGCGCGCAGCTTCGAACCAGGGGTGGAAACGCGCGACTTGCGGCGCAGCTGCGCATTCCGGATGCGGGTCAGCATATCGCCGAGCGGATCAATGATCGCCATTGTCCAGTCCTCCTTACCAGCTCGACTTCACGAGGCCGGGAACCAGCCCCTTGTTGCCGAGCTCACGCAGCGCGACACGCGACATCTTCAGCTTGCGATAGAACGCACGCGGACGGCCCGTCACCTCGCAGCGATTGCGGATGCGGATCTTGGCCGAGTTGCGCGGCAGTTCGGCCAGCTTGAGGCGAGCGAGGAAACGCTCGTCCATGGGCTGGTTGTCATCATTGGCAATTGCGAGCAAACGGGCCCGGCGGCCGGCGAATTTCTTCACCAGCTTCCTGCGGCGCTCGTTGTTCTCGACGGAGCTTTTCTTAGCCATCGATCTCTCCTGGTTTCCGCGTATGAACGCTTAGGTTCACTGCCGGAACGGGAAGTTGAAGTGCTTGAGCAGAGCGCGCGCCTCGTCGTCCGACTTCGCAGTCGTGCAGACGATCACGTCCATGCCCCAGACCTGGTCGACCTTGTCGTAGTTGATCTCGGGGAACACGATGTGCTCCTTGATCCCGAGCGCGAAGTTACCGCGCCCGTCGAACGACTTCGGGTTGAGGCCCCGGAAGTCGCGCACGCGCGGCAAGGCGATGGTGACGAGCCGGTCGACGAACTCGAACATCTTGGTCTTGCGCAGCGTGACCTTGCAGCCAACCGCCATGTTCTCGCGCAGCTTGAAGCCGGCGATCGCGAGGCGGGACTTGGTGATGACCGGCTTCTGACCGGCGATCATGGCGAGATCGCCGGCGGCGTTGTCGACCTTCTTGCGGTCGGCCGTCGCTTCGCCAACGCCCATGTTGATGACGATCTTCTCGATCGTCGGCACTTCCATGACGTTCTTGTAGCCGAATTCGGCGATCATCGCGGGACGAACGACGTCCTCGTAATGCTTCTTCATGCGCGGCGAGAGAGCCGCCTGCTGAGCGTCAGCCATCGATCAGATCCCCCGAACGCTTGGCGAAACGGACCTTGCGGCCGTCATCGAGCACCTTGAAACCAACGCGGGTCGGCTTGCCGTCCTTCGGATCGGCCACGGCGATGTTCGACAGGTCGATGGTGGCCTCCTTCGAGATGATGCCACCCTCGGACGTCTGCGACTGCTTGGTGTGCTTCTTGACGAGGTTGACACCACGCACGACGGCGCGGGCATCCTTCGGCAGAACCTGCAGCACTTCGCCCGACTTACCCTTGTCGCGGCCCGCAAGCACGACGACCTTGTCGCCCTTCTTGATTTTCGCAGCCATCACAGCACCTCCGGCGCCAGCGAGATGATCTTCATGTGGTTCTTGGCGCGCAGCTCGCGCGGAACCGGTCCGAAGATACGCGTGCCGACAGGCTCCTTCTGGTTGTTGATCAGCACGGCCGCATTGCGGTCGAACCGGATCACCGAACCATCGGCGCGCTTGACGTCCTTGGCGGTGCGAACGACGACCGCCTTCATGACGTCGCCCTTCTTCACGCGACCGCGCGGAATGGCTTCCTTGATCGAAACGACGATAATGTCGCCGACACCGGCGTACTTGCGCTTCGACCCGCCGAGAACCTTGATGCACATCACGCGACGCGCGCCCGAATTGTCGGCGACGTCGAGATTCGTCTGCACCTGGATCATGGCCTTGATCCTTCCAATCTGTGTATCAGGCGGTTTCCGGAGCGGCCTCAGCGCTGCTCGGGACTACGACTGACGGGGGTCGATCGCCCCCTTGGCCTCAAAACAAAACACGATCCGCAAAAGTGGTTTCCACCTTTGCGGAGAGACATGTCCGGCTTCCTTCAGGCGCCCTGCCCGCCCCTGATTCGGGGCCGGGCAAAGCCGTCTCGCCTCACGCCTTAGGGGCGCCGTCGAGCACAACCCAGCTTTTCAGCTTGGAAATCGGCTTGGACTCCTCGATCCACACCGTATCGCCAATCTTGAACGAACCCGCCTCGTTATGGGCGTGATAGTTCTTCGTACGGCGAACCGTCTTCTTGAGGAGCGGGTGCGTATAACGCCGCTCGACCTTAACCACAACAGTTTTGTTCTGCTTGTCGCTGACGACGACGCCCTGGAGCACGCGCTTAGGCATTATCTTCTCCTCACGCGCTGGCCGCAACGGCCTTCGACCGCTGCAGCGTCTTGATGCGGGCGATATCCTTGCGCAGTTCGGTGACGCGCGCGGTGTTCTCGAGCTGGCCCGTTGCCCGCTGGAAGCGCAGGTTGAACTGCTCCTTCTTCAGCTTGAGCAACTCATCCTGGAGCTGGTCCGTGCTCATCGACTTCAGGTCGGAAAGACGCTGTGTGCTTTTCATGTCGCCCTCCCTTACTCGGCGATGCGCTGGATGAAGCGGGTCTTGATCGGCAGCTTGGCGGCGCCGAGACGGAGCGCCTCGCGGGCGATCTCCTCGGACACGCCGTCGAGCTCGAACATGATCCGGCCCGGCTTGACCTTGGCCGCCCAGAACTCGGGCGAACCCTTGCCCTTACCCATGCGGACTTCGGTCGGCTTCTTCGAAACCGGCACGTCGGGGAACACGCGGATCCAGACGCGGCCGACGCGCTTCATCGCGCGGGTGATCGCGCGGCGGGCCGCCTCGATCTGACGAGCGGTAACGCGCTCGGGCTCTTGTGCCTTCAGGCCGAACTGGCCGAAGTTGAGGTCCGTGCCGCCCTTGGCGACGCCGGAGATGCGTCCCTTGAACTGCTTACGGAACTTGGTGCGTTTTGGTTGCAGCATGGCTCTTCTCGATCAGCCTTACGCAGCCTGCTCGCGACGATCGCGATCGCGGTGATCACGGTCGCGGCCGCCGGAACGGCCGCCCTCGTCGGAGAGGCGCTTGTCCTGGGCCATCGGGTCGTGTTCCAGGATCTCGCCCTTGAAGATCCAGACCTTGATGCCGCACGTCCCGTAGGTCGTGAAGGCGGTGGCGACGCCGTAATCGACGTCGGCGCGCAGCGTATGCAGCGGCACGCGGCCCTCACGGTACCATTCGAGGCGGGCGATCTCGGCGCCGCCGAGACGGCCCGAGCAGTTGATGCGGATGCCCTCGGCGCCCAGACGCATGGCCGACTGCACGGCGCGCTTCATGGCACGACGGAAGGCGACACGGCGCTCGAGCTGCTGCGCGATCGAGTCGGCGACGAGCGTCGCGTCGATCTCGGGCTTGCGCACCTCGACGATGTTGATCGTCACATCGGCCTTGGTGAGGTTCGAGACCACCTTGCGGAGCTTCTCGATGTCGGCACCCTTCTTGCCGATCACCACGCCCGGACGAGCCGAGTGGATGGTGACGCGGCACTTCTTGTGCGGACGCTCGATGATGATCTTCGAGACAGCGGCCTGCTTCAGCAGCTTCATCAGGGCGGCGCGGATCGCCATGTCCTCATGCAGCAGCTTGCCGTACTCGCCCTTATTGGCGAACCAACGCGAGTCCCAGGTACGGTTGATGCCGAGGCGCAGGCCGATCGGATTGATTTTCTGACCCATCGTTCTCTCCTCAGGCCTGCGCTGCCTGCTCGCGCACCACGATCGTGATGTTCGAGAACGGCTTCATGATCCGGGCGCCACGGCCGCGGGCGCGGGCGTGGAAGCGCTTCATGACGAGTGCCTTGCCGACAAAGGCCTGGGCGACGACGAGATCGTCGACGTCGAGGTCGTGATTGTTCTCGGCGTTGGCGATCGCGCTCTGCAGGCACTTGCGAACGTCGTTCGCGATGCGCTTGCGGGAGAACTCGAGATCGGCGAGCGCCGTCGAGACCTTCTTGCCGCGGATCAGCTGAGCGACGAGGTTCAGCTTCTGCGGCGAGACGCGCAGGTTGCGGGCGACCGCAAGCGCTTCGTTCTCGGGCAGCGCACGGGGGGCGGATGCTTTACCCATGGCTTACTTCCTCTTCGCCTTCTTGTCGGCAGCGTGGCCGTGGAAGGTCCGGGTCGGCGAGAACTCGCCGAACTTGTGACCCACCATTTCCTCGGACACGGACACCGGCACATGCTTCTGTCCGTTGTACACGCCGAACGTCAGACCGACGAACTGCGGCAGGATCGTGGAGCGACGGCTCCAGATCTTGATGACTTCATTTCGGGCCGAGGTCCGGGCGACCTCTGCCTTCTTCAGGAGGTATCCGTCGACAAACGGACCTTTCCAAAGCGAACGCGCCATGACGGACCTCAGTTCTTCTTCTTGCGGGCGTGACGGCTCGACACGATAAACGTATCGGTCCGCTTGTTCGAGCGGGTCTTCTTGCCCTTGGTCGGCAGACCCCAGGGCGTGACCGGATGACGGCCACCCGAGGTCCGGCCCTCACCACCGCCATGCGGATGGTCGACCGGGTTCATCGAGACGCCGCGGTTATGCGGACGGCGGCCGAGCCAGCGCGAGCGACCAGCCTTGCCGTCGTTCCGGTTCATGTGATCCGGGTTCGAGACGGCGCCGACGGTGGCGTAGCACAGGCCCGAGATCAGGCGCTGTTCGCCCGAGTTCAGGCGGACGATGACGTAACCCTGGTCGCGACCGACGATCTGGGCGTAGTTGCCGGCGGAGCGGGCCAGAGCGCCGCCCTTGCCGATCTTGAGCTCGACATTGTGGACGATCGTGCCGATCGGCAGCGTGCCCATGGGCGCCGCGTTGCCGGGCTTCACGTCGACATTGTCACCCGCGACGACGGTGTCGCCGACTGCCAGGCGCTGCGGCGCCAGGATGTAGGCCTGCTCGCCGTCCTGATACTTGATCAGGGCGATGAACGCCGTCCGGTTCGGATCGTACTCGAGCCGCTCGACGGTCGCCGGGATGCCGGCCTTGCCGCGACGCTTGAAGTCGACGAGGCGCAGCGTGCGCTTGTGGCCACCGCCGCGAAAGCGGACGGTGATGCGGCCGAGGTTGTTGCGGCCGCCCGAGGAGCTCTTGCCCTCGGTCAGGGTCTTGACCGGCTTGCCCTTGTAGAGCTCGCTGCGGTCGACGATCACGAGCTGGCGAAGGCTCGGCGTGATCGGCTTGAAGTGTTTCAAAGCCATGATGGCGATCCTTCCCTCAGAGGCCCGTGGTCACGTCGATCGAGTGGCCCTCTTCGAGGGTCACAACGGCCTTTTTGACGTCCGAGCGCTGGCCGAGGCGGCCACGGAAGACCTTGACCTTGCCTTCGGTGACGATCGTGTTGACGCTCTTGACCTTGACGTCGAAGAGCTTCTCGATCGCCGCCTTGATCTGCGGCTTGGTCGCGGTGCGGGCAACCTTGAAGACGACCTTGTTGTGCTCGGAGAGCATCGTCGCCTTTTCGGTGATGACCGGCGCCACGATCACATCGTAGTGGCGCGGGTCGAGGTTCTTGGCGGACTGGCTCATTTGAAGCGCGCCTCCAGCGCATCGACAGCCGCACGCGTCAGGACAAGCTTGTCGCGACGCAGGATGTCATAGACGTTGATGCCCTGGACCGGCAGAACGTCGACATTCGGGATCGAGCGAGCGGCCAGGCCGAAGTTCGTATCGATCTCGGCGCCACCGATGATCAGCGCGCTCGACAGGTCGAGCTTGCCGAAGTGGCCGAGCAGCACCTTGGTCTTCGGCTCGGAGAGCGTGGCATCGTCGATCACGATGATGCCGGCATCCTTCGCCTTGGCCGAGAGCGCATGGCGCAGAGCGAGCGCGCGGACCTTCTTGGGAAGGTCGTGAGCGTGGTCGCGCAGCACCGGACCGAAGGCCTTGCCGCCGCCGCGGAACTGCGGAGCCGAAGCCGCGCCGTGGCGAGCGCCGCCGGTGCCCTTCTGCTTGTAGATCTTCTTGCGGGTGCGATCGACTTCCGAGCGGCCCTTGGACTTGTGAGTCCCGGCGCGACGCTTGGCGAGCTGATAGCGAACCATGCGGGCGAGGAGGTCAGCGCGCGGCTCGAGGCCGAACACCGCATCCGACAGCTCGAGGGAACCGGCGTTGCCGCCTTCAAGAGTGACGATATCGAATTTCATCACGCGTTCTCCTCAGCCTGGGCCGCAGGAGCCTCTTCCGCCTTGCTCTCGCCGGCAACCTTGAACTTGCCCGGCAGCGGCGCATCCTTCGGCAGGGCGCGCTTGACGGCGTCGCGGACATGGATCCAGCCGCCAGCAACGCCGGGAACGGCGCCCTCGACGAGGATCAGGCCACGCTCGGCATCCGTCTGGACGACGCGCAGGTTCTGCGTCGTGACGCGCTCGGCGCCAAGATGGCCCGGCATCTTCTTGTTCTTGAAGGTCTTGCCCGGGTCCTGACGGCCGCCGGTCGAACCGATCGAACGGTGCGAGACCGAGACGCCGTGGGTGGCGCGCAGACCGCCGAAGTTCCAGCGCTTCATACCGCCGGCGAAGCCCTTCAACCTGGCAGCTGTCGAGCTTCAGCACGGTGACCGGGATATGTTCGCCAGCATCCGTGAAGACGCGGGTCATCCCGACTTTCTGTGCAATCACACCGGAACGCATCGGTGCACACCTTCTTCTGGGGTCATGTCCATCCGGGGTCGCCGGAAACAGAGGACCCGTTCAATCGGATCAGAGCTTGATTTCGACGTCGACGCCGGCGGCGAGATCAAGCTTCATGAGGGCGTCGACCGTCTGGGGAGTCGGATCGACAATGTCGAGGACCCGCTTGTGGGTCCGCATCTCAAACTGCTCGCGCGACTTCTTGTCGATGTGCGGCGAGCGGTTGACGGTGAACTTCTCGATGAGCGTGGGCAGCGGAATCGGTCCGCGGACCTGAGCGCCCGTCCGCTTCGCGGTCGACACGATCTCGCGCGTCGAAGCGTCGAGGATGCGGTGGTCGAACGCCTTGAGGCGGATCCGAATGTTCTGACCGTTCATGGTCTTGTTTTCTCCGTGACGTGTAGAGGCGAAGGCCCGAAGGGCCCGCGCCCCTCACGAAAACGCGTTACGCAATGATCGAAGCGACGACGCCGGCGCCGACGGTGCGGCCGCCTTCGCGGATGGCGAAGCGCAGCTTCTCTTCCATCGCGATCGGGGCGATCAGCGTCACCTCCATCGAGATGTTGTCGCCCGGCATCACCATCTCCGTGCCTTCCGGGGCTTGCACAGCACCTGGCCGCGCTCGACGTCCTCGCGCTTCGTGCCGCGCAGCAGCGCGCCGATGTTGTCGCCGGCCTGGCCCTGGTCGAGCAGCTTGCGGAACATCTCGACGCCCGTGACGGTCGTCTTCACGGTGTCCTTCAGGCCGACGATCTCGATTTCCTCGCCAACCTTGACGATGCCGCGCTCGACGCGGCCGGTCACCACCGTGCCGCGGCCCGAGATCGAGAACACGTCCTCGACCGGCATCAGGAACGGCTGGTCGATCGGACGCTCCGGCTGCGGGATGTAGTCGTCGACCGTCTTCATCAGCGCGATCACCGCGTCATGGCCGATTTCCGGCGTGACGTTGTCGAGCGCGGCCTTGGCCGAACCCTTGGTGATCGGGATGTCGTCGCCCGGGAAGTCGTACTTCGAGAGAAGCTCGCGGATCTCCATCTCGACCAGCTCGAGCAGCTCGGCGTCGTCGACGAGATCGACCTTGTTCATGAACACCACCAGCGCGGGAACGCCGACCTGGCGCGCCAGCAGGATGTGCTCGCGGGTCTGCGGCATCGGGCCGTCGGCAGCCGACACCACCAGGATCGCGCCGTCCATCTGCGCCGCGCCCGTGATCATGTTCTTCACGTAGTCGGCGTGGCCGGGGCAGTCGACATGGGCGTAGTGACGCGCCGGGGTCTCGTACTCGACGTGCGCCGTCGAGATCGTGATGCCGCGGGCCTTCTCTTCCGGCGCCTTGTCGATCTGGTCATACGCCGTGAACGACGCGCCGCCGGACTCGGCCAGGACCTTCGTGATCGCAGCCGTCAACGACGTCTTGCCATGGTCGACGTGACCAATCGTGCCAATGTTGCAGTGCGGCTTCGTACGAGCGAATTTCTCTTTGGCCAT